>NZ_CP199292.1:3488681-4104272 GCF_052495765.1 Aliikangiella litoralis | reverse complement strand
TGGAATAGGCGTACACCTCATTCAATGCGCCCATAATATTATCGGATAGAAAACCAGAAACTTCATGCACGGTGACATGATCATTTTCATGTTCGTTCATAAGGTGAAGCGCCATTTGCCGCGCTCCTCCTCGTTGTGATCCTTTGAGGATCATCTATTTATCCTCATCGTGGGATTTAAGGCCAATGCCTTTAATAAGGCTTTCGCGCATCCATTTGATTGCGGCAACCGCCTCATTCAATGCATTAATAATGTCATGATTGACGGGCAGGGAACCAGAATTTGCAGCTTTGGCAAGCTGGTTAATGTTACTGGCAATCCTTGACTTTCCTAGAGCTGCCAAAAGTTTGATTAAAAGCTGTTCATCTTCTAGCTTTGCGCGTTTTCTATATTTGGGAAGAGAGCTTTCACCAAATAATATAGCTTTTATATAGGATGCTAATGGTTTGCCGTCTGCCAACTCTTTTAAATGTTTTCGTTCTTCATCTGATAGCCGAAGGGAATAGGGCGGCGGATATTTTTTATTGGACATTATGTGCCTCCCGAACAATGAGAGACGGGCGCAATGACGCTATTATTTAGCTCTTTTGGAATGGATGTTTTTAAGGATGAAAGAAGCACCTCCAGCGGTGTGCTGGAGGGATTCTGAATATCTTTGGCAGTGCAAAGAAGATTTGCGATGCCAAGTATATATAATTGGTAGCAAGGAGTGGATTTGAACCACCGACCCCATCATTATGAGTGATGTGCTCTAACCAACTGAGCTACCTTGCCATTTTAAAAACTTTCATGAACAAACCGAGGAAATGAGCTTCGTTCAAGAGCCGCGTATTGTCCAGATTAGTGGTCTGTTTGTCAACACATTGACATCTTTTTTCGTTAAAAACTTTATTGCTTAGAGCATTAATTAAACATTAAACCTGAAATGGACGACATCACCATCTTTAACCAGATAATCTTTACCTTCTAAGCGCCATTTTCCGGCTTCTTTAGCACCATTTTCACCTTTAAACTCAACAAAATCATCATAACTGGTGACTTCAGCGCGAATAAAGCCTTTTTCAAAATCTGTATGAATAACGCCTGCGGCTTGTGGTGCTGTGGCATTTATGGGAATAGTCCATGCACGTACCTCTTTAACACCAGCGGTAAAGTAGGTATGCAGGTTTAAAAGCTCATACCCAGCTCTGATTACTCGGTTTAAACCTGGCTCTTCTAACCCCATTTCATTTAAAAACTCTTGCTGCTCTTCTGCTTCTAATCCCGCTAGTTCTGACTCCATAGAAGCGCATACAGCAACAATACTCGCTTTTTCTTTAGCCGCTAATGCCGCAACTTGATCAAGAAAAGGATTGTTTTCAAAGCCATCTTCACTGACATTAGCAATATACATGGTTGGCTTACTTGTAATCATTTGCATTTTACTAACAACGGCCCACTCGTCTTTATCCCAATCTCCAGCACGAATTGGTTGGCCATCATCTAACAAACTTTTGCATTTTTCTAATAGTACTAGCATTGCTTTGGCATCTTTATCACCACTTTTAGCAATTTTTGTATTACGTAAAATTTGCTTTTCTACAGACTCTAAGTCTGCAAGAGCTAGCTCTGTGTTGATGACTTCAATATCATCCATCGGATCGATTTTATTTTCAACATGAATAACGTCATCATTTTCAAAGCATCGAACCACATGGGCAATGGCATCTGTTGAGCGTATATTTCCCAAGAATTGATTACCAAGCCCTTCGCCTTTAGAGGCGCCTTTTACAAGACCTGCAATATCAACAAACTCCATTGTGGTTGGGAGTACTTTTTCGGGATTAACAATTTCAGCAAGTGCATCAAGACGGGGATCGGGAACTGGAACAACACCTGTATTTGGCTCAATAGTACAAAACGGGTAGTTTTGTGCATCAATACCAGCATCAGTGAGTGCGTTGAATAGGGTTGATTTACCTACATTGGGTAAGCCAACAATTCCGCATTTAAAACCCATGTTCTAACTCCTAAAAAATTATTTATGCTTTAACTACTATGCTTTAAAACTGTGTAGACTTTGCATCACTTTGTCATGTTGTCCGCTCACAATGTCTGCTGTATGGCGTAGTGCTTCGTCAATGGTTTCTTCGATAGCCCGTTGTTCGTTTTGTGGCGCCTTACCCAAAACATAATCTGAAACTTGGTTTTTATTGCCGGGATGACCAATACCTATTCTTAACCGATAAAAATCACGACAGTTTGCTAATGTCTTTATAATGTCTCTTAAACCATTGTGGCCACCGTGGCCGCCTGATTTTTTGAGTTTTATTGTTCCGGGGTCAATGTCAAGCTCATCATGAGCAACTAAGATTTCGTCAGGTAAAATTTTATAAAAGGTTGCAATAGCACCAACGGCTTTTCCACTTAAATTCATAAAAGTGTTAGGAATTAATAAGCGGCAGTCTTGGTTGTTAATAAGCCCACGACCGATGTGACCAAAAAATTTTGTTTCTAATTTGAGCGGGATTGAGTAACTTTGTGCCAGGGCTTCTACATACCAAGCGCCAGCATTGTGTCTGGTTTGAGCATATTGAGGGCCTGGATTCCCAAGCCCTACAATTAGTTTGATATCTGTCATATCAATAGATTACCTGGTTTTCAATAAAGGAATATTGAAATTCGGTTATCCTATTTATTCAGCGGTTTCTTCTTCAGCAGAATCGTTGTCGTCAGTCGTAGCTGTACGGCCTTTGTGTATAGTAACAATTGCCTGGTCATGATCTTCACCATGAGTCAACTCAACAATCTCAACACCTTTTGGTAATTTAATGTCTGATAAATGAACTACTTGGTCCATTTCCAAACTGCCTAAGTCAACTTCTAAATATTCTGGTAGATCTTTTGGTAGACACGCTACTTCAACCGTTGTGAAAGCGTGGTTAATAACACCGCCAGCTTTGGTACCAGGACAGCTTTCTTCATTTAAGTAATGTAGTGGTACAGAAGTGTGTAATTTTTCACCGGCTTTAATACGCATAAAGTCAACGTGAGAAACTTTAGGTTTAAACGGGTGGCGCTGAAGATCTTTTAGGATAACTTGTTCTTTCTTTTTACCAATGTTTAAAGTTAAAACATGTGAGTAGAAAGCTTCTTCTTCTAAGTGTTTGATGATTTCAGGGTGGCTTACTGTGATAGGTTGAGGCTCTTTGCCTGCACCATAAACGATACCTGGAATTTTATCTTCAAGACGACGTAGGCGGCGGCTCGCACCTTTCCCCATATCTTCTCGAATCTCTGCATTGATTTCAAATGATTCGCTCATTTTATATTTCTCCAATTAATTTAATACCTTGACCGCGACCAGTTCAAGGTGTGGCTCGCTACCTGAGTGCTAAAAATAACGCTAAAACACTGGCAATTGAGTCGTAATCCCCTATAAAAAAGGGCGGCGAATTATAATTGACGAGGGCGGGGCAAGGCAAGCTATTGCTGATAAATAATTGTAATTTGTTGGCAAAAAGGTGCTAAGCCAGCACCTTTTGCTGTTTTTTTAATAAAAAGTGGCTAGCCCATAAACATAGAGCTAAGCGACTCTTCTTCATTGACCCGTCGAATTGATTCGGCCAACATATCGGCTAGTGATAAAACCACAATGCGATCACAAGTTCGTGCTGATTCTGATAGTGGGATTGTGTCGGTAATGACGAGTTTATCCAATACTGAATTATTAATATTATCAATTGCTTTGCCCGAAAGAACAGGGTGAGTTGCATAGGCTGAAACTGTTTTTGCACCATTCGCTTTAAGTGCTCCTGCTGCTGTACATAATGTGCCTGCGGTGTCTACCATATCATCCAAAATAAAGCAGTCACGGCCTTCTACATCACCAATAATATTCATTACTTCTGATTTATTGGCTTCTGGACGACGTTTGTCAATAATGGCTAATTCGGCATCGTTTAATAGTTTTGCTACGGCTCTGGCACGGACAACACCACCAACATCCGGTGATACAACGACTTCATCGCCAGATGCACTTTTTTGAATGTTTTCAATTAGTACAGGCGTTGCATATACGTTATCAACAGGAATATCAAAGAATCCTTGAATTTGGTCGGCATGCAAATCAACAGTAAGAACACGATTAATGCCCACAACAGCCATCATATCAGCAACGACTTTAGCGCTAATAGGAACCCTAGCACTTCTCACACGGCGATCTTGGCGAGCATAACCAAAGTAGGGTACTACCGCAGTAATTCTACCTGCAGAAGCTCTTCTAAGAGCATCTGCCATAACGACTAATTCCATTAAGCTTTCATTGGTTGGTGCGCAAGTTGACTGAATGACGAAAACATCCATACCACGAACATTTTCTAGAATTTCTATAGCGACTTCACCATCGCTGAATCGCCCTACCTTGGCTTTTCCTAGCTCAACGTCAAGTTTATTGGCTATTTTTCGTGCAAGTTCAGGCGTAGCATTACCGCTAAAGAGCATCATATCAGACATGATCAGACCCCAATTGTCTATGAAGGAAATTTAAAAAGGAAAATATAAATAAATAATACATTACGACGACCAATCTTGCTTTTCTATTTTTAGGATATTTGGTCATAAGATCGGCGCATCAATCGTTAGCATCTAGTTTAACAAAGAAATTTTTATTCGGATTGTTTTGAGAAAATGGCAGGGGTAGCTGGATTCGAACCAACGCATGACGAGATCAAAACCCGTTGCCTTACCGCTTGGCGATACCCCTGTTGTGTTTAAATCGATATTATTTAAACTTTTTTTCAAGCTAACTTCCTAATATGAACTGGTGATTGATTCACCCCTTTTGCCACAAAGTGTGACCATTCACATCGGGTCGCTATTTTACGCATTTCTTGCTCATTGTCAAAGGCTGCAAACACACAACTTCCACTTCCGGTCATTCTCGCGCTCTGATTGAATTGTTTTAACCAATCTATCGCTTGTTTAACCTCTGGATGTTGTTCACATGCAATTGTCTGCATAGTGTTCAAACCTTGATAAGGTAGCTCCAGTGCGTTGAGGTCGCGTATTTTGATAGCTTTACTATTTCTTGTCAACAGGGAATTTGAAAAAATTTTCGCAGTAGATATATGGCAAGGTGGTTGAATGACCAAATACCAGGTTTCTGGCAGGGATATTGGGGTTAAAACTTCACCTATTCCTTCAACAAATGCAGTGTTTCCCATCACAAAAATAGGGACATCGGCACCTAGCGATAAACCAATATCCGCTAGTTGTTGCAGTGATAATCCGAGTTGCCACTGATGATTAAGAGCAATCAATGTTGTGGCACAGTTAGAACTTCCGCCACCAAGGCCTCCACCCGCAGGAAGTTTTTTTTGAAGGTGAATTTTAGCGCCGAGTTGGGTGTGGTTTAGTTGAGTTTCCGCGAATTGTTTCAGTTTTATAGCTGCGGTGACGACCAAATTATCATTATTGGATAATTCTGGTTTGTCGCAAGTAAATTGAATTTGATCATTTTGCTTAACCGCTACCTCTAGGGAGTCTCCGTAGTCTAATAGCTGGAAGACGCTTTGTAAGTTATGGTAGCCATCTTCACGCTGTGAAATGATATGTAAAAATAGATTAAGCTTCGCTGGACTTGGCCACTGTATAGTTTGATTATTCATAAATTTAATTGTTTTTAAAATAGCGACATAACTGGCTAAACTATATCGGTTGAGGTAAAAATTGCCACTTTTTAATAACGACTTTCATTGACATTTGAGGGTGGTTGGCCTTAATTACTTTAGGCATAGAAAATCCTGAGAAAGTTTCATATCTAGAAAAGCTCACTTGCCAGTCATTTAATATGATTTGTTCTAATTCGCCATGACTGTTGCGCTGAACAGACTCTCCCGGTTGACCAGAGGCTTGCCCTTTGATCCAGTATGAAAGGGCCTCAATTGGGAAATCCCAGCCTAGTGATTGGTAGAGTAACTGCTGGGCATCTTGATGATAAAAAGTCTGGTCATCAGGAAGCATTAACTTCGCTTCGTGTCCTTTTTGTGTCAAGTGGGCATAAGTGACACCAAAAGTACCATAAATGTGGAAGTCGAAGTCTTTATCTTGTTTTTGCCAATCTAATGTTGCAGCAATACTTTCGTCATCTGAACGAATGGCAATTCGTGCTTTAAGTTGCCAGTGGTTAATCGCACTCAGTTTATTTGGTATGTCTAAGTTTTTTGTGCCCATCGTTTGGCACCCGGTTAGCAATAATAGTAAGCTGCATAATCCAATAGACGATTTGAGTGGGGCTATTAGCGAGTGAATAAGCTGATAATTAAATGTATTTAATCGTTTAAAGATCAATTTTTAACCGCTCCAGAGTTTCGACTAACACATCATTGGTTTTATCTAACTCAATGCCTTTTCGCCAGATATCTTTTGCCAAGTCTTTCTTGTCAAAATGCCACAATACTTCACCCAAGTGAGCTGCAATATCTGCGCTTGGTGACAGTTTAAAAGCTTGACTTAAGTATTTGATGGCATCTTTGGTATTGCCACGCCGATAAGCTAACCAACCTTTGCTATCAATAACAGCAACGTTGTCTGGTAAACCTTGAAATGCCTGATCGATGAGTTTTTGTGCAAATTCTAATTCTTGGTTTTGATCGGCCAGTGTATAACCTAATGCATTTTGAATATTTAAATCATCAGGGTAGAGGGTGTGGAGTTCTTTTAATTCTTTGATCATATCTTTAAAGAGACCTAGTGGCTCTTTATAGAGCGCTTTAGCATAAAGTAGATCTTTGTCTTGAGGTTTATTTTTTAATGCATTGTTGAGCCAATCAATTGATTGTTGGTAATGCTTGTTATTATTGAGTAAAGCTGCTGCTGCTAAATTAAATCGGTGCAGTTTTTCCTCTTGCTTAACTAAAGACTGCGCTTTTTTTAATAAAACAACGAGCTCTTTCGGTTTTGATTTTAGATTATAAATTTCAATTTTTTTTAATATAAGTGTTAAGTTTTCAGGGGTCTCCTTTAAGGCTTTTTCTAACCTTGCTTTAGCTTTGTCTTCCGATATATGTTTGTTGAGTAAATCAATTTCTGCAACGAGTAGCTGGCTTTTATCTCGTTGGTTGGTTTGAGGAGTTGCTTGGAGTATTTCAAGTGCCTGTTTGAATTGTTGCTTACTAGCATAAAGACCAGAAAGTTGGATTTTTGCAATATTTAAGAATCGTCCTTCTTCTATTTGACTAAGGTACTTTATAGCCAGGTCTGTTTTTTTGAGTCTGACAGCTGAGTCTCCTGCGTAAAAGGCAATGGTTTTGGCTTCATAATTATTGTTAAATAAATATTCAAAATGTGCCAGGCTGTTTTCATATTGCCCATTGGCATAATGGCTAGCCGCTAAGTAATATCGAGCATCGTCATCTTTAGGTTTTTTGATTAGCCAGTCAGTATAGTGAGAAATACTCGCATCGTAATCTCGCAAATCATATAATAATTGTCCTAGCATATGACTGATGGGGGCTGATTCTGGGTGGTTATTAAATATTTCACTCAGATAGTTGCGCGCCTGATCATCTTGACGTAGTTGAACTAAAATATGCGACTTAAGGCGAATAGCGGGTAAAAACATGGCGTCTATTGCCAGAGCTTCTTCTACTCGGGTGAGCGATTGTTGTAGCATATTGCTGGGTTGTTTATTGCGGTTTGCTAGCTGCATTATTAGTTTCGCTAGACTCGTCTTTACCGCAACATTGTCTGAATATAGTGATCTTAATTCTCTGAGCAGGTTAAATACTGTTCGAGGATCTTGCTCTGTTAAGCTTTGTTGTAATATCTCAAACTGTTGTTCAGCATCGGTTACTTGAGTAAATATTTTACTGGCCGTTTCTACTGCTTCAGAATCGTTTTGTTGCTCAATTTGGGCGCTTAATAATAATGTGAGTGCTTGTGTATTGTTTGGCGTATTCGACAGCCAAATGTGGGCCGCCTGTTCTAAGCCTAAAGAATCACTGGCTTGTTTAGCGGAGATAATACTTTTTTCTATGAGTTGTTGATTTTTTGATAAGTCAGCAGCAAACAAATAGTAACTCATAGCCGACTGATAATCTTTTTGATGATTTGCCATATCTCCAGCAATTATGGCTTCGAACAGATCGGCGCGTTGGCGCTCGTCTAGTGTTTTCATGTTGGCAAGTTGGTATTCACCATGCGCTGTTTTAAATTGTTCCGTTGGATTACTCGCACATGCAGCAAGCATAACACTTAAGCCTAAAGCCAAGCATTGCTTAGTGACGTTAAATTTACTCATGTAGCTTTTCTGCCCCTTAGTATGACTAATATAACTAAAATTATTCTGTCAATTGACTATTTATGTGGTTGTTACTATTTAAAAAAAATGCGATTTGCAGTTGGCCTCTGGTATAATCTTCTGGTTGTTTGAGTTTGATGTCGATTATGGGCTTAATTTTGTGCAAAATCGAGGTATAAGACGATATTATCATGAAATGGTTTCGTGAAACTGTCTTCAATCGAATAGTTGCTACTTTAAATTGCTTCAATATGTAATGTTATCGCGGTTTTTGACTCAATTTATTGACACAAACAGCAGTTTTAATTGGAAATGAACTTTTTCACTAAATTGTTACTATCTGTATATGTGTTATTGTGAATCATCTTGATTATTAAGATAGTTGATTAAAAGTTGTTAATAAACAATAGTTTAGGGTCATTCTTTAAAACCTGAGATATTAAAGTAACCAATCGAGAGTTAAACACTTAAATTAACTATTTAAACAGTAATACAGCTTATGTTGCCAATTGATAATTATCAATATTTATGTTTACCTGAACCGCTACAATCGCGGTACTTTTTAAAGTCAATTTATTAGTGACTTTGCCTTATGCCTGTTTCTATTTTTGGAATAAACCATAAAACTGCGCCTGTTGAAATCCGCGAAAAAGTCGCTTTTTCGCCGGAAAATATTGTTCAGAGCTTAAGTTCGCTTAAACAATGTGCTGAGTTGGATGAGGTGGCTATTATTTCAACTTGCAATCGTATGGAAGTGGTTTTTCGGTGTACTCAGATAGAAGGTAATGATGAGTTATTTGCCGTCAAAATGAAGCAAATGCAGAATTGGTTAGTTAAAGAACATGAAATTAAAGTTAATAACATCCATGAATATATATATTGTCATACAGGGGAAGAAGCAATACAGCACATTATGGGAGTGGCTTGTGGTTTGGATTCTATGGTGTTGGGTGAACCACAAATACTCGGGCAAGTGAAGGATGCTTATGGCTATGCGAATTTAGCCGGAACAATGGGCTTGTATCTTAACCGTCTTTTCCAGCAAACGTTTTCGTTAGCGAAACAAGTGCGTACTGATACCCAAATTGGTGAAAGTGCGGTTTCTGTTGCTTATGCTGCTGTTACCTTAGCCAAAAGAATTTTTGACGACTTTTCTGCGGTTAAAGCTTTGTTTATTGGTGCCGGAGAAACTATCGAGTTAGCTGCTAGACATTTGTCAAGGCAAGGGGTTAGACAGATGAGTGTGGCAAACCGTACTGTAGAAAGAGCCCAAAAATTAGCTGATGAATTTGGTGCGACAGCTTATGGATTAAGTGCTTTATCTGAATTAGTCGCCGAAGCCGATATTATTATTAGCTCGACCGCGAGCCCTGTTCCTATTATTGGTAAAGGGTTAATGGAAAAAGCGATTAAGCAACGAAAGCATCGACCTGTATTTATGGTTGATTTAGCTGTTCCACGCGATATAGAACCGGAAGTGAGCGAGCTAAGTGATATATACTTGTATACTGTTGATGATATGCAGGATGTTATCAAAGAAAATTTAAAAGTGCGTGAAGAAGCTGCACTTGAAGCAAAAGATATTATTGCACTACATGGCCAAAAATATGTTAATTGGTTACAGTCTTTATCAGCTGTTTCTTTGTTAAAGGATTTTCGTGCTCAATTTGAGCAAATTAAAAATGATGAAATGAGTCGCTCACTAGGTAAACTTAACCAAAAAAATAATATATCGTCGAGTGATGTTGAGAAAGTGTTTACCGAATTTGCGAGTCGTTTGGCACAGAAGTTTTTACATTCACCAAGTAAACTCATTCGTCAAGCCGGAGAAAATAGTGAGTCTCAAGTATTAGAGGTGCTCGCACAGGCATTTGATTTAAAAGTGCAAAATAAAGATTAATATTAAGGTAAGAAATGAAAGATTCTATTATAAGAAAGTTAGAAGGCTTGGCCGAAAGGTATGAAGAAGTTGGACACTTGTTGGGTGATCCTGAAACAATTTCGAATCAGAATCGTTTTAGAGAGTTATCAAAAGAATATTCTCAGTTAGAAGAAGTGGTGGCGGCATTTAATCGATATCAACAAATCGTTGATGATATCGAAACCGCCGAAGAAATGTTGAAAGACAGTGATCCTGAAATGCGAGAAATGGCTGAAGAGGATTATAAAGAAAATAAAAAGCTAATTGAGCCTATAGAATTAGAATTACAAAAGTTATTGCTTCCTCGTGATCCTAATGATGATAAAAATATTTTCCTGGAAATACGAGCGGGAACCGGTGGAGACGAAGCGGCATTGTTTGTAGGTGATTTGTTTCGAATGTACAGTCGTTTTGCAGAAAAAAGTCGTTGGCAAATTGAAGTAATGAGTGAGAACCCAAGTGAACAGGGCGGGTATAAGGAAATTATTTGCAAAATTTCTGGTGACAGTGTTTATTCTAAGTTGAAATTCGAGTCGGGTGCTCATCGAGTACAGAGAGTACCCGAGACCGAATCTCAAGGTAGGATTCATACCTCGGCTTGTACGGTCGCGGTAATGGCTGAAGCGGATGAATTAGATGAAATTGAGCTTAATCCATCTGATCTTAGAATTGATACTTTTCGTTCATCAGGTGCGGGTGGTCAGCATGTTAATAAAACTGACTCTGCTATTCGTATTACCCATTTACCAACAGGTATGGTTGTTGAGTGTCAAGATGGTCGTTCGCAACATAAAAATAAAGCTCAAGCAATGAGTGTACTTAAATCGAGGTTACTTTCTGCACAAGAGTCTGCTGCACATGATGAACAAGCAGAAGCTCGAAGAAATTTAGTCGGTAGTGGCGATCGTTCTGAGCGAATCAGGACTTATAATTTTCCGCAGGGTCGAATGACTGATCATCGAATCAATTTAACTTTATATAAATTGGATGAAATTATGCAAGGTGATTTAGCTCAGGTTGTAGAACCTTTGGTGAGCGAATATCAAGCCGATCAATTAGCGAGTTTATCTGAAAACGATTAACAGACATAAGTCGAACGGATCATGACAAAACAAAATAAAATTGGTGCTGTTGCCGTTGTTGGCGGTACTCATGGAAATGAATTAACGGGTGTTTATACTGTTAAGCATTGGACTAAAAACTTATTGGCCAAAAATTATCCGGGATTTCAAATTGAATTTTTACTCGCTAACCTTGGAGCAATAGAAGAAAATAAACGTTACCTTGATCATGATTTAAATCGTTGTTTTGCTAGTGAGGATTTAAACAATAGTCAGCTAAATAGCCGAGAACAATTATTAGCTAAGCAGATCAACCAGCAACTTGGACCGAAAGATAATTCGCGCGTTGATTTCATTATTGATCTGCATACTAGTACTGCTAATATGCAAACCAATATTGTGTTGGTTGAAATGGATGAGTTTCATTTAAAATTAGCTGCCTATTTAAAACAGTTATTACCAGAGGTTGTTATAACCTCGGAAGCAAGTTTATTGAAGGATCACCATTTTTTAGGTTCTATTGCTCCAAAAACTTTACTGATTGAAGTTGGGCCCATTGCTCAAGGCTGTTTGGACTTTGTTGTTTTTGAAAAAACTAATCAAGCATTAAAAGCAGCGCTTGATTTTATTGAAAAATATAATAATCAGGATTTATCCGAGCTAAGTGGGCATTTACCTGTGTTTGAATATTTTTCTAAACTACATTTTCCTGTCGATGAAAATAATGAAATATGTGCCATGATTCATCCTAATGTCATTGGACGTGATTATTCTAAAATCACTAAAGGTACGCCGATATTTAAAGATTTTTTGGGTAACGATATTTTGTATCAAGGAGAAGATGCTAATATCGCCTTTATTAATGAAGCGGCTTACTATGATAGTCAAATTGCTATGTGTTTATGCCGTCCTGTGGTTTATGATTTAAAAACTTGTCAATTAGTTTCTTGATTGAGAGCTTGACTACGATGAATGTTCAAGAGGCTTTAAAGTTAGCCAAACAAAAACTTAATGGTGAAACTGGTTTAGTTGATGGAGAGTTTCTATTATCTAAAATACTTAATCAAACTTTTACCTGGCTAAAAACCTGGCCTGATTATGAACTGACTTTTGAGCAAGAAAAGTGTTTTCACGATTGGTTAAAACGTCGTCAAAAAGGTGAGCCTGTAGCTTATATTACTGGCGAGCAGGGGTTTTGGAATTTATTATTAAAAACCGATCCTTCGACTTTAATTCCACGAGCAGATACTGAATTATTAGTGGAAACTGCATTAGAGTTTTTAGCTTCATATCAAAGAGCGAAAGTGCTCGACTTAGGAACGGGCACTGGTGCTATTGCTTTATCAATAAGTTATGAACGTCCACATGATAGAGTGTTTGCATGTGATTTTAGTTCTAAGGCTGTCGATTTGGCAAAACATAATGCGATTAAAAATAATTTAAACCGAGTTAATTTATTTCAGAGTAATTGGTTTGATTCAGTTGAAGAGAAAGCTTTCGACTTAATTGTTTCTAATCCTCCTTATATTGCACCTAATGATCCTCATTTAGAGCAAGGTGACTTAATTTTTGAGCCCGATAGTGCCTTGATCGCTGTTGATGACGGTTTAGCTGATATAATTAAAATCGTTAAACAGTCACCTGAATATTTATGCGATGGTGGTAGTTTAATGTTGGAGCATGGTTTTGAGCAAGGGCAGCAAGTTAGAGATATTCTTCAGCAAAATGGTTTTTGTTGTGTTTATACTAAAAAAGATTTGGCTCAATTGGATAGGGTAACAGTAGGTATTTACTCATGCTGAGTGATCAACAATTATTAAAGTATAGTCGCCAAATTATGTTGCCTCAAATCGATATAGCGGGCCAACAAAAATTACTTAACTCTCATGTTATTATTTTAGGTATGGGAGGCTTAGGCTCTCCTGTTGCTATGTATTTAGCAACTGCTGGAGTGGGTCAATTAACACTGATAGATGATGATAAAGTTGATTTAACTAACCTTCAGCGTCAAATTATACATTATACAAGTGCAATTGGTTGTGAAAAAGTACAATCAGCTAAGCACACGCTCAATCAATTAGCTCCTGACTGTATTGTTAAAACAGTTAATCAACGGTTAGTTGAAAATGAGCTCGATGCATTACTAAGTACAGCAACAGTTGTTGTTGATTGCTGTGATAATTTTTTGACGCGTTTTTTATTAAATAAAGTTTGTTTTAAGTTAAAGGTTCCATTGGTTTCTGGTGCAGCTATTCGTTGGGAAGGCCAATTAACCACTTTTACGATGCAACCAGATACCCCTTGTTATCGTTGTTTATATGAAGAAGATGTTTTTGCTGATCAAACTTGTTCACATAACGGTGTGGTTTCACCATTGGTTGGAGTGATTGGTTCAATGCAAGCAATGGAAGCGATTAAATTAATCTCTCATGTAGGAGTTATTGCAACAGGTAAGCTTATGTTGTTTGATGGCTTAATGATGGAGTGGAGAACGGTTAAATTTAAGCCACGTGCTGACTGCCCTGTTTGTGGGTAGCACAAACCTGTTTGTCGTCGCGGTTGATAAAACATTTGGTTCATAATCATGCTAAAGCAAGCAACTTTTGATTTAGTTTACCTGAGCTGTCACTACTTCAGAACATTGGTTTGCTGCAACAAAGTGAGATTTGGGCTTATATTGGCTTTGTTTATTGCCCATTTCTACCCAATCGCCTTGAGTAATATGATCGGCTCTTAAAGTCAGCGGATAGGCAATCGCTTGGTTTTGCATTGCTTTTAACACTTTAATTTTTCCCGCTGGTAAGGTTGATTTGCCTTTTTGTGAGTGGTCGTAATAGAGATTTAATTGGCTACCTTCTACAAAGTTGAAACTATCGCTAGTTAAATAAATTTCTTGTCCAAACCTCTTACTGACTCTGCCTAAAGGGGCTTCCTGTTCTAACCTTTGAATCGCATTTAAAATTAAATAGTTTGTGGCTGCTAGAAAAGTTTGCCCTGGTGTTGTCGATAGATAGGCACGAGTGGTTATATCTCTATTGTTGTGGGCGGTTGATGGCTGAGGAAATCGATTGAGATCACAGTTTGAAAGCGTCATTTCCGTTGTTTTTAGCCAAGTTTTAATTTTTTTTGAGCCACTGGTTATCTTCATGGTTAACTTAATGTAAGTTGTAGGAGGATGTTGTAACCATCGATCAGTTTCATCGTGCAGTGCTTGCCACCAGCTATCATCAGGCGCATATTTAAAAGGTAATTTGTAATCATCTAAAATGAGCGTAATTTGATAATCGGCGTTAGCTTTCTCTTGAGTCGTGTTTGTTGGCAAAGGTTGCAAGTCAGGGTTAAAAAAACGACTGGCTCTAAATGCATCGGCGTAGATCCGTTGCATAGCTTGGGGCAATTTCCCATGATAATAGTACTCTGGCTTCTCTTCTCTCTCTTCTAATGGGATGCCGGAATAATTCACTAATGGATTGAGTTGGACACTGATTTTGGGCGATACCCTATTAGGCCATTTAAGGTGAGTATATTGAGCGGCTTGCTGAAACTCGTACATTGGTTGATTATCAGCGGCTAAAATTGTTTGTGGTAAGGCTGTCAGCACAGCTATCAGTATTGCTAATATACTCTTTAAGAGAGGCTGTTTGGTGTTCTTCATGACGGCTAGACTCATTATTATCATTAGCTGATTGCTTATTTAGCATCTGTATCGAGTAATATCGGCTTAAAAAAAGGCAAACTTTAATTCTCTATGCATTATTTTGCATTTAAGCTTAATATATGAAAGAAAGTAATAATTAGTATCCGCTGCTTTATTTTGCTGAGTATTAGCCTAAAACTTCTCAGACTAGGTAAATCATTGACAAGTAAATGACTACTCCACATATGATTGATATGGCTAGTCCCGCAATAACTGTGGGCCAACGTTCATAATCTCTTCGCTTTTTCATCTCAAGCTAAATATTAAGGCTGAAAGAGCTATGCCGCCTATCATGAATAAGAGGCTGCCAAATATAGTTGTAATCGCCATTTTTGCCGCGAGTGAAAAGGAAAGTAGATTTTTGTTTTTCTTAAAAGACCATAGAAGCCGCCTATGAACCAAAAACTAGCGACACTAATAAGCGCAATTAATAATAAATATAATACAAGTGGCACTAATTATTTTACCTTATTGCTTATTGATGTTCGGTTACTCTATTTATAGCAGATTAATTGCACTCTCAGCGAGGCTGTGAGCTATTAAATGAGACAGGTTATTGCCTCTCTACCTGATTAAGTGTCTGGTTATATAAATTAGGTCGAGTAAATAAGTCGGTCTGGGGACTTGCTACATTTGAGAAAGCTTCTGCCGACGTTGTTTTACCAACGCACTTAAGGGATCATTTTTTGGGCCGGCTTGCCTGATTACTTTTAAACGTTCTTGACTGATTAAATCTAGTACTTCATCTTTAGTCGGTTCGATGATTTTTTGACCTTTAGAATCGGTAAATATATGTCTTTGTGTGGTTTTTGAAATTAGCATTAAAGAAATTTCGGTCCAGCGGCCATTATCAGCTTGGTAGGCAACTTGAGCGCCAGGGGTCAGTTGGCGGTATATCCCTTTAAGTTTAAAGCGTTGTTTGGCATTCAGCTCTTCTAGTCGTCTGGCTTCGGCTTGCTTTTCTGCTTCTAAACGAATTTCTTCTTGCCTTTTAAGCATTTGTAGTTGTTGTTCTTCCTCTATTTGCTTTTGAACGGCCTCTCTGGCGAGTGCTTCTTGTTTTTCTTGAGCTTCTCTATCTTTCGCTTTTTGAGTGAGGAATAGTTGGTATTCATTTTTAAGTATTTCTAATCTTGCCTTCAGTTCGCGTACGAGAGCGCTTAGTGCATGCTTATACTCTGTTTTACCTTCAGTATCTATCGGTGTAAGGTTTTTAGCTAAATATTCAGTATCGTTAAAGCTGATTTTAGCAACTAGCTCACCGGAGAGGTTTACAAATATAAATTCTTTGCTTACTGGGTTGCGTGCTAATAATTGGCTGCGTATTTTTTGATCTTCGTGGATCAGGTAATACCAATGACTTTCTTTTAGTGTTTCTATATCAAAAAACATTTGAGCGGGCTCATCGTACCAACGAACAATATCATCATTTTCATATTCTTCATCGGCAAATATATCGGCGGAAATCATCACATCATAATTAACTCTTTCTCCTCGCAACTTTTTACCATGAAATGACTCGGTTTCAATAAAAAAGTCTTTAATGTAATCATTAATCGCACCAGCGTTTTCAAGTAAACCATAAACTCTTTTCATCGCATCAGTCACATCGGCTTCAAACCGATGCTGGTAAGTGGTATCGCCATAAGGGCAGGTGATGCTCCAGGATATTGTATCCATGTCAGTCAGTAATTGTTGGCATTGTTTGCTATTGACACCATATTTCTCAATCGTTTGATGAAGTATGGGGGATAAATGATTTTCGAAGAAATCGAGTAAAAATATTGGCATTTCTTCACCTTGCGTTTTACTTTTTATTAGTTGCATGGTGAATTGGTTGGCTTCTTCTTGCCGCAAATCTTTATTCATTTGGGCAAGAATAATGTTGGTATTGTCAGTGACTTTATCATTAAAGCTTTCAAAATATTCGTCTAGCATTTTATCTGCCATGATAAATGTATTACTAGTCACTTGATCGCGGTTGGCGAGTCTATCAACCAGTAACTCAATAGCATGAATAAAATATTGAGCTAGTTTGCCTGCATTTTGATCAAAGTGATATCCAACATTGAGTAATTTATTGAGAAATCGAATGGATGCATGCTTGTTATTGTCTAAAAAGCTTAAATCATTTAAAGAAAGTCTGGTGAATGCAAGTTGTAAGCTATTTAATACGTGATAATATTTCGAATCAAAATAAGTATTTTCACGTAAATAATTAAAAATAATTTCTACAACCTGTAGAGCATTTTTTTCAAAAGCTGGCAGCGGTCTTTTGGATACATTCTCAACATCATTAATCATTTTCAGCACTGATAATTGGCTTGATGTACTTTCAATTATCCTATTTGCCAGACACGACAAGGCCTGAGAAAGCTCATGAGAGCCAATCAGTTGTGTACGCCAATCAGTTTCTCTCGGTTCATAAAAAATTTTTTCTTCGAGAAGTCTGTTTTGCTTTAATAGATTTCTTAGTTGTCGCGACATGAACAATTTTCTTTGCCAACCTTAATCAAACTATAGTTTAGAGAACCTGAAAACTGAATAAATTTGTGAGATTTGACAAGTTTATAGTGTTTTGTTTTTTCAGTTTGTGAACCATATATGATTTAGGTGTTAAATTATATAAAGAGTAATTGAGCATGACGATACAATATTCGCTTTTAACTCTCCATAAAAAGAGGTTAAAATGTTGCCTAAATGATTACAATAATTCAAAGTAAAGGGCCTGATAATCTATATTACCTATTGATTATATTGACTTTTTGTGTTTTTAGGTGTGGTAAATGCCTATATCTTAGTTAAATTAATGGTAGTTTATTAAAAGGTACGGACTCAATTATTATTAAGAGCAATTTTATAGACAATGAATTTTTTAGAATTTGAAAGACCTATCGCTGAAATGGAAGCGCAAATTGAAGAACTTCGCTTAGTGGGAAATGATAGTGAAATAAATATCAGTGAAGAAATTGAGCGTTTAAAAAAGAAAAGCAAAGAGCTCACAGAGCAAATTTTTTCTAATTTAGATGCTTGGCAAATTGCTCAACTTGCTCGCCATCCTATGCGTCCTTACACCCAAGATTACATTAATCTAATATTCACTGATTACGATGAGCTAGCCGGAGACAGGGCATTTGCTAATGATCGTGCCATTATTGGTGGTCCAGCTAGGTTAAATGGTAACCCAGTGATGGTAATTGGTCATCAGAAGGGAAGAGATACAAAAGAAAAAGTAATTCGAAACTTTGGTATGCCACGTCCAGAAGGTTATCGAAAAGCTTTAAGATTAATGGAAATGGCCGAAAAATTTAATTGGCCAATCATTACATTTATTGATACTCCTGGCGCATATCCAGGCGTTGGCGCAGAAGAAAGAGGTCAGTCTGAAGCGATTGCTCGTAATCTTAAGGTAATGGCTCGGCTTAAAGTTCCGACTATATGCACTGTAATAGGCGAAGGTGGCTCTGGTGGTGCTTTAGCTATTGGGGTTGGCGATAGAGTGAATATGCTACAGTACAGTACTTATTCTGTTATTTCTCCTGAAGGTTGTGCCTCCATACTATGGAAAAGTGCAGAAAAAGCAAGTGATGCAGCTCATGCTATGGGGATCACTGCAAGGCGCTTAAAAGAATTGGACCTGATAAACTCAATTATTAATGAACCACAAGGAGGGGCTCATCGCGATCACCCTGCAATGGCTAATAGCCTAAAAGCACAAATTGTTGCTGATTTAAATCACTTAAATGGTTTATCGACCGATGATTTACTCGATCAGCGGTATGAAAGGTTGATGTCGTTTGGTGTTCAAGAAGAGTGGAGTTCATTAGCCTGATAGTTCAATTTGAAGACTGCTACAATTATGCAAGCGGTCTTTTTTCTGCTTGATGCTAATTGGTTATCCATTATTTAGGTTATCTTGATATGTCGCCACATCAGCAGCTTGTTCCATTAGAATCGCACTTGCTACAAAAACTGCTATCTCATAAGGCAACCCACAAACCAATGGTTGCTTTTAGTGGTGGTGTAGATTCATTCGTGCTTTTATTCGCCTTAATCCGTTTAAGAGAACTTAAACTGGTTACTGATATTAAAGCCGTGCATGTCAATCACGGATTACAAGCCGATGCAAATAACTGGCAAAAATACTGCCACCAATTCTGCAATAAACATAATGTTCAATTATTAACCAATAAACTTAACTTGGGCGAAAGTTGTCAGTCTAATATTGAAGGGCTAGCTAGAGAAGGACGCTACCAATTTTTTAAGAGTGTTTTGCAAAATAGACAATGTCTTTTGATGGCACACCATGTTGATGATCAGGCTGAAACATTGCTTTTTAGGTTGCTCAGAGGATGTGGTATTTCAGGCGCTAGTGCTATGCCTGAAAAGCGTGAGTTAGGCCAAGGTTTTTTACTAAGGCCTTTTTTAGAGGTTTCAAAAAATGAAATTAAGCAATATGCACAGCTAATGAAGCTTAAATGGATTGAAGATCCCAGCAATCAAAGTAGTGATTTTGATAGAAATTTTTTGCGTTTGCAAATATTACCTTTATTGCGTGAAAAGTGGCCAAGCTGTAGCGAGACTTTTAGCCGATTTAGCCGACTAGCTAGAGAGCAAAGCCTGCTATTAACTGAAATTGCACAAGAAGATTATGCTAGTTGCGAAGTAGCAAGAGGCAAGCTTTGTGTTGTTAAACTTAAGTTGTTATCTCCCGTCCGTTGTAAAAATCTATTGCATTTTTGGGGCAATTTAAATGGTGTCGCTTCACCTTCTAATAAAGAAATAGAAGAACTTTTAAAACAAATTAATTCCAGTCATCATAATGCCATTGATATTACTTTTGCTGGTTGTCGAGCAAAGCGTTTTGCTAATCAATTGATGCTTGCTGCAAAAAATCAGCCTGATGCTCAATTTGATGAGTGCGAATGGCATAATATACTAAAACCTATAATATTATCGAATGGTTTGAAAGTCACAGCCTTGTCTTCTAATCAACCTGGTCTTCGCTTTCCTATGAATGATGAAAAGGTTAAAGTGATTAGACGTTGTGGAGGTGAAAGGTGTTTGCCTGAGTATAGAAATAAGACAACAGAACTGAAAAAAATCTACCAAGAGTTGCGAGTGCCTGATTGGGAGAGAAAATGGTTACCGATTATTTATTATAATAATAAAATAGCTGCTGTTCCGGGAGTTTTTATCTGTCAGGAGTTTGTTAGTGATGGTGTAAAAACACCATCACTTCAATTGCTACTTCAGGGTAAGCAAGAGTAGTCTCTTTACTTAAAAACTTTTATTTATCTAAAGCGCCCAAACTTCGATTGGATCTTTTAATCTATTTTTAAATGGAATATTTAAAGTATCTAGTACTGATACATTATGGTTTTCTAGTTGTATTTTTAGTTGAGCGAGTCTAGGTGAGTTGGAAAAGTCGACTAATATAATTTTCTTACCTGGATTTTGATTAGTAAAGTTCATTAGTCGTTGAATATCTCTTAGTTCTTTTGAGCGATCAAGGTCAAACAAGTCGGGTGAAAAATTCACCGTAATTCTCCTTCCTAGAGAGGCTAAATCTTTGTATCTGATTGGAGTTGATTTATCTAATGTTTCAGGACGGTAGTGGGTTGGATAGTAAGAAATGAGCCCCACTTTTTCTGCTTGTTTTTGTCCTTCATTTTTAACGACAAAATCAATGAATGAGTTAGCGAGTTTGGATTGCTTTTTGCCGATGGTATACAAATAAAGCTTACGTGAAAGAGGATAATCTTGAGTGCCAATAGTGTAGCCTGTTGGTTTTTTACCTTGTCCGTTTTTTGATTTAGCTACTTTTAAAAGTTTGGCGCTGCCTACATAGCTTACACCTACAAAACCAATAGAGCCAGGCATATCTATGACACCGTCAACTAATTCATTGCTTGATTCAAATCGCTGTGAATTACTATCTAATTCTTTTTTATATGGTTTTAGAACTAAACTTTTAAATGTATCCCATGTTCCCGAGTTATTATCACGACTGAACAGGCTTACTGGGTAATCTTCTCCTCCAAGCTCTGTCCAATTAGTGATTTTTCCAGAAAACAAATCTGCAATTTGTGAAATCGTTAATGTATTAATGGGGTTGTTTGGGTAGGTAACAATCGCTAATGCATCTAACGCAATTGGGTGTTCGCCCACTTCGCCATATTTTTTAAAGAGTGTACTCGATTCTTTTTCTTTTATTGCTCTAGAGCTCATTGCTATATCTGTTGAGTTTTCACCTAGCGCTTTAAAACCAGTACTTGAACCATGCGCTCTAATTTCTATTCTAATTGTTTTATTTTTATTCGTTAGTGTACCTTCTATATATTTTTCGACAGGGTTTTCAAGTTGGTGTTCTCTAATGAGTATTGCCCCCATGTTTTTTAAAAATGATTTTGCAAGAAGAGGGGCAAAATTTTCTCCAACTGTATTCGATCCTTTTATCAGCAAGTTTTCAATTGACTGTTCTGTTTTATCTTCTGATGATACTGGGAGTTGTAAAATGTTAAATTTGAAAATTCCTAAAAAGATTAAAGTGATAGTAATGGCTGCAACAATAAGAGTAGACAGGTTTTTTAACATGATCATTTTTCTTCTTTGTGTATGATGGGGCGCGATTGTGAACACTAAATATGACAGGTTTATTACAAAGTAACCCTTTAATTTACAAGGGGATTATCTCGGTTTGATATTGGTCAAAATGTTGACTTTACGTGCACAAAATAAGTTGAATTAAAAATTATAAAGAAAAGTTTTTTTATAAAATTATCGTTGCAAAATTAAATATAATGTGAATTCGTTCTTGTTTTTTTGATTCTATTCTCGGTTAAAAAAATTAATAATGTCGACTTTTTGGCGTATAGCATCGGTATATCCTAACTCTATCAATTCCTTTGTGTAAGTTGATTCAAATAATAAATAGCTTAAAATTGTGGAGCCTTCATCCGTTCCTATACCTATACGTCGAAAAAAGAATTGAATTAGCCGAGGTAGCTCTTTAAAGTGTTTGCTTGCTAACAGACTTAAGTCCTGGCTAGGTGAAATCGTGAAGGTTTCAATTGGTCGTAAATTACTCTGTAATTCTCGAACCGCCTGCGGGATTAGTTGAATCGTTTTATTGACCCGGCGAATTCTTTCTAGATCACTGTCTAAACTATCTATAAATATACTATCTAAAACATGTCCAGCTACGTCTGCAATTGTTGGGTATCTGATTATATTGGGCTGATAAGGTAATTCTTCTCGTGTAGGATCGACTCCTATGACAAGTATTTTATCCGCTCCTAAGTGTATGGCTGGACTGATTGGCGCTAAAAATCTAACTGAGCCATCACCAAAAAACTCATGATCAATTTCTACGGCTGGAAAAACAAGTGGTATTGCTGAAGATGCTAATAAATGTCTACGACCGATTTGTGTGCGGCTGCCACAGCGTCGAGAGCGTCTCCAGTCTTTTATTTCTGGTATGCCTTGAAAGAAAGAAATCGAGCGGCCTGATGTATATCCTGAAGCAGTAACAGATAATGCGTGTAGTTGTCCTGCATCAATCGATTCTTGTATATTATTATAATGGATTACTTTGGCCAATAACTGTTTAAGTGGATCATTGTTAAGTAAGCTAAGTTGGTGCTTTTTATGGTAACTATTAGAAAAAATAGATTTTATCCATCGGCCTGAGTTAGACATTACACCGAGTAAGTCGGTACGAAATATTTGTTCAACGGAGAAGTTTTCCCAAACTCTTTGTAGGCTTTTTATGCCTAATCTGGGGGTGCGTGCATAGGCAGCAATGACTGTAGCATTAATTGCACCAGCTGAAGTGCCTGTAATAATTGGATAAGGGTTACCACATTCACTGCGGTAGATAATGTCTGAAATACCTCTTAATACACCAACCTGATAAGCGGCTCTGGCACCACCGCCGGTTAAGACTAACCCGGTTTTTGAGCGAGAAGGTGCGTTATAACAAATAGAGTTCATTCAATTAATAAAATTCGAGTATCAATAAAAAATCAAAGAGTTAGTAAAACTCGGGTCGTTAATAAAGTTATGGATGCCAGGTTTTTCGCATCGATTTATAAACTCGCATAGGATACCAACTTTGACCTCTACTTCCATTATAGCGGGCGAGAGCATGGGTCGTATGCTGTTTTTCTTTTTCTAAATAAAGACTTAATATAGCGCAGCCGTATCGAATATTGGTTTGCATATCAAACAGGCTATCTTCTGGTTTGCCTAATTCGGCTTTCCAAAAGGGCATTACTTGCATTAACCCCCTTGCTCCTGCACTTGATATTGCAAATTGGTCAAAGTTACTTTCTACATTAATTAAAGCAAGTACTAACATCGGGTCGAGTTTAAATAAACTTGCTTCTTTGTGGACCAAACGTAAAATTTTTAACCGTTCGTCTTCTGGAATGTGAGGAGCTACTTTCGCGAGCCGAAGAGCTTGTTCTAAAAGCCAGACTTCAGCGTCAAATTTATCTTCAAATGAATCGCTGGCATCTTTAATGACTTTAGCAAGTTTTAATCGGAATTCTTTATCCGGTTTTTCTTGTACAGTAGCGCCTGTTACGTTGGTTATAAAACACAAGCTTAATAAAGTGATAAGGCTAAGTTGTTTGAGAAACACTAGCAGCCTTATCATTATTAATGAGCGTAATCTATCAAGCATTATTATAGTTTAGGCCATTTTTTGTTGAATAAAAGTAAAGGCATCATCTATTTTAACATCGATTTTATCATTGAAACGGCGATGTTTATATTCGAATGTTCCTGCATCAATACCTCTTTCACTAATAACAATTCGGTGAGGAACTCCGATAAGTTCTATGTCTGCAAACATTACACCTGCTCGTTCTTTGCGATCATCAAAAATCACTTCAATACCAGCACTAATAAGTTGGTTATAGAGCTTTTCCGCCATTTCCGTGACACGATGTGAGCGATGCATATTCATTGGAACTATCGCTACTTGGAATGGGGCAATGTTTTCTGGCCAGATGATGCCATATTCATCATGATTTTGTTCAATCGCTGCCGCAACGACTCTCGATACGCCAATACCATAACACCCCATATGTAGAGTGACTGATTTGCCATTTTCACCTAATACACTGGCTTTCATTGCTTGGCTATATTTGGTGCCTAATTGGAATATATGGCCAACTTCAATACCACGTTTAATCGTTAATTGACCTTTACCATCAGGGCTAATATCACCTTCTATAATATTTCGGCAGTCAAACACTTCAGTCAATTGTGCATCTCGTTCCCAGTTGACCCCTGTTAAATGAAAGTTGTCTTCGTTCGCTCCGCAAATGAAGTCAGAAACTGTTGCTGCATCTCTGTCAACAATAACTGGTATATCAATGCCAACAGGGCCAATTGAGCCTATAGAGCAACCAACCGCGGCTCTTACTTGGGGATCTTCAAGAAATTCTAATGGCGAAGCAACGAGAGGATGTTTTTCTGTTTTCAACTCGTTAAGCTGGTGATCACCGCGTAAGCAGATTGCGATTGAAGGTTGTTCTTTAGTTGCTCCTTTAACCAGTAATGTTTTAATGGTTTGTTTAGCATCAACAGAAAATTGCTCACAAATTTCTTCAATTGTCTGGCTATTAGGAGTCGCAACTTTTTCAAGCGTTTGAGTTGCTGCTGAGGCTGTTTTTACGGGAGCTTGAGCTGAGGCTTTCTCGATATTAGCGGCATAATCACTGCCACTACTAAAAGCGATTGCATCTTCGCCTGAGTCAGCCAACACATGAAATTCATGTGATGTACTACCTCCAATAGAGCCTGTATCGGCAATCACCGCTCTAAATTCTAATCCTAAGCGTTCAAAAATGTTGCTGTAGGCTTTGTACATTACCTGATAAATTTCTTCTAATGATGATTCGCTCGTGTGAAACGAATAAGCATCTTTCATTAGAAATTCTCTAGCACGCATGACACCAAATCTAGGTCGGCGTTCATCTCTGAATTTGCTTTGAATTTGATAAAAAACAGCAGGACATTGTTTATAGCTTCGTATTTCGTCACGTACTATAGCGGTGATCACTTCCTCATGAGTCGGCCCAAGACAAAAATCTCTTTGATGACGATCTTTTATTCTTAGTAATTCAGGACCAAAATCACTCCAGCGTCCTGATTCTTCCCAGAGGTCGGCTGATTGTACCATTGGCATGAGTATCTCTGCTGCACCTGATGCGTCCATTTCTTGCCGAACAATTTGTTCAACTTTGCGTAATACTTTTAAGCCGCTAGGTAGCCAGGTATATAAACCAGATGCTTGTTTTCTGATTAATCCAGCTCTCAACATTAGTTTATGACTAATTGTTTCAGCATCACTTGGATCTTCCCGTAAAGTGGCTAATAGGTACTGCGTTGTTCTCATGTTATTTTTCTCTTTAGTTTTAAATGCTACTGTATAATAACTATTGATTTTTTAGTTGGTGAGAAGTCGCTTGTTTTTGTCTGTGCTCTCTTGTTCAACTGATACAGCATGCTATTTTTTTGCGTATTTTAACAGTGAATGAAAGGATGTCATATTAACTAAAGCGTATTTAGTGCAAATATTTTCATTAAAATTTACCTGAACCCTTTAATTTTGTGAAAAAGTCATTATATTGGCATCAAACATATGTTTAGTTTGTTAGAGTTTAAGAGTAGAGTTTAAGATATATGCCGATTTATGAATATAAATGTAATGCTTGCGACCATCGTCTAGAAAAGCTGCAAAGAATGAGTGATGAGCCATTAAAAGATTGTCCTGAGTGCGATGCACCTGAGCTGGCTAAGCTAGTTTCAGCTGCAGGTTTTAGGCTAACAGGCACAGGATGGTATGAAACAGATTTTAAAAATAAAAAGAGTCCGTCCTCTGATGCAAGTACAAGCTCTAGTTCATCCGCTAGCAGTTCAGACACTAAGTCATGATACTCAGCCTTATCTGTTTTACTAACTTGTGAATCGTTTTGTTTATTCACTATTACTGTATGTAATCTCACCAGTTATTTGGTTATATTTACTTTTTCGGGCGATTAAAGCGCCCGAATATCGTGATGGTATGGCCCAAAGGTTGGGATTAGGTGATAACACGGCAATACGTTATGCTGTCATGGTTCATTGTGCTTCCGTTGGAGAAGTAAGAGCTGCCGCCCCGTTGATTGAGCAATTAATTAAGACCTACCCCAATAACTCAATTTTAGTCACCACCACGACTCCTACAGGTAAAAAAGTGGTGGAGTCGTTATTTGCTGATTCTGTAGCACATCGTTACTTGCCAGTTGATTGGTTTATGAGCAGTGGACGATTTATTCAGGCAATATCACCAAGTCTTGTGATATTAATGGAAACTGAGTTGTGGCCTAATTTACTTTATCACTGCGGTAGAGAGAAAATTCCTGTGCTGTTAGCCAATGCCAGGCTTTCTGATAAGTCCCTGCTGAAATATCAAAAGTATCCTCGTTTTGCTCAACAGCTTTTTGAAAATATTTCGAAAGTTGCCGCTCAATACTCTTCTGATGCAGAGAACTTTATTCAGTTAGGAACTCCTTCCAATAAAATAGAGTTGGTTGGCAGCATTAAATTTGATGTTCAAATTTCAGCAGAAATCCAGCAGAGGCAAGCTGAACTTTCTCGTCGGTGGCGGGCTAATCGACCAGTGTGGATTGCCGCAAGTATTCATCCTGCTGAATTTGATTGGGTATTGCAGACGCATCAACAGTTATTACCGTTGTTCCCGGATCTGCTACTCATTGGAGTGCCAAGGCATCCAGAAAAGTTTGCTGAATTTAAAGATAAATGCGATGCGTATAAAATGTCGTTCGTTTGTCGCAGTGAGCAAGTTGAACCGTCAACAGAAACTCAAATTATAGTCGGAGATACACTCGGTGAAATGTTACTATTTTGTGGTGCTGCTGATATTGCCTATGTTGGAGGGAGTTTGATAGAGCGTGGTGGCCATAATCCCTTAGAGCCATTGGCCTGTGGTTTACCTGTGATCATGGGGCCCCATTATTATAATTTTAGCGATATTGGTCAGATACTTATTGATAAAAATTTAATGGCAGTAGTTAAAAACCAGCAGGCATTGACTGGCCAATTAGAGCTACTACTTAAAAATAAGTCTGAATTACAAAGCAAATCACAGCAAGCTATAGCGTTAATGCAAGATAACCGTGGTTGTGTTGATCGGTTATTGTCTTTAAGTCAAGCGTTGTATTCTGGTTGAGCTCATTTTTATAATTGTTCAGCTAAAAAACATCCAGCTAGTCGCAGTTTTTTGATGAAGCTTAATACTAAAATCTCAAATTAATATTTTAATTTATTTCAGGCTACTCTACCTTTATTTTGTAAAGTATAACATGATTGGTTAGAGACATTTGTTCGCTAGCCTAACGTTGGCTTGTTAGCGACTTCATCTTCTCAATAACTCCTGATGAACTTTTTTTAGAATATAAACTTATCCTCATGCGAAATAGTAAGGAAAATATAATGAATGTAAAAAATAGGAATTGGGTTTTAGCGTTTGGGTTAATAGGGCTTTTGGTATCGTGTAGTAGTCAACAACAAGGTGTCGCGATTCAATCTGGACAAAGAGTTGAAGGAGCGATAGGTCATATTATTGAACTAGAACAAGGTTGGACAAATGATACGCAGCAGAGTTTTTATTTCACAACTCAGGGCTCACGAATTCTGCCGTATCAATGGTATTTGAATTTAGAACAAGCCGATAATCAAACGTTGTTTAGAGATAACGCTAACATGCGACGTTTGAATTACTTGCCAAGTGAGAAAAGCAAATGGAATCCTGATGGTTTAGCGGTGGGGTTTGTTAAAGATTTTGATAAAAAGACCAAAACAGCATGGATGGGGTTTAATTGCTCTGCTTGTCATACTGGACAAATTCGTTATGAAAATATTGAAATTCGGATTGATGGCGGACCAACGCTAGCAGATTTTGAAACTTTCAATAACACGCTGGTTGATGCGATGAGTAAAACTTATAAACAAGATGATAAGTTCACTCGTTTTGCTACTGCCGTTTTAGGCTCTGGGAGTTCAAATAAGCAAAAAGATAACCTGTGGGAGGCTTTAAAGCAGCAAACAAATATTTTAGCCGCTCGTAATCAGGTAAATCACCCAACCCCGGAGCAACCTCATTATGGGTATGGCCGCGTTGATGCTATAGGCGCAATATTCAATCAAATATTGTCGAAATTTAATGATATGCCAGAAAATGGAAGAGCGTCTGATGCACCTGTGAGTTATCCTTTTTTATGGGGAACACATCAGTCCGATGTCGTGCAATGGCCTGGGTTTGCTCCTAATGGTCCTTTAAGTATAGGGGCGTTAATTCGTAATGGCGGAGAGGTGTTAGGCGTTTATGGGCAGTTGCATATACCTGCTGATAAAGCCAAAAAACATTATAAATCATCTTTAGCAATTGAAAATCTAGGCTTACTCGAACAGTGGGTTGCTGAATTACGCTCGCCTCAATGGCCAGATGCATACCTTCCGCCGTTTGATCAAGTTAAAGTAGCAAGAGGCAAACAGTGGTACGAACAATATTGTATTAATTGTCATCAAGTTATCAAACGTGAAGATGAAGGCAAGCCCTACAAAGCGGTTCTGACTCCATTAGACGAAGTCAAAACGGATCCTAAAGAGTTAACTAATATGCTAGCAACAAGGCCGGCAGGTAAGTTTGAAGGTCGAAAAGAACTGGTATTGGCTGGCCCTGTTATCGCGGCTGAAACAACCGGATTAGAGCCATTAGTAAACTCGGTTGTTGGTGCCCTTTTAGAGCATCCTATTCAAACGGTTGTTGCTGCTAAGGAAGAATTTGAAGGAGGGGGGGCCGCAGACACACTAAGTGATGGCATCAAAACAACGGGCTCAAAGCATCAATTAAAGCTGACTAAATTATTACATCAGTTTGTTGAGTTAAGAAAAAATATTCGTCAGTCTAAACAAACTAAAACCGATGAAAATAATCAAGAACACAATCCGGCTGTTTATAAAGCAAGACCATTAAATGGCATTTGGGCTACTGCACCATACCTACATAACGGATCGGTTCCTAACCTTTATGAACTGTTATTAGAAGAATCTAAACGGTCAAAAACTTTTTATGTGGGTAGTCGTTATTTTGATCCTGAAAAGGTTGGTTTTATAAGTGAGCACACTTCAAATAAACAAAACTCATTTCTTTTTGATACCAGTTTAATTGGCAATTCGAACCAAGGTCATAATTATGGCGTCTTAGAGTTAAATGAAAGTCAGCGTTTAGAGTTGTTAGAGTACTTAAAAACACTGTAATCAGCAAAAATATGGGAGAAAAATAATAGCCTTGCTGTTAATGTACTCGTTTGCCTTGATAGCCATAAAGTGATTGAGTGGACTGAAAACACATAATCTTTTTAAGCGCTTGAAAAATAAAAGAAAAGAACCTCATCCATTAAATTCTCCTATCCTGAATTCAAGTCAGGCAATCGAGTTTTTAGGCCGATTAAAGCCAAGTAGACCTAAAAATATAGCTAGAGTAGATAAAATGTTAAAAACAATGTAATTGAAATCTGATATCTCAAATCAATAATAACTCTCGTAAATAGATAATGTTATTAAGGCGTACTGCTCGCTTAGCTACGCATTATTTAAGTTTTAAAAACACAATAAATGAGTAAAGCGGCTAAGTTTTAATCTTCAAATGGTTAGTTGATTGGTTTTTATCGACAACCGTTACCACGGCAACTTATAAACAAAGCTAGCTTGGGGGAATATTGAAGATTTGTGTAGAAGTAAATATTAATGTTTTAACCAATTAAGTAAGGGAACAAAGTATGACTCACCAAATAAAAAGAAAAAGTTTATATTTAGCGATAGCAATGGCGTTAAACACACAAGCAACTTATGCGGCTGAAGTGGAAACAAGTGATGATGAGGAAGTCCAGAAGATGGTAATTGTTGGCTCTCGCGCTGCTCCACGTTCTGTTTCTGATTCGCCAGTACCTGTTGATGTAATCAGTAGTGAAGAACTCAATAAAACCGGATCGACTGATATGCTAGATATGTTAGTGGGTACAGTGCCATCATTTAATGTTCATGCAAATCCTATTAGTGATGCTGCCACACTTGTTCGCCCTGTGAATCTAAGAGGACTTTCTTCTGATAGTACTTTAATTCTGGTCAATGGTAAGAGGCGTCACAGAGCTTCTGTTATAGCATTTCAAGGCGGTGGAATTAATGATGGGGCGCAGGGGCCCGATATTTCTGTTATTCCGAGCATTGCTTTAAAACAGGTTGAAGTATTACGCGATGGTGCCGCAGCTCAATATGGATCAGATGCAATCGCAGGGGTGATGAATTTTATCTTAAAAGATAATACCGAAGGTGGGTCGTTTTCATTCAAGCAAGGAGAATATTATGAAGGTGATGGTGCCGCAACCACATTAGCAGGCAATGTCGGTTTACCTTTTACCCAGCAAGGCTTTGCCAATTTGAGCTTTCAATTGAAAAATGCTGATGCAACCAGCCGAAGCATACAAATTGATGCAGCACAAGCTATGGCCGATGCAGGAAATAGTTTTATTCAAAATCCTGCTCAAATATGGGGTTCACCTGAAATAAAAGATGACCTGACAGTGTTTGCTAATGTTGGTCTTGAGTTAGATAGCAGTAAAGAGTTTTACATGTTTGGTAATTATTCTGAACGTGATGTGAAAGGGGGGTTTTATTGGCGTAACCCACATAACCGAGCCAGTATTTATTCGAATGATGATGGCGCTACTCTATTAGTTGGCGATTTGGATGGTGTTGGCACTGGTATTGAGTGTCCTACGATTAATATTACCAGTGATAATGTGCTTAATAACCCCAATTATTTACTGATAGCAGATAACACTACGGCACTCGGTCAAAACTGTTTTGCGGTGAATGAAATTCATCCTGGAGGATATACGCCTAACTTTGGCGGTAATGTGACCGATTCATCCTTGGCTGTAGGAGTTAAAGGCGACATTAATAGTGGTTTTTTGAAAGACGTCTTCTTTGATATCAGTGGAACTGTGGGTCGAAATGAAACCAGCTTTAATATTGTGAATACAATTAACTCATCAATGGGAATGGAGTCTCCAACTGATTTTTATCTGGGAAAATATATTGAACTGGAAAAAACATTCAATGTTGATTTAGTTAAAAGTGTTGATATTGGTTTGAATGATAACATGAATGTAGCTGGTGGTTTTGAATGGCGTGAAGAGTCATTTGAAATAGTTAATGGCGATCAATATTCTTTTTTAGCAGGGCCATTAATTGATCAAGGTTTTAATTTAGGGTCACACGGTTTTCCTGGCTTTCAACCTTCACAAGCGGGCGTTTTTACCCGTCGAAATATTGCTGTTTATGTTGATGTTGAAACCTACTTAACAGAAAGTCTCTTATTAGGTGGTGCACTCCGATATGAAGATTTTACAACTTTTGGTGATACGCTTAATTATAAGTTAAGCATGCAGTATTCATTCACTGATAACTTCTCTATGCGTGGTTCTACGAGTACTGGCTTTAGAGCGCCAACAGTTGGTCAAGCAAATGTGAGTAATGTATCTACGGCACTTGAAGATGGTGAGTTAACTGATTCTGCTTTACTACCACCAACCAGTGAGTTTTCGAAGTTGTTTGGTGGTAAAGAGTTAGATCCTGAAGAGTCAGAAAGTTATGCGTTAGGTTGGGTTTATGAAAATGGCGACTTGTTTTTAACCGCAGATTACTATCATATTGAAGTTACTGATCGTATTACTCAGTCTGATCGTAAAAAGCTGGTCGAAGCTGATTACTTGGCTTTGGAGGCAATCGGTGTTGCTAATCCTCGATCAGTCGGCACGGTTAGCTTCTTTTCAAATGACTTTGATACCACAACTGAAGGTTTAGATCTTGTTGCTAATTACAGTGCAGAGTTATTTGATGGTAACTCCCAGTTTAATATGGCTTATAACTGGACAGAAACAAGTGTTGATAGACATTCTGCAATTACCGGTGATTTTAAAGTAAAACGTTTAGAAGACGCTTTACCTAAACATCGAGCTACGTTTACTTTTTCTCAGAGCTGGGATAATTTAAGTTTATTTGTTCGAGCGAATTATTTTGGTAAATATTATGCGGTGCATGTCGATTACGATGCAACTGCAAAAGATGCCGATGCAGCAACCACATTCGATGCTGAAGTCAGTTATATTATCAATAATTCTTTTACGCTATCGCTTGGTGCACAAAACCTATTTGATCAAGAAGCGGAGCTGTTAGATTTCACCACTCAGTCAGGTGGAATTCCTAATAATAACTGGGGTGGAAAATATTATGAAACTGGTCCTTATGGATTTAATGGTGGTTTTTATTACTTAAAAGCAACTTATAATTTATAAGTTTTAATTTCGTATTTAAAACTTGTGAGTAGGTTTATATTGCTCACAAGTTTTTAAGGTTTATACTATAAAAGAGAGTTATTTAAATATCCAATTAACTTAAAGCATTAGAGTTTTTTAGCGGTAACTTAACAATAAAACTCGTACCTTTTCCTATTTTAGTTTTAAAGCTAACATTTCCTTGGTGTAGTTCGATTATCTTTTTGACAATGGCTAACCCCAAACCAGTTCCACCAAATGTGCGTGTATCTGAAGCATCAGCTTGAATAAAACTATCAAAAATTTTATCTCGAAAGTTATGGGGAATACCGTTCCCAAAATCGGTTATAACAATAGAGAGCCATTCATCATGCTGTTTACATTCAATATTAACGGCTTGGCCTGGTGGCGAAAACTTACAGGCATTTGAAATTAAATTTGCCAGTACTTGTTTCATTCGTTGAGGATCAAAGTTGACTTTAATTGTATCGCATTGAATAAGGTTTAATGTAACTGAGCATTGTTCAGCGTAAGAATGATTTTCTTCAATACATTCTTGTATGAAAGACGGTAAATCAGTACTTTTTATTTCTAAAGAAAGGTTATCGCTTTGTAGTTTTTCTATGTTCAATAAATCTTCAATGAGTAACAATAAGCGTACAGAATTTTTTTCTGCAATATTTAACATGTGTTTGATTTCTTCTTCTTTTCCTTGCAGTATGCCACTGTTAATTAACCTAATAGAACCTCTAATAGAGGTTAAAGGAGTTCTTAACTCGTGACTAACTGTTGCTACAAACTCATCTTTTAGTCGTTCAACTTTTTTGCGCTCGGTAATATCACAAATAAAGCCATGCCATAATATGTTTCCACTCGCATCTAATTGAGGTTTCGACTCCCCCGATAGCCAACGGACTTTACCATCAGAAGATAAAGTACGATATTCTTGTCGCCACTCCGTCATTTTTTTTGCTGAATCTTTAATTGAGGCTATTAATCTTTCTTTATCATCGGGATGTATTACTGAAAAAGCTGGAGTGGCATCGAGTTTTACTTGCTCAGGACTAACCTGGTATATGTCTCGAATGCCTTCACTGGCATAGGGAAAAGAGTAAACTCCGTTGGTGTCAAGTTTAAATTGATAGATAACACCGGGGATATGTTCGGATATCTTTTGTAAGCGATTTGCCAACTCTTGTGCACTTTCACTTTGCTCGCGGAGTCCTATAATCATTCGCCATCCCATATAAGCAAAAACTGAGCTAAATATCCCCATGTTCCATGTTGTAATTAACCAGGCGAGAGGATGGTGAGAGTAGGTTTGATAATCGAGTTCGAAAGTAATCCAATGTTGAACTGCGGCAAAACCAAATAGAGCCATTAAGCTAATGATAGCTAGAACTAATAACCAAGCTGTACGAGATTGAAAAAAAAGAATACAGCTGAAAGCAAAAAATACCATAAATATTTTACTGTCTGCCGCGGGACCTATTTGACTTAATGCGGCAAATGTTGCGATGCCCAAAATGATTAATAAAATACTTGTGCGAAAGAGATAGGGAAGTTTGGTTGAAAAAAACCAGGTTAGCCAGATAGTTAAAACCAGCACAATTTGTACTGCCATAAAAGGTTTAAAACCCATAATTGTTATTCTGGAAAGAGATATTGCTAAAGATGGTAAGGCGGAAATTCCAACAACTAGTAGTAAATCATTGAGCATTCGATTGCGTAGCGTCTGAAAATTGGTTGAAATATTCCTTTTTGGCATCACTGATCGCTTTGAGCTAATTAATGGATAGTAAGCTAGTTATTATTTTGGTTAATACTGGCACTAATAACCATAGCAAAGATTGCCCACCTTTTCTTTAATTCGATAATGGCCTGTCGGCTGAAACTGAGCACAGTTACAGCAAAGGGAGTTGGTTGAATACGACTAATATCAGTTACTAACAGGCTATACTGTGTGGCTAAAGTGTTGGTAGCCGTATATGAGCCAGTGCCATTGCTGCTCTTTAAAATGATTGATATGACCTAGTTTGGTTTCTTTTGTAAAAGAGCGCTTAAGGCGCTTGAGATTTGCTTTTTGCCATTCCAAATCAGGTTCTCTATTTTCACAACGATCAAAATCGATCAGCCAAAATAGAGTATCTTTATCAATTAATATATTATGTGCATTAAGATCGGCATGATAGATTCCTGCTTGGTGAAATTTAGCAATCATAGCCCCTAATGAATGCCATTCGGCTTCTGTCATAGGAGAGTGGGCCAGATATTGGCTAAGATCTTTGGTGTGGGGAATTTTTTCAATCAAAATATCTGCTCGATAAGCAATCTTGGATTGTTGTACTCTTGCGGCAACTGGTTTGGGTACGGGTAAGCCTTGTTGATACATTTGTTCTAATAAAGCAAGTTCTTTGTAGCAGCGTGTTTTTTCCATGCCCTGAAAAATATACTGATCTTTAATATAACGTGAAATTAAGCCGCCTCTATAATAATGTCTCAATACCCATTCATTGTTTTTATGCCCTATGAACCAAGTTGTATTTCGTCCACTTGAATGGCCTGTAATTGCTTTTTTTTGACGCCAAAAGTCAATATTAAACCAATCATCTTTAAGTAAACGGCTCAGATGATGGTTGATTTTAGGGAGTAGTAAAGTTGATTGTTGGGTTTTTATTTGCTCGATTGACAAGTTGCTATTCCAATAAACATAGAGACCACCAGTATTTTACATTAGAATAGCACCAGTTAATAAAAAAGAAGATTAAATTTTTATCAAGCGAATCATGCTGACCAATATAAATTCCCCCCGTTCAATTTGTATTTTACGATTATCTGCTATTGGAGATGTTTGTCATGCTGTCGCCACAGTACAAGCAATCCAACATCGGTGGCCAGATACATCAATAACCTGGATCATAGGTAAAGTTGAATTACAGCTGGTGGCAGGGTTAGCCGGAGTCGAGTTTATTGTTTTTGACAAAAAAGCAGGGCTAAAAGGATATTGGGAGCTGAAGAAAAAACTCAATAATCGGAAATTTGATATTTTGCTACACATGCAGGTGGCCTTACGAGCAAGTTTAGTAACTTTGTTTATTAAGGCTAGAGAAAGATGGGGGTTTGATCGGTTCAGGGCTAAGGAAGGTCAGTGGTTATTTACTAACCGACAAATTGCGGCACAAAATGAACCACATGTTGCCGATGGTTTTATGGGATTTGCCAAAGCAATTGGTGTTGAGCAAAACACAATATTGAAATGGTCTATGCCAATTAAAGATGAGGATGAGCTTTGGTGGCAAAAACAGCCCCATTCCGGTACAAAATATATAGTAATAGCTCCAGCAGCTAGTAAAGCTGAGAGAAATTGGCTACCTGAGCGATATGCCGAAATAGCTAATATGGCCTATAAAAAAGGGCTAGATGTGCTAATTTGTGGTGCACCTACCGAAATGGAAAAAGCGCTAGCAAAAGCGATTGAATCATATTGTGACTTTCAGCCGATTAATTTAATTGGTGGAACATCATTGAAGCAGTTGTTGGTTGTGATAAAACACGCTGTTTTAGTTTTGGCCCCAGATACAGGGCCTGCTCATATGGCGGTGACTGTTGGTACTCCTGTTATAGGTTTATATGCCCATAGCAATCCCAAAAGAACAGGGCCATATGCCTACCAAGATTATGTTGTTTCAGTTTATGAGCAATTACTTATTGAGCAGACTGGTCAACCATCAACACAACATCGCTGGGGCAAGAGAGTGAAAGGTGATGTGGTTATGGGACTGATTGAAGTGGAAGAAGTCGTGAAAGCTTTTGATAAAGTGATTGATGATATTAATGTTGGTTGATTAACTGATTAAAATATTCAATATAGTTTTTAACTGTTTCTTGATGAGACATTTTTGATTGAATGGTATGTTGAGCATTATTTGATAGCTTTTTTAGATGATTTCTATGCTCGTAAAGAAAACGAACCTTTTCTGCAATAGCTTTACCATCACGTAATGGAACAATATGCCCATTAACACCTTCTTCTATAATTTCCATTGCGCCTTCATTAGCCGATGTAATCACTGGAGTACCACTTGCGAGAGATTCTAAAATTGAGCGAGGTAAACCTTCTCGAATAGAAGGAAGCACCATAACATCACAGGCTGCAGCTATTTGAGGAACATCGTTGCGAAAGCCTGGCTGAATGATTCTATCTGCCATGCCTGTTTGCTTTATTTGAGAAATATAAGGCTCACAGTCAAAGTGGTTACCCACTAAAATGATATTCAGATCTTCAATATCGTTCAGGTTTTTTGCGGCATCAAGCACATATTGCATTCCCTTATGTGCTCGTGGGCTTCCAATACACAGCACATTGAAACTTGGCTTATTGATACCTAATGAGTCTAATTGTACCGGTGGCGTCATATACCAGCTTAAATCATGTCCTTTATAAATGGTGGTTACTTGTTTTTTTATTTCATGACGAACTTTACTTTTAACGTGGTTTTTGACGGCATTTGACACACAGATAACACCGTTTATTCTCGGATGAAGGATTGATAAGTAATTACTTAAATCTGTTTTGTATAGACCGCCAGTGGTTCCTCTGTAAGCAACCATTTTGGCACGAGTTCCAATACAAGCAAATGCTGCATTGGGGATAGTTCGAGATTTTGATGCGTAAACGACATCGATTTTTTTACTGTGAATGACAGTGCGAATTTTTTTGATTGAATGCCAGGCTACTTTTTTATCAGGAATTAATTCAATCAGTTCTATATTGGCTGATTGGTATCGCGAAACATATTCGCCTGATAGGTCGGTCATAATGGTAATCTGGTGACCTGCGTTTGCTAATCCGATATAGATTTCCGCTTCGGGTCTTACTGCATTATAGGAACGCCCAACATCGGGCAGAATTAGAATATTCACTCTGTTACCACTTCCAATAGCTCAATCTTTTTCGCAGTTTTAATTTGCGAATCAAGTTAACCGGTTTCTTTTTTCGTGTTTTAACGGGGTGTTTAATCAGCTCGTCAACTGCCTGAAGAACCCTTAAGGCCGAATTACCATCTTGATAAGGGTGGAGTGAATGGTTTGCTTTAGCAATTTTTTCAATCAGCTCATCACTATTCGTTAATGCTGTTTCAATGGCTTTTTCAAGGTGTTCTGGTTGTTGTATGTCAATCAAATATTCGCCAGGGGCTGCATTTTTATAGGTGATAGCGGGCTTATTCAACAGTAAAAACTCACCAATAATTGAAGAAGTATCAGATATTAATATATCAGCGCGTTGTAGTAATGGTAAGCATGAGTCTGTTTCTATGATTTGAAAATTGTCTGATTTTATTTTTTGATATAAACCAATCCAATCGGGGTTCATTTTGGGATGAAACTTGACTATCCAATAATGTTCTTGAGTGTTAACTAATTTTTTTATTTCGTCGTAGCAAGCCAGAGCACAAGTTAAGTTGGGTGAAAATGTCGGCGCAAACAAAATAACAGGTTTATCTGTTTTTAAATCATAAGGCGGCATTTTAAATAGCGGATCAAGTTTTGGCCAGCCAGTTTCCTTTACAGTAAAGTGACCATGTTGTTGAGCCAATTGGTTGAATTTATCGGTTGTTATTTTGCCATGAGTGCAATAAAGATCAAAAAAACCACGAATAGAAAAATGACCTTTCTTTTTCCATTCTAAACCGTGAAAAACTTGAACCTTAAGGCCTGGAATAAAATTGGGGACAATATTACCGGGAACAAAGACTGCTTGAGCTGAATAATTAATTGCTTCTTCAACACTATTCAGTTGTATTTCGTCAGCTTGAAAGTAGTTGGTATTGATTTGATTACCTTCCACAAACCAGGCGCATTCATCTCCCCGAGCTTTGATGAGCTGCTGAATAGGGCGAAGAATTTCAAAAGAATAATTTTGCGAAATGTAAAAAAGGTATCTTTTAGTCACAATATTAGCTTAAGCACTGTTAGGTCAAAATTTAAACGCGAAAGTGCTATGCCTGATTAAAATTAATACAAGCTAAATAGCATTTCTCGTTCGAATAATAGATTATTCGTTTCGAATCGCGCAAAAGGTGGCAATTGTAACAATTAAACGGGCTTTTTGTCTTCTCAAATTATTCTTGAATGATGATTGTTTGAAAGAATCAAGTATCTTTGATGGCTTTGAGTTTTTATAGCTAAATCACTATCAATTGTCACAATAAAAGCCGTTATTTTTGCCGCTCTTTTCGTTGTCTGACCTATATATGGCGATAGAGAGGGGGCTGGCTATAATGATTGTTATAAATGCAACTGTGGGTTGTTAAAGTAAAAATGAGATAATTGACTGACTTTATACTTGCTATTGTCCTGTATTTTTTGCTAAAAAACTATTTTGGTGCATTGTGTTATCAATGTGATGTTTGGTTTAGGGCTATTTAGATGAGACAAATCAGATTTAAGATATTAATGCTTTTGGGCGGGTTATTGTTATCTGGTTGTGCTGGATTATCTGTTAAACAACAACAGCTAACACAGAAACATCAGAGTTTCTATCTGGATTACGAAACCAATTTTCAAGATTTTCATCGGGAAATAGATATTTCTCTCCAATTACGAAAGCGCTCAATCGAGTTTCTTAAACAGGAAATGCTGGAAGGAGACGCTCAGTATTTTGATGCCCATGATATTGCTCGTATTCAAGCTGCTGTCAGTGAATATTCAAGAAATCGTGAAGTTTTATTAAAGCAAATTGCTTATCGTTATCGTGATCTATTTGAAGGTGTTGAGTTAATTTTTACCTCTAAACAGCCAACAGAACTGGTTGTTAATCGAACAATTTTTAATGATAAAAACAAGTTATTTATTAATCCCAATGATCCGTTGGGACGAGAATATATTAAAGTCATTAAATTAGGTTTAGCTGCGGCCTTAACACTATATGATAATTTTATCATTGCCATAATGCCTTATCATAAAAATGGTCATTTTAGGCGTAGCATTAATGAAAATAATATTGATGATAAAAAAATTATAGAGAGGATTTCTGGCAATTTTAGGGATTTAAATAACTATAGAAACACTCTCAAAGCCGTAGAATTTAATGATAAAGTGAGTCGATGGGAGTTGGCTCATACTGAAAGTAAACTATCTAAGGATAAAGATAACACTTACTTTAATTTGCTAATTAATGGTAGTTATAGCAATAAAAAAATAAAAGAAATAACTCTATGGGAGCACCTGGCTTTTAGAACCAAGCGTTTTCGTAGTAAAGTAAGGGATATTTTATTTGATATTGGTGCTGAGTCACTAAATAGTGTAAGTATGGCTTTTGGTAATACGGTTGGATTGATTTCTTCTCGTGATGGTTACTTAAAGAATTTGCCAAGTAGTCATATTGAAAAAATTGAAACTGAATTGTTGCCTGGAGATATATTGCTTGAAAAAACACCTTTTAGATTAACTGATCGTTTTATTCCTGGACATTGGGGGCACGTGGCAATTTGGGTTGGTTCTAAAGAGCAGTTAGAAGCACTGGGGGTATGGAAGTTATTGCCACAAATTTATGCCAATGCTCGTCATCGCTTTAATTATCAAGGCCCGTCTTTTCAAACTCAGATTATAGAAGGAAAAAGAGTTGTTGAAGCTTTGCGTCCAGGCGTGCAAATTAATACTTTAAAGCATTTTCTTGATATTGATGATATGGCTGTATTGAGAGATAAAAACGTCAAAAAAAGCGCTTTAAAACGCTATGTTATTCGTGCGTTTAAGCAAATTGGTAAGGAGTATGATTTTAATTTTGATGTAGAAACGGATACTAAAATCGTTTGTTCTGAACTCGCATTTGTCGCTTATGATGATTATCAATGGCCAACGGAAAAAATGGCAGGGCGTTATACCATTTCACCTGATCATGTCGGAGAAAAAGCATTAGGTAGGGGTCCTTTTGAGCCTGTCATGTTGTATCATGATGGAAAGGTTGTTGGTAAAAATGTACAACTTAATTTCAATCGTTTGATGAGTGCAGACTATGGTCCTGTAAAATTTGATCTAATGCCTGTTGAATAAACTTTAAATTGCCCCTAACTGGTTAAATTAGAATTTAAAATGAAACATAAGAAAAATAAAACATCTCCAGAAACTATTGAACAAGCACAAAAAGTAGCCAAAGCGACTCAAAGACCAGGACAAACCAAAGAGCAAACTAAGCTGATTGCTCAAGGTATTCAAAAAGGTATTGAGCAATACAAAAAACAACAAAAGTCGAAAGCTCGCGAATTAGATAAGAAGTTACGTAAGGTAAAACATACTAGTACGACTGAGCTACAGGAGCAGCAAGATACTGGCTTAGTTGAGCCTAAAAGTAATTGGCTTCCTTGGGGATTATTAATTGTATCTTGGTTCGGATTTGTTGCTTATTACTGGTATATGCAGGTTTAGTCTAATGACTAATACAAAATAAACATCAATAAAGATCTTATATGTATTTGAATATCGTATCTGGTGTTTTGCAGGTTGATAATCAACTTTTGTTGTGTTTACGCAAAAATACCTTACATTATGCTGATTATTGGGCATTCCCTGTGGGACATGTTGAGTTTGGTGAAAATACTGTAGATGCACTAAGAAGAGAATTATTTGAAGAAATAGGCATCCAGTTGTTAGATTGTGAGCGTTTAATAACCTTGTATGATAATGAGCAAAAAATACGGCATGCTGTTTTTAAAGTGACTGAGTGGCGAGGGGAAATAGAAAACAGAGAGCCAGAGTTTTGTGAGCAAATTCAATGGTTTTCATTAAAATCATTACCCCAGCCTTTGACGCCTGCATGTTTAACCATTATTCAAAACCTCCAATGACTAAATTGTTATTTAAATATGGTGTGATTTTATTTGTTGCGCTCAGTGGGTTTAAGTTTCTTGAGTACCAGTTTTTCAGTTATAAAATTACATTAGAAATTTATTTGTTCCTTGTCGGGTCTGCATTTTTAGTTATTGGCTTTATTGTTTCTCAGCATTTATTTAATAGAGCAGAGGCATCATCACAGGTGGATATTGATGAAAAACGCCTTGCTGATTTTACACAAAGAGAACAAGAGATATTAGTACTTTTGTCTGAAGGGTATACCAATAAAGAAATCGCAAAGAGTCTGGATATTTCACCAAATACAGTCAAAACTCATTTGAGTAGTGTTTATGATAAATTAGCTGTGAGTAATCGTACACAAGCTGTTGCAGAAGCTAAGTTGTTGAAAATAATAAAGTAAATTTGTTATCACCCATTTGGGTGATAGAAAAAACGATACTTAAATTGTTAATTTAATATTAAATTAACAACACATACGATTTGAGGGAAATTAATATGCAAAAGAATATTCTAAAATATGGGCTAATATCTGGTAGCGTTATTGTCATGATTCCTGTGATTGCGGGGCTCGTAATGGGATATGGGCCTGAGACATTCAAAATGGGCGAAATTATTGGTTATTCAACCATGGTTTTGTCATTATTGATGATATTTCTAGCTGTTAGAGAGTATCAAGTTTCGTATCCTGATGAAGTATTAGGGTTTGGTAAGGTCTTATTGATTGGCTGTGGTATTAGCGCAATAGCTGGCATAATGTTTGGAATTTATAATGTGATCTATGTGACTTGGATTTCCCCTGAATTCATGGACTTATATTATCAATACTATATTGATAATATAAAAAGTAGCGGCGCTTCAGAGGTTGAAATTCAGCAACAAATCGCGCAACTTGAAGCTGATAAGCAGATGTTTATGAACCTTTGGGTTAACTTTTTCTTAATGTTTATCACTGTATTTATTATTGGCTTTATTGTTTCGGTGGTATCGGGTGTATTTCAGTCCAAAAAACAAGCATCAATAAGCTAATTTGCATTTTAAGGTTAAGGAGAAAGTTATGGTGTTGTTAGGTATTCGTTTTTGCTCTGTAACTGAGCAAGCCGATGAGTTAAAAGATTTTTTTGAGAAAGGGTTGGGGCTAGAAAATCGCTTTAAGAATGAGGAAGAGTTTAGTGGCGGTGTATTTGGCACTTCAAGTGAACATTCTTGGTTAGAAATATGGCAACAAACCGATGACATGCCCGCAGGAATTATGCTTCAGCTAGTGGTTGATGATGCAGAGAAAATGGCAGAAGAAGCTAAAAATAATGGATTACAGCCCTATGGTCCTGTTGAAGCTCATGGAGAGAAAATTTACTATTTGCAAGCCCCCAATGGTTTGAATTTGAGTTTTCAGTCAAAATTAGAGTCGACTCATTAAGTGAATCGTTTTTTATTGGACACAGAGTTATTGACTGAATTAGAATAGCCGACGTTAGTTATTCATATAGCATTCACAGCGCTGTATGAATATCGCCAATTTTTTTTGAGAGAAATTTATGTTCGAACAAATTAAAGCGGCAAGTCAAAGTCTTATTGGGCACGCAAACCAAACGCCTGTTTTTACTTCTAGTACACTCGACAATCAATTGAATGCTAACCTATTTTTTAAGTGTGAAAACTTTCAGAAGGTTGGAGCATTTAAATTTAGAGGAGCATTTAATAGTATTTCTCAGCTTTCCTCTCAAGAAAAAGAAAAAGGGGTTATTGCTTATTCATCTGGCAACCATGCTCAAGCAATTGCTTGTGTGGGGCATATGCTGGGTGTTAAAACAACGATAGTAATGCCAAGTGATGCACCCTCTATCAAATTGGCTGCCACACGTGGATATGGTGCACAAGTCATCACTTATAATCCACAAACGCAGACTCGAGAGTCTGTTGCAGAAGAGATTTTGCAGCAAAATGATTTAACTTTAATCCCTCCCTTTGATCACCCCAATGTCATTGCAGGTCAAGGGACTGTTGCTTATGAGTTTTTTCAATCTCACCCCCAACTTAGCACTATTATAGCGCCTTGTGGAGGCGGTGGTTTATTATCGGGGACAGCGATAGCTGCAAAGCATATGAATCCTGAGTGTCAGGTGGTTGGTGTAGAGCCTGAGTTGGCTAACGATGCCACTTTATCGTTTCAGACAGGCAAGCTTCATGTTAAACCCAACCCGCCAACTATTGCTGATGGAACTCGAACTGCTTCTTTAGGTGGGCTTACATTTCCAATTATTTTGCAAAATGTTGATCAAATGGTAACAGTAACTGAAGCGGCTATTAAAGAGGCGGTTCGTTTTTTCTTTGCTCGTATGAAAATGGTTGTTGAGCCATCTGGTGCATTAGGTTTAGCTGCTCTAATGAGTGGTGCAATAAAGCCTAAAGGAAATATTGGGGTTATAATCAGTGGTGGTAATATTGATAGTAAGACAATGGCTGAAATACTAACAGAACACTAAAATTTGGTTTTTAAGTAGAGTGAATATAGCTGTTGATTTATATTTGTTATAGGTTTGTATAAGATAGCTAGCAAATTAAGCGGAATGTTAGCCTAATAGGCTCGTTTTGATGAGATAGCGTTTGTGAGCATGAGGAAATATAATGGCGTTTGAGTATGGCTCGGATACTTTAGGTATTAAGAATCCTTTTAAATTTGAAGGGTTTGTATTAACCGTTCGAGGAGTAATTGTAACTATATTGGGGATAGTGGCTTTATTAGCAGTCAAAGATCTTGTTGCGCAAGGTGCGAAAGAAGCGGGCTGGCTTTCCTTGGCCATTGGTATTTTATTATTGGGTAATGGGGTTGTTGCAACCGGGCGTGGTCTTTTTAAAGTGATGCGCTTTTTTGTTGGGCGTGGTGTACCAGCTAGTTTGGCAAGAAATATTAATAAAAGTGAAGCACATGTTCGTGAAACTTATTTAGCCTATGGTGACAAAGATTTAGAACAAATGTTAATGGGGCGTAAGAACTTGACTTTTGTTGAGCCACAAGGCTGGTTAGCCAGATTAATTCACACATTAATGCCTCGTTTATTATTTACTCCTTATCCTATACGAACAGCTGCACAGCAAATGAGTAGTGGTTTACTTTATACTTTATTAGCCTTTTTATGCTACGGTTTAGCATGGTTTTCTGGTTCAACAGGTTTAACGGATATTAACAATACGCCAGTACTCGATTGGTTAAGTGTTGTTTTAGCTATTTTTCTGTTTGTTTTATGGTCTGGTCGTCGTTCCCCACTTAAGAGAATCATACAAATAACGGTTGGCACAGCCAGTTCTGGTGGCGTTATTTTAATGGTTGTTTTTTCTATTTTAGCCCCGGTTGCTTTAAGTTATATTCACCATAATGTTTTTATACTGCCAGAATTACCGTTATCGGCTGGTAGCTATATATTAACCATGACTATTTTAGGAGTCATTGCTGCTGTTTATGGTTTAACTCTAACATTTTTTAGAGCAAGTCAAGCCGATCCTAAAACCGAGGTTTCTGAGTTTCGACACAATTGGCAGGAAAGCATTCATCCGCAGGAAATATTTATCAATTTCGAAAATATCGTGATGGCCAATCGTCGATATAAAGAAATACCTAACCGGGTTTATCGAGACTTTGACGCTAATCTGGTGGAGCAGGGGAGTAATGATAAAGGAAAATTCTCAGGGGAAATGATTCAAGAAACTCAGCCTGTTTATCGCGAGATTCCGGTGAAACCTTTGTTTAAAACATTGAGAATTGCGGGGACATTAGTTGGAGAAACATTGCTTGTTATTGCCGCTATTTTGTTTTATCAGGCAATTGAACCGGTTACCCAGGTGACAACAGCTCCAATTCCTGCAGTTGATGCATTAATTTACCCTGCATTGATTTGGGTTTTTGGTCGAATAATCAGTAATACGGCACATATCTTTTGGGCAGAAATGCATTTTGAATCTCTTATTGTTTTGTTCCAATGCAAGGGGACATATAGTGAATCAAAAGTAAGCACTGGAACGAGTATTCATGATAGTACGCGTTCTGAAAATGTCGTTGTTCGTTCAAGTATGACTCCTTGGATTGTGACTTCTCGAATTGTCTCAAGTTGTTTTGCAGAAAGTGGCAACAATAATCTTGAGTATTATCGGCGCATTTTAGAGATGCATAAATCTGATGATGACCTTGATAAAATTACCAGTGAAATGCGTGAGTTTTTAGGCAACCGAGAGACAATTGCTGGGGTTAACGAAAAAGATTTAAACTCAGCAGGGGCTATTTATCAGGTTAACCAAGAGACTCGTTCATTAAATGCTCAAGCTGCGTTGAATAAAGATGATTCAGGTGTGATAACTCATGAGAGAGCAGAAGGAAAAATGGAGACTGATACGAAAGAAATCGATGAAAATAATGGGCTAGATCTTACTGATAAGCCCAATTAATCCCCCCCTTGATTTGCACTATTCTTTATTTTCATGCCTCAGTATAAGTGAATGAGGCATAAGTTTTTTGCCGTGTTTTAATTGACAATTATTATTGATTGCATCGTCTATAATATAAGGACTAAACACAATTTTGTTTTTGTGGTGGCCTATTGACTTTCTAAGGTTTTTTAATGTTATTAAAGACTTGTTTTATATTAGCTTTGTTCACGATGGGAAGTAGTGCAAGTGATGCGCTCTTAGAGGCTTCTCTAATGGAGTTAATGGCAATAAAAACAAACACTACTCACTCACAGGGAATACTACTAGAAAAAACAAATTTGCCCGATAGCAAAAGTGTTAATATCGGACTGTTAGTACCATTTTCTGTCTTTAAGCATGCTTCTGTTGAGTATATTGCTGCTGCTGAATTTGCGGCTAGAGAGATTAATAGTCAAGGAGGAATTAATGGTAAACGACTCGTGATTATTCGAGGCGATGACAGCTCTCAAATCAGTACTGGTGTTAATATCGTTAATAAAATGCTTGATGATTATTCAATTAAAACGTTAATTGGTCCATTAAGTTCAACTTATGCGATCGATATAGCTAAATATGTAACGGTTCCTAATAATATTCCTATGCTTTTGCCTGCTGCGAATGTGAATCAAATCAGTGCTATAAAAGATAAGGATTTAATATTTAGAATCAATGCTACAAATAATCAGATTATTCAAGAAATAATTCGCTTTACCCAACATAATCAAATTAAAAAAGTGGCTATTTTTTACCACCGCGATTTATTTGGTAAGGAATTAATGTTGGAGTTAATTAGATTATCAAAAATGTATAATTTAAATATTGTATCAAAGACACCATTAAGTCGTGCAATTAATTATGAAAACTTCAATTTAATCTGGGAGATAAAAAAAGCCAATAAGTTAAATGCCGATGCGATATTTATCCCAGCATTACCTAATCAAGTTGAGTCAATTATCAAGCAAATTAAAGCTTTGTGGGACGGCCCGCTACCGATTGTGTTATTACCTGAGCACTCTAGAAAAAAACTTAATTTGCCGAGTAAAAATAACGAGAGAAATATTTGTGTTTACTCTGTTATTCCTAATATTCCAGATAAGAAAATAAGTACGATTAAAGGTATTAATAGAACTTTAGAAATAAAAAATGCAAGTTATACCTCTTTGTTTATCTATGATCTAACCTATTTAGCAGCGGCTGCTTTAATTTATGCTGAGCATAATCATGTAAGTTTTTCTAAAGCGATTAGAAGTGTGACACAGCTTAATGGTAAAAAAATAGATAGTTACTCATTTAATCATTTAAATAACTTGATTAAAAGCAATAAAGAGATTTTGTTTCAACCTCAAAGTGGCTTGGTTGAGTTTGATCAACAAGGTGATAATTTGCAAGTGGGTTTAAAAATGGTTGACTTCAATTATATTTATGGTAGCGGTTGTGACCGAGCGATAAGTTTAGATAAATGAAGTATAAAATTAAAAGAATAAACGAAATATTTAATGCTTGTATATACCTAATAAATAGTCAAAAATATAATCATTATTGATTAAACTCATTTTACAGAGTAGCTATTACTATGAAATTTAAACAAGTTGTTTGGGTAGGTATTTTTATTGGATTAATTATCGTTGCTGGTTGTTCTATCTCTGAAGAGATAAAGGATGATAAACCAATAATTATAGAAAACTTAGAAATGAGTGAAGCCGATAAATTAGCCTGTTTGAATAGCGGGGGAACTATAAAAAAAGCTTGCATGGCTGGTATACCAACTTGTATTCGAACTTATCAAGATGCAGGTAAAAAATGTAGTAGTAGTAAAGAATGTCAAGGAATCTGTGTTACTCCAGTTGAATTAAGTGCAGGAGTGAAAACTGAAGGTGTTTGTAGCGCAAATAACAACCCATGTGGTTGTTTTCAAGAAGTTGACTCTGGGATCTCCCAGCCATTCTTATGCGTTGATTAGTCGTAATAGAACGTCCTCGTCAAAGTCCACCCAAGCCAATAAAAGCTTATAATAAGAATAAAGGTATTCCGTTTGGCTATGGTTTTGCGGTAATGTATCATGCCCTTTCTATACTAGTGATTTATCTTTAATGAGTGATTTGAAAAATTATAAGTATAAATCTAATTTATAAATTTTAATGCGTGATTTTTAAACACCATTAAGTTCTATTTGATTATTGTATTTAGTCTACTGATTGGTATTTTTTTATAGCGTAATTTTTTTTGTGATTGCTAATATTATATTGTTTTTTTTCAGGATAATAAAAAAACATATGCTCAACATAAATTTTAAAATTTTTTATTGAGACATATTCACTAGATGGAAGTGTTTTAACTTGCTAAGCTTCAAAGTTACTGGCGTTGTATGTCAGTAGTCATTGCAAAGCATATTGTTTTTTTGCTTGTAAAAAATAGTGTTTTTATTGCTTTTTAATAAAGACTGTCTTTATAAATAATTATTTGATAATAACAATTAAATCGAGAATCACAATAACAGCCATGCTTTATTATTCTAAGTTTATTACTGATTTTATTGTTTTCACTCAGTAAAAAACTTCTTGATAATATAAAAAAAACTATATGCTTTTAATTGCTTGAAAAATAAGCTAGCACCAAAATTAAAACTATATAGCTGCTTTTTATTTCTTTTAAATGTATTGATGTTGTTGCCTCGTTATTTCTCATTAGGATGATAAATATGAAAAAAAATGAAATACCATTCTTTTTTTTTAAGATAAAAAGAAAACTTAAGCCGCTTTTGGTTACAGCGTGTTTGCTAACTAGTTCTATAGCATTCTCATCTGAAAACCAAAGCACAAACGAGTCTAATACTAACCGAATGCAGCTTGGAACACCTGCATCGTTTCTTCAGAAATTTGGTATTAATGAAAGTAATAAACAACAATTAATGCAACACAATAATTACAATGCTGCTCAAGCGAGCAATGCATTACCTTCTTTTACACTGCTTAATAATTCTGGTGAGGAAATACAAGTTAATGCTGATAACTTTTCGCTTGAAGTAGATGGTACTTTGTCTACTAACGGAAAAGTTGTTGGAAGTGCTGATTCTGAATTTATCTTACAAGGAAATGAAAAGAGTGTTTATGGGTGGGTAATATTAAGAGATCAAGATATTGCCTATGAGTATAAAACTGAAGGTGATAAGCTGGTTGTTGACAAAGTTAAAATTACCGATGTACATCCGGTGTGTAATTTAGGACATCATAACGAATCTGGGTTAACATCGAGTGCATTACCTTTATCAGCATTGGCAGCACAGTCTTCCTCTGCAGCAACATTTGCTGCTGCACCACATATTGGTTCTTATCCGGGAACACATGTTGGTAAATTGGAAAGTAAGCCTGGCTCTAGTTACGTTATCTGGTTAGATACTCGTAAAGTTATGGGCAGTGATGGGGTTCCTTATGATGTTTCTAAAGAATACATATGGACAACCTGGCAAATTACTGCGGCTGGTTTCTCTATGTTTGATGTGAATGTAACGACAAACAAAGCTGTTTATGATAGCGCTGCACCTAGTAAGCGAGGTGGAGGAACGATGTATCGTGAAACAGGGCGATCGTCTTGTGCTTTTGCTTTTGGTACTTCTCGTTTTTGTACTCTATATAGACAATCTAACGCCTATGGTGAAGGGAGAACAGCGGTTCATGAGTTTGGGCATTTAGTTCATCTTGCTCATGATGGTGGTCAGCCGGGTGGTGAATACTTTAATGGCATACCTGAATTTCAATGGATACCAATTATGGGGAATTATTGGCCTGGAAATAATTGGAGCAATGCACTTTACCAATGGAGTAAAGGTGAATATTCTGGCGCATCAAACCGTCAAGATGATTTTGCTAAAATGACGACTTTTTTCCCTTATAGACAAGATGATATAAGTGGTACTAAAGCGCTGGTTGTTGATGCGAATGGCAATGTTAGTGCCGATAAAAATGTGGGACAAATAGGGAGAAATACAGATTCAGATAGTTTCTCATTTACCATTGGTGCTTCTGGTGGCAATGTAAACTTTACCATTGATCGAATCGAACATATTGGCGGTGCTATGTTAGATGTGCAAGCTTATATCAAAGATAGTTCAGGAAACATTGTTGCTCAGTCAAATAAAAGTGTGAATCGTTCGGCCTCATTTAACCGTAATTTGTCAGCAGGAAACTACACATTAGAAATTACTGGTGGAGCAGAAGGGACGCCTAGTCATGGTTTTTCAAAATACTCTTCTCTCGGTTACTATGCAATAGAAGGTTCAATTTCAGGATCGGATACTGGTGGCGATACGCCAGCAATCACTAATATTGCTGATGGTGCGACTTTAAGTGGAACATCACAACTATTCAAGTGGACGCCTGGTAATGCTGATGGTTTCTGGTTTTATGCTGGTTCGACAAGTGGCGCAAAAGATTACTATACTAGTGGCAGTACAGTGACAGGTACTTCTCACACGGTAACAGGCTTACCAACCGATGGTTCAACTGTTCATGTTACATTCTGGTATCAACAAAATGGTAGCTGGTCTAAGACTAATCATACTTATGTTGCTTCTAATGATAGCGGTTGTACATCTGCACCGAATGTGCCTAATAACCCAACAGGTACAGTCGACTCTTCTACAGGATTCACCGCAAATTGGAACTCTGTTAATACTGCAACCAGTTATACTGTTCAGTTATGGGTGAATGGTGCTTGGAAAACGATTGGTACAACAGACAAAAACAACTATAAGTTTACTGGTTTAACGGCTGGTAGTACTCAATATGTTCGTGTTAGTGCAAAAAATAGCTGTGGTAGTAGTAACTATAGCGGCTGGACTAAGGTTGTTTTATCAGGTAGCAGTTGTGACACAGCACCATCAGTACCAACCGGTTTAACTGGTAATAGCCAAACAATCAGTTGGAATGCAGTATCAGGTGCAAGTAGTTACGATATTCAAATCTGGAGCGGTAGTGCATGGGCCGATCATGCTAGTACTTCTTCAACAACTTATACGTTAGGTTTATCTGGCACGCAATATACTCGTATCAGAGCAGTTAATAGTTGTGGAAAAAGTAGCTATTCAGGTTGGATAACACTTAACTAGTGTTTTAAGTTGATGTAAAAAGTAGAAATGATTACCTGTTTAAAATATTTTTAGTACTATTTTTCTAACAATAGAATGGGTAGTTATTGAAAGAGATGTGTTGAAATTTCGATGTTCAACACATCTCATTTAAAGCGAATCAATTAATGACTTTTATTATTAATTGCCAACTGATGTATCTATTGTTAATGGAATAGTAAAAACTAACAACTCATTCCAGAATTAGCTCTTAGTCCAAACAATTATCAAAACTGTGAACTAGAGCACCCAGCGCTATTGATTGAAAGAACTGCATTCCCTAAAATCCTGCGCAACGACAAAGCTCGTATCACTTTTTTAATTCGACTTCGGCAAACGTCGTTAACTTCAAAATCTTTAAAACACAGGAATGCCACTTCAAGGAAGAGAGCACAGGCAACTCACAACGGCTAACAACTCTTGCTTGAAAAACAGCTTCCTCCCAAGACAAGGTGAACTGGGGGGGCATAGTGATGGTGCCAAGGTGTTTTATTAGGCCATGCAGCGTTTACACTTATTTTAATGTGTCACTTTCCGATAGCAGCTTTAGTACACTCTATTATATCCCCATTGGGGATGAATATGTATTAAGGTTTGAGTTTCTGACCGACCCACTTCGATGTGAGTTTTTTAGCCCCGAACATAACTTACCGGAAGCAACGGAACAATGCATTCAGGATTTTATGCAGGCGGTAACGGTTGAATTATCGCTACGGGCTTTGGCTGAAAAGCAGACGGTTGAGTCGGCTTTAACATTAACTCATTCAAAGGAGAATAAGCCTTGTTAAAGCAAGGCTTAAAACGTCTGATTATTTATTGTATGGACCTTTTTTCCACCTTAACCCCATAACATTATTGGGGGTTACAGGTGCTTTGTCACATTGTAGACCGATACATACTTGAGGCTCAATTTTTCCAGATTGATTCGTTGGTATTAATATTTGAGGAGGAGGGGCAATACCTCCGCCTTCTAAGTCTACATATCGATCATTTTTATCTAGTGTGTCATCTCCACCATTATTTTGGTAAGGGTTTCCATCGGCAATATCCATCATGTATCTACGAGAAGCACCAGCTTGTGCATTACACCCATTGGTGATTGATGATGGAGGTAAATAACTGGTGAAAATAACAGTGTTGCTATAAGTAATTGAACGTTCGATTACTTTTTCTCCTGTGTTGGTAAAACCTATGTACCAACCTCTTTTATTACTTTCTTTTAACTTTTCACCCGGAATTGATTTTCCATTTTGATCATAGCCTACCAGATCAGATACATCTAAAAGATCTTCCATTGATACATCCATATCAAATTTCTTAGCGAGAACCCCTTTGTCTTTAATCATATAAAAATAATCTGTTATATTTTTATCTAAAGGATGGGCCCGGTAACCAGAACCGATAGATATGCTAATAAAAGTTTCGTGTTTTAATCGTATTAATGCGACATCGGGCTGGTAATAAAAGCGCCTGTTATTGGCAATGTCTGCTGCTGATTGTAAGTGTGCAATTCGACCACCAACAATTGTTTGTTGATCATTGTTAATGTCAAAACGAAATACTTGTGCTTTAGTATCTGATGCATAAATATGATCAAGTAATCCATCATCATCTAAGTCAAAAGCCGTGACATTTGCAGGTACTGAATTCATAGAAGAAACATCGCTAGCTTGAGAACCTGCTGGTAATGTTGCTTCTGAAGAGTTCCACAACAATTTTCCAGTTAAAGCATCAACAATATAAATTCTGTTTCCTCTCTGATCGGTGACCGAAGGGGTTCCGGCTGTATCTTGTTTGATATCATAACCACCACCAAAAATTAGAACCTGTCGGTTTTGTTTACCACCAATATTTATTTTACCAATAAATGGTTTTGACCAAGTTTGCCCTAATAGGCCAAAACCATCGGTATTAGGATTAATGGTAAACATTAATTTGGGCTGATTTTGTTGGCTAATATCTAAAGCATAATAGCTACTACCACCTCTTCTCATTCCAACATAAAGGTAAGCTTTTTCTCCATTATCAATTAGCCCATTTTTATTTTCATCTGTTTTATAAATAGAAATAGAACCGTCAATACCATAGATATGATCACCTTTATTTTTCTCCATAATTGGCTTTAACTGACTTAATAGTTGTTTCGGTATAAAAGCCCAATTTTCAGTCCCATCAACGGTATTAAAAGAACTTAAAAAACCATTGTTAGTACCGACAAAAAGGTTTGACTTTATCGTGCCATTAGATTTATAAGCAACCACAGTTGGACTGGAATGCAGGGGATCTCCTATAATGTTATGTGACTTTGGTTGGTCTGATACAATATCAAGACCTCTGGCCCAGTCTAAAATATTATTTCTTTGAGCTATACTGCTTGCTAATAACATATCGGAAGTAATCGATACATTTCCTTTTTTTACAATATTGTCTGGGGCGGTTAAAGTAATATCTGTTGAGCCAGTAATATTAGAATAAACTTTTCTTTGATAGCCAAGGTTTTCTGCCACACCGCCTTGTGAAACATTGGAACCATCAGCAGAGTCACTCCAAAAGCTTTGAGCTGCATCACTAAATTTTGAACCGTCAATAGCGGGGCGATTATTTTTATCAAGTATGGTTCCATCTCCGCCTAATTTATAACGTTTGACATTTCCCGGCCAACCTATTTCTGTTGCCGGAGAAAATAAAGAGAAATATATTTCTTCACTGTTAGTCAATTGATTTAATTGATTAACCGATACACCCACTGACACAAAAGATGAATTAGTATTTTCAATTTCATTTAATGCTGCATCAAACTTTTTTATTAGCTCATCTTTATTATTAGCAGTAAAATACTTTCCACCTCCAGCTTCAGCCATATTTTTTAACAGTTCAAAATCTGCTGCAAAGCCAATGGTATAAGTATTAACTTTGGGAGTTCCTTCTGGTGCATTTTTTCCTGGGTTTGCTAATATTCCTGCTATTTTTTTTGCACAATTAGAACCATAGTCCCCATCGTCACTATTACGAAGGCATATTGCGTCATTAGCATCATCATTGTCTTTTTCATCATCTGCTCGAAACGCTGCCCAGGTTTTATAAATTTCTTCAGTTAAACTATGGTGACTTGTTGGTTCACCATCTGTCAGTAGTACAATATTATTAGACTGACAATGGCCTTCCTTTCCTGCTTTTACAGGGGAAATATAATTAGGGTTCCCTGTGATTTTTTCGTCTGCACAAGCTGGTGAACTATAATCGCTCTCCTTGTCGCAATCGGGTGGGGTCAGTAAAGTGCCAGTGTTTTTATCCCATGAATCTGGATGACTGACTCGATTACTGCTGGCTCCATCTCTATCAATGCCGTATGTTACTTTGCCGCCGCGAAAGTATAATCCAGCTTCCGCCATTACATCACTAATGGGGGTATAACCATCAGCAGGTAATTCTGCAATTGCATTAATCAGCTCATCTCTTTTTTTGATTGTATCTGGTTGATATTCCGTTTGGTATTCAATATGTAGGCTTGCAGGCTGTTCTGAAGAGAAAGGACTATAAGCAAACATGGCTGCTCCATTCATATCGGCATCGCCTTCTAGAGTTAATGATATTGAGCTTCCTTGTGTCCAGCCATTTAAACCAATAATTGTTTTAATAATGGAAGAGATATCAGTCGTTTTTACACTTTCATTTTCACTCCACTCTTTTTGGGACCAGTCTACAGGACCAATCGTTGCATTTTGATTTAAATTCGCATAGTCAGTTAAATTTGGATTAACTAAACGAACGCCTTTAATACTAATTTTTCCTGAAGTTGTTGCATCTTGAACACTGCTAAAACTTAAATAAGCTCTTTTTATATCGGCTCCTGCTGGCACATTAACGTTATTGAAACTGAGTCCTACGCCACTGCTAGCATAATTACTATCGTAAGGTAATAAATATAATGCATTAGAAATAAAATTTGAATCTCGTTTAACCCAATCATGTTTATTATTTGAAATGCGAGTAGAGCTTATTTTTTGAAAGCAACCATTAGCACCCGCTGGTAACTGGTTTTCAAAAGTTATACGTAATTTGGGGGCAACGTAATAATTATTTTGATTACTATTAGCAACACTACCTTCTAAGCTAAATATACTTCTTTTTCCACTTCCTTTAATAAGAAATACCATACTGTTAGCGCCACACCAATCGCCTTGATTGACTATTTCTTGAACCACAGGCGTTAAATCAGGTGTGCTATAAATGTTACCGTTTTTCCAAGTTTCATTAATGCTCCAATCAATTTTATCGGTTATTTTATCTTCTCTATCTGAAAGATTATTATTATTTTTAGTCAGAGCTGGAGCGTTGCCAACAAGCTGTCCAGCAATTGTCAATTGACTATTATTGGTTTGATTAGGACCGACAGCGCTAAAAGACAATTTAGCTGAAGAGATTGTTGCACCTTGAGGAATTTGTAAGCCATTAAATCTAACTGCTACTAAAGCGTTAGCCGTTTCTCCTAGTTTTAATACTTCTGTATTTAATGAGACAACGCCGTTTTCTAATTGGCTAGCATCATTACTGCCATTACTTATTATTTTGACAATGTTAGGATCGATGGGTTTATCAATATCTGTCACAGGATGAAGTATTGGTCCTCCTCTTGCCAGATCAAAACCTCTTGGTTCGCCCCTGTTATAGCGCATTAAACCGACATTAGCATTTTTTACATTCGTTAATACTTCTGACATAACATCTTTGACAACTTGTAGTCGGGTCTCACCACTATCTACAGTGTTCGTCATACTGCCTGATGTGTCGATGATAAATAATATATTTGGTTTAGCTTGGTTTTTTATATCTGTTTTAGCAAAAAATATTTCTGTATCATCACTATAAGCAGTGTTCAATACTAAAAAAGAGTAGACTAATGTAAATAGGGTTGTTTTTTTTATTTGTCTTAAAGAAATCATCTTAATTACCTCGGATAAATCCGATTGTTCCCAAAATGTTTAATGGTTAAACCTGTTGTTGAAAAGAGCATAAAGTTCAAACAAACAGATAGTTTTATATAAATTGTTTTTCTAGTATTTTGCGATGGTTAGCTACTTTTATTGGCAGCTAATCATTACTTTTTATCGTTTTATAAACACAATAAAACCATGCCGCTAAATCATGGCTTTATTCGCCGTTAGCAGTTTAATTTTTTCTGTATAATAATTTTTTAATTGGCAACTATAAAAACACTTCATGCCTTTTTAAATGTCTATTTTATAGCCGCTTTTTAAAGCTGGAATAGCAAAGGAAGTCAAGATACGGACGATGACTATCGCCATTTTAAATTTAAAGTTTTAGTTTTTTTTCATGTTTTTTTATTTGCTTTATCTGTAGTTGATTTCGTTATTTTACGCTTGCAGTATAATATACCAACTTCTGCTCGATGACTGTTAGAGTTAATGGGATAAATGGTTTGTAAAATTATTCATATGTGAGAAGGGTCACAAATTTAGACACGAAATTAAAATTGATTTGAAGAGAATTTTTGGTTTTATATAAAAGAGTTGTTATCGGTTATTTAACTTAACGCATACAAAGATTATGTTTGTTCTTTTGAAAGAAATGATATTTAGATTTGATTGAAAAAATATATACTTTATATCAGACTGTTTTAATTTATATGATTCTAATTTATAAGTTTTATGACTCGTATTGATAGCAATCATTCTTGTGGCGATAGTTTATGTTATTTTATTAAACTCAGTTTTCGTCTCTGTTGGATTGAGTGTTGAGCTGAAGATAATTTAAGTGACAATACCTCATTTCAATATGAATTCTAACCTAGATAATATTGAAAATGATTCCTATACTTCTTGAATAACACAAATAACAATAGTTGCTGAGATATTTTTGAAGAGTCAAACGGTGTTACTTTGTCTGTGCTACAAAGGGTTCTACAGTATAAAAAATATTTCATCCTTTATGAGGGAAGCTTTATTGTGTATATCGCTGCTTGTTATAGGATTAGGTGTTTTTATATTTTCTAGTGTTATGGTCATGGCTGTTTCTGGGCAAAAGCCTGATGTTATAAACAATACTCAGAATTTATTAGAAGCGGGTTCACCGATTCTTCGCCAATTTAAACCTAAAGACTATAATGCTCACCTACAAAATTGGGCGGCAGTTGAATCTCGTTCCGGGTTAATCTATATCGGTAACACTAGTGGAGTACTTGAGTTTGATGGGGTTAGTTGGCGATTAATCCCTGTGAGTAACGGTACTATTGTTCGTTCACTTGTTTTAGAGCCTGGCTCAGGGCGAATTTATGTGGGGGCGATCAGCGAACTAGGTTACCTTGAACCTGACTCTCAAGGTAAAATGCATTATGTCTCGTTAGTAAGCCAAATTCCTGAGAGCCAGCGAAATTTTGCAGATGTATGGCAAACATTTTCTACCGACAAAGGTATCGTATTTTCAAGCTTTAAGCGTCTTTATCGGTTTGGGACTAATGGTGTTGAATCTTGGGATCCCAAAAACAGTTTTCACTTTAGTTTTCAAATCGGTCAAAAAATTTATACACGTGACGTTGGGCAAGGCCTTATGGAACTTGGTGGTGATACGCTCAAGCTAGTCAACGGCGGTGAGCGTTTTGCAGGTGAGAAAATATATTCGATATTGCCGTGGCCGGAAAGTTCTGGCAAAGACATTTTGATTGGAACTCGAACCCAAGGTTTCTTTATTTATAACGGAGTAACATTTAAACCTTGGCTGACCGAAGCTGATGAAGCGATAAAAAATAATTTATTATATAACGGTATTGTTTTACCTGATGGACGTTTTATTTTTGGTACATTAAGGGGAGGGGCTTATGTTATTGATAAAAAGGGAGTCTGGCTTGAACATCTAAACTTAAATGATGGTTTAATCAGTAATACCGTTACGGCCTTAATGTTCGATAGCCAAAATGGTTTATGGTTAACCTTATCTGATGGTTTGAGTAGAGTTGAAATAAACAGCAACTTATCGCAATTTACAAAGGCTAATGGAGTCGATGGTGTTGTCGTTTCGATAGATCGCTTTCGTGAGACTTTATATGTTGGCACTACAGAAGGACTGTTTTATCTTAATGTGGGGCCCGATGCTTCTTTTGCCAAGCATCCTGATATCCCTAATTTGGTTTGGGGAGCATTACCGTTTAAAGATAAGTTACTCGTTGCAAATTATCAGGGGGTATATGAAGTAACTGATAGTACAACAAAGTTAATTTATTCAACTAACTCTTACGGATTATCGTCATTAGGGAACAAGGTTTATATAGGTATTCGTAATGGTATAGGGATATTAAAATATGAAAATGAGACTTGGCATAATGAAGGTAACATACCTGGAATTGATGTAGAGGTTCGTCAAATTTTGCCCACCAATGATGGGAAGGCATGGGCTGGAACTTATGCTCACGGGATATTAAGAATTAGTTTCTCAGACAATGATTTAAAACCAACTATTGAGCGCTTTGGTATTGCTGATGGATTACCCAGTATGAGTAGTAATATGCCTCAATATTTCAATGGAAGTCCCATTTTTTTGACTCAAAAAGGTATTTATTATTTTGATGAAGCCGAACGGCGTTTTAAACCTAAACCAAAGTTTTCTCAGTTGTTTTCAGATGAGTCTCGTCATATTTTAGGCCTTATTGAAGATACTAATCGAGGCTTATGGCTTTCAACACTCAAAAGTAATTCTAATACTAATGAAGTGGGTCTTGTAAAAAAAGGGCCAACAGGCGAGTTTCGTTGGCTACCACAATCATTAAGTGGCATAGCTGACAGCGAGATAAATTTATTATACCAAGATGCTAATGGTACACTTTGGTTAGGAGGGAATGATGGTTTATTTCGTTTTGATCCATCTATTAATAAAGATTACTCAAGTCCATTTGAGGTTCGTTTACGTAAAGTAATCTCTGGTGATGGCCGGGTGCTCTTTGCCGGGGGAGGAAAACCTCCTATTATCAACCTTCCATTTAGTGATAACCGATTAAGATTTGAATTTGCAGCATTAAGCTATGATGGCAGTGGTGTTAATCAATATCAGGTGCGTTTAGAAGGCGCAGAAGAGCAGTGGTCTCCGTGGAGTTTAGAAACGTTTAAAGATTATTCTAATTTATGGGAAGGGAAGTACCAATTATTTCTAAGAGCTAAAAATCGTTATGGTGTTACCGTTGAATCAAAGATATATGACTTTCATATTTTACCGCCATGGTATCGAAGTATTTTAGCTTATGTTAGTTATGTATTCATACTTATTGCTTTAACCTGGGGAATGATTCGTTGGCGTCTAGGTTCGTTGCAGGCTCAAAAGCGCTTGTTACGTAAGGAGGTTGCTGAACGGACTCGTCAGCTGGCGACTTTGGGGGCTGTTGGTAGAGAAATAACCGCTACTTTGGATTTGGATGCTGCACTCGAGTCGCTCTATCGCAATATGAATAATATGTTGGATGCAAAAATATTTGGTATAGGTCTATATGACAAGAGCAAACAAGAAATTGAATTTAGATTAGCGATTGAAAACGGGGTACGTTATAAACCGTATAAACGTCAAATGAATGATAAAAATCAGTTAGCTGTTTGGTGTATTGATCATATTGAACCCGTTTTAATTGGCGATTATAGAAAGGAATATAAACGTTATGTAGAAAAATTTAATCCAACTAAACGGATATTAGCCAATGGTGAGCAAGCAGGCCAACCGTTATCGATGATATACGCCCCCATTTTACTAAAAGAAAAAGTAATAGGCGTACTAGGAGTACAAAGTTTTACTGCTAACGCTTATCAAAAACAACATCTTAATTTATTACAGACGCTTGCTAGTTATACGGCTATTGCAATTGATAATGGACGTGTACATGCTGATTTATTAACGGCTTACAAGAAAGTTGAGGAAGTGAGTGTGACCGATCAGTTAACCGGTCTTAAAAATCGCCGCTTTTTAAACCAGCATTTTAATGAAGATATTAAAAAAACATTGCGGGATTATGAAAATTGGAAAGTCGGTGCTAGAGTTGATATGCCTAAAGAGTCCGATCATGTATTTTTTCTTTTAGATTTAGATCACTTTAAACAAATTAATGATACCTATGGACATGCGGCGGGTGATAATGTGCTTGTGCAAATTAAACGGTTGTTAACGCTGGTTTTTCGTAACTCAGATTTTCTTATTCGATGGGGAGGAGAAGAGTTTTTAGTTATCACTCGTTTTACTCAGCGAAGTTCAAGCACGATACTAGCTGAAAGAATAAGAACTGTAATTGAAGAATATGAGTTTGATATAGGTGAGGAGAGAAAAATAAAAATGACTTCATCAATTGGTTTCGCATCATTTCCATTTATTCCTGATAAATACAATGCGTTAACTTGGGAGCAAGTGATTAATATTGCTGACCGCTGCTTATATATGGCAAAGGAAAATCAACGGAATGCCTGGGTTGGTGTTTTTGCTGGTGAAGATATTGATAGTGATGAAATATCATCTTGTTTAGCCGAGCAACAGCAGAACTTGCTTTATAGCAAAGGAATGAAACTGATTACCTCTATGAAAAAAGAGTATAAAGTGATCTGATATCTTAATAAATCTAGCTGATATTGGGTTATTGAATAAATCTGCAATTTGCCCCTTCAAACTAAAAGCACAAACTATACTTCCTAAAGACAGTTTTTTGGCAATTATGAATATTTAGCTTCATATCTTAGCCAACAAATTGACAGTTGAAATTTTTATTTTTTAACCTATTGAAAAATAAAGGTTTTATTATTGCGTTGAAGTGGTATAGCTTTTGCATTGCCTTTCAATATTATCTTTTAGTTTTAAATAAAGCCGATGGAGTTTTTATGGCAAATGATGATCAAGATCTAGAGCTTGACGTTGAAGGTGGAGTTGAGTCTGGAGGCGGTGGTAAAAGTAAGCTGATAATTATCATTATCGTGGCTGCAGTATTACTCCTTGGTGGTGGGGTTGCAGCGTACTTTTTATTAGGAAGTGATGAGACTTCTGATGCTACAGCCGAAACTAGCGAAGAAGGGGAAAAAGTTGAGGTAAATAAAGAGCCGGCCATTTATGTAGGAGTTCCTGAGGCTATAACCAGTAATATTCCAGGTCAATCAAAAAGTCGTACGGTTCAAATTAAAATGAGTTTTATGGTTCGAGGTGATGAGGCCGAAGACAATGTTAAAACGCATATGCCGCAATTAAAAAATGATATTTTAATGTTGGTTAGTCAACAATCTGCTGATGAGTTGAAAACACCAGAAGGCCGAATAAAGCTTCAGGAGCAAGCACTAGAAACGGTGCAGACAACATTGAAAGATTTAGTTGGTGAGCCAACTGTTGAAAAAGTTTTGTTTATTAGTTTTGTAATGCAGTGATAAATTATGTCTGATCTATTAAGCCAAGATGAAATCGATGCGCTACTTCATGGTGTTGATGACGGTGATATTGATGTAGAAGAAGAATCACTTGATCCTAGCGTTGCGCGTCCCTACGACTTTTCTTCTCAAGACCGAATTGTTCGCGGTCGAATGCCATCGTTAGAAATGGTTAATGAGCGTTTTGCCAGACACATGCGTATTAGCCTATTTAATATGATGAGGCGCAGCGCAGAGATTTCAGTGAATGGTATTCAAATGATTAAGTTTAGTGAATACATTCATAGCTTATTTGTTCCTACAAGTCTTAATATGGTGAAGATGAAACCACTTCGTGGTACAGCTCTTTTTACACTCGAAGCAAAACTGGTTTTTATTTTAGTCGATAATTTTTTTGGTGGTGATGGTCGTTTTCACGCCAAAATTGAAGGTCGAGAGTTTACGCCTACCGAACGTCGAATTATTCAACTCTTATTACAACAAGCTTTTGTTGATTTGAAAGAGGCTTGGTCACCTGTGATGAAAGTTGATTTTGAATATATGGACTCAGAGGTTAACCCTGCTTTGGCGACAATTGTTAGTCCATCGGAAGTTGTCTGTGTTTGTAGCTTTAATATTGAGTTAGATGGAGGCGGTGGCAATTTTCATGTGACTATGCCGTATTCAATGTTAGAGCCTATTCGAGATAAGCTAGATGCAGGAATTCAAAGTGATAGAGATGATGTTGATGAGCGTTGGACTGATGCTTTGCGTGAAGAAATTTTAACCGCTGAGGTTGAAGTCAGCAGTACGCTTGTTGAAACAGAAGTGAGTTTGCGCGATGTAATGGAGTTTAAGGAAGGAGATATTATTCCAATAGAAATGCCGGAACAAGTCACATTGTATGCCGCAAATACGCCTTGTTTTAGAGCAACTTTTGGTACTTCAAATGGTTTTATGTCAGTAAAAATTAAAGAAGAAATTTCTCGTGAACATATCATGAGAACATTGTTGGAGGATTAAGTGATGGCTGGTGATGATGATGCTAATGACGATTGGGCAGAAGCTATGGGTGAGCAGGCTGCAAGTGAAGCTCAAGCAGCAGGAATGCCCTCCCTTCAAGAAGATGGTGATGGTAAAAAAGCGGTTGATAATGAAAAGCTTGATGTTATTTTAGATATACCTGTGTCTTTGTCGATGGAAGTTGGTCGAACACAAATTCCAATAAGAAGCTTACTGCAGTTAACCCAAGGTTCAGTTATTGAACTCGATCGGTTAGCAGGGGAGCCTTTAGATGTAATGGTAAATGGCACTATGATAGCTCATGGAGAGGTTGTTGTTGTTAATGAAAAATACGGTATTCGTCTGACCGATGTAATGAGTCCTTCAGAACGAATTCAAAAGTTAAGATAGTGGAACGACGTATGCTTCTTTTACTAAAAACATATCGAGTTGAAAAACTAAATAATAAAATTAATTTTTTTTTAAGTGTTTTTTTGTTGTTTAGTACAAAGCTGGCTTATTCTGCCGAGAGAGTACTGCCTAAAAATATAACGCCGCAAGAGAATATAGTTTCAATGCTATTGGGTTTGAGTGGTATTTTGATCGTTATTTTCTTGTTGGCATTGTTGATTAAAAAGTTCACTTCATTCAACTTGATTTCTAAAAATATTAAAGTGATAGAAACTCAAAGCCTAGGGGCGAAAGAGAAGTTGGTTATTGTTGATATTCAAAATAAACAATATGTTTTAGGGGTAACTCCTCATACGATTAACTCGATTTGTGAATTAGAAAAAAAAATAGAAAAACAAACGCCAAATCTATCTTTTGATAATGTTATGAAGCAGCTTTTAAACCCAACTAAAAACTTTGACAGCATGAAGGGCAGGTATAAACAACAAAAAGAAACAGGCTCGACTGGTCATGGTCATGTTGAAGGTAAGCACTAATGTTGCGCTTATTATTCTTTTTTGTTTTTTTGTTTTCACCAAACTTATTGGCTGATACTGGTCTTCCTGTATTAACCGTCGAAACGAATGAGGCAGGTAACCAAGAATATAGTGTTACTTTACAAATTCTTGGATTAATGACATTACTGACTTTTTTGCCAGCCATTGTTATGATGATGACATCATTTATTCGAGTTACTGTTGTCTTCGCTATTCTTAGACAAGCGCTAGGAATGCAGCAAACACCTTCAAATCAAATTTTAATCGGTTTAAGTTTGTTTTTAACATTGTTTATTATGTCTCCTGTGATTGAACAAGTGAATGCTGATGCGATTCAGCCCTATGTTAGTGAAACAATTACTGCCACCCAAGCTTTAGAAGCTGCACAACAGCCTTTTAGTCGTTTTATGTTAGGACAAACTCGTGAGAGTGACTTGATTTTATTTATGGATTTGTCTGCAACACCTGCTTTAGAGGAAGGTCAAATGCCACCATTTAAAGTGCTAGTTCCAGCTTTTATTATTAGTGAACTAAAAACAGCATTTCAAATTGGCTTTTTACTTTTTATTCCTTTTTTAATTATCGATTTAGTTATTGCCAGTATTTTAATGGCAATGGGGATGATGATGTTATCGCCCTTGATTATATCACTACCTTTTAAAATTATGTTATTTGTTTTAGTTGATGGTTGGGCTTTAGTGGTTGGTACTTTAGCTAATAGCTTTACTTAATAGGAGTAAAAACAATGACACCAGAAGTGGTTGTAGAAGTTTTTAGAAATGCACTTTATATTATTATTTTAATTGTTGCTGCATCAATTGTTCCTGGGTTAATTGTTGGCTTATTGGTTGCTGTTTTTCAGGCGGCAACCAGTATTAATGAACAAACATTATCTTTTTTACCTCGACTGTTGGTTACTTTAGCAACCTTAATGTATCTGGCTAATTGGATCTTTGGAACATTAATTGGATTTGCCAATGAATTATATTTATCAATACCAGAGTTAATCGGGTAGCTGGAGTGTAAGTTGTTATGATGATTGGTGCTGAGCAAATATTAACATTGATGGCTGCTTATATTCTGCCGTTTGCTCGCTTGTCAGGTTTTTTAATGACATTGTCAGTGATAGGTTCAAGAAATTTTTCTGCTCGTTTTCGTCTGTTGTTTGCATTATCTATCACTATTTTAATTGTTCCTATTTTGCCAGAAACTCAACCTGTTCAATTATTTTCAGCTCAAAGTTCTATTTTAGTTATAGAGCAAACTTTAATAGGGGTTGTTCTTGGTTTTGTCTCACGGTTACTGTTAGAAACTTTTGTTGTTGGCGCTCAAATTATTGCCATGCAATCGGGGCTTGGTTTTGCTTCTTTGGTGGATCCTGCAAATGGTAATAGTGTACCTGCCTTAGGACAGTTTTTTTTGATGCTTTGTACTCTGTTATTTTTAGTGATGGATGGACATTCACTTATGATCCGCTTAGTGGTTGAAAGTTTTAGAACCATACCTATTGATTCTGAACAAAGTATATGGACGATGTTTATTCAAATTGTTTACTGGACAAAGTGGGTTTTCGCGGTGGCATTAGTGATGGCTTTAGCCAGTATTGCTAGCTTATTAATTGTTAATATTTCATTTGGTGTTATGACTCGAGCTGCACCACAAATCAACGTTTTTGCCGTTGGCTTTCCGCTAACAATGGTGTCTGGACTTATTTTAGTTTGGGTTACTTTAGCTTATTTTTTACCGCATTTTGAGGGGCAGTTAGCTCGTTCCACCAGTTTAATATGTAGCATGATTGGAACGGAGTGTTAACCCATGGCTGATAATCAAGCGGGTGAAAGATCCGAACAGGCGACACCAAAGCGTGAGAAAGAAGCACGTGAAAAAGGACAGGTTGCTCGTTCACGTGAATTAACAACTGCCATGTTGTTAATTGCTGCTTCAGCAGCTATGTATAGTTTTTCTAATCCGATTGGCTCGGGATTTGCGGCTATAGCTAAACAAGCTTTTTCTCCTTCGAGGCAACATTTTTTTAGTGAAAAATATATGTTGGCTGCTCTGGGAGAGTTGTTATTAGAAGTAATGTTAAGTGTTGCACCATTTTTTTTAGTCCTTTTTGCGATTGCTTTATTTTCCTCTTTGTTAACTGGTGGTTTGTCGTTTAGTGCTAAAGCTTTTTCGCCACAAGCCAATAGAATGTCTTTAGGTAAAGGTTTTAAACGTATGTTTGGGATGCATGCTTTAGTTGAGTTATTAAAAGCTTTAGCCAAAGTTTCTGTGATATTTTTAGTGGGTTATTTTGTTATCGTACAAATATTTCCTGAGTTAATTGCATTAGGTAATGATTCAGTGACCGCTGGTGTAGGTCATGCTATGGATTTAGTTTCACGTAGTTTCTTTTTAGTCTCGTTATCTTTACTACTTATTGCTTTGATTGATGTGCCATATCAAATATGGAACCATGCTAAGCAGCTTAAAATGACTAAACAAGAAGTTAAAGATGAATATAAAGAAACAGAAGGTAAACCAGAAGTAAAAGGAAAAATTCGCCAACTTCAAAGGGAGATGGCACAAAGAAGAATGATGGATGCTATTCCCGATGCAGATGTCGTTGTGACTAATCCTGAACACTATTCGGTTGCCATAAAGTACGATGCAATGCGTTCGAGTGCTCCAATTGTTGTAGCAAAAGGTGCTGATGTTATTGCTATGCAAATTAGAAAAGTTGCTATAGCGAATGATGTACCTATTTTGCCTATGCCTCCACTAGCTAGAGCTATTTTTCATACAACCGAAATTGAACAAGAGGTGCCACAAGGTTTGTATTTGGCCGTGGCACAAGTGTTAGCTTATGTGTTCCAAATGAATAGTTTTGCTCAAGGTAAAAACGCAAAACCTAAACCATTAGGGAATATACCCATACCTGATGAATTTAAATATTAGTTGCCTAATTGACATACATGAGTTGTTAACGAGTGATTATAAGTATTATTAACGTATTGATTTTGAAGAGAATATAATGGTAGGAATTGCAGGTCAAAAATTAGTTTCACGCAGTTTATCAGGGTTAGGTACACCTATTCTGATTTTAGTGTTACTGGCTATGATGATTTTGCCTATGCCTACTTTTTTATTAGATGTCCTATTTACCTTTAATATTTCTTTAGCTTTAGTTGTTTTATTAGCAACGGTTTATGCCAATAGGCCGTTAGACTTTGCAGTGTTTCCAACCATTCTTTTAGTTTCTACATTGATGCGCTTGGCGCTGAATGTTGCTTCAACTCGTGTCGTTTTAATTAATGGACATACCGGGGCTGGAGCGGCAGGACAAGTGATAGAATCTTTTGGGTCTGTCGTTATTGGTGGAAATTATGCAGTGGGTTTAGTTGTTTTTGCCATTTTGGTGATTATCAATTTTGTTGTGGTCACAAAAGGGGCTGGACGGATCTCTGAGGTTAGTGCTCGTTTTACATTAGATGCGATGCCAGGAAAGCAAATGGCCATTGATGCCGATTTAAATGCTGGATTACTGTCACAAGAAGAGGCGAGAACCCGCCGCCAAGAAGTTTCACATGAAGCTGATTTTTACGGGGCTATGGACGGAGCTTCTAAATTTGTACGTGGGGATGCCGTCGCAGGATTATTAATTTTATTAATTAATATATTAGGTGGTGTAGCAATTGGCATGGGGCAGCATAGCCTAGACTTTTCTACAGCAATGAAATATTACGCATTGTTGACAATAGGAGATGGTTTAGTCGCTCAAATACCCGCATTATTATTATCGACTTCTGCGGCTATCATGGTGACTCGTCAAAATGCAGCGCAAAATATGGGAGAACAATTAGTACAACAGCTTGTAACCAATCCTCGTGCTTTATATGTCAGTGGAAGTGTACTTTTTGTCATGGGAGTTATTCCTGGGATGCCACATTTCGCATTTTTATTTCTTGCCTTTGGGGCTTTTGGTGTTGGCTATTATGTACAAAGTAAACACAAGCAAGAAGAAGTAGAAACGGCTGAAAGAGAGCTCCAAGAAATAGAAGCGCCAGATACCCCAACGGTAAAAGAATTGAGTTGGGATGATGTACCGCCTGTTGATCAAATTGGTTTGGAAGTTGGCTATCGTTTAATTCCGATGGTCGATCCCTCTCAAGATGGAAAGTTAATGGGAAGAATAAAAGGTGTACGCAAAAAAATATCACAAGAGCTGGGCTTTTTAATTTCTCCGGTGCATATTCGAGATAATTTAGATTTATCACCCAATGCTTATCGGATTGCAATTTTAGGTGCGACAGTTGGTGAAGCAGAAGTTTATCCTGAAAAAGAAATGGCCATTAATCCTGGTCAAGTTTTTGGGGCATTAGAAGGAATTGCAGCCAAAGATCCCGCTTTTGGTTTAGAAGCTGTATGGATTGAGAGTGAGCAAAAGGATAATGCTCAGGCTTTAGGTTATACCGTAGTTGATGCTAGTACTGTTATTGCTACTCATTTGAGTCACTTGGTACAAAATCATGCTGCTGAGTTGTTTGGTCATGAAGAAGCAGAGCAAATGCTAAAAGGGTTAGCCAAATCTGCCCCTAAACTGGCTGAAACTCTCGTACCTGAAAATATTACTCTTGGAACCTTGGTTAAGGTATTACAAAGTTTACTTTTAGAGCAAGTACCGCTAAAAGATATGCGAACGATCGCCGAAACATTGGCGGAGTTTTCTAACCGGAGTCAAGATCCTGCCGTTTTAACGAGTGCTGTCAGAATTGCGCTAAGTCGGTTAATTATCCAGAATATCAATGGGTTAGCGCCTGAAATTCCCGTAGTAACTTTAGCTCCAGATTTGGAACAGATATTGCAGCAGTCATTAACATCCAGTAGTGGGGATGTTGTTGGGATAGAGCCTGGCTTAGCTGACAGAATTCAATCTTCACTGAAAGAAGTTGTTGCGCAGCAGGAAGCGGCTGGTCAGCCTGCTATTTTATTAACTGCGCCGGCACTGAGATTATCTTTAGCTAAGTTTGCTCGGTTTGGTATTAAAGGGCTACATGTTTTGAGTTACCAGGAAATTCCTGATAACAAACAAATTAAGGTGATCGCAACAGTTGGTAATGTGAATCAGAATTAGGTGTAAAGCACAAACTGAAACAGATTGCAGCGTGACATTGGTTTAGAGAGTGAAATAATGAAAATAAGACGGTTTTATGGTAATAACATTCGTACGGCGTTACGTTTAGTCACAGAAGAATTTGGTGAAGATGCTGCTATTTTGTCAAATAAAAAAGTGGCAGGCGGAGTAGAGGTGATTGCGGCGCTTGACTATGATGCTGATCTAATGCCCACCAAAATAGAATCGGCTAATGCTTTACCTAACCAGCCTGAGTCTATCGATGAGAATAATATTGGTGTAGAAACCGTCAGTGAGCAACCTAAGAGAAAATCAACGGTCAATCATCAATCGACAACCGCAGATTTAACGCAGTCACAATTAACAGAGCATTCGAAAAATTTAATTAATCGTTTGTTGAATCAAGAGACGAAAGGTGTTCCTGACAATAAGGCCGAGTTGAACCAGTCTGAAGTAAGTCGCTCATTTGCACAAACTTTAGGCGGCTTGCAAGAAGAGAACTCTCAAGAAACGTTATCGGCTCCCAACTTTTCATCGGATACAGTAACTCCTTTAGTGAACAAAACTCAGGTGGAGTGGAGCCTCGATCCAAGTCTGCAGGCAATGAAAGAAGAGCTTGGTTTGATGCGCTCTATGATGTCAGAACAATTAAAAGGTATTGCTTGGAATCGTTATTCTGAAAGCGATCCTGTGAGTGCAATGATAATGCGTCGTTTATCTAAGCTGGGGCTAGACAGCGAGATATTGAATTCATTGTTGCCATATGTAAAGAATGAATCAGATAGTGAATGTGCATGGCAACATATATTAGCTGTACTGGCAAAATCTTTACCAGTTGCCAATAGTGAGTTAATTGAGTCAGGTGGGATTTTTGCCTTTATGGGGCCTACTGGCGTTGGTAAAACAACGAGTATTGCTAAGTTAGCTGCTCGTTATGTGATTAAACACGGTATTGATTCTGTTGCATTAATCACCACTGACAATTATCGAATCTCAGCGCAAGAACAGCTTGCATCATTTGGTAAAATCCTACAATTACCGACGACTAAAGTATCTCATGGGCAAAGTTTAGATGAGGCTTTGAATAAATTTGCTGATAAGCGCCTGATACTCATTGATACTGCTGGTATTAGCAGCTCAGATGAGCATTTAACAAAGCCGCTAGAGATGATTCAAAGTTATCGTAAACCAATAAAAAAGCTGTTGTTGATGTCTGCGACTAGCCAAGGTCGAGTATTACAACAGTGCTTGTCACTTTTTGGAACCTACTCCCCAGATGGCATTATCGTCACAAAGCTGGATGAAGCGGCTAGTTTAGGTGAGTTGTTAAGTGTTGTAATTAAAGCCAATATTCCAATGCTCTATACCACAGATGGCCAAAGAATACCTGAAGATATTCGAATTGCCCGTAGCCATCATTTAGTATCTAAAATGGTTTGGTTAGCAAACAAATATGATAGAGAAATCGACGATTGGGCATTAGCTCAATCAATTGAACAGGCGAGGTCAGCATAATTGACCTTTTTAGTTAATCAGAAGCGCAAAGATCTTAAAATGTTCTATGCTTAAGTAATTAATATTTAAGTTTTATGAGTGTTTTAGTTATAGAAAATCTCGTGCTTTCTTAGGAGATGCTGTTTTTGAATCAAGTTATTGATATTTCGCCAACTAGCTCATCCAAACCCGTTAAAGTCATAGCGATAACGGGAGGTAAGGGGGGCGTCGGAAAAACTAATGTCTCAGTGAACCTATCGGTTGCTCTGAGTCAGCAAGGTTTTCGTGTCATGTTATTAGATGCTGATTTAGGGTTAGCGAACGTCGATATTATGTTAGGGCTTTCGACTAAAAAGAATCTTTCACATGTTTTGAATGGCGAATGTGAACTGCGTGATATTGTTATTCAGGGACCTCATGGGCTACAGATAGTACCTGCCTCTTCAGGCACTCAAAATATGGCTGAGCTTTCAGTGGTGGAACATGCCGGTATTATTCAAGCATTCAGTGAAATAGGTAAAAATTTAGATTTCCTTATTGTTGATACTGCTGCTGGAATTACTGATATGGTGGTTAGTTTTACCCGCGCATCACAAGATGTTTTAGCGGTGGTTTGTGATGAGCCTACTTCAATCACAGATGCTTACGCTTTAATGAAAGTGCTTAATCGAGATCATAACCTTGTCCGCTTTCATGTTTTGGCCAATATGGTTAGAACTAGTCAAGAAGGACGTGAATTGTTTGCTAAGTTAAATGGGGTGTGCAGTCGCTTTTTGGATGTAACGCTTGATTATATGGGATCGGTCCCATTTGATGAAAATGTTCGTAAATCAGTGAAAAAGCAAAAGGCACTTGTTGATGCATTTCCACGCAGTCCTGCATCCATTGCCATTAAGAGTTTAGCTAAAAAAGTACAAACTTGGCCTATGCCAAGAGATGCGAGTGGACACATTGAGTTTTTTATGGAGAGATTGGTTTCTCAAGCAGTTTGATATTGTTAGAGAGAAGTAACAATTATTAACAGAAATTGGTATATTAAAATAATCAATGTTCATAATCATTAATGTGATATTTCATAATAAGAAGTATAAACAGTCAATATAAGGTTGATAGAGTGACAGGTGCAGATACCTACAGTCGAATTCAGCAGGACGACTTTGCGACGCGTTATGCGCCCTTAGTTAAACGTATTGCCCATCATTTGCTGGCACGATTACCCGCTAGTGTTCAATTAGAAGATTTACTACAGGCTGGAATGCTTGGGTTATTAGAAGCTCGTAGCAATTTTGATGCGAGCAAAGGAGCAAGTTTCGAAACCTTTGCTGGCATTCGCATTCGAGGCTCTATGATCGATGAGATTCGTCGTGGTGATTGGGTACCTCGTTCTGTGCATAAGAATTCACGAGCAATTGCCAGTGCTATACAAGAGATCGAGCAGCGAACTGGAAGGGATGCTCGTGATACAGAAGTGGCGGAAGCATTAGGTGTAGAAGTCGAAGAGTACCGTCAAATGCTAATGGATGTTAGCAATGGTCATATGATGGATTTTGATGGGTTGGGAGTTTCTGAAGATTATTTTAGTCAGGGACTTTCTGATAACTCAATGACTCCCTTAGAAAGAATTCAGAAAGAGGATTTCAGAAATTCACTCGCAGGTGCTATTGCTTCTTTGCCTGAAAGAGAAAAACTGATTTTAGCGCTCTATTATGATGAAGAATTAAACCTGAAGGAAATAGGGGAAGTACTTGGGGTGAGTGAGTCAAGAATCAGTCAAATCAATAGTCAAGCCATGCTAAGACTACAATCTCGATTAAAAGATTGGAAGAAATAGGTATTCTTGACTAAATTTAGGGTAACTCCTAAATATATAACCTATTGATAATTAATCTATTGATAAATCCAGACGGAGATATAACTTGGACAAAAATATGAAAATCTTAGTGGTAGATGATTTTTCGACTATGCGTCGGATTATTAAAAATCTACTAAGAGATCTTGGGTTCACCAATACACATGAAGCCGATGATGGTAATACTGCATTACCCATGTTGCAAACAGGAAATTTTGATTTCTTAGTAACAGATTGGAATATGCCAGGTATGCAAGGTATTGATTTACTAAAAGCGGTGAGAGCTGATGACAAGTTGAAAACTCTTCCAGTGTTAATGGTAACTGCTGAGTCAAAACGAGAACAGATTATCGAAGCTGCACAAGCGGGTGTCAATGGCTATATTGTTAAGCCTTTTACTGCTGCTACGTTAAATGAAAAATTAGGCAAGATCTTCGAACGAATAGAAGGTTAGTCTCGTTTAGATTAAAGGAAGTGAGCCATGAACTTATCAGATAAAGAGCAGCTTGAAAAAACAATTAGTCAAACTCGTGAGCTTCTGTCATTGATGGAGGCTGATGCAATTGATGATGCTCAAGAGTTATTCGATACATTAACCCGTGATGGTGATGAGGATTTATTTAAAGAAATTGGAAAATTAACTCGGCACTTGCATGAAGCATTAACTAATTTTCAGTTAGATTCGAGAATTACTGACCTAGCAGCTTCAGAAATACCTGATGCAAAAGATCGCTTAAATTATGTGATTGAAAAAACAGAGCAAGCCGCGAACAAAACAATGGATAAAGTTGATCAGTGTCATCAACTGGCTGATGTTATTTCTAAAGATTCTGAAGAGCTTTTAATTGAATGGCAAAAGTTGTATCGACGTGAATTAGAGCCTGGAGATTTTAGAAAGTTATGTAAGCGTATAGAGTCTCATTTAGTTAAAAATAAAAATACTTCAAATGAACTTCAAGCCGGACTGTCTGAGGTCTTACTCGCACAAGATTATCAAGATCTAACGGGGCAGGTAATTCGACAGGTAATTACCTTGGTTCATGATGTAGAAGAAAGTATGGTTAATGTGATTAAAATGTTTGGCAATATGGATGGATATTCTCAGGCAAGAGATGAAACGAAAGTCGTTGAAGGTGTAGAAGGCCCAATTACTAATGCTGAAAAACGAAATGATGTAGTTAGTGGTCAAGATGAAGTTGATGACCTGTTATCTAGCTTAGGATTCTAGGGGGCCTTTGAATGTCGTTTGAAGCAGACGAGGAAATCTTACAAGACTTCTTAATTGAAGCTGGAGAAATTCTTGAGGCAATGTCTGAACAATTGGTTGCACTGGAAAATGAACCAGAAGATATGGATTTGCTCAATGGCATTTTCAGAGGCTTTCATACAGTTAAAGGTGGAGCGGGATTTTTATCATTAGAACCTTTAGTTGAAATTTGTCATATTACAGAAAATATATTTGATATTTTGAGAAACGGTGAAAGAGTTGCTGATGCCGATTTGATGGATCATATATTACAAGCTCTCGATATCGTTAACGAGATGTTTGAGGATGTTAGAGGTGGAGAGTATCCGACTAATGCAGATAAAGATTTTCTAGAAAAACTCGGTACTTATGCTGTTGTCGGTAGCAGTGAAAGCGTAAGTAATACTGCTTTACCTGATGTCGCTAAAGAAGGTGACATTACTGAAGATGAGTTTGACAATTTAATTAATGAAGTCTCTCAGACTGAGTCTTCAAATACCTTAGAACCATCAAGCGATGATATTACGGATGATGAATTTGATAAACTGTTAGATGAACTACATGGTGAAGGGAAGTTTTCTACAAATAGTTTTGGCGACAAAGAAGAGAATGAAACCGCAGAGCCTGTTGGGGATTCTCAAAAAGAAGAATCAATAACGGTTAATGCAACCAGTGATGATATCACCGATGAAGAGTTTGAAGCGCTTTTAGATGAGTTGCACGGTAAAGGAGCACCAAGTGCCGTATCCAATAATTCTACAGAGCCTGATAAAGCAGACTCTAAACCGGCCGCTAGTCAAACCTCAAGCAAAATAGATGAGTCAGATTTAATTGATGATGATGAATTTGAAGCATTACTTGATGAACTACATGGTAGTGGTTCTGGCCCTACTAAAAAAGAAGAACCAGCTAAAGTAGAGCAATCTAATAGTGGGGAGCAAAAGTCAAAAGCAGAAGTGACAGCTTCAAAGAAAGTGGTACCTAAGGTTGATAAACCCAAAGCTAAAACACCTCCGCCTAAAGCCTCTCCACCACCTGCTGCAAGTGTACCTAAAACAGGAACCAGCAAACCGATTAAAAAACCGACTGTTAAAAAGGCGGGGGGAACTGTCACCGAAGCGACAGTTAGGGTTGATACCAGACGTCTTGATGAAATAATGAATATGGTCGGTGAGTTAGTTTTGGCGAGAAACCGGCTTAAAACTTTAGGGCAATCTAATCCCGATGAAGATTTAACTAAAGCCATTGCTAACCTTGATATAGTTACTGCTGATTTACAAGGTGCAGTAATGAAAACTCGAATGCAGCCAATTAAAAAGGTTTTTGGCCGTTTCCCTCGTGTTGTTAGAGACTTAGCAAGAAGTCTTAAAAAAGAAATTTCGCTAGAAATGGTTGGTGAAGATACTGATTTAGATAAAAATCTGGTAGAAGCTTTAGCCGATCCTCTCGTGCATTTAGTTCGCAACTCTGTTGATCATGGGATAGAGTCTCCCGAGGATAGAGTAACTGCAGGAAAGCCAAGGAGCGGAAAGATTATTCTATCGGCTGCGCAAGAAGGCGATCACATTATGCTTGCCATTCAAGATGATGGTAAAGGAATGAATGCCAATGTATTACGTAACATTGCCGTAGAAAAAGGCTTAATGGATCGTGAGCATGCAGATAGGTTAACGAATGCAGAGTGCTATAACTTAATTTTTATGGCTGGGTTTTCAACCAAAAAAGAAATATCTGATATCTCTGGACGTGGTGTTGGTATGGATGTAGTTAAGACTAAAATAACCCAGCTTAATGGAACACTTTCAATAGATTCAACATTAGGTCAAGGCACTAAAATCATGATAAAAGTGCCTTTAACTCTAGCAATATTACCAACGCTAATGGTTAAAGTTAAGGAGCAGACATTTGCATTGCCTTTGACTTCTGTTAATGAAATTTTTCACCTTGATCTCACTAAAACAAATATTGTTGATGGACAGTTGGTGATTGTTGTTAGGGATAAAGCTCTCCCATTATTCTTCTTAAATGAATGGTTAACTCGTTCGCCTAATTTAGGTGAAAGAGAGCAAAAAGGACATGTTGTATTAGTTCAGGTCGGTACTCAGCGTGTAGGTTTTGTTGTTGATTCATTAATAGGCCAAGAAGAAGTTGTGATTAAACCGTTAGGTAAGTCTCTTCATGGAACCCCAGGAATGGCTGGTGCTACTATTACTAGTGATGGTGGCATCGCATTGATAATTGATATTCCAACATTACTTAAACATTATGCCGGCTAGTTATTCATAAAAAATATTAGTCAATGAATTTTCTATATTCAGGAGTCTTTTGTGGCAATAAAAGTATTAATTGTTGACGATTCACAATTTTTCTGTCGGCGTGTAGGTTCTATTTTGCACTCTGCACATGATATTGAAATTGTTGGTGTCGCAAACAACGGAAAGGAAGCAATCGAAAAAGCGCAAAAATTACAACCCGATGTGATTACCCTTGATGTAGAAATGCCAGTTATGGATGGGGTAACTGCGCTTAAACAGATTGTTAAAGTTTGTGATGCAAGAGTATTAATGTTGTCTTCATTAACTTATGAAAACGCGAAGATTACTTTGGATGCATTAGACGCTGGCGCTACTGACTTTTTATTGAAGTCTTATGAGTCTTTGTCTTCAGATAGTAGTGGATTAGTTGTTCAGTTACAGAAAAAAATCAGAGAAATTGGTGGCGCAAGAAAATTTCCTATGTATAAAGCGCCTGTTAATGAATCTGAAAAAGAAACTCAAACTGCTACACAACCCCTTCGTCCGGTCGACAATCGTCCTGTTGAACCAAAAGTCAGAGTTCCAATTAGAAAAGGAGCAATTAAGTTAGTGGCGATTGGTGCGTCGACAGGTGGACCTGTTGCTTTACAAAGAGTACTGGGTAATTTACCAGCCAATTATCCTTATCCAATTACTGTCACTCAGCATATGCCAGGTACTTTTACCGGCGCTTTTGCTAGTCGTTTAGATGGTTTATGTAATTTACACATTGTTGAAGCTACTGATGGTATGTCGTTACAGCCCGGTTATGTTTACATTGCTCCTGGTGGTAAGCAAATGGTGTTTGGTGGCTCTGCATCTAACCCTAAAATACAAGTGAGAGAAACTGATGCAAGGTTACAGTTTTCACCTTCTGTCGATGTTACATTTGGTTCAGCTTCGAAGTTATTTTCTGGTGATATTTTAGCGCTGGTTTTAACTGGCATGGGGGCTGATGGTACTGAAGGAAGTCGGTTAATAAAAGCAAAAGGTGGGACAATATGGGCACAAGATGAAGCATCGTGTGTTGTCTATGGAATGCCAATGTCGGTCACTAAAGCTGGTTTAACTGATGCTCAGCTTCCTATCGATCAAATTACCGGAGCTCTGATTAAGCAGGCTAAATAAATGGATAAACTAACATTTTTAGGTCTCATTATCGCGCTATCTGCTATTTTTGGTGGTCAGATATTAGAGGGAGGAAATGTTGATGCTCTGCTAGATTGGGCGGCATTTGTGATTGTCGTTGGTGGTAGCTTTGGTGCAGTGATGCTTCAGTCTCATAGTCAAACTTTTACCAAGTCGTTAAAAATTTTTGGATGGGTTATAAAAACACCTGTTCAACCTGTTGGAGAAGGAATTCATCAAATTTCAGATTGGAGCAACCTTGCTAGAAGAGAAGGTTTACTTGGGTTAGAAAAAAAACTTGATGATAGTTTCGATCCATTTATTTTAAAAGGCTTGAATATGCTAGTTGATGGCAATGACTCAAAGTCAATTAGAGATGCAATGTATGTTGAATTGGATGTTAATGACAAAGAGTTACTAAAAGCCGCTAAAGTTTATGAATCAATGGGAGGGTATTCACCAACATTAGGTATTGTTGGGGCTGTGCTTGGCTTAATTCATGTTATGGGAAATTTGAGTAACCCTGAATTATTAGGCAGTGGTATAGCAACAGCATTTGTTGCCACTATTTATGGTGTTGGTTTTGCCAATTTATTTTTTATTCCGGTTTATCACAAGTTAAGAGCTATTATTTCAGAACAGTCTCAATATCGAGAAATGATTATCGAAGGCATTGCTTGTATTGCTGACGGCGAGAACCCACGAGTTATAGAAAGTAAATTAAGTGGCTATGAGGTAAAGTAAAGTTATGCGCCGCTTTAGAAAAAATATTTTTGATGATGAGCAAGAAGTCGGGCGTTGGTTAATTTCTTATGCTGATTTTATTACTTTGTTGTTTGCTTTTTTTGTGGTGATGTATTCGATTTCTCAAGTTAATGAAAATAAGTATAAATTATTATCTAACTCACTGGTTAATGCATTTGATACACCGCCTAGTAGTTCTAAGCCTATTCAGATTGGAGAAGTGAGCCGGAGTATTTTGTCTGTAGGTGATAATGTTGAACCGCCTGATCAAAGTTCTAAGCATTCAGATTCTAAAAATCCAGATTCTGGAAAAATCGACTCAGAAAACTTTGCTTCGGTCGAAGAATTTAAAGCGTTAGAAACAGGCTTAAGAAAATCTTTGGGAGATCTGATTGATCAGGAGCTTGCAGAAATCAAATCTGATGCTAACTGGATTAATATTAATTTGCGAAGTAGTTTATTATTCCCTTCAGGAAGTGATGCTTTAAATGATGGTGCAGATCCTTTATTAGAAGAAGTTGCTGCGCACCTCAATACCAATAGCCAGTTGATTTTAGTCCATGGACATACCGATAATATTCCTATCAATACCGAGCGTTTTCCATCAAATTGGGAGCTTTCGAGTGCACGAGGTGTTGCAGTGGTACGTAAATTGCAGAACTTATCTGTGTTTGCACCAAGGTTGAGTGTTGAAGGGCATGGTGAGTTTCAGCCAATCGCATCTAACGATACTGTTGAAGGGCGAGCTAAAAACAGAAGGGTTGTAATTGCTATATCGCGTAAACAAGCTATTCAGAGACAAACAGCCGTTGCTGAGAGTACAAAAGTAGCAGAACCTAAGAAGACGCAAAAAGATATTGAACAGGAGTTCAAAATTGTCCGCCTACCGGGTGGAGGAATTCTTATTCGTGGCAAAGATTTGCCGAATAAAAAGGAATCGCCCAGTAATGATAACAAGTGAGGTAAGGTTTGAAAATCTGGACAGTGGCAAATCAAAAAGGTGGGGTTGGTAAAACCACTAGTGTAGCGGCTCTCGCCGGGATATTGTCACAACAAGGTTTTCGTGTTCTGATGCTTGATTGTGATCCTCATGCTTCTTTAACTTCATACTACGGATTTGATAGTGAGTCGTTAACCATCTCACTATATAATTGGTTTTCTCATCCCCCTCAAAATACTCAACAGGCTATTAACACCTTGATTTCTTTAGAAGAAAAAAATATTCACTTAATGCCTGCATCATTAAGTTTGGCTACATTAGATAAGCGCTTTAGTAGTAAAGAAGGAATGGGGTTAGTTATTGCTCGTGTGCTGAAGTTGTTAGAAGATGAATTTGATTATGTTTTAATCGACTGCCCCCCTGTTTTAGGCGTATTATTAATTAATGCGTTAGCTGCTTGTCAGCAGTTAATTATTCCAGTGCAGACTGAGTTTCTTGCGATTAAAGGCTTAGAAAGAATGATGAATACATTGAATATGGTGATTAAGGCTCAACATCATACAATAGGCTATACTATTGTACCCACTATGTTTGATCGGCGAACTAAAGCATCTATTCAAGCTCTAAGAAATATGCGTGATGAATTTGGTAGCCATCTTTGGGATAAAGTGATTCCGGTTGATACAAAGTTTAGAGATGCATCACGTCAGCATAAATCACCAAGCGTCGTATATCCAGATACTCACGGTGTGCTTGCTTATAAAAAGTTGGCTGAAAGAATGTTGTCTGTAACTGCTAGTGATAGGGTCGCCTGATGATTAGGTTATCAATTGAAATATTATGAAGCTAAACAAACCGCCAGTAACAGAAGAGCAATCCATACTCGAGGAGTATGTAGACTTCTTATTGCTTGACAATTCAAATGTACATCCGCTCAAAATCAAAAGCAGTCATCATAAAAACAGACAAGAAAATAATGAAAGTAACTTTGCTGAAACAAGAAAGAAAAATGTTAGAGAGGCTGAAAATAATACCAATAAGGAACAGATAACTCAGAAAGTTAAACAAGATAATTCAGCTAAAACTAGCATTACTCAAATTATTGATGATAAAAGAGACACCGCCAATATAATAGAGCCTGTTAATATTTTAGAAGATAAAAATGAATTAGAGCAGCCCCCTCCAAAATCAATGATATCACCTAAAGTTGCGGATGATAATCAGGAAACAAATAAAGCTAACATCAATCAAGCTAACATCAATCAAGCAGAAAGCACTATTACTGCCGTTCACGAATATGTTGAAGAGTCAGAAGAAGAGCAGTTAAAAGAGTGGAATGCGCTATTAAGTGCTAGTGAGCCATTAATAAATGCGGAAAAATCAGTTGATGAAGTAAAAAACTTTAATGATAAAGTTGTTGCACAGCCAGAAGTTGAAAGTCAGCTGATTAAAGAAAAAAAGGTATTGGAAAAAAAATATAATAAACTAGAAGAAAAAGACGTTTATCAAAAGAGTGCTGCTGAACAAGATGAAATAAAAGCAACAGAAGCAATTAGTCCGAAAAAAAATACAACACAACAATTAATTGATGAATACTTACCTGCTCAAAAAGATGAAAGGTTGGCTGGTGTTGAAAAGCTACTTTCACGAATATCTTTAGCGACTATACCTACTAATGCAGAGAGTGAAGCCGCTAAAACAACTCAAGCGATACAAAAAGCAGAACCGATTGTTGAAAGTGAAACAACCGCAGAAGCTACACAGGCAACTTTTATACAAAGAGAAGTGCAGAGAAATAAAGACATACTTCCTGATGTATTTCAAACTTTGATCTTTCAAGTTGCTAAATTACCTTTAGCTGTACCGCTGCTTAAGCTAGGGGGAATTAGCAAAATTACTCAAGAAGATATTACACCATTAGTTGGTACTCCAGATTGGTTTATGGGGTTGGTCCCTAATGAACGTGGTAACTTAATGGTAATAGATACGCAAAAATATTTGATGCCTGAACAAGCCGCTAACCGCGACGAGATAGAATATCAATATTTAATTATTTTAGATGATTCTAATTGGGCGCTTGCGTGTCATGGGGTGGGTGATGCTAAAAACTTAACAACTGATGATATTCGGTGGTCTGAAAAAACATCTAAACGCCCATGGTTTGCCGGTATGGTAGTCGAGTTTATGAGCGCCTTGATTGAAGTGGATGAATTGATTAATATGCTGGCAAAAAATATTGTCGAGTAGAGCATGCAACACAAGCGTTACTTTTTTTCATGGTTAGCTATTTTTAGTCTACTTAGTCTTTTTTTAGCGATAGAACCTCATGATAGGGCTGATTGGGCATTAGAAAATTTACTCGTTATTTTCTTTGTTTTTTTTATGCTACTAACGTATCGTAAATTTCCTTTCTCTCGTATTTCCTACACTTTAATTTTTTTATTTTTAATTTTGCATGAAATAGGTGCGCATTATACTTATGCTAAAGTGCCCTATGAATATTTTTTTCAGCAATATTTTGACTTTAGTGTTAATGCTTTTTTTTCTTGGGAAAGAAATAATTTTGATAGAGTCGTACACTTTTTATATGGCTTTTTTCTAGCCTATCCAATTAGAGAGTTATATTATAGGGTTGCGAATGCAAAAGGTTTTTGGGGATATTTTTTTCCTTTAGAGCTAACGATGGCTTCTTCAATGGTTTTTGAGTTATTTGAGTGGGCCGCTGCTGAAATTTTTGGTGGTGATTTAGGTGTTGTTTATTTAGGGACTCAAGGTGATATTTGGGACGCCCATAAAGATATGGCATTAGCCTCTTTAGGAGCCGCTATTGCTATGTTGATTACACTATTAATTAACCTTCGGTTACAACGAAATTTTAATAAAGAGTGGGGTGAGAGTTTGAGTATTAAGTATAAAGAACCAATGGGAGAAGATAAGTTAGAGGAAATGTTGAAAGACAATTAGTCAGAGTCGGTGCCTATATGATGTTATGATGATCAGTATAGGGCTCTTTCTTAATAGTAAAATGGGTAAGATACCCTGTTTTGTGCTGTAATGACCTTTCCTGTATTGCCTTTCGGTCCGTTTATCGCTATCAAAAATTAAAACAGTTATTCATCATATATACCGAATAAGTGATTTTCTAATAGGTACTTTTATTTATCAAAGAGATTTATTTTTTGATAACTAATCGTTTTTTTAAAACGTCATTTTACGTAGAGAAATATTAGCTATAATGAAACCGCCTAAACGATTGCATATGTTTCGTCATTAGGTAGCTGTAAAAATAACATTCTCAATCTCAATTTAAGGAGAGAAAAATGAAAAGTTTGATTAGAAAGTTAGCTGCAGTTTTATTGGTATCAAGCGCACCTGTTTATGCGCAACCCCCTTACGGACCAGATATGATCAATACACCAAACGGTGTTATGAACGAATGGACTGTCACCTATTATAATGACCAAGACTCTGGCATTTTATCACCGGGATCACACCGACAATGGGCTACTCAACGTTTATGTTTTTATTATGCCGGTGTAGCTGATTCACAACAGCGTTATTATGTAGTTAGTTCAAGCTATAGAGGTTGGTATGGAACAGCAACACAAGAAGGCGATTTGGTAAGAGTTAAATTAACCTTCTGGAATGGACGTGGTAATGATGAAATAGCTTTTGATTTGTCGACTATGGGCCCTAGAGATCGGGGGATGGGACATTGGGATGAAACCGTTGAAACATGGTCTCCGTTTGGTATTACCTTTTGGGGTAATACCGAGTTAGCTCGCGTTGGAAATTGTAATATCTCAAGTAGTGGAAAGAATACTGAAAATGAGTTTGATAAAGCTAATGAATTTCGTTTAGGAATGGGAGGGGTTAGTATTAATGCTGACGAAGAAGAAAAAACACCTATGGGAACAACACGCAAGGATATTCCTGATACTTCTAGATAGAAGTTAACAGACTTGTTGTATATTTAATTAGTATGCGAGCCTTGCAGTTCATTTGCAAGGCTCTTTAATATGAACTCTTTACTAAATTTAAACTTTTCTCTATGCCAATTGATAGTGATTTAGCTATAAATTGAAATATAACTTCGATAAAAAAGGCAATCAAAGATTGCCTTTTTAGTGATTTAAATAAGTCTAGTTAAGTTTATCCAAATGCACATCCATTTGAGGGAATGGAATAGAAATATTTTCTGCATCAAATGCTAGCTTTATTTTTTCATGAGAGTCAAAGTAAACCCCCCAATAATCGGCAGAATTAACCCAAGGTCTTACAACAAAATTTACCGATGAATCTGCAAGTTCAGAAACGGCAACAACTGGTGCTGGATCTTTTAGAATGCGAGAGTCTTCATTCAGTATTTTTTCAATCACATCTTTGGCTTTTTTAATATCATCACCATATCCAATACCAAAAACCATATCAACACGTCGTGTTGGCTTAGCTGAGTAGTTAGTGATCACATCACCATATATCTTGCCGTTAGGTACAATCAATTCTTTATTATCGCCTGTGCGTAACTTGGTAGAAAATATTGTGATCTTTTCTACAACGCCTGCAATGCCTGCAACCTCAACAAAGTCGCCTGATGTGAATGGGCGGAATACAATTAGCATTACTCCAGAAGCAAAGTTCTGTAATGAGCTTTGTAATGATAAACCAATAGCTAAACCGGCAGCACCAATTAATGCAATTAATGAAGTTGTATCTACGCCTAGTTTACCAACGGCAGCAATAATAACAAAAAGCATTAATAAACTTTTTATAATACCAGTAATAAAACCAACTAATATGTCATCTATTTTTGCTTTAATGAGTAGTGATTTAACCAGTTTAACGACGGTCTTTACAACCATCTTACCAATGATAAATATGGCAATTGCAAATAATAAATTTAAGCCATAGGGAATAACATAAGTTTCTACTATTTTTTGGATTGACTCTTGTGAGAATTCCATATTAATTTCCTCTTATTACTTTTAGTATCTAAGAGCACATCTGGCTTAAAGCCAGATGTGCTAGAAACGATTATTGTGGTTTTGATACTGTGGTTTTTATTTCAGCTTGAACTCGTCGGTTCGCTTTTCTACCTTCTGCGGTATCATTGTCGGCTATTGGAGACTCTTCCCCTTTGCCTATGGCACTAATTCTATCAGCAGATACTGATAAATTATTGACGAGGTAGTTCATTACTGCTTCTGCTCTTTTTTGTGATAGTTGTTGATTATATTTAGCAGAACCACGAGAGTCAGTATGCCCTTCTATGGTAACGTTTGTGTCTGGGTATTGGCGCATAAATTCAGCAACTTTATTAATTTCATCATTATATTCCCCAGAGATAGCATTACTGTTATTAGCAAACTGTACATTCAGTTTAATAGAAACATCTTCCGTTAATATGACACGACATCCATTCGCATCAACTTTAGCGCCTGCGGGTGTTTGTAAACATTGATCGTGCGAGTTGACAACACCATCTTGATCTGAGTCTAGCTCGCAACCGATACTATCAACCTCAACATTAGCAGCAGTATTTGGGCATTGATCATTGATATTAATAACACCATCATTATCACTATCTTGTGGCTTTGTTGCCACTGGTTGTTGAACAACTGTTGCAGTTCGTTTGCTAACATCGCCAAAAAAGTAATTTAAGCTAACGTAAGGAACCCAGTCTAAACGGCCTTTATTGATGCCTGATAAGGCATCAGCGCCAATAGTAAAGGATGTTTTCTCTCCGAGAGAGAAATCATACCCTGCGCCTAAGCGAGTTGCTAATCCGTGATTGGTTTCCGGCGCTTCTGTATAGTTACCAACACCAAGTTTCCAGAAAAAACTATTTTGATTACGTGGTTTAAAGCGGTAGCTGCTACTGATTGAGTAAAAGTGAGTGTCAAAATCACTTCCACCAGTCCATGAACGTTCTGTTTGTAATCGAGTATATTCTGCGCCAAATGACCAGTTGTTGGTGATTTGAGTACCTAAACCAATAAATAAATCGGTATCATCATTTAATAAACGAGCTCCATCAAATATAAAATGATTTGCACCTAATGAAAAATAGGGGCCTGTGACTTCATCATCAAAAGCTTGTGCAGTAAAAGATAAACTCGCAGTCATTATTGAGGCGAATGCTATGAACTTTTTCATGTTGTTTCCCTTAGTTATAAAAACTTACCAAATAAATATAAAAAACTTAATCAATTTCTTAAATTCAGACTGAGTTTGTTGCCGACTAGTTTATTATATTAATTAGTACATTAGTCTACTAACCAAACTGTTAAAATCAGTTGTTGCAAATTAAGAGGGGCGATTATAATCCTTAATTGAAGTGAGAACAATAAGTGATCCGACAAGCAACTCGCAAATGTTCTATGTAAAGAGCACAATAAAAATCTATAACCAATGAGCTATTATTGGTCATTTATTTAATGGAGCCAATTGAGTTTTTTTAGTTTGCGTATGAGAGATATTAAATAGGCTGTTTTATCAAACACTAATTTATCAAATGTGAACTGAGTCTAAGGTTCAATCATCAAAAAAACTATCGAGCTGAATGACTGCCTGCAATCATTAGACTTAGGGGGATTAGCTCTCATTTTGCTTATCACCAGGCCCTTTGGGGGGATGATTCATCAGGAGATTACTGGCTATAGTAATATTTAGAGCTGAATAAAAAGAAAGAAACTAATTATTATTTTTTTGCTGCAAATAAATAGTTAAGTGATAACGATGGGTTCCAGTCAGTTGCTTTTCGATTAAATGGATAAATAGCTTGTAAATCTAGTACCACGAATAAATTAGCATTAATATAATGACGATATCCAGCGCCAAGATTAACTGTGAAATCTTTGTTTTTAAAGGGAATGTTTTTATTAAATTGATAGTACCCAACTCCGAGTTTACTATACCAACTACTTTTGTATGGTGTGAATTGATAAAGCGTAGACAAATCTAAATAAGTAATATGTCCTAAGTTTGATGTTTCGCTAGTCACTTGAGAAGTTAGATAGTTTAATTCTGTTGACCAATGGTTGGATATTTGATAACCAATACCAACAAAAGATTCAGAAACCGGATCAAGCTTGGTTGTATTAGATACAGATAGACTAATTTGCTCTACGCCCAGAGTCATATAGTAGCCCAAAAAATCTTGAGCAGTTTCTATATTTGTTAGTTGGTTTTTAATTGATTGAGTTGGCTTTAACGATTCGGCGTGTAGGGCCAATGAATTAAGAGTTAAAGTAAACAATAAGATGAAAAGATGAAATATTGGACTTATTTTCATTTGAAAACCTTTCATACCGACATAAGAATAATAACAAAGCTTCGATCGAGAGTCTATGCTTAGGGCAAAGCTTGCTTTATTATATGAGATGTTGAGGGAAAAGTAGAGGTAATATGATGCGTTTATTGATCATTGCATTTAGCTTATTAATTACATTTGATGTAAACGCTAGTGAAACTGATATTTCATTACTGAGCAATTATGGTTTTTACGCTTCTTGGAAAAGTGAGCAAAGTACAGAAACTTTTGATGTTTCTCACCAAAATAGCTTTGCACTAAAAAATGTTTGGAGAAGCGCTGGTGAATATGCTTGGGAAATTTACTTTTCTGAACAGCAAGTGAAATTAAAACAATTAGAATTTAAAACCATTAACAACCTTGCTCATTTTGAGTTAAAGAGCTTGCAATTAGGAGCACTAAAAGAGAACCCTTTTTCTTGGGGGAGTGAATATTATGGGGCCGGTGTTGGTGTGACTCGTTTTACTGCCCGTGCTGATGAGTTAAATCCAAGTGAAAATATATCATTGTCTTTCTTTGGTGGCCTGCAAATGAAAATTACTCAACATTTTTTGTTAAGTTTTGAAGGCCGTATGCAATTACATCTATTAGATAGCATGACGTCTGTCAACTGTTCTCCTGAATGTGATATTGATATTAAAAGTCAGACATGGAGTAGTTTGCAAATTGGTGCAGGTTTAACTTATCGTTTTTAGCTGTCTTCTTGTTATATGAAAAACTCATACTGAGAGTTTATATTGAAACCTAAAGTCTTATTATTATCGGGTTATGATGCTGCAAGTCATTGTTACTGGCGAGAACAACTGTGCACCAGTTTAACTCAGTTTGACTGGACTCAATTGGCATTACCTCCCAGGCATTTTGCATGGAGAACCAGAGGCAGTAGTTTAACTTTTGCATTTGAGCATAAAAAGACTTTACAGCAAAAATATGATTTAATTATTGCTACTTCTATGGTTGATTTAGCCAGTCTAAGAGGATTTGTTCCGACATTAACTAATATTCCAACTATTTTGTACTTCCATGAAAATCAGTTTGTTTACCCTGTTTCTAATCATCAACCTAATATACTTAATGCACAACTAACCTCCATTTATAGTGCACTTTGTGCAGATCGTTTAATATTCAACTCAAATTATAATTTGAAAACATTTTTTAAGGGAGCAGAGAAATTATTAAAACGTATGCCTGATGGTGTTCCAGATAATTTATTGGTTGCGGCAAAACAAAGAGCTTCAATTTTACCGGTTCCTATTAATATAAAGCCTGCACCTCAAAAAAATAATATTATGTTAAGCAAAAATCGAGTAACCCAAATTGTTTGGAATCACCGCTGGGAATATGATAAACAGCCGCAAGTTTTTTTTGATGCAATGGTGATGTTAAAAGAAGAGGGGTATCCAATAAAACTTCATGTATTAGGACAATCATTTCGTAATGTGCCAGAAGTATTTTATGAAGCTAAAAATATGCTGTCTGCTGAGATTAAAACATGGGGTTTTCAAGAGCGAAGCCAATATGAATCGATTTTGCAACAGAGTGATTTAATCATCTCTACTGCATTACATGATTTTCAAGGACTGAGTTTATTAGAGGGGATTACTAAAGGCTGTATGCCCATTGCTCCTAAACGGGTTGTGTATCCTGATTATTTATCTCAACCCTACTTATATCCAGTAGCAACAGATACTGAAGTTGAGGCAAGGAACTTATATTTTCATATTAAAGATTGTATTCAACGTCAATACTTTGCTGTTCCCAATATTAGCCAATACTATGCTGACAAATGTTTACTAGATTATGCTATCTTTATCGAAACAATGCTCAAAAAGAGAGAGTTGAACGAAAATTGTTTCAGCTGATTGTTTTTCGTGTTTTTAATTATCAATAGCAATATGAATATCTAATAAAGAGTACGAATACTCAATAAGGAATACCCAATAAAGAATAGACAATACTGGGTTATTAGCCGTATGCTATTGGTTGTTATTCTATTATGTTATCTCCCCAAGCAAAGAATATTGTCTAAACTCTGAATTATGTCCAATTATATCGATTATTTTTTGATAAGCGTTTGAGGAATACCGATTTATCTCCTATATTCGTTAAAGAGATTAAAATAAATTTTTTATGTTTTATGCTAGTCCCCGTCTCCTTTAGAACTGATAAATGAGGAATGTCGCGGAGAGTGTTCTAATGATTATATTTCTCGTGAGATTTTATCAATATGTTTAAATTTAAGTCCATCAGAATGGAGCTAACCGTTTTATTATCGTTAGCTTTAGCGATCATCTTGATGGTCATTTCTGTCCTATTTATTCAAAAGGTTTCTGTTGAAACTCGTGAAACAGTAACTAAAGGGCTTTTAAGTGCGCTGACCTTGCAAACTGAGAAAATTCAGTCGTTCATATTGCAGCGGGGTGAGGCTGTTGAGGCGATGCTGAAGTCTCCATTTGTGATGAGTTGGTTTGAAAATTATCGTGAACGTGAGAAAGATTTATCCAATGATGCTGATTTTTCTAAATTGATTAAATACTTTAAGGTGCTCTCTGAAAGGGATGAGAAAGCAAAGTCTTATTTTTTTGCTAGTGCAATAACTGGTGAGTATTTTGATAGTACACAGGGGCGTACATCGGAGTTAGATGGTGTTGCTTATGATGCAAGAAAGCGGACTTGGTGGCCCGGCGTTATGGAGCAAAATAAGTTATTTATTGCTCAACCAGAAATTGATTATTTAGACGGTACGATGCTTTCTGTCATGCAAAGGCCGGTTTATAGTGATAAAGGTGAGTTGCTAGGAATTGGTGGGGCCGATGTTTTATTATCAACTATGAGAGATGAGGTGGCTTCTCAACTAAAGTATCAAGGTCAAGGAGAACCTTTTATTATTAATCGAGATGGTCGGGTGATTGTTTTTCCGGCCGATTCTAAAGTAATAGAGGCGAATATTGATATTGCTGAAGTTGATAATAAAATGAATGATGTATCGGGGTTTTCTTATTTAAAACAACAAATGCAAGCAAATGAAAACGGTATTATAGAAATTACCTGGAAAGGTAAGCCGCATATGGTAGCGTTTAATCACATCTCTTTAGAGCAACCTTATGTTGATTGGATGGTTGGGTTGATCATACCGACTAATATAATAGAAAAGCCTATTTTAGACAGTGTTAAAAGTGCAATTTATTCAATATTAATTATTTTAATTAGTATTGCTGCGGCTGTTTGGTTAGTTGCGTCAAGAATAACTCGACCTTTTAAAGAAGTGGTTAATGCGATGGGAGAGGTGGCCCATGGTGAGGGGGATTTAACGGCAAGGTTAAAAGTTGAAAGTAGTAATGAAGTTGGTCTATTTGCCCAACAATTTAATTTATTTATTGCTCATATTCAAAAAATTATGCAGGAGAATAAGAAAGTTATTGAAGAGCTTTATGAAAGTGCAGAAAAAGTAACCGTTATTACTAATTTAAGCGCTCAAAAAGCCGTACAACAAAGAGATGCAACTGATATGGTTGCCACGGCTGCAGAGGAGTTGAGTTATTCCGTGACTGGTGTGTCAGCAAATTCTAGCTCGGCACGTCATTCAACAGAAGAGGCCGATGCACAGGTTAAGAAGGGAGTTGATGTTGTTGAAGCGGCATCAAACAGTATTAATACTTTAGCACAAACAGTACAGGAGGCTTCTCAGGTTATTGATAATTTGAATACTGATAGTTCGAAAATTGGAGAAGTTTTAGAAGTTATTCGAAGTATTGCTGAGCAGACTAATTTGTTGGCCCTAAATGCCGCTATTGAAGCAGCAAGAGCAGGAGAGCAAGGAAGAGGTTTTGCCGTTGTTGCTGACGAGGTTCGTTCGTTAGCCAGCCGGACTCAAGAGTCAACTGAGTCTATCAGGCAGATTATTGATGGTTTGCAAGCTAATGCTAATAATGCTGTAGCAGCAATGGAGGTTGGTAAAGAGCATGCACAAGCTGGTGTCGACAAGTCGATGTTAGTGCAAGATGTATTACAAAGTATTGCAATAGCCATTTCTGAAATTCAAACTCAATCGATAGAAATAGCTAACTCAACAAAAGAACAAGCAAAAGCATCAGGTGAAATTACTCAACAAGCGGCAGAAATTAGAAAGTTATCTGAAGAAACCGCATCTCAAATTGCTGAGGTTCAAGCTGGCACAAAAGCACAGCGCGAAGACATCCATAAATTATCGGAGTTAATTAGCGTGTTTAAGATTTAGCCTAGTTTTTACAAAGGTGTACCAAAAGCCAAGAACTGTGATGGTAAGTGCTTTATAAGGATGGCTTTTATAAATATTAGTCTTAATTTCAATAATCAATTTTTAATAATAATCATTTCTTTATGAGTAAATTAGTCTACGCTTATTTTAAAGGAAGTGTGATTAATTGTAGAGTTTGCTGAAGAAAAAGTAAGCGGTTTATCTGTCATATTCTTGACTTCAATGGCTCACTTTATACAAAGCTTTTACCTCTTGCATTGTCTTGACACTTTAAATGCTCAAAGGTGTTAAGGTATCTGCAATGTGATTGATTCGGAAATTGTGATTGAACACATGAAAAGTGAAATAAATATCAAGAAGGAATTGCATCTCAACTCGAAATTAATAGCTGAGAATATGGTAAATATTTCCCCGTGGTTATTGTGGGGAATATTACTCATTTGTTGTGCACCATTACTATTTCCGATCGATCTTGCGAGTTATAGTGAAACAAGTGACATTCAAATATTAATTCAACAAGAGGTATCACCAACTACCCTTCAAGAAAAAATACTTCACTCACTGCAAGGAGAAGTTCATCATGCATTGATGGAGTGGAGTGCTATTACGATAGCATTGCTTTGCCTATTCATGGCCTTCTCCCGTTTTAAAATCAATCAGGATATAGTTGCTCCACTAATAGGGCTAGCTTTAGCTTTTAGTGGTGTTTTAGATGCATTACACGTTCTTTCTGCTACTCGAATTATTGAAAGTGCTGCAGGCAATCAAGAGATAATGCCATTTACATGGGCTGTTGCCAGAATTTTTAATGCTTTAGTTTTACTCTTAGGTGGTGTGTATATTTTATATTTTAAACAGCTAAAAATCACACTAGATATGAAATTTAGTTTGATCGCTGTTTTGGCTGTTATTGGGATTATTTATGGGATGTACCTTTGGATTAGTACCGGTGTAAACGTCCCTAAAACGCAATTTTCTGATTCGGTTATAAATCGTCCTTACGATATTTTTCCTCTTATTGCTTTTTGCTTATGTTTGCCATTGTTTTATCGTATTTACCAGTCGAATAAAAATTATATGATTGGTTTTTTGTTGCTAGGGCTGGTCGCCAATATTTTCTCTGGCGCTTATATGGTATTTGGTTCAAAAGAGCTCTATGACCATTATTTTAATGCAGCACACCTGTTAAAAGTTTTAGGATATTTGCTGCCTTTTATTGGCTATTTTATTGACTATAGAACTATTTTTCTTATACAAGAAACACAAAAGTTAGAGTTGAAAAAACTTAATTTTTCACTATCAGATAAACAAAAACAGTTACGTACTATTAATGATGTTTTACCTGTTGGCTTGTTGCAAGTAAATAGTCAAGGAGTGATTGTTTCTGCTAATAACTATGCCAATGAAATCTTTGGCTATTCTTCGGGTGGTTTATTAGAGCAAAGTATTGAGTCGCTTGTTCCTACGCATATTGAAAAACAGCATGTTTCATTAAGAGAAAACTTTCAGAAAAAATTTGAAACAAGACGAATGGCTAAAGATGCTGACAACTTAGTGGGTAAGCGAAAGGACGGAAGTTTTATTCCTTTAGAAATAGGTTTGGCTTCAATTGTTATCGATAATGAAAAACAAACTTTAGTCTCATTAATAGATATAGCTGAACGTAAACAACTAGTACAGAGTTTACAAAATAAAAATGAACAAATGGATCTGGTTATTACTAGACTACGCCGTTCAAATGAACAACTAGAAAGGTTTGCCTATGTATGTTCACATGACCTACAAGAGCCTATACGTATGGTGGAAAGTTTTAGTTTGTTATTGCAAGAACGTTTGGATTCAAAATTACTAGATAAGAATGAAAAATATTTGAAATTTGTTATTGATGGTGCCTCCAGAGCAAGAGAGATGGTAAGTGATATTTTGTTTTTTTGCCGGCTTGAGCAAACAGTAGATAACAAGTCTTTAGTCAGTTTGAGTGAAATATGTCAGCAAGTTAAAGAGACGATTGGAGATAGTTTAAGAGAAAAAAAAGCTTCGTTTAAGTGGGATGAACCTCTTCCTAGCTTTACTGCTGTTCGCTCTCAGTTGTTTCAGCTGTTTTTGAACTTAGTGAGTAATGGTATTAAATTTAATCGAAGCTTAAAGCCTGAAGTTTTTGTTTCGGCTTCAAAAAAAAATGGTTTTTGGGAAATTAGGGTTAGAGATAATGGGGTGGGTATTAAACCTGACTACCATAAAAAAATATTTAATATTTTTGAACGTTTACACTCGAAAAGTGAATTTCCCGGCACTGGTATTGGGCTGGCTAACTGTATGAAAATCATTGAACAGCATGATGCTGAATTACAGGTGGAATCTAAGGAAGGAGAAGGTGCTGTTTTTATTATTAAATGGCCCGACAAAAAAATATAGCTAAACCAATTGGATTAATTTGAAGGTAAAAAAAGTAGCGGGCTTTCTGGTTTTGGCGAGTAAGTTGTTTATGTGATTTTTAACTAAGGATAACTAAAATATGCAGTGCACTTTATAGTTAATGAATAACTGTTTTAGGTTGAAATGATAAAATGTTGTGAGAGGAAGTGTATATGAAGCCAATTGAAATATTGTTGATAGAAGATAATCCTGGTGATGTTGAGTTAACAAAAGAATCTTTGCGTAATGGGAAAATTAAAAACAATCTAAAAGTAATTATGGATGGAGAGGAGGCGTTAAACTTTCTTTTTAGAGAGCTTGATGATGTTGATGAAATGTTACCTGATATTATTTTGCTTGATCTTAACTTGCCTAAAGTGAGTGGGAGAGAAATTTTAAAAGCATTAAAAGAAGATGAGTTAAGGTGCTCTGTTCCTGTCATTGTTTTGTCAAGTTCTGAAGCTGCATCAGATATAAAGAGTAGTTATCAGTTACATGCTAATTGTTTTATCACTAAGCCTGTTATGTTGAATGATTTTCTAAATGTGATAAAAACAATAGAGTCCTTTTGGGTTGAAATTGTTAAGTTGCCCGAAAAGGGCCGTTAATTATGTCTTCAGACTTATTTAAGAAAAAACATTCTGTAGAAGAATATGAAGTTCAGCAAATAATTTATGGTATTACTCATGATATGGGGGCTCCATTGCGTTCGGTAATTAGGTTTTCTGAGCTTTTACAGGTGCGATTGAATGAACGTTTAGATGATAAAGAAAAATATTGGTTAGAATTAATCAAAACAGGTGGTGAAAAAGCACAAGCAATGGTTGATTCTTTGTTAGTCTATTCAAGATTAGCTAAAAGCGATTTAACCATAAAGCGAATTGAACTTGCTGATTTGATGCTTAGTACATTTGATAAAGAAAAAAGTAAGAGCTTGAGGTGTGAACCAAATAAAAAAATTGAAAGTAATGTCTGCTTTTTAGGTGAAAATGTTAGTTTTTTAGGCGTTTTAAAACATTGGCATTTGTTCTTTTCAAATATTTTTGAAAATGCATTACTTTATCAACCTAAAAATGATAAAAATAATACGATTAAAGTAAGCTTCGGTTACCATTTAAAGGGGACTCAGTTAGAAGTTTTTGTAGAAGATAATGGAATAGGTGTATCTGAAATACAAAAAAATGATTTAGTACGTCCTTTTATGCGAGGTCAAAGTGAACAGGATTATCCTGGTTTAGGTATGGGGTTGACTTACTGTCAACGTATTGCTCGTATTAATGGTGGAGAAATTAGCTTTGAAAATTCTGCATTAGGAGGATTGAAGGTCACATATCTCGTTGATATTAGTAAAGGTAGTTTCTATGACTAAGGAACAAAAAAAATTATCTTCAACTAAAAAGAAATTATCAAATGTCTATTTAATGGCGGAAGATAACCCTGCTGATGCTGAATTAGTGAAAGAAATGCTTGAACAAGCTTTTTTAGGAGAATATTCGGTTGTTTGTGTTGATCGGTTTTGTAAAATTAAAAACGCATTAGATAAAGGAACCTTTGAAGCATTAATTTTAGATATGAATTTACCTGATCGCTCTGGCATAGAAAATGTTATGTTGCTTGGAAAAAAATATCCTGACTTACCTATTGTTGTTTTAACCGGGCAAGATGATTTAGCTCTCGCTGTAGAGTCGCTTAAACGTGGTGCTCAAGATTACTTGAGCAAGAAGCATGTTACTCCAGAAGTTTTATCACGTAGTTTACGCTATGCCCAAGAACGAAAAAATATAGAGTTAAAACTTCGTCAAGCTTTAAATGATTCTGCTGACAGGAATCAACAACTAGAAAAAATGGCAAGATATGACTTTTTAACATCTCTCCCTAACCGTTCTCATTTTGATAGTGTTGCCAACCGAACTTTGCATAGTGCCTTGCGCGTTAACAAATTAGTTGCTTTGCTTTACTTTGATATTAATAACTTTAAAAAAGTGAATGATAGTTATGGCCATGCGGCAGGAGACTCTCTACTAAGAGAGGTTGCCAAACGATTGCAACAAACGGTTCGTGAAACTGATTTTGTCGCGAGGTTAGGAGGTGATGAATTTGTACTTATTACTGACTTATTAGATGAAAAAAAAGAAGTTTATAAATTAGTTAATCGTTTATTAGAAGCTTTTGAAGTTCCAATTGATATTGAGGTTCATCAAATGCAATGTAATATTTCTATTGGTGTTGCATTTTTTCCTGATGCTAAAACATTAGAATTATTAATGAAGCAAGCTGACTGTGCTATGTATGAAGCAAAGGAAAAGCGCCATGTTCCCGTTTGCTTTTATACTAAACAAATGGAATCTATTTATAAAAGAAATATAGAAATAGAGTCTCAAATTGGCTTAGCTATGCTTAATAAAGAGTTTGATGTCTGTTTTCAGCGTATTATATCAGCAAGTCGTAGTGACGCTTTTATTGTAGAAGGATTACTTCGATGGCACTCTAAGGCTTTAGGCCAAATTAATCCAGATGAGTTTATTCCGATTTTAGAAAATACGCCTATAATCAATCAACTGACCTATATTGTTCTTGAACGGTCAAAAAAGTTAATGTGTCTGTTAGAAGAATTGTCTCAACAAGTGGAGCGAGTAAAGATTAATGTTACTATTTCGCAAATTGTTTCTCAGCCATTTTGTAAACAGTTTTTGGGCTGGTTAGAAGAATTAAATATTTCGCCTAACTTGATTTGCCTTGAACTAACAGAACGAGAAATGGTTAAAAATGCTACGCTTTGCCGAGCTCAGATTGATAGTTTACGTCAACATGGGGTTCAATTTGCATTGGATGATTTTGGCACAGGTTATTCGTCAATTACTCATCTATTAGAGGTCCCTATTGACTATTTGAAACTGGATAGAATACTTATTGCTCGGATAGATGAAAATGAGCGAAACCAAGCACTTGTTGCTGGTATTATAGAAATGGCCCACAGGCTTAATATGGAGGTTATTGCTGAAGGAATTGAATGCCAGAAAGAACTCGATGTTATAAAGCAATTGGGTTGTGACTATTATCAAGGTTTCTTAATGGCAAAACCTATGCCTATCGATGAGCTAGTTTGTTTGTATTTGAGGGAAATTTATGATGGTGTAAACAAGCCATAAACGTCATATATTTCGTTATAAAAGCAAATACCTTATATAAATTAACTCATTAATTTCTCGTTGCTATACTGGTTTGTTATGCTCAATAGAATTTTAGGTTTTGGTAGGGAAAATACTAGTACGCATGATTTTGTGGTTTTTATAAACGGCTACGGCTTCACAAAACTGTTTTAATGGGCTTTTAACACAAAATAGTGAGTTAACTATTACACCAGCTAATGAATTTAAATAAAAGACTTTAACTTATTGAAATAATTGGTTATTTCAATAAAGTGATTGAATAATATCATTCAAACTTCTAGCTCACTAGTCAAACTTTGATATATCCAAACAAAAAGCACAACTTTTAAGATAAAATAAGGTACAATTCGCCCCTTTTTTGAGAACTTAGTTAATCGTTTTTATATGTCGTACACTCAATACATCCGTAATTTTTCTATAATAGCCCATATCGATCATGGAAAATCGACACTTTCTGATCGTTTAATTCAGGTCTGTGGCGGGCTAACAGAGCGTGAAATGTCGGAGCAAGTGTTAGATTCAATGGATTTGGAGCGTGAAAGAGGCATTACTATTAAAGCCCAAAGTGTGACGCTCAATTATAAAGCTAAAGATGGTCATGATTACCAACTTAACTTTATTGATACCCCTGGCCATGTCGACTTTTCTTATGAAGTCTCGCGTTCATTAGCAGCTTGTGAAGGTGCTTTATTGGTTGTTGATGCAGGGCAAGGTGTTGAAGCTCAAACTTTAGCTAATTGTTATACGGCAATAGAGCAAGATCTGGAAGTGATCCCAGTATTAAATAAAATAGATTTGCCTCAAGCCGATCCCGATAGAGTAGCACAAGAAATTGAAGATATCATTGGTCTTGAGGCTATGGATGCTGTTCAATGTAGCGCTAAAACGGGGGTTGGAATTAATGAATTACTGGAAGAGTTAGTTGAAAAAGTGCCAGCGCCTACTGGGGATTCTTCTGCTCCATTACAAGCATTGATTATTGATTCGTGGTTTGATAACTATCTTGGTGTGGTTTCTTTGGTAAGAGTGGTGCAAGGGACTCTTACACAAGGCGAGAAGATGCTCGTTATGTCAACAGGGAAAAGCCATCAAGTTGATTTTGTTGGAATTTACACCCCTAAACGTCATGACTTATCCGAGTTAAAAGCAGGGGAAGTTGGTTATGTGATTGCGGGTATTAAGGAAATTCAAGGGGCTCCGGTTGGTGATACTTTAACGACGACTAAAAACCCTGCTGAGGCACCACTACCCGGTTTTAAAATGATTAAGCCTCAAGTTTATGCTGGCTTATTTCCTGTATCTTCTGATGATTACGAAGCTTTTAGAGACGCATTAGCCAAATTAAGCTTAAATGATTCTTCACTATTTTATGAACCAGAAAACTCACAAGCGTTAGGTTTTGGTTTTCGATGTGGTTTTCTGGGTATGCTGCATATGGAGATTATTCAAGAGCGCTTAGAGCGGGAATATGACTTAGATTTAATCACAACTGCACCGACAGTTGTTTTTGAAGTTGTATCTAGCAAGGGAGATACTATTTATGTTGATAACCCTTCTAAACTACCGGATCCAAGTGAAATTGAAGAAATGAGAGAGCCTATTGTGGAAGCCAATATTTTGGTTCCACAAGAGCATTTAGGTAGTGTTATAACATTATGCGTAGAAAAACGGGGTGTGCAAACCAAAATGGAATATGTGGGAAATCAGGTATCTCTTGCATATCATTTGCCCATGAATGAAGTTGTTTTGGACTTTTTTGACCGTTTAAAGTCGGTTAGTCGTGGTTATGCATCACTTGATTACAATTTCAAACATTTTCAAGCCGCTGATTTAGTTAGACTAGATGTCTTAATTAATGGTGATAAAGTCGATGCATTAGCCATTATTGTGCATAAAGATCAGGCACAATACCGGGGGCGGGAATTGGTAGACAAGATGCGTGAGTTAATTCCACGCCAAATGTTTGAGGTAGCAATTCAAGCTGCTATTGGTAACCATATTGTTGCTCGTTCTACGGTCAAAGCTTTGCGTAAAAATGTTACTGCAAAATGTTATGGTGGTGATGTATCACGTAAAAGAAAGTTGTTAGAAAAGCAAAAAGCAGGTAAAAAGCGGATGAAAAAAGTTGGTCGAGTGGAAATACCACAAGACGCATTTTTGGCTGTATTGCAAGTTGGTAAAGATTAATCATTGTAGATGGAATTATTAGATATTGATTTCATACGCTAGAATAAAAAAAGGTCATTAGAAAAAATGAGTAGTAATTATGGGTTAATTTTAGTCGTTCTTACATTTGTTTCGGGAATAATATGGTTAATTGATTCCTTAACTGCAGGTAAAAAGCGTAAAGCGGCTTTAGCTAAATTATATGAGCAGTCTGATAAACCAGCTCAAGAGGCTATTGATGCGGTAACACATGAACCTGTTTACCTTGATTATTCAAAATCATTTTTTCCAATTTTGCTTTTTATTGTCGTCCTACGTTCATTTTTATATGAACCTTTCCAAATACCATCGGCTTCAATGAAACCTACTTTAACGGAAGGTGACTTTATTTTAGTTAACAAGTTTAACTATGGCTTAAGGTTGCCCGTTACATCAGAAAAAGTAGTTGAAATAGGACTACCACAAAGAGGAGATGTTGCGGTGTTTAGAGCACCTCATCCGCCACATGATGATTATATTAAACGAGTTATTGGTTTACCTGGCGATACCGTTTTTTATACGCCTCAAAAAGAACTATACATACTACCTTATTGTTCCTCTGAGATAGAAAAAAGCCAATGTCCCAAAAAATTTAAAGTCATGAGAACACTTGCATCTGAAGCTGATTATATTGATCGTGATCCTAAAAATGGCTCCGAAAGGGCTACTAAAAAGTTTGTGGAAAAACTCGGTGAAGAAGAACATCAGATTATTATAAACCCCAATATGAGTGAGCCTTCAAAAGTTAAGCATTACAATATTCAAAAGTTTCCTGTACCTCAAGGCCATTATTTTGTAATGGGAGATAATCGTGATAATAGCTATGATGGCCGATATTGGGATTATAACTCTTTTGTTCCAGAAGAAAACCTGGTTGGTCAAGCTGTTTCTATTTGGTTGCATTTAGATTTTGGAATTAAAAATAAATATTTTAGTTGGATTCCGACTGGCATTGATTTAGGTCGTGTTGGTGCAATTAAGTAGCCTATTGTTAATCAGATTCTGCTTTGTGCTATTATATTGATATCGAACGGTTTGAAAGGGTAGTGCCTTATGAATAATCTTAATATAAGAAAAAAAATATCAAATAGTCGTCGCCAAAAAGGGGCAACTATGTGGATGACATTATTCTACATTTTGACTTTGGGGTTTTTTGGGTTATTAGCATTTAACTTGGTTCCAATATATATAGAGTACTCCAATATTCGCGCCTCAATGCAAGAAATAGTTAATCAGAATAATTTTAGAGAAATGTCACAGAAACAGATATTGTCAGCGATGTCTAAACGCATGATGATAGATAGTATACGAGATTTCAAAAAAGAGTCATTTCAAGTCGCGAGAGATAAGTCTGGAGAAAAGTATATTATTATTACTTACTCTAAAAAAGCACATGTTGCAGGTAATGTTTCTGCATTAGTTGAATTTAATGAAGAAATTCGAGCCGAAAAATAGTTATCTGTTTTATTAAATATGTCTATTACTCCAAATTTAAAATTCTTACAGGAAAAACTACAATACTCCTTTAAAGAAATAAAAAGCCTAGAAACGGCATTAACCCACCGCTCTGCAAGTAGCCGCCATAATGAGCGCCTAGAATACTTAGGTGATGCTATTTTAGGTAGTGTAATAGCTTATCAGCTATATGAGCAATTCCCTCAGGCAAATGAAGGACAATTAAGCCGCCTACGTTCATTTCTAGTTAAAGAAAAAGCGCTTTTTGAGCTAGCTCAAGAACTTGATTTAGGAACATATTTAAATTTAGGTAGTGGTGAATTAAAAAGTGGTGGTTTTAGAAGGGCTTCTATTTTATCTGATACCTTTGAAGCAATTATTGGTGCTGTTTTTTTAGATAGTGACTTTGAGCAAGCAAAAAAATTTATTTTAGGGGTTTATCAAAAAAAGCTAGCTGAGTTATCACTTGATAAAGCCAAAAAAGATCCAAAAACGCGCCTGCAAGAATGGCTACAGGCTCGTAATTATGAAATACCAACTTATGAAGTAATTCGTTCTACAGGAAAAGACCATGCTAAAACCTATTGGGTGAGTTGCCAAGTTGACTATCAGTCACTTAAAGCCGAGGGGCTGGGGGCTAGTCGTCGAAAAGCTGAACAAGACGCAGCAGAAAAAATTTTGGAGAAATTAGTTAATGACTAATCAAAAATATCCTACTCGGTGTGGTTTTGTTGCATTTGTTGGACGCCCTAATGTTGGTAAATCAACATTATTGAATCAACTTTTAGGACAAAAGCTGAGTATTACTTCACGTAAGCCACAAACAACTCGTCATCGTATTTTAGGTATTGACACCTTTGCACAAACTCAAATGATCTACGTGGACACTCCAGGTGTTCATAAAGAAGAGCCTAAAGCAATTAATCGGTTGATGAATCGAGCAGCTTCTAGTTCTATTGCTGATGTTGATATTGTTGTTTTTGTGGTTGAGCCAGATCGTTGGACTGATGATGATCAGTTAGTGTTAGAACATATACAAACCAATAAATCACCTTGTATTTTATTTATTAATAAGATTGATAAGTTAAAAGACAAAGAGGCTTTATTACCCCAGCTTCAGTTTTTATCTGATAAATATGAGTTTGCACAAATTATTCCTGGTTCGGCACTTAAGGGAAAACAAGTGGCGGATCTAAAAAATTATCTGGTGGAGGCAATGCCTGAGGGAGATTTTGTATTTCCTGAAGATTATTATACCGACCGTAGTGAGCGTTTTTTAGCGGCTGAAATTATTCGAGAAAAATTAATCCGCCAATTAGGAGATGAATTACCTTATTCGATTACTGTTGAAATTGAACAGTTTAAAACAGATAAAAAAGGCTTGTTAAATATTAATGGATTGATATTGGTTGAGCGCAACGGACAAAAGTCAATTGTTATTGGTAAAGGCGGCAGTCGATTAAAGCAAGTTGGCACAGATGCCAGAAAGGATATTCAACGTTTGTTTGGACAGAAAGTATTTTTAGAGTTATGGGTGAAGGTTAAAGATGGATGGGCCGATGATGAACGTGCACTCAGATCTTTAGGCTTCGATGATCATAAGGACTAGCAGGCAAGTTTTCTCTGATTATTATTAAAAACAGGCGAAGAGTTAGGTTGTTTGATGAGTCAAAACGCAATTAAGTTAACTGCATTTATTTTGCACTCAAAAGCTTATCAAGAAAGTCATTCTATATATCAAATCTTTAGCCTGCAACAAGGTCGTTTTTCAGTGATTGCAAAGGGCGTAAAAAATAAGCGCTCACAAGCTCGAAAAGCAGCATTGCAGCCATTTAGTGAGTTATTGATAGAAGTTGTTGGTAAAAGTGAGTTAAAGACACTGACTCATTGTGAAGTGGTTAACCCACAATCAGTGATGGCCTTTAAATTAACAGGTAAAGCGCTAGCATGCGCTTACTATGTCAATGAGCTGATAATACGAGCTTTACCAGAACATCAGGAGTTTCCTAATATTTTTCAGTCTTATCGATTATTTTTGAATCAATTAGTTTCTATTCAAAATTATGCAGTTTTATTACGTCAGTTTGAATTTGAACTATTGACCGAAATTGGTATTGCCCCAGATTTTGAGTTTGATATTTTAGCCCATCCTATTAAAACCAATAATTACTACCACTTAATACCCCAATCAGGTTTTAGTTTGGTTAATTCAAAAGATAGGAGGAATGCATTTAAAGGTTCAAGTATTTTAGCAATTGCTAGTGGTAAGTTTGAATATTCTGATTTACAAGAAACCAAGCAAATTATGCGTTTTTTATTACAAGAGATTATTGGAAATAGACCTTTACAGAGTAGAAAATTGTGGCACCATATTACCTACAATCAATCTTAAGAGATTTTACATGAGCCAGAGTAAACCAATATATTTGGGCGTTAATGTTGACCACGTTGCGACTATTCGACAAGCGAGGGGAGTGAATTATCCTCAAGTAGTACAAGCTGCTTTAGTGGCAGAGCAAGCAGGCGCAGATGGTATTACTATACATTTACGAGAAGATCGTCGCCATATTCAGGATAGAGATGTTGAATTGGTAAGAGAGTGCATTAACTCTCGGCTTAATTTAGAAATGGCTGTGACCGATGAAATGGTTGCTATTGCAAAAAAGATCAAACCCGAATATGTCTGTTTGGTTCCAGAAAAAAGAGAAGAAGTAACCACTGAAGGTGGCTTGGATGTTTGCGCAAATAAAGACAAAATACAGCATGCTTGTGATGAACTTGGTGCACAAGGTATAAAAGTTTCTTTGTTTATTGATGCTGAAGAGCGCCAAATTAAAGCGGCTAATGAAGTAGGAGCTCCCTATATAGAAATTCATACAGGGCATTATGCTGATGCGGCCAATGAAAGTATTAAAAATGAACAGCTTCGTATGATTTTGAACGGGGTACAACAAGCTAAAGCGTTAGGGATAACGGTAAATGCTGGTCATGGTTTGCACTATCATAATGTCGCTGAAATTGCGGCAATTACTGATATTTATGAATTAAACATTGGTCATTCAATTATTGCTCAGGCCGTTTTCAGTGGGTTGGCTAAAGCGGTTGCCGATATGAAAAGTATTATGCTCAATGCCCGAATGGTTAACAATCATCAATGAGTATTTATGGAATAGGTATTGATTTATGTGAGATTAAGCGAATAGAAAGGTCGCTTGAAAGAAACGGCGACTTATTTGCTAATAAAGTTCTTCATCAAAATGAAAAGGTACACTTTGATAAACTGAAGTTTAAAGCTCGCTTTTTAGCCAAGCGTTTTGCTGCCAAAGAAGCCTTTGCCAAGGCTTTAGGAACCGGAATCGCTGATGGAGTAAGTTTACCGAGTATTGAAGTTTATAATGATGATGCAGGTAAGCCTTGGATAAACTTACATGATGGTGCGCTACAAAAGTTACAGCTAATTGGAGAAACTCGTATTCACTTAAGTATTAGTGATGAACGAGAGCTTGCCATGGCTCAAGTAATTATTGAATGTATCTAACTGCCATTAGTGGTCTTCTTTTACGATAGTTTTGCTAAAAGCATCCCTCTAGTCTAAATTCTCATTGAATAATATGAAAAGAGTGAGCTAAAATAGTAAAACTTATGTAAATTCAAATAGTTAGAATAAATAAGGCAAAACCTATTAAAACTCTGTTTTCCGAAGGAACATCACACACAACGCGACTGTTTATAGCGGTTGTCTTGTCTTGTGTATTGATGTTTGTTGATCATCATGAACAGCACTTAAAAGGGGTGCGAAAGGGCCTTTCAACGTTGGCCACTCCAATTATATTTTTGGCTGATTTGCCAGGAGAATTTTTTGCCTGGAGTGGAGAAAATATGATCTCTCGAAGCCATTTACGCCAGGAAAATGCTCGCTTACGAGATGAGTCGCTGATTCTTAAAGCACAGCTGCAAACCTTAGTTGGCTTACAGTCTGAAAATGCTCGCTTACGTAACCTGCTAGGTACTGAAAATAAAAGTGTTGAACGTAAAATGGTTGCAGAAATTATTAAAATAGATAGCGACCCATTTAGTCTCAACTTCTTGATTAATAAAGGAAGTTTACATGATGTTTTTATTGGACAAACTGTTATTGATGCTTATGGCATTGTTGGACAAGTGGTTGAAGTGTCAGCTATGTTCTCCAGAGTTTTGATGATTTCCGATGCAACTCACTCTATTCCGGTGAAAGTGAACCGAAATGGTATTCGCTCGACTCTGGTGGGTACAGGTCAAATCAATTTACTTGAACTGCAATTCGTTTCTGATACAACAGATATAAAAGTTGGCGATTTGCTATTAAGCTCTGGTTTAGGACAAAGATTTCCTGACGGCTACCCTGTAGCTAAAGTGATTTCTGTAGAACACGATCCGGGCGAAGCATTTACCAGAATTTTAGCCGTGCCGGAAGCAAAACTGGATCAAAGCTCACTTGTACTATTAGTTTGGTCGGATAGGCTCAAGGAGGAATAATGGTACAATCTAAAGCCGATAGTAAAGGTGGCGGCGTTATTCTAATTACCTTAATGGTGGCCATGTTGCTTGATATTATGCCACTTCCAGAAATGATTGAACTCTTCAGACCCGAGTGGGTTGTTATGGTTTTAATTTACTGGGTTATGGCTTTACCAAGCCGAATAGGGGTTTTCAGCGGTTGGTTTTTAGGATTGTTTGTTGATGTTTTAAAAGGCTCTTTGTTTGGCATTAATGCTTTATCTTTCGCTCTGGTGGTCTTTTTAATTCAAGTCCTTTATCATCGTTTACGGCTGTTTCCCCAATGGAAACAAGCACTTAATATCACTGTTATTATAGGCTTACATCGTTTATTAGTGGTTAATTTAACAGGCCTTGTTGAGCCAGTTTCCAGCGATTTTACCTATTGGTTACCATTAATCTGTATCGCTGTTTTATGGCCATGGTTATTTATTTTATTGCGTGATATCAGACGAAAGTTTTGTTAATAATTGCTTGACCATATTAAAAGGAAAGTTAATGAACCCCTTATATCCTCATTATATTACTCTGGCGTCTCGTTCACCTAGACGACAAGAACTACTTCGCCAGATTGGCGTTGAGTTTCAATTACTTGATTTAGCAATTAACGAATCGGTTTCTTCAAACGAGCTACCGTTAGATTATGTGCAGCGAATGGCACAAGAAAAAGCAAAAACGGGATGGTCATTATTACAACAGCAAAAAATATCAACATCGCATAAAAATGCAGTTTTGGCTGCGGATACATGTGTCGTATTAAGAGATAATATTCTTGGTAAACCTAAAGATTTAGACGATTCTATCGCAATCATCCGTTTATTATCAGGTAATGTTCACCAAGTTATGACGAGTGTATCTTTAATTAATGAAGATGGAATATCTACCCAGACAAGTATTACTGATGTTGAGTTTGCCAAGTTAACCAACCAACAGATAGTTTGTTACTGTCAATCTGGTGAAGGAATGGATAAAGCTGGTAGTTATGCTATACAAGGATTTGCTGCTCAATTTGTGAAATCTATCAAGGGAAGTTATTCTGGTGTGGTAGGCTTACCTTTATATGAAACCAGTTTGTTGCTCAATAAGCATTTTAAGGTTGATTCATGAAAGAAGAAATATTGATTAATGTTACACCGCAAGAATGTCGTGCAGCAGTGATCGAAAATGGCATGTTGCAAGAAATGTATATCGAAAGAACTTCAAGTCGTGGACTTGTGGGTAATATTTATCGAGGTAAGGTCATTCGAGTTTTACCAGGTATGCAAGCTGCATTCATTAATATTGGCCGGGAACGTTCTGCTTTTTTGCATGCAGCAGAAATTTTACCTATATCTGAAACGGAATTAATTGAAAATGAAAATATCACTACGCCAGATATTAATGAGCTATTGCATGATGGTCAAACAATAACGGTACAAGTGATTAAAGATGAAATAGGTACAAAAGGAGCGCGTTTAACAACGCATTTAACAATCCCGTCTCGCTTTTTAGTTATGATGCCTGACAATCAACATATTGGTGTTTCGCAACGCATAGAAGATGAAGTTGAACGAGTTAGGTTGAAAGAAGCACTAACGACTACTTCTGAAGAAGAGGTTAAAAAAGATACTCAAGGTTATATTATTCGAACTGCTGCAGAAGGTGCAAAAATAGAAGCATTAAAACGAGATGCTGACTTTTTAGCCAGGCTTTGGAAAACAATAAAAACTAAAATTCGTTGTTCAAAAGCGCCTTGTTTGGTACATGAGGATTTAGATTTACCCCTGCGTTTAATTCGTGACTTAGCACCTTCTGGTGTTGAAAAAATACGAGTTGATTCAGTGGAGGTTCATAAACGTTTGCTATCTTTTGTAAAAGAGTTTATTCCATCTTTGAAATCTAGCGTTGAACAGTATTCAGGTGAGCGAACACTATTTGATGTGTTTAATGTAGAAGATGAGATTGAAAAAGCATTGCATCGTAAAGTGCAACTTAAATCGGGAGGTTATTTAATTATTGAACAAACCGAGGCAATGGTAACAATTGATGTTAATACAGGTGCTTTTGTCGGTTATAGAAACTTGGAAGATACTATTTTTAAAACTAACCTCGAAGCTGCTTCGGCATTAGCTCGTCAGTTAAGATTACGCAACTTAGGTGGAATTGTAATCATTGATTTTATTGATATGAAAGAAGATGAGCACAAACGGCAAGTTTTAAGAACTTTAGAAAAGGTTCTTGAGCGTGATCATGCTAAAACCCATATTTCAGAAGTATCATCGTTAGGCCTAGTTCAGATGACACGTAAACGAAGTACCGAAAGTCTTGAACATTTATTATGCGAATCTTGCCCTACGTGTGATAGCAAAGGAAGTATCAAAACGGCGCAAACAATTTGCTATGAGATTTTTAGAGAGCTGTATCGCAGTGCACGTGCCTATGAAGCTCAAAAGTATTTAGTGCTAGCAACTCAAGAAGTGGTTGACCGTATGCTCGATGAAGAAGCGCCCTACCTGGCTGAATTGGAATCTATGATAGGCAAACCTATTCGTTTTCAAGCTGAGCGACTATATACACAGGAACAGTTTGATGTGGTTCTATTATAGCTGCCGTTCTTTATTGTACTTGCTTTAATTGTTCGACTGAAAATAGAGAGCATTAGTGAACGAAAAAACAAATAGGCCAATATATAAAGCTTTTGTTTATTTTATAAATAAGCTTTGGCTTTTAATTGCTACTGTAGTGATTTTTACTGCGGTTTGTTTTGCATTACTCCACCTTTTATTACCTCAAATAAATTATTTTAAATCTGATATTGAAGCTTGGGTAGAAAATCAATATCAGGTCGATATTGAAATGGAAAGTATTCACGCCGAATGGAGTTCTAACGGGCCGATACTGTCGATGTCAAAGTTTAAAGTAAAGTCAGACACTCGACAGCTAAGTTTATTATCCGTTGATTCAATGTTGATTCATTTAGATGGTATAGCAACTTTGTTTTCAGGTAGCTTGACAACTGAAAAAATTGAAGTTGTTGGAGCTAATTTAAATTTTATTCTTGACCGTAAGCTGGGCGTTAAGTTTGATTCTTTAGAAGATGTTGAAAATTCTTCTGAAGATAAGGAGTTTCAATCGATCAGTAAATTATTATTGGTTAATTTATTTAATCAAAAAAACTTATTGCTAATTGATTCAAAAATTCAAATAGAAACCTTATCTGGTCGAGAGTTTAATTATTCTATTAACGAGTTAAGTATTGCTAACTATGACCAAATACATCAAATCAGCGGTACTTTAGAAGATAAATTTGAAGGCAGAATTAAGTTGGTTGCCGAAATTTTTGGTGATCCATCAACCGCTAATAGCTATACAAATTTTTATCTTGAAGGAAAAAATATTCTTTTATCTAATTTGCCTGGTTACAAAAAAAACTCTCGCTTTAAACCTGAGTCTGGTCTGCTTAACTGGCAAGTATGGAGCGAGAGAAGAAAAGGTCGATGGCAAGTTGCTAATGGTAAATTGAACCTAAACGAAGTGGTATGGAGTGATAACTTAGAAGGAAAAGAAAATAAAGCGAGTGCTAACCCTAATATTGAAGCTTTTTCTTTAAACTTTAACTGGCACTTTTCTGATATAAACACTGGCGTATTATCTCTTTATGATACTCAGTTAAAGCAATATAACCTGTCAGCCACTCAACTGCCAGAATTATACTTTTTATTTACACAAAAAAATAATAGTGATATCCAATGGGATTTTATTACCCGTGACTTTCAGGCGACTCATTTATCAAACTATTTTAATCTGATTTTTGGTATTGGTAAAAAAGAAATAGATTTTTCTAATAGCAACATGAATTTAAAGTTGGAACAATTGGGCATTAGAATGCAGCGAGAAAATACTAATTGGGCGACACAGGCTTATGCCAGTTTTTCAGAGCTTTCATATGATAAATCGTTTGATATGCCTATTATTAAAGGTTTAAGCGGAGAGTTGTCATACTCAAATGGTGTTGGTGAAGCTAAATTAAAAGGTCAGCAAGCTGTTTTAGATTTTAACGGTTTGTTTAGAAATAAACTTAAGTTTGATGAGTTATCTATCGATCTGGGGTGGGAGTTAGATACGCAAAATAATATTGATTTGTTGATTGAGTCTGCACAGTTTAAAAATAGTCATTTAACTTTAGATGCTCGTTCACGTTTCTTTTTTCAAGATGAAAAGCCCATTTTTTCTTTATTTGCGCAACTACAGGATGTTGATGTCAGTAGTAAGTCTCTATATTTACCCACAAAAATCATGTCTAAATCATTGACTGATTATTTAGATAAAGGCGTTAAGCAAGGTTATATACCTATTGCAAAAGCAATAGTGCACGGTCCGATTAATTCATTTCCATTTGATAACCTGGAAGGTTTATTTTCGATTAAAGCAGAACTAAGAGATGCAAAGTATCAATATCTTCCAGATTGGCCCATTGCTGAACATTTAGATGCAAATCTTTGGTTTGAAGGTAATGGTATGGATTTACGTGCGCTAAAGGCAACGGCAAATGGTGTCTACCTTAACCAGGCAAGAGCAGTGATTAATGATTTTTCAGCAAAAAACATCCCATTAGAATTGTCAATTAAGGCAACTAGTATTGATAATGTTGGGCGCGAATTTTTACTACAAACACCCCTGAATGATATTGCAAAATCTTTAGAGGTTATTGATTATCAGGGTAATATTTTCACTCACATTTCTTTAGTCGCTGGGTTGGATGATGGTGATTTAATTAAGCTTGATGGTAAAGTCTCACCCGACAAAGAACATTCTAAAGTCAATATTAGTGATTTTCAATTTACTGAGTTAGAGGGCGACTTGTTAATTGATGCTAATGGCGTTAAACAAAGTGAAATAAGCGCTAAATATCATGACAAGCCAGTTAAAGTTTTTTTGTCGAGTGGTGAAGGTGCTGATGTTGCTCATTTAAACATTAACGCAACTGGACGATATAGTGCAGAGGCAATTGGCGATATTTTAGATGCAGACTGGATAACGCTGGCGAGCGGTGAAACGGAGATAACTGCTAATATACAAGTTGGGCCACCTAAAAACAGAAGTGCAGTCACAATGACGTTTATGTCTGATTTAGAGGGGTTAGCTATTAACCTTCCTGATCAATTGAAGAAGTCATCTAATGACAAGTCTCCAATAGAAATAGAGCTTGAGCTAGCAGAAGTCAATCATGCAAAAATAACTTGGAATGATTTAAAAGCAAAGTGGTGGTGGAAAAACGAACAGTCTAAATATCAACATATTGGAGGTTCATTTCTTTATCATTCGGAAAAAAGTTTGCCTGAAAAGTTAATCACTAAAAACCAAACGAATGTACATTTAGAGACAATGACATTAAAAGATTGGCTGCCTATTTTCAGCTTAATCAAAAGTGATATTGATCGAAGTAATAATACGACAGTTTTAGAAAATGAGTTGAAATTTACTGTCGGTGAAGTTAAAAGTGATTTGGCAAAATTAACTGATTTAGATGTTTTTGTCAAAAATGATGAGAGTAATAATTGGGAGTTATCCGCACAAAGTCCGTCAGGAAATGCACAGTTAAAATTTAATCAGACTGCGCCTTGGGAGCTGGAGATAAATAATTTAAATTTAAAACTTAACCCTGCACTTTTTTCACAAGAACAAGAAAATACCGCTGTAGTTAAAAGTACGACTAACCAAAATATGACTCTTTCAGAGAACAATCTTTTATTTAACCTACATGATTGGCCGAAAATAGATCTTCGGTGCAATCACTGTGTGGTGCATAATAAGAAAACAGGAAATGTTCGCGCAAATATTGTTCCTTCACAAGACGCTCTTAATGTTCAAGGTCGTATAGAAGATGATAAAAATCATCAGTTGGCTTTTAATGCCAACTGGCTGCAAATCAAATCATATAGAACAACAAATCAACAACAAGAAAATAACCCAAAAACACCAGAGCTCATTGTATCTAATTTAACTCACATAGAATATGACTTAAGCATAGATAAAGTGGGAGAGTTAATGAAACGATGGGATTATCCTGTTCCTGTTAGAGATAGTAATGGTCAGTTTTCTGGACGTTTATGGTGGCGAGATATGCCCTGGAAATTTTCAACTAAAGCATTTGAAGGAGATGCAAAGTTTAGTTTAGGAACAGGGTATTTAAGTGAGGTTAGTGATGCAAAAGTTAGATTGTTTTCTTTATTGAGTTTGCAGACTCTGTCTAGAAGGTTGCAGTTAGATTTTAGTGATGTTTATAAAAAAGGTTTTTTTTACGATCAGTTGTCAGGTAATGTTAGAGTGCGTGATGGTATTGTTATTGCTGATAATATTTATGTTGATGGTAGCGCAGCTAAAGTTACTTTAAATGGTGAAGTCAACTTGCAACAACAAACTATTGAGCAAAGAGCATTAGTTGTTCCACAATTAACTTCCAGTTTACCTGTACTTATTGGTTGGGCAGTTGAACCAACAACAGGGGTTATTATTTATTTATTAAATAAAATTTTTGAGCCTGCTATAGAGGTTGTAACTCAAATAGAATATCGTTTACATGGCCCGCTAGATAAAATGAATATTGATGAGATAAAAAAGTTTAAAAATAAAGTTAAATATAAAGCGACCGAAAATGATGAACAGACTAAAGATGAAACTCGGCAAGTAACGCCCTCTGAAGATTAAGCATAGGTTAAATAAATTGTGATAAATATTAATGAATTAACTGTTGCTGCGATACAACTGACTTCAGGGGTTGATTTAGTTGATAACATGAAAACTGTTGCTCAGTATATTTCTGAAGCTAGTAAAAAAGGAGCCCAACTTGTTGTTTTACCAGAGTACTTCGGCATAATGGGAAAGAATGAGTCTGCCAAGTTAAAGGTGGCAGAAGAACACCTTAAGGGTGAAGTACAACAATTTTTATCGCTACAAGCAAAACAGCATCAAGTGTGGTTAGTCGCTGGTAGTCACCCAGTGGTTTCAGCAAAAAAGAACAAACCTTATGGACGATGTTATGTATATTCTCCTGAAGGAGAATGTATTTGTTGGTATGATAAAATACACCTTTTTGATGTTCATGTTGCTGACAACACCAACCAATATTCTGAGTCTAAATTTTGTACACCCGGTAATCAGGTTGTTAGCTTTGATACATCTTGGGGAAAAATAGGTATAGCTATTTGTTATGATTTGCGATTTCCTGAGCTGTTTCGTGAATTAGTTAAACAAGGTGTTAAAATAATGGTTATTCCTGCCGCGTTTACTGCCGTGACGGGAGAGGCGCATTGGGAAGTATTGTTAAGGACACGGGCGATAGAAAATCAGATTTTTGTCGTTGCCGCTGCGCAAGCAGGGCTTCACGATAATGGTCGAGAAACTTGGGGACACTCGTGTATTATCTCACCTTGGGGTGAAGTGCTGGCTGTACGTGATTTAAAGCCAGGTTTAGTTTTAGCAAAATTAGATTTATCCTACCAGCAAAAATACAGAAATGAATTTCCAGTCCTAAGCCATACAAGGCTATAATGGAGCTTGAAATAATTTAATGCTTTAATGCCGTTTAATGGAATTTTATATGAGTAACTCTTTGAGCGCTATCCAACAAGAATTTTTACAACCTGCAGGCTTGGGTAGCAACGATTTAACCCGAATCCTTGATTCAATGCTAAGCCATAAAGTTGACTTTGCTGAACTCTATTTTCAGAGCGTGCACCAAGAAGCTTGGGTATTAGAAGCTGGTATTGTGAAAGATGCGAGCTTTAGTAGCGATAAAGGCGTTGGGGTTCGTGCATTAAGTGGTGAGAAAACGGGATTTGCATATTCTGAGGAAATTATTTTACCTGCTTTAGAGCAAGCCGCCGCTGCATCGAGAAGTATTGCCGCATATGGAGGAACCCGCCAAGTTAAATTGTCGTCTCATAACATTTCAAAATCTTATTATGCTTCAACGGATCCTATTTTAAGCTTAACTGAAGCTGAAAAATTAGAAATTTTACAGAAACTCGATCAAGCGGCAAGAGCACAAGATCCAAGAGTCAGCGAAGTGATAGCATCAATTTCTGGTGTTTATGAAAAAATTCTCGTGTGTGCTACTGATGGAACATTAGCAAGCGATATTCGTCCTTTGGTGAGAGCGAATGTTACTGTCATTATGCAACATAATGGCAAAACTGAACGAGGTAGTTCAGGCATGGGGGGGCGAGATGATTATTTGATTTTAACTGATGAAGTGCTTTCTCAGTTAGCAAAAGATGCGGTTCATCAAGCAAGCATTAACCTTGAAGCGATAGCTGCGCCTGCTGGCATTATGCCGGTTGTATTAGGGGCTGGTTGGCCGGGTGTTTTATTACATGAAGCGGTAGGACATGGCTTGGAAGGTGACTTTAATCGTAAAGGTTCTTCGGCTTTTTCTAACCGTGTTGGGCAAAGAGTTGCTTCTCCCTTATGCACTATTGTTGATGATGGGACAATTGTTGGTCGCCGAGGCTCATTAACTATTGATGATGAGGGAACACCATGTCAATCAACAACTTTGATTGAGAACGGTATTTTATGCGGTTATATGCAAGATAAAAAAAATGCTGGTTTAATGAAGACACAATCAACAGGTAATGGGCGTAGAGAATCATATTCTTGTTTAACTTTACCTAGAATGACTAACACTTATATGCTGGCAGGAGAGAGTGAGCCTGAAGAAATTATTCGTTCAGTAAAAAAGGGAATTTATGCGCCTAATTTTGGCGGTGGGCAAGTTGACATTACCTCTGGTAAGTTTGTGTTTTCAACCAGTGAAGCTTATTTAATTGAAAATGGTAAAATCACTGCGCCAGTAAAAGGGGCAACTTTAATTGGCAACGGACCTGATGTTTTAACAAAAGTCAGTATGGTGGGCAATGACTTAAAACTTGATAAGGGAGTGGGGGTTTGCGGTAAAGATGGGCAAAGTGTTCCTGTTGGAGTCGGGCAACCCACCTTAAAAGTTGATGAGTTAACAGTCGGTGGCACTAATTAAGATAAGTATTCGTTATGAATGATGATTTTGAAGAAATAAAAGCTGATGAGTTAGAGGCTAGTTTTGTTAGTAAAACTCAGCTTAAAAATGAAGCAAAAGAATTAGTTGATTTTGGCAAACAATTAATCGAACTGTCAGAATCTCAGTTAAGCTTATTACCTTTGTCAGAAAACACAATGGTTGCAGTAAGAGATTATCATAAACAAAAGGGTAATATTGCTCGTAAAAGGCATTTAGGGTATATCGGCAAGTGTTTGAGGAACGATGATGCGACTGAAGCAAAGGCGATATTAGAACAAGAAAATTTTGCCCAACTAAGAGTTTCAAATCAAGCTGAAAAACCAAAAGAAAAAGATCATCAATCTGTTCTGGTTGAGCTGATTGAGGGTGGAGATAAAAGTATAGAAGCTTTGTTGGTCCAAAATATGGAACTTGACAGGCAAACATTGCGTCAATTAGTTCGAAACGTTCGTAATGCTAAAACAGAACAAAAAAAACTGACAGCAACGACTAAATTAAAATCATTTTTACAAACCAATAATATTATTTAATAACGGGTTAATGTTTCATGACAAATGGACAGATAAAAGTACAATCTCGCGCAGCTGATGAATTAAATGTTGCTGAAGAAGTGAGTAAATTAGAAGAGGTTGGCGAAAGATTAATTAAACAAGCATTAGCCAAAGGTGCGTCGCAAGTTGAAGTTGGAGTGAGCAAAGATTTAGGGCTATCGGTTCAGGTACGCAATCAACAAGTTGAGACATTAGAGTACAATCGTGATAATAGTTTTGGTTTAACTGTTTACTTTGGTCAAAAGAAAGGCATTGCGACTACAAGTGACTTAACTCCTGAAGGACTCGATTTAGCCGTTGATGCTGCCTGTAATATTGCTAAATACACTCAACCCGATCCTTGTTCCGGTTTGGCTGATAAATCGTTAATGGCGAGTCAGTCAATCGATTTAAAACTTGATATACCAATGGGGATTACGGCTGAAAAAGCTCAGGCATTAGCAAAAGAGTGTGAGTTGGCAGGTACATCTGAAGAAAAAGTTTCACAAAGTGAAGGTGCTTCATTTAGTAGTCATCGTAATATTCGTTTTTATGCTAATTCTCATGGGTTTTCCGCCGCTATACCATCTACTCGGCATAGTTTAAGTTGTGTATTGATTGCTGAAGATGAGCAAGGTATGCAAAGGGATTATTGGTACTCTGTTGCTCGCGATGCCAGTTTACTCGAGTCGGCCGAATCAATTGGTAAAAAAGCAGCGACAAGAGTGGCTGCTCGTCTAGGTGGAAAAAAACTTTCAACGCAAAAAGCACCCGTACTAATGATCCCTGAGGTCGCACGAGGCTTAGTTGGTAATTTATGCAGTGCAATTCAAGGAAGTAGTATTTACCGTAAGTCCAGTTTTTTAATTGATAGTTTGAACCAACAGGTTTTTCCAAAGTTTGTTCAAATACAGGAGAAACCCCATATTGTTGGCGGGCTAGCAAGTGCATGGTTTGATAACGAAGGTGTTGCCACTAAGGAGCAATTCATTGTTGAAAATGGTGATTTACAAACATTTTTACTCGGTAGCTATAGTGCAAGACGGCTGAATATGCAGCCAACAGGACATGCTGGTGGAGTGCATAATTTACATTTAGCCACTATGGATATTGAGTTTAATGAAATGATAAAAAAAATGGATAAAGGATTAATTGTAACTGATGTGATGGGACATGGAATTAATTTAGTTACAGGTGATTACTCTAGAGGTGCATCTGGTTTTTGGGTTGAAAATGGAGAAATTCAACATTTTGTTCAGGAGATCACAATTGCCAGTAATTTAAAAACAATGTTTCGTGATTTAGTAGCAATTGGTAATGATATTGATTATCGAAGTAGTCATTTAACGGGTTCTTGGTTACTTGCTGAAATGACGATTGCTGGGCAGAATGGGTGAGTTAAATATTTTATTATAAGATGTGGTTTTTAAGTTATGATTCTAAGGAGTTTTTTTTGAAAAAATTAGTTATTGCTAGCGTGCTGTTGTCGTTTATATCCGGTGGTGCTTTCGCTGTAGCTCCTTCCTGCAATTCAGGGCCTGATGGGTACTGTCAATACACAGGAAAAGTAAAACGAATTTATGTGAATGCGAATAATTTAATTATATTGTATTTTGAGTCGCCAGTATCAGTAGAAACAGCTTCAAATGCGGGGATTAATATCACTGATGGATCAGGTGCCGCTTTTCAAATCAACACAAACCCTGAGTTTGCTAAGTTATTTTATTCAACTGCATTAGCTGCACAGGCATCTGGTCGAAATGTCACTATACAGATGAGAGGCAATGAAGGGCCTTACTTAAAGTTTGATCGAATATGGCTTAGTTCGGATTAATCTTTAAGATAAGCCCCCACAACCATTTAATTTTTAAATGCTGCTAAAAGTTGAGTTGTAGGGGACTAACTCCTCCTAATTTTATTTTTTAAATTTTACAATTTAAACCTACTAGTTTTCGATAGCTCCAATAAGTTCTAACGGCATATCTGGCGTGATAAAACCTTCGTTCACTGCATTGGCATACTTTGTTCTAATTGCAAGTTCTTGTGCTGGCGTTAACTGACTTAAATGACTGATTAGTTGTTGTGCGCTGTCAGTATTCCAGTGATTTGAGTCGATGGCATTGCTAATCAATTCGTCAGCTTTTTGAAAGGATAATCGTTGCTGTTCAAAAGTTTTATTAGCTGATTCTTCACTTATCAAATTCTGACTGGCTGAAGTCGATTTTTCAGTTTGTAAAACCGAAGTTTTAGGCACAGTATTGTGTGCTAATTGTAGCTGTATTTCTTCTCGAATAACTCGCTCTAGAAATAACTTGAACTCTGTATTTTCAATACCTCCATTAGAATTGGCAGAGTCACTTTCTATTGTTGCGTTATCATGTGAAGCTAATACTTCATCGGGAGTTTGCCACAACTGTACAATCTGTAAGCCAAGCAACAAACCAAAGCCTACGTAAATCACCCGGTTAAATAAATCAGTGATTGAAAGTTTCATTTATAGCACTTTAGGAGCAAACAAAGAACCTTTGTATACATTTACATAAGTACAACTTCCTGACGAGTGACTGGCTATTAAGTACGAGTTAGATGTTCCTGAACGCAATGCGGCTAAATGCTGAGGATTACTCGTTGTACAAGATTTTACAACACCTGCTGCATTTCTTGCCCAGATAGTGGCAACGGCACCGGTATCTCCAACATGTAGAATTTGTGTGTTATCGGCAGAATTACGCGCAGAACCAAAACTGCCAGAGATAGTGGTTGCTGTTGCTGTTACATTATAAGTCGACTTGGTTCCGGCAAAAGTTTGTAATGATAGTAATGCTGATGCAGAGAGTATAATAGATGATGCTACTTTGTTGATATTCTTCATGATAATGTCCTTTTTAAAATGTTTGAAAAGTATAAAAGTAGATACATGTACTTTAGTGTTGAGATATTACTAATCTAAAATACAGGTTTCCTGTTTGGAGCAATATAAAATAGTGATGAGTTTATTTTTCAAGGAATTAAAACTAAAGAAGGAATGTGAGCGAACATTTTATTAAAACCATCCTTGTTTTAGTTCCGAGTATTTCCAATACCATCTAAGTTGCTCGCAAAATATTATAGCTAACTTTTCTCATAGCGCAAATAGCAAATGTAATATTTATCGTTAAAGTTTTTAATTAGGTAAAATATATCTCTTTATGAAATTTTAAATGCGAATAGTCTTGAATTTTATTGTTATTGTCAGTATTTAATATCACAAAAAGTAAATATTATGAAAAGTTAAGTTAATCACTATGCCGCTTTGTTTATAACAAAAGGAGAGGGTTATGCTCTCCTTTAATTTATTATGCTTTTAAACTAAGCGCCATAATGTTTCTAGTTCCTCTTTCCAGGCTTGCTGTAACTTAGGTTTTTGAAACTTAGGTTTGCGCTTTTCATCTTCAGCTAACTTATTTTCTAAGTATTCTATTCGTTGTAATATTTCCTCTGGTTTGATGGGTATTGTTTCATGTTCATCATTTTTGGCTGATAAATTATCAATTACCGATGATTTTTTATCTTCATTCAGAAGACGCTCATAAAAATCATCGGGCGAATTAATTTCAATTAGCTGTTTGTTTTCAATACAAAGCCAGCGAGTCGCTATTTGATTTAGAAATTGACGGTCATGACTTGTTATTAATAGAGTTGCACCTGATTGCATTAATTGTTCGGTTAATTCTTCCTTACCTTGCAAGTCTATGTGATTGGTTGGTTCATCTAATATTATTAAATTAGGCTGATTTAGTGAAAAGGTGATAAACATCATTCTCGCTTTTTCTCCACCGCTCATAGTGTTAACTGTCCGATCAAACTCGCGATAGTTAATACCTGCTTTTATTAAAGCTTGTTTTAAACCTTCCTCGTTTGTCTCGCCGTGTTTTCTTAACCAGTCTATTCTACTGATGTTTGAGTTGAGTAATTCAAGCTCCTGATCATAATAACCAAGTTTGGTTCGTGGGTTAAAACGAATATTTTCACTGGTTGTCAAATTATCCATATATTGTTTTCGAATGAGCTCTAAGCTGGTTGATTTTCCACATCCATTTTCCCCGATAATTGCTACTCTATCGCCGGGTTTTATCGATAGATTATGTATTTGTAACAACTTTCTATTACCGTCTGGAGTGGTAACCTTTAAGTCATCAATTGCTAGTACTTGTTTGGCAAATAACTGTTGATCGCTGAGTGATAGCTTTAAGTTCGATCCAGATGAAACAAAGGTTTTATTTTCTTCTAATTTATCAACACGTTTTAATATTGATTTAGATTTTCTAGACAAGTCTTCGTTATCATACTGATGTCCCCAAATAGCTAATCGTTTAGCTGTTTTTTGTAACCGCTCGATTTCTTTTTCTTCTTGTTCTCGACGATTACTGGCATCAGAATCTATTTTTTCAAGCGCTTGCTTTGCTTCTGAGTACTTTAAATTGAATTCATAGCTTTGCTTGTCTCGAATAAAAACAGTCTTATGGCAAGTTTTGTCTAAAAGCTGAGCATCATGGGAAATCATTAAAACAGCACAAGGACATTGATGTATTAAAAAATTTTCAAGGGCTAACATGGCTTTTATATCCATATGATTACCGGGTTCGTCCATGAGTAAAAGATCGGGCTCATTGATTAAAGCTCGGGCAATTAATACCAGGTTCTGTTGTCCACCACTCATTGAGTTTAAGGTTTGTTGAAGTTGAGATTGAGAAAAACCTAAAGACATCAGCTGACTCTCTGCTTTCCATCGCAGAAGCAATTGAGCTTCGTTGGGTAACGCAGATAAAACCGCATCTATAGCAGATGAATTAGCTAAGTTATTAGAAACAAATTGATCTACATGACCAATCTTAACAAAGTTAGCTTTTCTCACTTCACCTTCATCAGGAATTAATTTTTTTCTGATGAGTGATAAAAGAGTACTTTTGCCACAACCATTAAATCCAACTAATGCGATTTTTTCTTTATGGTTAATGGTTAAATTAAGTTTTTTAAAAAGCGTTTTTTCACCGTGTGAAAAAGAGATTTCTAGTAATTGTATTAGTGCGCTCATTGGTATCATCTTTATTGGTGCAGGAAAAGGTCCTGCCAGTTATTCTTATTCGGCCAAGGCCGAGGTCAAATAACGCAGATGAAATACGTCAGATTTGGAGGGAAATTAGATTTCCAAGATTGAAAGTATTTTGTGTTATTTAAGTTCTAATCATTCAGTCCGTAATTCATCGCGCTAGTTCAAAGCGGACTGAATGTTTCGATTAGATAAAACGAGAGCAAAAGCTAATTGGCTCAAAAACATAAATATTCTCCTCTTAGTGGTTAAGTTGGCTTTATGCCTTCCATTTATTGGCTATTTAATCAAAAAAGTTATACGACTTCAAATATTAAATAAATGTTTGTTCTGATGGGGGAGTTCAAGTACATAAAATTTAATGATCCATCATTTAATGTGCCAATCTGAAAGGGCTTTTTGTTCATTGTTAATTAACAGATATGAACTGGTTAATGTTTTTTATATTAGGTTATGTTAATATAAACCTCGTTGAGTAGTAGGCAGCTAATTGCCTGCTATAGTTAGTAAATGAATCTTTTGATTTTTGGTAATATGAATGAGTTTAGAAAGCTATTTTAGCGCCTATAGAGACAATATTATTGGTATCGACTTATCTTATGATGGAAAAGAAGCCATCTATGCTGACTGGACTGCTAGTGGTCGATTATATCGACCTATAGAAGATTTTATTACTAATAAAATCGGCCCTCTCGTTGCTAATACACATACTGAAGCCAGTTATACTGGCTGTGCGATGACAAATCTTTATCATCAGGCGCAAAAGAAGATTAAGCAGCATGTTAATGCAAATGAGAATGATGTTCTGATTTGTGCGGGTTCAGGGATGACTGCGGTAGTTAATAAATTTCAACGAATTTTAGGTCTCAGAGTTCCTGAAAAGTGGGCCGACCGTTTTTCTATATCTGAGTCAGAAAAACCAGTCGTTTTTATTACGCATATGGAACACCATTCAAACCAGACAACCTGGAATGAATGTGCTGTTACTTTAATTGTTGTTCCTGAAAATGAAGCAGGAATGCCTGATACTTCTAAACTAGAAGAGTTATTAATTGAATATAAAGAGCGTCCTATGAAAATAGGAGCCTTTACCGCCTGTAGTAATGTGACTGGTATTAAAACGGATTATCATCTGTTTGCTGAAGTAATGCATCGGTACGGAGGTTTTTGTTTTATCGATTTTGCGGCATCAGCTCCGTATGTGGATATTGATATGCACCCAGAAAATCACCTACAACACCTTGATGCAGTCATGTTTTCTCCACACAAATTTTTAGGTGGGCCTGGTAGCTCTGGCGTGTTGATTTTTAATAAAAAACTGTATCACAACAAAATACCTGATCATCCTGGGGGGGGTACAGTGACTTGGACCAATCCTTGGGGAGAACACCGCTTTTTTGAAGATATAGAAATAAGAGAAGATGGTGGTACACCTGGGTTTTTGCAGACTATACGGACTGCTTTAGCTATGATGTTAAAAGAGTCGATGGGAACTGACAAAATACAACAGCGAGAAGAAGAAATTGTAGATCTATTATGTCAGGAGTTGAGTTCTATACCTGAAGTCAATGTATTACATTCTTCTAACCGCCAGCGTTTGTGTGTTGTTTCTTTTTATGTGATTGAAATTCATTATAATTTAATTGTTCGCCTACTCAGTGATCGTTTTGGCGTTCAAACCCGTGGTGGGTGTTCGTGTGCCGGTACTTATGGTCATATTTTGCTGGGAGTTGATCATGACACTTCTTGTGCGATAACCAGTATGATTGACGAAGGTGACTTGTCACAAAAACCAGGCTGGGTTCGAATTTCTTTGCATCCTACCTCAACCGATGATGAAGTCAGGTTCATTGCTGAAGCCATCAGACAAGTGATAAATAATATTGATGAATGGAAAAGTGATTACCAGTTTAATGTTAGCTACGGTGACTACTTGCCTATTAATGAAAAAGAGCCTGGTATTCAGTTGAGTGACTTTGAACCATTATTATAGTTTGGTGTTCATATGGTTACTCATCTGATTGAGCTTTTGGTTGACCTCTGCGATAGAAGTTTTTACATTTTTATAGGTAAGCGTTTTTTCGAGTAGTTGACATTGATTGAGTTGATTGATATTCATCCACCCTTTGCTTATTGATTCTGTGAGCATTTCTGCGCTTTTATCATGTTGATTGAGTACTGCATAAGCTAAAGCTAGTAGATAGTAGTCACGCGGCTTTTCATTATTAATCATGCGTGTGTTTTGCCACTGTATAATATTGTTTTTGAGGGCTGAGTGGTGTTTGCCTATGCCCGCTAGAGTAATATTATTCAGTAGTTCCAACTCAAGGTTTTTGAGGCTTGGTTGCTGTTCAATAGCTTGTTGATAGTAGCTAGCAGCTTGTATAAAGTTGCCATGGATTAACTCTATTTCTCCGGCAAGTGTTAATAATGATATTTCACTTGGAGATTTTTTTATTGCATCTTGAATCAGTTTACGTGCAAGAGGCAATTGAGCTTGCGAAGATAGGTATTTTGTATAGAGTCCTATTGCAAAAGCGTAATCCGGCTGTAGCTGAAGAGCTTTTAAAAAGCTTTTTTCAGCTTCCAAATAACGTTTTTGATTTTCTAAAGTAAGTCCCATATGAGCATAAACAGTGGCGTAATTGGGGGCTAACTCCTGGGCTCTAATATTCCAGCGTAATGCATTGTCTAATTGGCCTTTCTGAAAATAAAGATAAGCGAGATTAGTGGCTGCTTGAGGATGCCTTGGCGACAGTTTGATGGCCCTGAGGTTCGATTCGATTCCCTGTGTTATTGAGCCATTTAAATAATAAGCAAGTCCAAGCGCTTTGTGTGAATCTGCTTTTTCTGGTGCAAGAGAAGTTGCTTTTAGGGCTGCCTTTAATGATAGCTCACGCCAGTTCTCACTTGCGGCAAATTGGAAGAAGCCTTGACTATAAGCATCTGCTAAACCGGCATAGGCTAAACCAAAATCAGGATCGAGTTGGAGCGATTCTTGAAATAATGCAACTGCTGTTAAGTTATCTTGGCGGCGATATCTGGCATAGTAATTTTTTCCTCTCAAATAATAATGGTAAGCTTGAACCACTTGAGTTGGCTGGGTTAAAGAGAGAGAATCTAAGATAGCTGGTTTATTTAGTTTTGCCTTAAGGTGAGAGGCTACTTGGGTGATTACTTTTCTTTGAATTGCGATAATATCATCTGATTCAAAGTCGTATTCTGCCTGCCATAATTGTGTTGAGGTGTTGGTATCGATGAGTTTAAAACTGAAATGAATTAGATTATTCTGGCGATAAATTGCGCCGTCTAGTATTGCTCCAACGTTCAAATCTTGCGCAACTTTGCGTACTGAGCGACCGGAGTTCTTATAGGTGTTTACGCTATTGAGTGGGGAGATCCTGAGAGAATCAATTTCTGACATTACAGTGATTAATTCATCTGTCATTCCAGAAGCTAAATAATCATCTTCTTTATTTTGGGTAATATTAACAAATGGTAATACGGCGAGGTTTTGTATTGAGCGATGTTGGGCTTGTGAATTGATTTGTTGGTTGAGTGTTAATAAAGCTGAACTCAGTACAACAATAAAAATGATCAACGAAAACGCAATATTTCGCCATAATTTATTAGTTGTTGAAGAAATAATATTCGGAGGACGATCACTGCTGGCTAAGTCATAAACAATAGGGGTAGAACGAGGCGTTAAGCAAATTTTTACCTCAGGAATAATTCGGTAGCCTAACCCTCTTACCACACCAATATATTTAGGTGATTGAGCATTATCACCAATGGCTTTACGAAGTAGTCTTATGCGTTGTTTAAGGGTTTCATCTCCAACCACCATGTGTGGCCATACTTGTCTGATAAGCTCATCTTGAGCTAAAACGGTAGGGGCATTTTCAACGAGAACTTTGAGTAGTTGATAAGATAATTTTGGGAGTGATATTTCTTCATCACCTTGCCAAACTTGGTTGGTTTCAGGGTCGAGCTTTATATCTGCTATTTGAAATTGCCGCTTAGCACCTGAATTTTTAAACAACCTTATGTTTCCTTCTTACACTTTTTAGTGAAGTTACAGGTTATCGAAATCTCCTTAAATATCAAGCTTTTCTGGTGAGTTTCACCATATTTTCACTATGGCTTAAATCTCTTTATTGAGATAGTAGAACAAAGTTTCGGCCAATACAGGTTTTTATCGTCAAAATGACTGGTGAATAACAATAGGATATTAGGCCTGTGAATTTGTATTTTAGATATTATGTTCCATACTTATTAAATCAAATCACCGTTTAATAAATGTTGTCGATGTTTATGGAAAAACCGTTAGAACCGGACAAAATGCCAGTATTGGCATATAAAGTCCAAGAACTTGAAAAAGAGAACATGATGCTGCAAAAGGAACTAGCTGTGAAGTCAGTTATTTCTGAGATTTTTCAGTATCAAGGTAATGATGATGATGTTGATTTAGTATACCGCAAAATATTCTCTCTTATTTCAGAAATTATTCATATTGATAATTTTTATGTTGCTCTTGTTGTTGATGGGCTTATCAATATTCCGTTTATTGTAGATCATTATGAAGAACCCCCTCCTGAACAATTGAGTGAAGCAACAAACCCTAAACTTAGCCAGAGTATGACCGCTTATGCTTTAAAAAAACGGACAACATTGGTGTTAACAGAGTCAGATATTATTAAACTTGAAGCAGCCAGTAATTTTAAAGTGTTTGGAAAAATACCAAAACAATGGATGTTTTTACCATTTCATGCCGCCAATATTAAAGGAGGAATTGTTTTTCAGAGTTATATTAAAGAAGAGAAATTTACTTATAAAGACATGTCAATGCTTGCTTATGTAACTATGCATGTCGGTAACTTTTTATCTGCCTATGACTCAAAGTCTAAGATTAAACAACAGTATGAAGCATTAAAGTCGGCACAAAGTCAGTTAGTCCACTCAGAAAAAATGGCATCAATAGGACAGTTGGCGGCAGGTGTTGCTCACGAAATTAATAATCCATTAGGTTATGTTAATAGCAATTTAAACTCATTGCGTGGCTATATTGATGAGTTACGTGCCTTTATTGATGAATTATATACCGAACTTAAAAATACTGGTTCATCTTCGTCCGCTGAACAATCAATTGAGGCTATTTCAGTTGAGTTAAAGAAAAAACATGATATTGAGTTTATTTTAAGTGATACCTACGAGTTGATTTCAGAAAGTATTTTTGGAATGGATAAAGTGAAAAAAATTATTCAAGGACTTAAAAACTTCACTCATGCTGGTGAAGAAAAAATGAAAAAAGCAGACTTAAATAAATGCTTGGAAGAAACCGTCAGAATTGTTTGGAATGAGTTGAAATATCATTGTGAGGTTAGCAAAGACTATGGTGAAATCCCAGAAACCTATTGCCATCCAAGTCAATTAAACCAAGTGTTTATGAATTTGTTAATTAATGCTGGTCATGCAATAAAAGATAATGGGGTTATAACGATAAAAACTTGCTGTGATGAAGAAAGTATTATAATTGATATTAGTGATAACGGCTCGGGAATTGATGAGAAAAACCTGAATCAACTTTTTAATCCATTTTTTACGACTAAGCCCGTTGGGCAGGGAACCGGTCTTGGGTTATCTATTTCTTATGGCATTATTGAAAATCATGGTGGAACTATTACTGTTGAGAGTGAGTTAGGCGTTGGTACTTTATTTAAGATTAAAATTCCAATTGTTACAGAGCTTGATGAAAGCGAAGAGGAGCTAGAGAACGATGAATATTAAACTCAAAGCGATTCTATTATTTAATTAAGGAGTTGATATGGAGTCTAAAGAGCTTTTTGATGATTTGGTTGCATTAGAGGAATGCTCTTTTCCTAAAAAGTGCGAAACCTGTGGAGCTGTCTATAATAGTGTAGAGGACTTTACCCAAAAAACGGCCCACATCAATCAAAAAAGTGGATTGAAAGCGTCTGAAGATGATGACGGTGAAACGATTTTAGAGTTATTTAGAAATTGTGTTTGCGGTTCAACACTATTAGATTTTTTTGCCGATAGACGTGATATGTCTGAAGCTGGTAATAATCGACGTCAAGCATTTGAAAAAGTATTGAAGTATATTATAAAACAGGGAATTGAACGTGATGTTGCAAGAGAAGAGTTAAAGTATTACTTAAAGCATAAAAAAAGCGAGTTACTTGCTAAACTGGGTGTTTTCAAAATGAGAATTAACCGAAACAAGTAAATAATAAAACCTATTTGTGAGAATCAGTTTGATGAAAGATAGTGCTAATGAAGTAGAAAATGCCAATGTTTTATGTGTTGATGATGAACGTAATATATTAGTTTCTCTTAAGCGACTATTTAGAAAAGACGGTTATCAAATTTTTATCGCCGAGAGTGGTGCTGAAGGTTTGGAAATTATTAAAAAAGAAAAAATTGATCTGATTATATCTGATATGAGAATGCCTAATATGGATGGTGCTGAGTTCTTAAGCAAAGTAAAAGAAGTCAACCCCAAAATCCCTAGTATTTTATTAACAGGATTTTCCGACCAAGAGTCAACAATTCGAGCTATTAATGAGGGGAAAATAAGCGCTTATGTGAGTAAGCCTTGGGAAGATAACGACATAAAGCTAAAAGTAAAATCATTGTTGAAAATCAGTTTGCTGGAGAAAGAAAAAGATAGGTTGTTGGTATTAACTCATAAACAAAATAAACAATTAAGAGATTGGAATAAAGATTTAGAGAATAAAGTTCAAGCTAGAGTCAGGGAATTAAAAGAAGCCGAATGTATGCTAGACAAAGCTTACCAGGAACTTTCTGGTAGCTATGATGCGGTTGTAAAACTATTATCTCATGCTATTTGTGCGCGAGAAAATATTTTTACTAGAGATTATCCTGATTTACCTGCTTTGGCTGTTGAGCTAGCCAAACAAGCTAAGTTAAGCAACTACATGGTAAAGCAAGTTTATTATTCCAGTTTACTCTTTGAGTTAGGTAAACTGGCTTTACCTGAAAAGCTACTTGAAACACCAATAAAATTGCTTGATGTAGATGAGTTTGAGCAATTGATGAACTACCCTGAAATAGGTGCGTCGGTGTTAAAAGATATTTCTAACTTTACTGATGCCGCAAGAATTATTGAGCATCACTATGAATATATTGATGGTTCAGGAGCGCCTGACGGTTTAAAAGGAAGCGATATCCCTGTTGGTTGTAAAATACTAAGTATCGTAAAAGATTATTTCCTTCTTCAGTCTGGTCGGTTTGATGGTATTGATTATACTGCGCGAGATGCTAGAAGCTACTTATTTGATAGAAAAGGTAAGCTTTATGATGAAGAGTTAGTCAAACTGTTTTTTGAGATTTCAAAACAGTTTGAACAAAAGCAAAGTATCGATGAAGAGCATATGTTAGGGAGTATGCAATTAAAAGAAGGTATGACATTAAGCCGAGACTGTACTAATAAAAATGGCTTGTTATTACTACAAAAAGGGACTGTTCTAACGGAATTGATGATTAGTAAATTGATTAGCTTTGAGAAAGTTTATGATACTCCTGTAAGAATATATGTGATATCAGCACCGAAAATTAATAAGTAGTATTTTTATTTCTTTCGTGATGTTTAAAAGCTTCGTTAATATCATTACGTAGTTCGTCTTTAGACCAAGGTTTTGTCATATACTTGAAGATAGAGCTTTTATTAATCGCTTCTTTAACAAGATCGAACTCATTATTCCCAGATAATATCATTCTAGTTATTTGTGGATACATTTGTTGGACACTACTAAGAAGTTCAATTCCATTAACTTTAGGCATCGATAGATCTGATAATACAACTCCAATATGATTGAGAGCTAAAATCTCTAATGCTTCATCGGCATTATTAGCGGTATGTATGATTAACCCTGATGAACGTAGCGCCCTGCGTAGAGCCGACAAAATTTGGGGTTCATCATCAACCAATAAAATGGTTCTTGCGTATTTTGTTGTTTTTATTCCTTCTAGTGAAAGCTGAGTTTTTGCTTTAAGGAATGTTTCACCTTGTTCGGCAGGAACTGGTTTACTAAAATAAAAGCCTTGAATAACATCACAGTAACTTTTAGATAATAAAGCGAGTTGGGCTTTGGTTTCAACTCCTTCTGCAACAACTCTAATACCTAAGTTATGTGCAATTGCAATGATCATTGTGACTATGGCTTTATCGTGAGGGTTTGTTGTCATATGGTTAACAAAATCTTTATCGATTTTTATTTCATCTATTGGAAATCTTTTTAAATAGCTTAAATTAGAATAGCCTGTACCAAAGTCATCAATTGATATTTTAAAACCTAAAGATTTTAACTTATCTAAAATGGTAATAAATTTTTGCGGGTTATCTAACGACAAACTTTCTGTGATTTCAAGAGTGATTTGGTTGGTTGGAATAGCATTTTCTTTAATCATATTCTCTATATGACTTAAAAAGTCAGGGTGAGATAACTGAATGACTGAAAGGTTTATTGCTATTGAGGTTTTTTGCTTTGTACGGCTATTCCAATCTTTTAGTTGTTCACAGACTTGATGTAAAATCCAGTAGCCAATAGGAATGATCAGTTTTGTTTCTTCTGTTATAGGAATGAATGTATTAGGAGATAGTAATCCTTTTTGGGGATGGTTCCAACGTATTAATGCCTCAAATGAGCAAATAGAGCCATTGCTGAGATCGACTTGTGGTTGATAGTAAAGTTCAAATTCTTTTTGAGCTAATGCTTTTTTAAGCTCTGCTTCCATTGATATTTTAGCTCTTGCTTTTTTATGTATTTCAGGTGAAAAATACTGGAAGTTATTTTTTCCTTTTAGTTTGGCTTGTCCCATTGCAGAGTCTGCATACTTTAGTAAGGTATCGGCATTTTTACTGTCAACAGGGTAGAGGCTATAACCAATACTTGATGTAATGTTAAAGCTTTCTTTTTTATAAGCAATGGGTTCTGCAATTTTAGACTGTAATCTCTGTAGCATTTCTGAAATAGCATTAGTGCTAGATGTACTATTCATAATGATTATAAATTCATCGCCACCCAGGCGTGCTGTAGTATCTATTTTTCTAACACACTGTTGTATTCGAGAAGAAACTTCTTTAAGCAGGTGATCACCACTTCTCATTCCATGTAGATCATTAATTTCTTTAAAGTTATCTAATCCCAACATAATAACAGCTAGTTTTTGTTCGTTTTTTTCTGCCAGTTTTAATAACCAGTTTAATCTTTCTTCCATTGATTTTTTGTTATAAAGTCCGGTTAGTTCGTCGTACTGTGCAAGTTGAATGAGCTCATCAGTTTGCACTTCTAACCGCTCATGAGACTGAGTAAGTTTTGATTGCTGATTAAGAAGGTGATCATGTTCTTCTTTTAATGATGTGTATTGGCGATAAAGTTCATTAGTAATAATGTCAAATGAAAGATTGTTTTCGACTAATAAAAGTATATCTTGAATAATAGAAACATAAGTGTTGATATGCTGAATATTCGATTTAGAAAAGTTAGAATTATCTTTTTTATCAACAAGGTTGATAAATGCAGTTTTTTCATCATCTAATGTGTCGAGTGGAAAAACAATAACTGTATTGTTAGGCAGAAACATATTTTTTGTTTCAGAAAAATCTAAACGGGTATACCTTTCTTGCATTGATTTTTTTATATCTTGAATGTTTTGAATGCTGTACTGCTCATTACTTTTAAGGTGGCTGTATAGGTAATTATTAAGCCACTTAGGATCAAAGTGTTGATAATCTTTAGAAAATGAGTTGATCGAGTCACTGGTGGTCCATAATTCATTTTGTGGGTAGTTAAATGAAGCAAAGTGACAACCAATACTATGTCTTAGATTGTTAATAATATGCTGTATTAAATGACCACTGTTTATTTTTTTTTGTGAGTCTAAGAGTTGAACAATTTGAGCCTTAATATTGACAACTCCTTTTATTGATTCGCTATTTTTAGACAATTTAAAGCTCACAGATTGATGTTAGTCTTAACATAAAGATATTATAGTTGAGTTTACATAAAAGCGTTTAATTCATCACTATTGCAATGAACTGACGTAAATTTTTAAATTAATTAAGATGAAAATTGAATAAATAATAAAATGACTAAGCTTTGTTAAATATGCTGCTGTTAAATTTTAGGTGGATAGTAATATTTAATAAAAACAATGGGTTAGTTGTTGTTTAGGTTGGGGGAGTTGTTATTGTTGAAAGGAGATTAGTGTTATCACATTTGGGTAGTCTATATTTTAGATATTATATTATGCAGTAGTTTTAATTATTGTCTACACTAACTATTAAGCTGTTTTTTAATAAAATTTTGAATTTTATTTGAGGAAAAAATGACAAGTAATGATAGTTTTTCACATTCTTCGTTGAAATTGCGTGTAGTTACATTATTTTTTATCGCTGTTGTATTATCTGTAGCATCTGCCTTTTCTTTTAAAGCATCGAGTGATAGTTTTATTCAAAGCTTTATTATGGTCATAATACCTTCTATTCTATTGCTTGGTATTAGTCTTTATTGGCAAAAGAAAAGTGATAGTCAATTGCTTTTAGCCAAACAAATTTTACTTGATATCTCGCAAAAAAAGAAGCTTTCCAAAAGTAGTATTCAGTGTAATGATGATGAAACGGGAGAGTTTTTGAAATCGGTATTAAAAATACAAGATGATTTTCGAGAATTATTACAAGAGATAACTCAAGGCTGTGAATATTTAGGCTTTGCATCAGATGAGATGACCACCGTTGTTCAGCGTTCAAAAGATATTATTGCTCAGCAACAAGTTGAAACTGAGATGGTTGCTACAGCAATTAATGAAATGGCTTCAACGGTTAATGATGTTGCTCAAAATACACAAAGAGCTTCTGAAGCTTCAAATACGGCTAACCAAGAGTCGATTCAGGGAAAAGATGTTGTTTATAAAACGATGCAGTCTATCACTTCTTTAACTGAAGAAATGGAAAAAACGGCTGGAGTGATCCAAAGACTAGAGGAAAATAGTGAGTCTATTGGTACCGTTTTGGATGTGATTAAAAGTATTGCTGAACAAACTAACTTATTGGCCTTGAATGCGGCTATAGAAGCTGCTAGAGCTGGTGAGCAAGGACGTGGATTTGCGGTGGTGGCTGATGAGGTTCGTAACTTAGCACAACGCACTCAGCAATCAACCCAAGAAATTGAAGAAATAATTGGCAGTTTACAAGATGGCTCTAAAAATGCTGTCAGAGTGATTGCTGATAGTAGAAGCAGTATCGAAGATAGTGGTGATTTAGCTAACCAGGCAACAGCTTCATTAGATTCTATTAGTGAAGCTGTTAAGCTTATTGATCAAATGAATTCTGAAATTGCAAATGCAAGTGAAGCACAAAAAAGAGTTGCAGAAGAGTCGAGTAAAAATATTACAAATATCAGTGATATGGCTGAACAATCGACTAAAAGTGCCATCGATATTAATAGTGCATTAGAAGTTTTATCAGAGCAATATCTGAAAATCAGAGAGTTATCGAACAAATATCAGCTTGATTAGAAAGATAGATGATTTATCTTAATAATGCTGCAACCAGTTTTCCTAAACCCCAAACGGTTATTGACGCTGTAAATCGTAGTCTACAAATGCCGCCAATTTCAACAGGTAGAACAACTCGAAGTCATCCATTGTCAAATATTGTTGATGAGACCCGAAATTTGATTTCTATTTTAATCAATGCTCAAACTCAAAATGACATATTCTTTTTCCAAAATGCTACTCAAGCACTTAATCAGGCCATATTGGGAATAGTGGAATATGGTGATCATATTGTTTCAACGGTTACCGAACATAACTCTGTTATTCGTCCATTATCCTACTTAGAAAAAAAATTTGCGGTAAGTGTTGATTATATTAGCTGCGATAAATCAGGAAAAGTTGACCCGGTTCAAGTGATTGATGCAGTTAAAAAAAATACTAAGTTGGTGATTATTAATCATGTGTCGAATGTTACAGGCGTGATTCAGGATGTAAACGAAATCGGGAGTAAATTATCTCAGCTCAACACTTACTTATTAGTTGATGCTTCTCAAAGTTTGGGCGTTTATCCTGTTGATATAACACATTCAGGGATTGATATGCTCGTATTTACGGGCCATAAATTTTTATATGGCGTACAGGGGATTGGTGGAATCTATGTCTCTCCTGGTGTCGAGTTAACACCTCTGATTCATGGAGGCACTGGCGTTTTAAGTGAACGGCTTTCGCAACCTAAACAAAGGCCATGGTGCTTTCAAGCGGGAACCATGAACATTCCGGGAATTGTATCACTAAACGCTGGACTTCATTATATTAACCAACATCAATTTATTCAATGTGAACTACTTCAGATAAGCTTGTTTCTTTATGAAAAACTACAGGATATTGAAGAGCTTGGTCTGATATCACCTAAAAATACAGCCGTTATTAGTGCGGTTTGTTCTCAGCTAGAATTAGACGATATCGATTTAATTCTAGAAGAAAGCTTCAACATTAAGATAAGAACTGGTTTACATTGTGCTCCAAAAATACATCAACCTTTAGGATGCTTGAAAGGCACTTTGCGTTTTAGTCCATCTATTTTTACCACTGAGAAAGAAATTAACTCAACGGCTAGTGCGATGAAGAAAGTCATTACGCAACTTCGGAAAAGTAAATGAGAATCTGTGAAAGCAAACCCATTCAAAATTGTTTTGATGGTTCCTATATGAAAGAAATTGTATTTGATAAGCCTGTTAATAAAGCATTTATAGATTATTTAGGACAAAGTGGTGAATTAGAGTATTTTTCTGATTTCTCAAGACCTTTTTATAGAGTTGAGCGAGCAAAAGGTTACTTGCTTAAAGGTATCGAGGGAAATGACTATCTAAGAATCTACTTCTTGAGAACTTATTTAGAGGAAGCTTTAAGTTTTTTTGAAAATTATGTGGATGCCTACATAGAGTAAATAGCAATATATTAGCTTTAGCGAACTTTTTAAACAGAATATTATCAATTGTACTATTATTTAAATGATTCTTTATATTAATCGAATAGTAACTTGAACAGTTAAAAGTTGCTATTGGTTGTTACAAACATTATTTTTCTTATTGGCTGTTAGCAACTTTTGCTTCAATTTGAATTTAGACTATTACTTTATAGAGGAATAAATAATGGGACTAAAACTCTCCAGTTTTTATGATCAGGCAGAATCAATAGGGGGATTAAAAGCGCGAATGAGATTGGCTATGATATCAGGTATCCCTTCGAGTAAAGCTGAGTCAGAACCAGACTCTCCAGACAACATAAGTAAGCTGCAAAAAGCACTTGACGAAATTCAGAAAGAATTTAATTAGGAGAAAATGATGAGTGTTCAATTTGAAGTTGACTCAAAATATAATACAAACGATAAACGGCAATATATTAATGGTAATGCAATTGTTTTTCATTGCCATCATTATATTTCTCTCTTTACTCAACTAGCTGATGATGCAAAGTTATTTGAAGGGGAAAAGCATTTAAGGGATGCTGCGGAAGAAACTTTTTATGCTGTGTTATTGAGTTATATGAAAGAACATCCTGATATTGAAAGCTGTAATGACAAAAAAACTATTGCTGAACAATATTTTGCATTTATTGGATTAGGGCAAATCAAAATTGAAATTAGTGAAAATGGTGGCAATGTCGAGATGCCATACTCGCATGTTGATGAGGGTTGGATTAAAAAATGGGGCAACCGAGATAAAAGTGTCAACTTCATTGGTCACGGCTTTATTGGTGCTGCTTTTGCCGTTATTAATAACTTACCTTGTGGTAGTTACCAGGTTATAGAAACCCAAAGTAAGGTGAATGGCGCTGATATTTCTAAGTTCACTGTAACTAAACTGTAGGAGCAAAATATGGCTATTGATCGAGAAAAGGCTATTGCCGACTTGTCTAAGATTCAGGTGAAAGGAAATGAAGAAGGCTTAATTCCTGCTTTTGGTGTATTAGTGAATCAATTACCTGCGAGTTTTTGGAATCTATTTACGACTAAAATACTGGATGCCGCAGGAGAAGATTTATATGAAGATGCTTCAGGACTTTTAGTAAATGCCGCCGCCGAATGTGGTTATCATACGGGGTGGGGAATTATTAACTCTGATGAATTTCAATCGGTTGTTGGTCCTATGATTGAAAATGTACCGGAAGATATATTGCATGGTGCCTATGCTGTATTTACCGCTTGGGGATGGGCTAACGCTGAAATAGTAGAGTTAATTCCGAATGAAAAAATGGTGATTAAAGTTAAAGGGTACTATGAGGCAGATGTTAAAGACACATACAAACCCAATAATCCCTTCGCTTTTATGATTCGGGGTGTTTCATCCGCCTTTATGGATATTGCTTATGGTGATAAACCTTACCCAGATGGTTTTGGTAAGTTTTCTTGTGAGCAAGTCAAAGCGATTGAGCTTGGTGATGATTATGGCGAGTTTGTCGTCACAAAACGTAAGTAATAAAAATTAATGAGTTTTATTTTATTGGTTTTTATAATAAAAGCATAATTAATATATTAATTATGCTTTTTTACGATTTGAGTGTAATGTTCAACTTCAGGAAAGGGGTCATAAAAGTGGTGCAAAAGCTTACGCCATTCTTGATATTCTTCTGACTCTCTAAAACCAATCGTATGATCTTCTAGCGTTTCCCAGTTAACGAGTAAAATATAGCGGTTGTGTTTTTCCAGACTCTTTTTAAGTTCATGGGAAATAAAACCAGGCATCTGAGTTATAATATTTTGGGCCTGGGCAAATGCCATTTCAAATGCTTTTGTCTGATTGGCCTTTATATCAAGTATAGCTACTTCTAAGATCACTATTTTTCCTTAAGTTTATTTTGGCTATTTTGATTAAATCTATTTAAAGCTTCGTAATTGATAAATGCAAATACTTTTATAGGTATATAACTACTCTGTTTGAGAAATATATCTTCAAGTAAAATAGAAAGGTAACATTGACGCTTTAGTTTGTCAGAGAAAAGGTTTAATGATTAGTTCTTGATATAATCTTCAATTCTCCTGACATGATGCTGTCAGGAGGCAATCACTACAATTACTACTCAAATTAAGATCCACTTGTCTTAGACATATAATAGGAGCTAAATCGTTATGCCTGAGCTATTAAAGCATCAATTCTCTGAAGAGTTTGTTTTTACATTAGCTAAAGAATTTAAAAGAGAGTTTTCTGTTTTTAAAGAAAAAGCATTTATTCAATCAGTATTCAATGATAAATGGGAGACGTTGGAGCTAAAAGATAGAATGAGGCATCTGGCAGAGCAACTTGGTGATTACTTGCCCTCTGATTATGAGCAAGCAGTGGCCATTATTTTGCCGGTTGCTGATAAATTCAGTGGTATGCAGCATATTTTGTTCCCCGAATATATTGAGCGTTTTGGGCTAAACAACTTTAAGTTGTCTATGAAAGCGCTTGAACATTTGACCTCTAATTCAAGTTCAGAGTTTGCGATCCGTCCCTTTATTCTCCGCTATCCTAAGCAAGCGATGGAGCAAATGGAAAAATGGTCACGTTCAAAAAATGAACATATTAGACGATTAGCTTCAGAAGGTTGCCGACCACGCTTACCCTGGGCGATGGCTTTACCTGAGTTTAAGCAAAACCCGGCTCCATTATTGGAGATTTTAGAGCGTTTAGTGAGTGATGACAGCTTATATGTAAGACGTAGCGTTGCAAATAATTTGAATGATATATCAAAAGATAATCCAGATATTGTGATTAATTTTGCGCGGACTTATTTAGGGCACTCAAAAAAGGTTGATTGGGCTATTAAGCATGCATGTCGGGGCCTTTTGAAACAAGGCCATAAAGAAATATTATTGCTATTTGGTTTTGAGGATCCTCAGCATTTAAGTGTGACAGGGTTAAAAGCTGAGAAAGAAGTTGCCTTTGGGGGAAAAGTCAACTTTGAGTTTAAGATTAAATCTAAAAGAAAGTCTCTTGGTAAGCTTCGTTTGGAGTTTATCATCGAGTTTATGAAAGCCAATGGTAAAAGGTCTGCCAAAATATTTAAAATATCTGAAGGGGACTTTATTGAAAAACTGAAAATCGTGTCTAAATCTTTTTCATTTAAATCCATAAGTACACGCCGATATTATCCCGGCATACACCGACTTATTATCGTCATTAACGGTAAGCAGCTAGCTAACCTAAGTTTTAAGCTATTGGAATGAGCTTTTCTTTATATCTTTATAGAGCCTGCTTTAGTTGTTGATATCACAAAATGGGGAAAATTGCCCCGACTACTATTTTTTGTAGTGAAAGCTTTACATATCCTCACAGCCGCAAGCCTCATTTAGAAGCGGACAAGTTGACTTTCAATGGTTAATTTTATTGCTCTTTTAGTGTTATTTATGATATAAAGCGCGCCGTGTCATTCAATACTGTTGACACCTAATTCACACGCTAATCGACACGGCTATCAGGGTGCTTCCATCGAGTTTATCGTTGAGAGGTTGATAGTTGGGGTTAGCGGAGGCAAAACCCTTTAAAATCATGAGGTTATAAAAATGGCAAAAGTCACTATGCGTGATATGCTTCAGGCGGGCGTACATTTCGGTCATCGTACCCGTTTCTGGAATCCAAAAATGAAGCCGTATATTTTCGGCGCAAGAAACAAAATTCATATTATTAACTTAGAGCATTCTTTACCAATGTTTCACGATGCTTTGAACTTTTTAAGTTCAGTAGCGGCAAGAAAAGGTAAGGTTCTTTTTGTGGGTACAAAAAGAAGTGCAGGGAAAATTGTTAAAGAAGAAGCGACTCGTTGTGGTCAGTTCTTTGTTGATAAGCGTTGGTTAGGTGGAATGTTAACCAACTATAAGACGATTCGTCAGTCTATTAATCGTTTAAAAGAGTTAGAAAAGCAGAGTGAAGATGGTACTTTTGAGCGTCTAACTAAAAAAGAAGCGCTTTTATTGACTCGTGAGATGGCTAAGTTAGAGGCTAGTATTGGTGGTATTAAGAATATGGGCGGTCTTCCTGACGCTATATTTGTTATTGATGCCGATCATGAACATATTGCTATTTCTGAAGCACGTAAATTAGGTATCCCTGTTATTTCTGTGGTTGATAGCAACTCTAATCCTGATGGTATTGATTATGTTATTCCGGGTAATGATGATGCAATTCGTGCAATCCAGTTATATTTGTCTGCTGCTGCTGATACAATTCTTGACGGACGTCAAAGTGTAGTGACAGCACCAGCTGAAGAATCAAGCGATGAGTTTGTAGAAGAAGAGAAAGAAGCTTCTGCGGAATAAAATTCGCCTCGGTTAAAAAAGGATAGGGGGCTTACTTTGCCCCCTATTTTGTGCCTACTGATGTCATTAATGCATCATATAGGTAATAGAATTTAAATGTTAATTTGGAGAAAAAAATGGCAATTTCTGCTGCATTGGTGAAAGAGCTGCGCGAAAGAACCGGCGCAGGTATGATGGAATGTAAAAAAGCGTTAGTTGAAACTGACGGTGATATCGAAACTGCAATTGATAATATGCGTAAATCAGGTGCTGCTAAGGCTGAGAAGAAAGCTGGCCGTGTTGCCGCTGAAGGTCTTATTGTTGCTAAATCAAATGATGATGGTAAATTAGCTGCATTGGTTGAAGTAAATTCAGAGACTGACTTTGTTGCTAGAGATGAAAGCTTTAAAGCGTTTACTCAAGAAGTTGTTAATTCAGCATTAACTAATAGAACAACTGACGTTGAGAGTTTAATTGCGACAACTATTTCATCTGGTGAAACGGTTGAAGTTGCTCGTACAAACTTGATTGCCAAGATTGGTGAAAACATTGGTGTACGTCGCGTACAAATTATTGAAGCGAATGATGGGGCGTTAGCTGCTTATATTCATGGTGGGCGTATTGGAGTTGTTATTGCACTTAAAGGTGGAGATCAAGATTTGGCAAAAGATATTGCTATGCATGCTGCTGCTACAAATCCACAGTTCATTCGTCCTGAAGATATTTCACAAGATGTGTATGACCGTGAAAAAGCAATTTACACCGCTCAAGCAGAAGAGAGTGGTAAGCCTGCTGATATTATCGAAAAGATGATTGGTGGTCGTATGCGCAAATTTGCTGCTGAAGTCAGCTTAGTTGGACAACCATTTGTTAAAGATTCTTCAATGACTGTTGCTGAATTATTGAAAAAATCTAATGCCGAAGTCACTTCTATGACTCGTTTTGAAGTTGGTGAAGGTATTGAAAAGAAAGAAGAAGATTTTGCTGCTGAAGTAATGGCTCAAGTAAAAGGAGAATAAAACCCATGCCAAGTTCTGCGCCTGAAAAAAATAGAAAGAGAATACTGCTTAAGTTAAGTGGAGAAGCCTTGATGGGCGCAGAACCGTTTGGGATTGACCCATCGATTCTCGATAGAATTGCCGCCGAGATAAAAGAGCTAGTTGACCAAGGCGTTCAAGTTGGTGTAGTTATTGGTGGCGGCAATTTATTTCGAGGTGAAAAGCTTGCTAATGCTGGAATGAATCGAGTTGCCGGGGATCATATGGGAATGCTTGCTACGGTGATGAACTCACTAGCTATGCAGGATGCCCTTGAGCGCATCCGTGTTGGAACACGAGTTATGTCTGCCATTTCTTTGACCGGTGTTTGTGAAGATTATGATCGACGTTTTGCACTCCGGTTTATGAAAGATAGCCAAGTTGTTATTTTTACCGCTGGTACTGGGAACCCATTTTTTACTACAGATACTGCGGCGTGCCTACGAGGCATAGAAATTGATGCTGATGTCATTTTAAAAGCAACCAAAGTTGACGGTGTTTATTCCGCTGATCCTCATAAAGATCCAGAAGCTGTTAAGTACGATAGTTTAACTTATAAAGAAGCACTTGATAAGCAACTGGGTATCATGGATTTAACTGCCTTCTGTTTGGCAAGAGATCATAAAAAAACAATTAGAGTTTTTAATATGCAGAAGCCTGGCGCGTTAATTAATGCTGTATTAGATGAGAGTGAAGGTACTCTTATCACCTGTGAATAACGATTATCTGAACATAGAATAACGGAGTCATATTGTGATAAACGACATTAAACAAGATGCAAACACTCGAATGGATAAAAGTATCCAGTCATTTAAAGTGGCATTGCAAAAAATTCGTACTGGGCGAGCCCATCCGAGTTTATTGGATCATTTAACCGTTTCTTATTATGGTGTGGAAACCCCACTAAGTCAGGCTGCAAATGTTTCTGTGCAAGACTCAAGAACTTTAACTGTACAACCTTTTGAAAAGAATATGATTGCACCTATTGAAAAGGCTATTATGGAATCCGATATAGGTATTAACCCTAATACTACTGGAAATCTAATCCGGTTACCGCTTCCTGCATTAACTGAAGAGCGACGTAAAGATATGATTAAGGTGGTAGGAAATGAGGCTGAAGGGGCGAAGGTAGCTATTAGAAACATTCGCCGTGATGCGAACTCTACCTTGAAAGATTTAGAGAAAGAAAAAGAAATTAGCGAAGATGAAGAGCGTAAAGCACAAGACGACATTCAAAAGCTAACAGATAGCCATGTCAAAATTATTGACCAGCTAGTTGCTGAAAAAGAAAAAGAGTTAATGGAAATCTAATTTTTTATTCTGACTGGCCGAAGTGTTAAAACGCCGTGTTATCGGTTAGATGACACGGCGTATTTATTTACAATAAAGATAAAGGAAAAAAACGACCAAGCTTATGATAAATAATATTCCTAAACATATTGCAATTATAATGGACGGAAATGGTCGTTGGGCTCAAGCCAAGGGGAAAAAGCGAACAAGCGGGCATAAAGTCGGTGTTGAACGAGCTCGTGAGGCAGTTGAGACTGCGGTTGAGTTAGGTGTTGAGTCATTAACATTATTTGCATTTAGTAGTGAAAACTGGAACCGTCCCAAAGAAGAAGTTTCCTATTTAATGGAGCTATTTATTATCGCTCTAAATCGAGAAGTAAAAACCCTTAATAAACATAATGTTAAGTTAAAGTTTTTAGGTGATACCTTTGCATTTAATCAAAAACTTCAAGATAGCATAAAAAAAGCAGAGTCTCTGACTGCCGAGAATAGTCAATTACGCTTAAATATTGCTGCTAATTATGGCGGTCGTTGGGATATTGTGAATGCGGTTAATGGACTATTGGCTGACTCCAATCATGTAGATAAGATCAATGAAGATTTATTAGCTTCTAAATTATCAACAGCTGATTTGCCTGATTTGGATTTGTTAATCAGGACTGGTGGTGAAACTCGAATTAGTAACTTTCTTATTTGGCAAGCTGCTTATGCCGAACTTTACTTTTGTGATACCTTATGGCCTGATTTTGATAGTAAAGAGTTACAAAAGGCCGTTGATGAGTTTACAAGACGTCAAAGACGTTTTGGATTGACAGGCGAACAGGTAAAAGAGCCTAGCTAATTATGTTAAAACAAAGAATTATCACTGCACTAATTTTATTACCGCTGGTACTCGGTTTAATCTTAAAAGTTCAACTTAACTACTTTGCTGGAGTTATTGCTGCTGTTGTATACCTGTTAGCTCTCGAATGGGGAAAGTTGGCTGGCTTTAAGCATCATTATCAGAATACTATTTATGCTTTAGTTGTTGCTGTTATAGTCTTAACAACCTGGTATTTAGCTGATCAGTTGGTTATGTGGCCATCACCGAGTTGGCCGTTTGCTTTGGTTTGGGATTATCCCATGATCGTTCTAGCACTTGGTCTATTGGTTATAGTGTGTTCGTTAGTGGTTGTTTTAGGTTATTCTTGGCTACCAAAATGGTGGTCTAATCAAACGGTATTGTTATTGTTTGGAATATTTTTGCTACCCGCCTTTTTTGTTTCATTTATCAGTATTCGTAGTGTTAGTTATTTAGCCGATTTTTATCGCGGAGGGTACTTTTTAATATTGATGTTCTGTTTGGTATGGGCTGCCGATACAGGTGCCTTTATTGCCGGTAAATTATTAGGCAAGCACAAGCTAGCACCGATTGTAAGCCCTAATAAGACCTGGGAAGGTGCGATTGGTGGTTTTGTGTTTAGTTTTGCAATCGCTTGGATTGGTGTTTATTTAATAGGTTTTGATGTAGAAAACGCTGTAGTATATTCTGCAATAGCAGTGCTGTTAGCTATTTTTTCAGTGTTAGGAGACTTATTTGAAAGTGCGATGAAAAGAGTTGCCAATATTAAAGATTCTGGGAATTTATTACCTGGACATGGTGGTTTGCTTGATCGCTTAGATAGCACTATAGTTGTTGCCCCACTATTTTTCTTAACGTTTAGCTATTTTGGTTGGTTTAGATAATGCAGCATGTTTGCATTTTAGGCTCAACAGGCTCTATCGGGTGCAGCACACTTGATGTGATTGCGCGAAATCCAGAAAAATATAGTGTTGATGTTTTAACTGCTAACACAAATGCTGAAAAGCTGTTTGAACAGTGTGTATTGGTCAAACCCAAGCTAGTGGTTTTGGTTGATTCCGAGCAAGCATTGAAGTTTCAACGGCAATTAGATAAAAGTGACTTAGATATTATTGTTAAAAGCGGCTCAAAGGCGTTGGTTGAGGCCGTTAAGTTTAGTGGTATTGATACTGTTGTGGCTGCCATTGTTGGAGCTGCTGGACTCTTGCCTACGCTATCGGCTGTTCAGCAGGGTCATAAAGTATTACTGGCTAACAAAGAAGCTCTGGTCATGTCTGGTGATTTATTTATGCAAGCCGTCAAAGATAATGGCGCGACCTTGTTGCCCGTTGATAGTGAGCACAATGCTATTTTCCAGTGTTTGCCAGAATCAGATAATGCTAATTTAACATCACTTAGTGGCGTACGTAAAATATTACTGACTGGCTCAGGTGGACCCTTCAGATTACTTCCTCTTGAACAACTTAAAAATGTGACACCTGAACAGGCCTGTGCTCACCCTAATTGGAGTATGGGAAAAAAAATATCAGTTGATTCTGCCACTATGATGAATAAAGGCTTGGAATTAATTGAAGCCTGTTTTTTATTTAATGTTGCTCTGGAGCAAATTGATATTGTTGTTCACCCTCAAAGTGTGGTGCATTCAATGGTATCTTTTGCTGATGGTTCTGTATTGGCACAAATGGGAAAGCCTGATATGCGAACGCCAATTGCTCATACACTGGCTTGGCCCGAAAGAATAGAGTCTGGTGTAGAGCCGCTAGATTTTTATCAAATGACAGATTTAACTTTTGAAGCCCCTGATTATGAACGATTTCCTTGTTTGCAACTTGCCGCAAAAGCAATGCAAACAGGAGGGACCGCGCCTTGTATTCTTAATGCCGCGAATGAAGTTGCCGTAGCTGCATTTTTACAGAAGCAAATTGAGTTTACTGATATAGCTAAAGTGATTGAATTAACAATCGAGCAAATAGAAGTGACTGAGGCTAATAGCTTAGCGTGTGTTTTAAGTGCTGATAGAAATGCACGAGAAGTTGCACAAGCGTTAATTTTAAAAGGGATTGAAAAACGATGACTTTTTTGTCGAATGCTTTTTATTTTATTGTAACTCTTGGCATTTTAGTGACCATTCATGAGTATGGGCATTTTTGGGTTGCACGAAAGTTGGGAGTGAAAGTCTTAACTTTCTCTATTGGATTTGGGAGACCTCTTTGGCAGAAAAAAGGAAAAGATGGGGTTAATTATGTTATTGCTGCTATTCCTCTAGGCGGCTTTGTAAAAATGCTTGATGAGAGAGAGAAGGAAGTTCCACAAGAAGAGTTGCCTTACGCATTTAATCGAAAACCAGTCTGGAGCAGAATTGCTATTGTTTTAGCTGGACCCATAGCTAATTTTATTTTAGCCATATTTCTTTATTGGTGGATGTTTGCTATGGGGATTTCTGGATCCTCTACACAAGTTGGTAAAATTGCTGAAAATAGTATTGCTGGGCAAGCGGGTATAAAAAATGGTGATCTTATCACTCAAGTTGATGGTCGGCCGGTTTATCTAATGCAAGATGTCATGGAAGCTGTGGTCGCTCGCCTTGGAGAGAAAAGTAACATGGTTTTAACTGTTCGTGCTGATGGTAAACATAGCGAGCGACAGGTCGAAATACCTTTAAAAAAGTGGGAAGTAGATATTGAAAAGCCTGACTTATTAGGGTCACTAGGGCTTAATCATATTAGTCGAGATAAAGTAATCGCACAGGTTTCTGTGGTTTCTCCTAATGGGCCTGCAGAGCAAGCTGGTATTAAAAACGGTGATGTAATTAAGCGTTTTAATCAGGTAGCTGTAGATAACTGGTTTCATCTTATTCGACTCATTCATCCAATGGCAAAGCAAACCGTTGAATTGGTAATTGAGCGAAATGGTGAACTGATAAATAAATCTGTGGTCATAGGTTCTCGCGAGTATGAAGGAAATGTTGTAGGGAGCATTGGTATTACTGTTGTATGGCCAGATCTCTCTCCATATGTCGCCACTCGTAAAGCTGGTATTTTTGAATCAATAGAATTAGCATTCGAAAAGACTGGCAAAATGATTGCTTTAAGCGCCAATTTATTTGGTAAATTATTAACTGGTGATATTTCGCCTAAGAGCTTAAGCGGACCTATCTCTATTGCTGAAGGGGCTGGTGGTAGTGCTCGTGTTGGTTTGGTATATTTCATCAGTTTTGTGGCTATGATAAGCGTCAATTTAGGGTTCATCAATTTATTGCCTGTTCCATTGTTAGATGGCGGTCATCTGCTGTTTTATACGATTGAAGCGATAAAAGGCAAACCGTTATCCGAAAGGATACAAGAACTTGGTATGCAAATTGGCATGATGATGGTTTTCGCGTTAATGGCAATTGCCATTTTTAACGATTTATCGCGCCTTATATAAGGCGTGTTCACTAAGTATTTAGGGAATTATGAAGTATTATAATAAATCCAATTTAGTTAAGTCATTGTTAGGCGCAGCTGCCTTATACGGTGCGACCATTAATTGTACGTTAGCTGCAGTTCAAGATGCTGTGGCTCAAATAGATGATGCTTTTATCGTTACTGAGATTGAAGTGAATGGTTTACAGCGAATGGAGTTGGGAACCTTTTATAATATGCTGCCATTACAGGTAGGTGAAAAACTCGACTCTTCTCGTGTTCCCATTATTATTCGAACAATTTTTGCATCTAATAGTTTTGAAGATATTCGACTATTTCGTGACGGTGGAAAGTTGTATATCGATTTAAAAGAAAGGCCTACTATTTCTGAAATTTCTATTGAAGGTAATTCTGATATAAAAACAGAACAAATTTTAGATGCTATGCAAAAGTCTGGTTTTGCAAAAGGGGAAATTTTTGATCCCTCTGCAATTAAAAATATTAAAATGGGTATGGAGGAGCAATATTTTTCTCATGGTAAATACTCTATAAAAATAGAAGATAAAGTAATTTCTCAATCTAGAAATCGAGTGCACATTAAATTTATTGTTAATGAAGGTGAGCCTGCAAAAATTCAAAAAATTAGTATTGTTGGTAATAGTGTTTTTGATGATGAAGAATTATTGAGCCAGTTTGAATTATCAACTGGTGGCTTCCTTTCTATGTTCTCTAGTGAAGATCAATATTCAAGAGAAAAGTTATCGGGCGATCTTGAAACATTACGTTCTTATTATTTAGATAGAGGCTATTTAAAATATAACAATGCATCAACCCAAGTATCGATATCACCAGATAGAAAAGGTATTTATTTAACTATTAATGTCGATGAAGGCGCTAAGTTTAATGTAGATGATATTATTTTTTCTGGTGATCTGATTTTAACGAAAGAACAATTAAAAAATATTATGCCTTTGTCTAAAGGAGACACCTATTCTGCTGCTGCAATTTCATTTGCCGAAGAACAAATAAAACGTAGTCTTGGTTTCTATGGTTATGCTTTTGCAAAAGTAGTCACTGTGCCGGATGTTAATGAAGAGGAAAATAAAGTTAATTTAACTTTATTTATTGATCCAGGCAAAAAGGTCTATGTAAATCGGATTAATTTTTCTGGGAATGAGTCGACTAATGATGAGGTGTTGAGAAGAGAAATACGTCTTATGGAAGGAGGAGCCTTATCAACAGAAGCGGTTGATCGTTCAAAGGTTAGGCTACAACGACTAAGTTACCTTGAAGAAGTTGAAGCGGAAACACCAAAGGTTGAAGATAAAGCAGATAGAGTTGATATTAATTATAAAGTCAAAGAGCGTTCGGCAGGTACAATTCAAGGGGGCATTGGATATAGTGAGAGCTGGGGAACATCACTTAATGCTAATGTAAGTCATAGCAATTTTCTCGGCTCAGGAAAACGAGTCCAGTTTGGTATTAATAAAAATAAGTTTTCTGAGAGTTATAGAGCTGATTATTGGGATCCCTATTTCACTCTCGATGGAATTAGTGCAGGAATAGGTTTAGAGTATGTCACTACCGATTATAATGAGTTTAACTACTCAAGTGGTATATTAGATACTGCGCAATTATCATTTAATTTGGGGTATCCGGTTAATGAAGTAACGCGACTTAATTTTGGCGTAGGTTACCAAGATAGTAAGTTAAAAGCTTCTCGGTATACGCCGGCAGAACAGGTCATTGATTTCTTTGCTGATAATGATCAGGATATTCGTATTGACCCAACCTTTGACTTTAATTTACTTCGCTTTAATACTGGTTGGACACGTAACACATTGAATCGTGGTATTTTCCCTGATAGGGGAACAAGCCAAACCTTATCAGCTAATTTTACTATCCCTGGTAGTGATCTTGAGTTTTATAAGTTAGATTATTCAATTAATCACTATATGCCTATTGCACCTGGTTGGACCTTTTTAAGCAAGTTTAGGGCTTCTTGGGGGAATGGTTATGGTGATACTCAATCATTACCCTTTTTAGAAAACTTTAGTGCAGGTGGTTCCGGTACTATGCGGGGCTTTGAGAGTAACACAATAGGTCCACATGCAATTGATCGTATTTCGTCAAGTACTCGTGGACCTGTAGCAACAGATTTAGGTCAAGCCTCTCTTGGGTTGCCATTACCTTCTGAAAATGATGTAATTAGCATAAGCCGCAGAACGGCGGGAGGAAATGCTAGGGTATTAGGTACATTAGAGTTAATTTTCCCTGTGCCTTTTGCCGAAGATTCTAACTCATTGAGAACAAGCCTTTTTGTTGATGTAGGTAATTTATGGGATACGCAGTTTGATGTAAATAAGTACCGTGGGTTAACGTTATCAGATAATCATTTAACTGAAGTACCAGATTATTCCGAACCAGGAGCTTATCGTATATCGGCAGGTTTTTCTTTACAGTGGCTTTCTCCAATGGGACCGCTAACAATAAGTTTATCTAAGCCGATACGCAAAGAAATAAAAGATGAAACTGAATCGTTCTCTTTTAATGTGGGTAGAACGTTCTAGTATAAGAATTTAATTTTTAATTTTATAAGGGTATAAAAATGTTAAAAAAATCAATTGCTGTAGTGACTTTATTGCTTGCTTTTATTGGAACTGCTAGCGCGGTCGATAAAATTGGTGTTGTTGATATGCAAGCTGTTGTTGCTGAAACTCCTCAATTTAAGGCTATCAATGATAAAATTCAAAAGAAATTTAAAGAACGTACCGATGCATTAAAAGCAATGCAAAAGAAAGGCGAAGACTTACAGGCAAAAGGCAAGCGTGATGCTATGACTTTGACTAATGTCCAAAAGTTAGAATTGCAACGCGAATTACAAGCTTTAGATGTTGACTTTAATTTGAAGAAAAAGTTTCTTGAAGAAGACATTAAACTGACAAATAACCAAGAAAGAGCAAAAGTTATGAACAGCATTAATATCGCTATTCAAAAAGTTGCTAAGAAAAATAAACTTGATTTGGTACTAATGAAGAATGTTACTGTTCATGTTAGCAATAAAATTGATATCACTGATAAAGTTATTAAAATATTAAGTAATCCAGCAGGTTAATAATTTGACTGCAAAAGCATTTACAGTCGCAGAAATTGCTCGACTGTTGGATGCTGAGTTTCAAGGTGATGGCGAGCATAAAATATTAGGCATAGCATCACTTGATAAAGCGAGTTCTGCTGATATTTCGTTTCTCAGTAATCCAAAATTAAAAGTGCAACTTAACACAACCAAAGCTGGTTGTGTTTTGTTATCTGAAGACGCAAGAGATTTTGCTTCAGGGAATTCTATTGTAGTAAAAGATCCATATCTAGGTTTTGCTCGTGTAGCACAATTATTAGATTCTACACCTGTACCCAATGCTGGTGTACATCCGTCAGCTCAAGTCAGTGATAGTGCACAATTAGGAAACAATGTTTCTGTTGGTGCAGGTTGTGTTGTTGAAGAAAATGTTATTATTCATGACGATGTCATATTAGGCGCCAACACCGTTGTTGCTAAGGGAGCCGTTGTAGGGGCTGGGTCGCGTCTATATTCAAACGTGACTGTTTACCATTATGTGCAAATAGGTAAAAACTGTATCGTTCAGTCTGGTGCAGTGATCGGTTCTGATGGTTTTGGTTATGCCAATGATAAAGGGATTTGGGTGAGGATCCCACAAACAGGCAGTGTTATAATGGGAGATGATGTCGATATCGGTGCTAATGCTTGTATCGATAGAGGCGCCTTAAATGACACCATTATTGGTAATGGCGTAAAGATAGATAACTTATGTCATATTGCACATAATGTTGTTATTGGAGAGCATTCTGCAATGGCCGCATGCTCAGGTGTTGCTGGGAGTACAACAATTGGAAAACACTGTACTTTTAGTGGACGTTCCTCTATTTTAGGCCACTTATCTATTGCAGATGGTACTCACGTTACAGCTTGCAGCTTAATTAACCGTTCGAATAAAGAAGCCGGTGTTTTTTCTTCTGGAACAGGTATGCAAGACAATAAAATTTGGCGTAAAAATGTTGCTCGCTTCAGGCAGTTAGATGACATGGCTAAACAACTAAAAAAATTAGAAAAAGAATTAACAAAGCTAAAGAGTGAGTCGTAACAATGAGTGAAGGAAACAATACTATTTGTACTCTTGATATTCATGAGATAATGAAAACACTACCTCATCGATACCCTTTTTTATTAGTTGACAGAGTGATTGATTACAAAGTTGATGAGTATTTACATGCGATAAAAAATGTGACTGTTAATGAACCTTGTTTTACTGGGCATTTTCCACATCGCCCAGTTATGCCTGGTGTTTTAATTTTAGAAGCGCTTGCTCAAGCTACCGGGATTTTATGTTTTAAAACAATGAATGAATTACCTGATGAAAATTCGCTTTATTATTTTGTTGGCATTGATAATGCGAGGTTTAAGCAGCCTGTTGAGCCTGGCGATCAGGTTTTGTTAAAAGTAAATTTGTTAAAACGTAAAAAATCTTTATGGAAATTTGAAGCTGAAGCTTTAGTTGACAATAAAGTGGTTTGTGCCGCTGATCTTATGTGTTCCAAACAGGAAATAAAATAGTGATACATCCTAGTGCAATAGTTCATCCATCGGCAAAATTAGCTGATGATGTGAGTGTTGGTGCATTTTCTATTATTGACGAGAATGTTGAGATTGATTCGGGGACTGTTGTTGGCCCTCATGTTGTTATTAATGGGCATACTAAAGTAGGCAAGAATAATCAATTTTATCAATTTTCTTCGATTGGTGAGGCAAATCAAGATAAGAAATATAAAGGTGAGCCTACTCGTACCACTATAGGTGATGGAAATATTATTAGGGAATCATGCACAATCCATCGAGGAACAGTGCAAGACAGAGGTGAAACCACGATTGGTAATAATAATTTGTTGATGGCTTACACTCATGTTGCTCATGATTGTGTTTTAGGAAATGATATTATTATTGCTAATAGTTCAAACTTAGCAGGTCATGTTATTGTTGGCGATCATGCTATTTTAGGTGGGTTTTCTGGTATTCATCAGTTTGTACATATTGGTGCACATGCTTTTATTGGTATTAGAAGTAACATCACTCAAGATATATTACCATTTGTTTTATTTGCCGATGAAAGCCCAAGAACCGTAAATGTAGAGGGATTAAAGCGACGCGGATTTGATAAAGATGAAATCAGTTTGATTCGTCGGGCTTATAAAACAGTTTACAGACAAGAACTAAAAATTGAAGAGGCTTTAAAAGTATTAACTGAAGATGCTAAAAAATCTCCTTCAATTCAATTAATGATCGACTTTATTAAGTCATCTCAACGTGGCATTGCACGTTAATTATTCAATATTAACCATAGTCAATTTTTACTGATACCGTGAACCAACATTTTATTCTAGTTGCTGGTGAAGCCTCGGGAGATATCCTGGGAGCGCGCTTAATTAAGTCACTCAAAGCCCATTATCCTAACGCTAGTTTTAGCGGAATAGGCGGTTCTTTGATGATGGCCGAAGGTTTTAAAAGTTACTTTCCGATGGAGCGCTTATCCATAATGGGTATTGTGCCTATCTTAAAGAAACTGCCCGGATTATTAAAAATGCGTCGCCAATTAACACAGATGATTATTCATGCTAACCCGACCTGTTTCATCGGTATTGATGCACCTGTTTTTAATACTGAGCTTGAATATCAACTGAAAAATAAAGGAATAAAAACGGTTCATTATGTTAGCCCTTCTGTTTGGGCTTGGCGAGAAAATAGAATTTATAAGATTGCTAAAAGTGTGTCTCTTATGTTATGTCTTTTTCCATTTGAGTTAGACATTTATAAACGTCATGCTGTGCCAGCTATATGTATCGGTCATCCATTGGCCAATGAAATAGCAATGGAGCCTAATATGCAGACTGCACGAGAAGAACTTGGTTTAGAACTCAATACTTTAACTGTTGCTATTTTGCCAGGCAGTCGTGGTACGGAAGTAAAGTATTTAATTGAGCCTTTTCTTGAAGCGGCTAAAAAGCTTTATCAACAATACACTGAGGTTCAACTTGTTATTCCTTGTGCCAATCAGAGGCGCCGAGAGCAGATAGAACGAGCAATAACAGCATGTAATTTTGACACTCCACTTCGTTTGATAGATGGGCAGTCTCGAACAGTAATGCAAGCTTCTGATATCGTTCTGTTAGCATCTGGTACAGCAACTTTAGAAGCCATGTTATTAAAAAAACCCATGCTTGTTGCGTATAAAGTATCGGCTTTTAGTTTTTGGATTTATAAAAATCTACTAAAAATAAAACAATTTTCATTGCCTAATTTATTAGCTGGTGAGCCAATTGTTAAAGAGTTAATGCAAGAGCATTGCAAAGTTGAGTTGTTGTATCAGGAATTGGTTAATTTAATTGAAAATAAAGAGTCAACCAATATGATTGACAAGTTTTATCAGCTTCACCAATCTTTGATGCTTGGTGGTAGCAATAAAGCCGCTAAAGCAATTGTTGATATGCTTGAGAGGAATATAGAACTTAATGAAAAATAAAGTTGCTGGTGTGGATGAAGTAGGGCGAGGGCCATTAGCTGGGCCTGTGGTTGCGGCGGCTGTTATTTTAGATCCTGCGCAACCAATAGTTGGCTTAACTGACTCGAAAAAATTGTCAGAAAAAAAACGTGAAAAGCTATCTGAAGAGATAAGACAAAAAGCATTGAGTTGGTATATTGCTCGTTGTGAACCAGAAGAAATTGATGAGTTAAATATTCTTCAAGCAAGCTTGTTAGCAATGAAAAGAGCAGTTGAAGGGTTAAGTGTTCCGCCAGAACATTGCTTGGTTGATGGTAACAAACTTCCCCAACTAAATTGTTCTGCTGAAGCGATTGTAAAAGGAGATTTAACCGAGCCTGCAATCAGTGCCGCATCGATTATAGCAAAAGTGGCAAGAGATAATGAAATGTGTGAAATGGATAAAGTTTTTCCACACTATGGTTTTGCGAAACATAAGGGGTATCCGACCAAAGCGCACAGAGAAGCAATTATACAACATGGGATCACTCCTATTCATCGTAAAAGTTTTGCTCCAGTGCAAGCACAATTAAAACTGATTGAATGATAGTAAGGCAACATAAGCATGACCGATATCGATTCAACCTCGCCGGAAAATGAAACAACAACTGAGTCAGTTGCTGTGCGTGATTTTGTCCACTTGCGGATGCATTCCGAGTTTTCAATGGTCGATGGTATTTGTCGAATTAATCCAACATTAGATAGTGTTGCTGAGTTAGGAATGCCGGCGCTAGCTATTACTGACAACGTTAACTTTTGTGGTCTAATCAAGTTTTATCGAAAAGCGATTGCAAATGGTGTTAAACCAATTGTTGGTGTTGATCTTTGGGTGAATGACGCGAATGATGATAATGATATTTTTCGCATCACCGTTCTCTGTCAAAATGATCAAGGTTATTTAAATGCTAAAAAATTGGTATCTAAAGCTTATCAAACTAACCAAAAGTTAGGGTGTCCAATTGTTGAGAAAGATTGGTTTATTGAATATAACGAAGGTCTTATTGTTTTATCCGGTGGTCGAGAAGGAGATGTTGGAAGAGCTTTAGTGGCTAGTAATCATGAATTGGCTGCAGCGCTGTTAGGCTTTTGGAATTTACATTTTTCTAATCGCTATTATCTCGAGTTACAACGAACGGGAAGAACTGGTGAGGGAGCTTATATTCAATCTGTTGCTGGATTTGCTCAAGGTTCAGGCACGCCAGTGGTTGCAACTAATGATGTTTGTTTTCTTAAACAAGACGATTTTGAAGCACATGAAATTCGTGTTTGTATTAATCAAGGTCGAGTATTAGATGATCCTAGACGACCTAAAAATTATAGTGATCAACAATATCTAAAAAGCGCCGCTGAGATGTCGGAGTTATTTTCAGATATACCTGAAGCTCTTGATAATACTATTGAAATTGCTAAGCGTTGTAACTTACATCTGCATCTAGGTGAGTATTTTTTACCGAACTATCCTATCCCTGATGGAATGACAATTGAAGAATATTTTTGTCAACTCAGCCGTGATGGCTTAGAAGAGCGTCTCCCACGCTTATTTGATGTAAATGCTCCTGATTTTAATGAAAAAAGAAAAGCTTACGATGAGCGGTTACAAATAGAATTAGATGTAATTAATCAAATGGGATTCCCTGGATACTTTTTAATTGTTGCTGATTTTATTCGTTGGGGAAAAGATAATGATATACCGGTTGGTCCTGGACGAGGATCTGGAGCGGGTTCATTAGTTGCCTATGCTTTAAAAATAACTGATTTAGACCCATTAGAATATGACTTGCTATTTGAAAGATTTTTGAATCCTGAAAGGGTATCTATGCCTGACTTTGATATTGATTTTTGTATGGATGGCAGAGATAGAGTTATCGATTATGTGGCTGACAAATATGGCCGAAATGCGGTTTCTCAAATCATTACTTTTGGTCGTCTTGCAGCAAAAGCGGTTATTAGAGATGTGGGACGAGTGTTAAGTCAACCTTATGGCTTTGTTGATAAAATTTCAAAATTGATCCCTTTTGATATTGGTATGACATTATCAAAAGCTTGGGAACAAGAAGAAGAAATTAGACAACGTTATGAAGAAGAAGAAGAGTTTCAAGCCATTTGGGATATGGCTACCAAGCTGGAAGGTATTACTCGTAATGCAGGAAAGCATGCTGGAGGTGTTGTTATATCACCATCAGATTTAACCGATTTCGCTGCTTTGTATTGTGATGAAGCGGGGGATGGGCTGGTAACACAGTTTGATAAAGATGATGTTGAGTCGGCCGGGTTAGTTAAATTTGATTTCTTAGGTTTAAGGACTCTCACTATTATTGATTGGGCTGTGAATATGATCAATAGCCAATTAATTAATGAGGATCAAGAAAAGCTCAATATCGATACGGTTGATCTAGAAGATCCAAAAACTTTTGAGCTTTTAAAGTCAGCTAACACAACCGCTGTGTTTCAGCTGGAATCTAGGGGAATGAAAGAGCTCATTAAAAAGCTATTGCCAAGTTCTTTTGAAGATATTATTGCACTGGTTGCTTTGTTTAGGCCTGGGCCATTAGGTTCAGGAATGGTTGATGATTTTATTAATCGAAAGCATGGACGCCAAGAAGTTGCCTATCCTCATCCTGATTATCAACATGAAGACTTAAAACCGGTTTTAGAACCAACCTATGGCATTATTCTCTACCAAGAACAAGTAATGCAAATTGCTCAGGTACTGGCTAACTTTACTTTAGGTGGAGCTGATTTGTTACGCCGAGCAATGGGTAAGAAAAAAGCAGAAGTTATGCAAGAGCAACGCAAAATATTTATGGAAGGTGCGATTGCCAGAGATGTTGATGGTGACTTAGCGGGACATATTTTTGATTTGATGGAAAAATTTGCAGGCTATGGTTTTAACAAATCACATTCGGCTGCTTATGCTTTAGTATCCTTTCAAACCGCTTGGTTAAAAGCACATTACCCGGCGGCATTTATGGCCGCAGTAATGTCGGCCGATATGGATAACACCGATAAAGTTGTTACTTATGTTGATGATGCTAAATCTTTGGGAATAAAAATAGTTCCTCCCGATGTTAATCGTGGTCAATACAAGTTTACTATCGATGGTGAGCAGACAATCATTTATGGTATCGGCGCTATCAAAGGTGTTGGTGAAGCTGCGATTCAATCGATTGTTGATGAAAGAAAAAGCGGTGGTGTTTATAAAGATATGTTTGATTTTTGTAATCGAATTGATCTGAAAAAAGCTAACCGCAGAAACTTAGAGGCTCTAATTCGTGCTGGTGCGTTAGATGCTTTAGGACCTAGCCGTGCTGTTATGATGGCTTCGTTAGAGCAGGCCGTTAAATCTGCTGAGCAATTTAAGCGAAATAAATTGCTTGGGCAGAATGATTTATTTGGCTCCCCCACAGAAAGCTCTGAGGCTTCAAGTGTAGAGTTTACCATGGTAAGACCTTGGCCTGAGGATAAAGTTTTGCAGGGAGAAAAAGAAACGTTAGGGTTGTATTTAACGGGACATCCTATTGATCGTTATTTACCTGAAATTAGACAGTTTTGTGATTTAAGGCTTAATGGTTTACAACCCACTCGTCGCGGAGAGTACGTTAGTGTTGCAGGGTTAATTGTTAATATTCGGGTAATGAAAACTAAAAAAGGGCTTAACTGGGCCATTGTTACTTTAGACGATCAAAGTGGGCGTGTAGACGTAATGGTCTACAGCGACCTTTACGAAACTAACCGTGATGTTTTGCGGAAAGATGAAATCATTGTTGCCAAAGGCGATATTTCTAATGACGATTTTTCTGGCGGTTTAAAAATGAGTGCTGTAGAAATCAGTGAGCTCATTGAAGTACGTGAGAGACTTTCAAAGCATCTTGAAATTAAAATTGATTTAAATGAAAGTACAATCCTTGCACAAGAAGTGGTGGAAAGTTTAACTCCATTTAAAGGGGGGTTGTGCCCCGTGAGGATTTATTGCCGTTTAGGAGAGATTGACTCTGTATTAGTAGCTGGTGGAAATTGGTCAGTAAAACCAACAGACACACTACTTTTTAATTTAAAAAATATTAAAGGTTGCCAAAGAGTCGAAGTTGTTTATTAAGTCAATTAATTCATATTACTCGATTATTCCTTGAATCTAATTTTATTAAAAAATGGCTTAACCACTAATTATTTTAGGGGTAATCAGCAAACCTTTAATCTTGAGTTAAATGCTTTATCATGAGGTAGTCGTCCATAATAAAGCCGTCACCTATATCAATTTGGATTGAGCTTTCAATATTAAACCCGAGTTTTAAATAAGCTTGGGAGGCACTGTTTAGTTTGTTAACTGTCAGTTCCAATTGATACAACTGGGTTTGTTTGGCTAATTCTTCTATATGTTGAAGCATCGGTTTTGCCAGGCCTTGTCCTCGAAACTCTGATTTAAGATAAAACTTACTGATAAATAATTTGTTGGTTTGGTATTGTATGGCTATATAGCCTGCTAGTTGCTCGTTTTTGTTGACTAAGAAATATTCAATACCTTGACTCATTTGCTTGGCAATTGCTGTTTTGCTTTGAAATAGTTTCAGCATGTAATCAACTTGATTCTTTCCTATAATAGGTGTGAAATGTTTTGTCCAAATTAGCTTAGCCAAACTAGCGATGGTTTCTGAGTCTTGTACAGTTGCTTTTTTAATTGTTAACATTTTTGGGTTAATGAACTTAAATTGTGGAAATACATCATAGATCATAAGAAATTTAATGCAAACCCTTCTGTTTATTCAGGAAGTGAGCGATAATCAACTTTATATGAAGAGCATTCTTTGAATTATTGAAAAGAATCAACTTCTAAGTGTAACTAATTTAGAAAATAAACAAGCGGAAATACACCGAATTATGTTTAATAAAATAAGAGGTCTTTTCTCGGCCGATTTGTCTATCGATTTGGGAACGGCAAATACTTTAATCTACATGCGTGAAAAAGGAATTGTGCTAAACGAACCGTCAGTTGTTGCAATTCGTCATGAACGAGGTGGGAATAAGTCAATTGCTGCTGTGGGTGGTGATGCAAAAGTTATGTTGGGTCGAACTCCTGGAAATATTACAGCCATACGGCCATTGAAAGATGGTGTAATCGCTGATTTTGAAGTCACAGAAAAAATGCTTCAGGAGTTTATTCGTAAAGTTCATGATTCGAGCTTTTTTATGCGACCAAGCCCAAGAGTATTAATTTGTGTTCCTTGTGGCTCAACGCAAGTGGAAAGAAGAGCGATTAAAGAGTCTGCATATGGCGCAGGGGCGAGAGATGTTTACTTAATCGAAGAGCCTATGGCTGCTGCAGTAGGTGCTGGGTTACCTGTTGCTGAAGCTCGAGGTTCTATGGTTGTTGATATTGGTGGTGGTACAACTGAAATTGCCATATTATCTTTAAATGGTGTTGTATCTTCCGATTCTGTGCGTATTGGTGGTGACCGCTTTGATGAAGCAATCATCGATTACGTCCGGCGAAATTATGGCACTATTATTGGTGAAGCTACCGCTGAAAGAATCAAACATGAAATTGGCACAGCTTTTCCTGGTAATGAAGTGATGGAAATAGATGTAAGAGGGCGTAATTTAGCCGAAGGTATCCCCCGTAGCTTTACTATTAATAGTAATGAAGTATTAGAAGCTATTCAAGATCCTCTTGCCGGTATGATTCGGGCTGTAAGGTCAGTATTAGAACAGTCTCCACCTGAATTAGCGGCTGATATCTCTGAGAGAGGCATGGTACTCACCGGAGGTGGGGCATTGATTAAAGATTTGGATCGACTCTTTTTAGAAGAAACTGGTTTGCCTGTTATTGTTGCTCAAGAGCCTTTGACTTGTGTAGCAAGAGGTGGAGGAAAGGTACTTGAAACCATTGAAGATCATGGTGGTGATCTATTCTGGCAGAATTAACCCTGTTTCGCTTTTAGCCTGCCTTTCTACTCTAGCCTGTTGATATAACAGGCTTTTAAATTATTCAATACGCTATAATTAAGCTATCCTTAACTTGTTGTTATTTCTATAGTTAAGTGGGGTAGTTATTGTCATCATCATTAATTCTTATATTTAGTGAAGTTTTTCTTGTTTTAGTTGGCATATCTGCTTTTCTATTTTATTACCTTAATAATATTAATAATGACTTATTATCAAAAATTGATAGGCTTTCAAAAAGTCTTAAAGATGAGAAAAAACACACTAAAGGCTTGAGAGTTAAAATACAAGAACAACTCTCTATAATCAATGACTTAGAAGGCAAACTACAAGCTGTAAGTGATTTGTCTGACGATGAAGAAAGCTTAGTTGATGACGAGCTTTCCAACAATAAAGATGAAATTCTAGCTAAACAGCAAGCTTTAGAAAAAAAACAAAAAAAAATTGAATCTCTTAATCAACAGTTAAATAAATTACAAAAACAGTTGGGCCAATCTCAATCTAAAATAGAACAGCTAAAAGCTGAGTTATTAAATGCTCCAGGTTCCTTAGATAAAGATTATGAACAGCTATATTATGAGTTGCGCAATGCCGTTGCTTATAATATGACTGGTGGGGATTTAGTATTAGAGCGGTTAAGTGAGCACCTCGATGAAACGGGTAACTCATCTGAAAGTGATAAATTAGCTGAACTAAAAGAGCGTTATAATTCACTGGGTGAGATGGTTGGTGTTGTCGGAGAGGTTGAACTATTCAGTGATGCTGAAAAAATACAAAAGAAACAGGAAACTGAAGTTATTAGAAATACGCAAAGTTTAGTTCAAAATGTGAGCGAAACACTACAAGAAGCACAAGAACTAGAAGATCAATGGAGTCGGCATGAAAAGTCAGCTGAAAAAGAGTTGAGTGAATTAAGAATGGAGCTTAATGAAACCTCTCATATGAACAGGAAGTTGCGTACTGATTTAGATAAAGCTAATGAACAGTTATTAAGGTTTGTTGCTAAAGCCAGGTTATTTCAAGCCCAAAAAGAACAAATGCAGGCAAGTAAAGCAACCCAAAGTCAAATGCACCGAAACTTTATAAACTTAAGAGCCGACTATAAGTCAATTTCTCGAAAGTATAAGACGTTGAAAGCCCGTAATGAAATATTGAATGCTCAAGTTGCGAATTCAACAGAAAATATTGAAAGTGTCAAAAAGCTGCAAGCCTTACGTGCAAATCTTGAAGCGAAAGAAAGTGAAATGGATCGCCTAGAATTGGAAAAAGATATGCTGGAACAACAGTTTTTAATGATTGCTAAAGAAAGCGATGAGAGCTTACTGGCAAACAAAGAACTAGAGCGTTTAAAAAGCGAACATATTTTGCTAGAGGAGCAGTTTCTAGAAGTTTTAAAACAATTAGAAAAAAATGAAAACTCTTCTAACGAATAAGGATTAGTAACTTCCACTCGATTCTAGATAAAAAACTGAATAGGCTGAAAAACCGTCTTTGAAAGTAATTTTTATATCAAGTCTATCACTTGCTTGAGCCGTATTTAGCAGCTGTATTTTGTTAATTAATTTGGGGATGTTGTAGGTTTTTATTAATTTTAGTTCTAACATTTCTTCCAGATTTAAGAAGTTTACCCCTATTATTGATAAAACGTTAACTAGCGCACGTGCCAGCAGTTTATCGTCAATCGCTTGACCGCTAAACACGGTTAAAGAGAATGCTTCTGCTAGTCTGTCTCTTGTGTCTGCTTCAAGTAATAGCAAAGCTTTAACCTTTTGTTCGCTATTGCCAAATAGTGCTAAGGTTGCGGGGAGTGAAAAGTTTTTTATTTCAAGTGGCTCCACCTTTTCAACTAAGATTTTTGAATTAGTAACTGCAGATAATAATATCGTTAATGCGCTTGGGGAAGGAAAAACTATCTGGTTGGTATTCACCTTCGATTGTTGGGGGCTATGGTCTTCAGATAATGCTGGTATTAAGCTTTCTTGCAGGTTTTCTGCGGTAAAAGGTTTATTAACAACAAAGCGCGCGCCGGCTTTTTTTGCCCGTTCTATAGAAACCTTATTCTTTTCTGCTGTAATCAGGCCTATCTTCGTGTTTAAATTAAGTTCTTTAACTTTTTCAAGTAACTCAATTCCTGTCATTTCCGGCATATGCCAATCAAGTAGTACAATATCTGGCTGCCAATTTCTAATGCTCTCAAGAGCGTTACGGCCATTGCTTTCAAACTTAAAATCATGCTGCTCATACCCAGCATTGATTAAAATCCGCTTAACAATGGTTTGCATGGCTTTGCTGTCGTCAACAATAAGAAATTTAAGTACCATAATTGCCAGAAAATAAACTAAGTTTTTGATATTACTTTAATTATAAGATTAGTTTCTTTAGTAATATTTGCAAATATTGACTTATTTATTCCACCTTAGGTGAAAATAAGAAAAAAGCGCACTCTTTATATGCTATTCATTCCACCTTTAACTATTCTTTCTTATTTTCTAATTTAATCGGTCAATTCTGCTGCCATTAATGTGTTTTGCATTAATGTAGCGACTGTCATAGGGCCTACACCGCCAGGAACAGGTGTAATCCAGCTTGCACGCTCAGCAGCAATGTCAAACTCAACATCACCCGTTAATTGGCCGTTGTCCAGACGGTTAATGCCTATGTCAATCACTATCGCTCCAGGTTTTATCCAGTCGCCCTTAATTAGGCCTGGTATACCAACACCAACGATCAATAAATCAGCATTTTTTACATGTGATGAGAGATCTTTAGTAAATTGATGACAAACAGTGACGGTTGCACCATTTAGTAAAAGTTCTAACGCCATTGGGCGGCCTACAATATTACTAGCACCTACAACCACACTATCTAAGCCTCTAACAGAGACATCTATGGTATTGAGCATCTGCATAACCCCATAAGGTGTACAAGGCCTCAGGCGAGGTATACGCTGTGCTAAGCGTCCAACATTATATGGATGAAAGCCATCAACATCTTTGTCAGGGCTAATGGTTTCCAAAACTACACTGGTATCTAAGTGAGCCGGTAAAGGAAGCTGGACTAAAATTCCATGAATAGTAGGATCTTCATTAAAGGCCTGAATTTGTGAGGTTAGGGCTTCTTGTGTTATTGTTTCACTCAAGATAATTTTCTGAGAATTAAAACCAACGTCTTCACAAGCACTGACCTTTTTACCCACATAAACATGAGAGGCTGGGTCATCACCAACTAAAATTACCGCTAAACCAGGTGTGGATTGATTGTTATTTAGCCTATCTGAGACTTTTTGCTTAATTTTTGCACGAACATCAGCAGATATTTTGTTACCATCGATAAGTTGAGCTGTCATATATATACATACCAAGTATTAAAAGAAGTAATCTAGGACATTTTCTCAATTGTCGCATAAACTGCCAAGGAAAAGTTTTTTTAAAAAATATTTCTTATTCTTTATTGACGAAAATCAGTTTAATCAGTATTATGCGCGCTCCTTGCAGGGGCAGCCCCGCAAGGAAGTTTGTCGGGGAATAGCGCAGTCTGGTAGCGCGCCTGCTTTGGGTGCAGGATGTCGGGGGTTCGAATCCCTCTTCCCCGACCAATTAATTTGTTGCTGATGATATATTAGTAACCAGGGGTTCCTGAAACAATGCGCCCGTAGCTCATTTGGATAGAGCATCGGCCTTCTAAGCCGAGGGTAGCAGGTTCGAATCCTGCCGGGCGCGCCATTGCGAATCCTGTGGGTATTTCGTCGGACAAGATGACATTAATCGAGTATAATGTCGACAAGGTTTTTATGGTGGGCGTAGCTCAGCTGGTAGAGCCCCGGATTGTGATTCCGGTGGTCGTGGGTTCAAACCCCATCGTCCACCCCATATTATAGTGTTACTTTAGTGTAGTGACGATAATTACAAAGTGCGAGAGTGGCGGAATTGGTAGACGCGCTGGATTTAGGTTCCAGTGTCTTGCGGCGTGAGAGTTCGAGTCTCTCCTCTCGCACCACTTTGTAAAAACTCAGAATTCTACCTAGTTTAGTGTATTTTAAAAAATATTCTGGCTTGAGCTAGTTGGTGGTCGCCTGAGCTTTGGTGCTAACCAAATGACTAATAGAGATGTTTTTATCTCAATTTAGAAAGCTCATGCAATCTTCCTGAAATTAGCTCAAACTGACCAGATGACCACTGCACCTTGCAATTGCTTGGGGTAGATATAAGTGAATAATAAATCTCAGTTGGAGCAGTCAAATGCAAGTTTCTATTGAAACCACAAACGGCTTAGAACGAAAATTAACTGTTGGTGTACCGGCCAATAAAGTTGATGATGTTGCCAATTCTAGAATGAAAGAGTTAGCTAGAACTCAAAGAATTAATGGTTTTCGGCCGGGTAAAGTTCCGTTAACTGTTATAAAAAAGCGTTTTGGAACTCATGTTCGTCAAGAGGTCGTTTCTGAAGTTATGCAGCGCTCATTTTATGAAGCGATTATTCAGGAGAAGTTACAACCTGCCGGAGCTCCTCATATTGAGCCTGTAGTGATGGAAGAGGGTAAAGATTTAGAGTTTACCGCAACGTTCGAAATTTATCCTGAAATAGAGTTGCAAGATTTTTCTACTATTTCCATCGAGAAAGTCGCCTCTGAAGTGCAAGATGATGATCTGAGTAAAATGTTGGATACCCTTAGGGAGCAACAAGCTAACTGGGTTGAAGTAAAACGTAAGTCTAAAGAAGGCGACCAGGTTATTATTGACTTTACTGGAACAATTGACGGTGAAGAGTTTAATGGTGGTAAAGCCGATGATTTTGCTTTGCTATTAGGTTCGAGCCAAATGATCCCTGGTTTTGAAGATCAGCTTATTGGCACTAAAGCTGGTGATGAGCTTAATGTCACAGTGACTTTCCCAGAAGATTACCAAAATAAAGATGTTGCGGGTAAAGAAGCCGTGTTTGCGACAAAAGTGAGCAAAGTTAACAAAAAAGAAATTCTTAAAATGGGTGAATTGGCTGATAAGCTTGGTATTGCTGACTCAAGCGTAGCGACACTTAAAAGTGATATCCGTAAGAATATGGAGAGAGAACTTGGGCAAGTTCTCAAGTCTAAAGTCAAAGAACAAGTGATGGATGCTCTAGTTGAAAAGCATGAATTTGATATCCCTAAGTCTATGATTGATCAGGAAGTTGAAAACCTTAAGCAGCAAGCACTTCAGCAATTTGGTGGACAAATGGCAAGCTTGCCAGATTTACCTTCAGAACTTTTTGAAGAAAAGGCAATTAAGCGTGTTAAGCTTGGTTTAATTGTGGGGGAAGTGATTAAGCAAAATAAAATTTCTGCTGATAAAGACATGGTTAAGACAAAATTAGAAGAGCTCGCAGCTGTTTATGAGCAACCGGAAGAAGTAATTAATTACTACTTGTCAGATGAAAATAAACTCAATGAAGTTGAGCAATTAGTACTTGAAGATAGTGTTATTGATTTCATTATTGATAAAGCAAAAAGTACTGAAGTATCAATGAGCTTTGATGAAGTTATGAATCCAGATAAAGAAACATCTGAAGAAGCATAACTAAAAATAAAGTATTTTAATTATTTACCAACCCGGTATTGAAACTGCTATAGTTAACCCATATGTTAGCTAGTGTAGTTAAATACCGGTTTTTTGGTTTTATACCTCTATAAAAAATAAGGATAAAATAATGGTAAGTGCAGGTACTGCAATTGAAACACAAGCCCTTGGTTTAGTGCCAATGGTGGTAGAACAAACCGCAAAAGGCGAGCGTTCGTACGATATATATTCTCGTTTGTTAAAAGAACGGGTAATATTCTTGGTGGGGCAGGTTGAAGATCATATGGCCAATTTGATCGTTGCTCAAATGTTGTTTCTTGAGTCTGAGAATCCCGATAAAGATATCTCTCTGTATATTAATTCCCCTGGCGGCTCGGTAACTGCGGGAATGGCTATTTATGATACTATGCAATTTATAAAGCCTTCGGTATCAACTTTGTGCATTGGGCAGGCTTGCAGTATGGGGGCTTTCCTACTTGCCGGAGGGGAAGCTGGTAAACGTTTTGCGTTACCTAACTCTCGGGTTATGATCCATCAACCATTGGGAGGGTTTCAAGGCCAAGCTTCTGATATTGAAATACATGCTCAAGAAATACTAAAAATGCGTGAAACATTAAATCAGATTTTAGCTAAACATACGGGCAAGAAACTAAAAGATTTAGAAAAAGACACTGATAGAGATAACTTTATGAGTGCCGAAGAAGCGGCTAACTATGGTATTGTTGATAGTGTAATAAACTCGCGTGGTTAGAGTCTTAAATAACATTGAAACAAGGTGTTGATGTTCATCTAACTGAAAATCTCAGGGAACTATCGACAAAATAAAGAATAAAGGTCTAAGCTGTATATAATAGTTATTTAAGCTGCTTATTAAATAGATTTAGATTGTTAAAGGAAAGCTAATGAGTGATAACAGAAAATCGGGTGGTCGCGACGATAGTGGCAAACTACTCTACTGTTCTTTCTGTGGTAAAAGCCAACACGAAGTTAGAAAACTGATAGCAGGGCCATCAGTTTTTATTTGTGATGAATGTGTGGAGTTGTGTAACGATATTATTCGTGAAGAAATTCAAGAAATTGCTCCTGACAGTGATTCTAGTAAACTTCCAACTCCAAGAGAGATTAATGATATCTTAGAGCAATATGTTATTGGGCAATCCGCTGCTAAAAGAGTGCTATCGGTTGCTGTTTATAACCACTATAAGCGATTAAAAACTGATAATAATGTTAATGCTGACGACGTTGAGTTAGGTAAGAGTAATATTTTGCTTGTTGGTCCAACTGGTAGTGGTAAAACATTGTTAGCCGAAACTCTAGCTCGTTTGTTGGACGTACCATTTACCATTGCTGATGCTACAACGCTCACTGAAGCCGGTTATGTTGGTGAAGATGTAGAAAATATTATCCAAAAACTTTTGCAGAAGTGTGATTATGATGTTGATAAAGCACAGCACGGCATAGTTTATATTGATGAAATTGATAAGATTTCTCGTAAAGCAGATAATCCATCAATTACACGTGATGTATCTGGTGAAGGTGTTCAGCAAGCGCTATTAAAGTTAATCGAAGGCACGGTTGCTTCGGTTCCGCCTCAAGGTGGTAGAAAGCATCCTCAGCAGGAGTTTCTTCAAGTTGATACAAGTAGTATATTATTCATTTGCGGTGGTGCTTTTGCTGGAATGGATAAAATTATTCGAGATCGTTCTGAGCGCTCTGGAATTGGCTTTTCTGCTGAAGTCCGTAGCAAAGATGAATCAAAAAATGTTGGTGAAATATTCAAAGATATAGAGCCTGACGATTTAGTCAAATATGGTTTGATTCCTGAGTTTGTTGGTCGGTTACCTGTAGTTGCAACACTAGAAGAGTTAGATGAAGACTCTTTAGTTGAGATACTATCTCAACCTAAAAATGCATTAACTAAACAATACTGCAAATTATTTGAAATGGAAGGCGTTGCACTGGAGTTTAGAGAAGATGCATTAAGAGCTGTTGCGCAAAAGGCTATGGAAAGAAAAACTGGTGCTAGAGGGCTTCGTTCAATATTAGAAAAAGTATTACTCGATACTATGTATGATTTACCTTCTATGGAAGGAGTTACTAAAATAGCGATTGATGCAGCAGTAGTCGATGGAGAGTCTGAGCCATTACTGATTTATGAAAGTCAGGAAAAGAAAGCAGGTTCAAAAAATAGTTAAATTAATAAAAAACTGACTTAGTGTCAGTTTTTTATTATATAAATGATTGATTTAGTAACCTCTAGTCCCAATATATAATTTCAATTAATACTGATATATTATTTCGAGTAATATATCAGCTCCATATAAAATTTGAGTAAAAGTTGATTTCGATTTAAGTTAATATTTAGCTTATCTGTAGAGACTGTCGTTCAAATTGCGGATTGTCCAGCAGCCCACTAATAAAAGAGATTTATTTATGTCGTCGACTATGAATAAAAGCCAAATCCCGGTCCTTCCATTAAGAGATGTGGTTGTATTTCCACACATGGTTATTCCATTATTTGTAGGGAGGGAAAAGTCAATTAAGGCTTTAGAATTCGCCTCTGAAAATGGAAACTCTGTTTTGTTAGTGGCTCAAAAAGATGCAAATCATGATGACCCAGGGGAAAATGATATTTACGAGCAGGGATGTGTTGCTAATATTTTGCAAATGCTACGTTTACCTGATGGAAATTTAAAAGTTTTAGTTGAAGGTATTGGTCGAGCCGGTATCCAAGAGTTAGTGTCTACTGAAGACTTTATTGTTGCAGCGTATGAGCCTTTAGAATCGGAAGAGCCACTAGAAGCCGAAAAAGGCGCGTTAACTCGTTCTATTAAGGCTATGTTTGAGAGTTATATTAAGCTCAATAAAAAAATTCCGCCAGAAGTACTCAATACTGTTTCTGCAATAGATGATGCTGAAAAGTTATCTGATGTTGTCGCTGCCCACATGATTTTAAAAATTGAAGAAAAACAAAAAGCTTTAGAAATCAATAGTATAGCTGAAAGATTAGAGTATTTGATGGGGTTGATGGAGTCTGAGATTGACCTACTTCACGTGGAGAAAAAAATCCGTGGAAGAGTGAAACAACAAATGGATAAAAGTCAGCGTGATTATTACTTGAACGAACAAATTAAGGCCATACAAAAAGAACTTGGTGATGATGATGGCGTGTCTGACATCGAAGAGTTGCAAAAGAAAATTAAAGCGGCTGGTATGCCTAAAGAGGCAAAGGAAAAAGCTGAAGCAGAAGTTAAAAAATTAAAAATGATGTCTCCAATGTCTGCTGAAGCAACCGTTGTACGTGGTTATGTTGATTGGATGATCAATATACCCTGGAAAAAAAGAACCAAGTTGTATGGAGATATCGAAAAAGCACAGGCCGTTTTAGAAGGCGATCATTATGGTCTAGAAGAGGTTAAAGAGAGAATATTAGAGTTTTTAGCTGTGCAAACTCGAGTAAAAAAATTAAAAGGCTCGGTATTATGCTTGGTTGGTCCGCCAGGAGTGGGCAAAACTTCTTTAGGTGAATCAATTGCTAAAGCAACAGGCAGAGAGTTTGTACGTATGTCACTAGGTGGCGTTAGAGATGAAGCTGAAATTAGAGGACATCGTAGGACTTATATCGGTTCTATGCCTGGTAAAATTATTCAGAAATTGAGTAAAACTAAAGTGAAAAATCCACTATTTCTACTTGATGAAATAGATAAAATGGCAATGGATATGCGAGGTGACCCTGCATCTGCACTGTTAGAAGTCTTAGATCCTGAGCAAAACTCAAGTTTTAACGATCACTACCTAGAAGTTGATTATGATCTTTCTGAAGTCATGTTTGTTTGTACTGCTAATTCGATGAATATACCTGGGCCGTTATTAGATCGGATGGAAGTTATTAATCTGTCAGGTTATACCGAAGGTGAGAAATTAAATATTGCATCGCGGTATCTTTTACCTAAGCAGAAAAGAGTTAATGGTTTAAAAGAAGATGATATCAAAATATCTGAATCTTCATTGGTTAACACTATTCGGTTTTATACGCGTGAAGCCGGGGTGAGGAGCTTAGAGCGAGAAATTTCTAAGATATGCCGTAAAGTTGTTAAACAACTGATGATTGATAAATCGAAATCTCAAATTAAAGTAACAGCTAAAAATCTGAGTAAATATTTGGGAGTTGAAAAGTACGATTTTGGTAAGGCTGGGGAAACTGACCAAGTAGGGCAGGTGACTGGTTTAGCATGGACTCAAGTAGGAGGTGATTTGCTTACTATAGAGTCAGCGGTTACAAGTGGTACTGGTAAAGCTATATCAACAGGGCAGTTGGGTAGTGTTATGCAAGAGTCAATCAAGGCTGCAATAACGGTTGTTAGAAGTAGAGCTGAGTCTTTAGGTATTGATGACGACTTTTATCAAGTCAAAGATATTCATGTGCATGTGCCCGAAGGAGCTACCCCAAAAGATGGACCTAGTGCTGGAAGTGCGATGTGTACTGCTTTGGTTTCATCTTTAACAGGAATTGCAGTGAGAAGGGATGTCGCCATGACTGGCGAAATAACTTTAAGAGGAGAGGTTCTACCTATTGGTGGATTAAAAGAGAAGTTACTAGCTGCTCACAGAGGCGGAATTAAGCGTGTCTTAATTCCAAGTAAGAATATGCGAGATCTGAAGGAAATACCTGAGAATATTATTGGTGATTTAGAAATAATACCAGTAAAGTGGATTGATGAAGTTTTAACTAAAGCGTTAGTCAGTATGCCTGCTCCTCAAACTAGTACTCGCAAAGTGAGCGCAAAAGCAAAAAAATCATTGGCTAGTAATAAATCAAGAAAAAGTCCAGCTAAACCACATTAGAATTAAAGTAAGCTTTTTGGATGAAAATCAACCAATTGTTTTTTTGTCTAAATTGATAACTAATCGGTATAAAATGATGTTATTTTAACCAAACCCCTGTATTTTATGGGGTTTGGGGTATTTGTTGCTTGACAGGCAATTTGCTCCATTGGTATAAAGTTATCCGCGAGGGGCATACATACGAATTTTTTAAACTCGATGCTCTCAAATTTAATAGATAAGAATTAAAGGGGAATTAAGTGAATAAATCTGAACTTGTAGATGCGATCGCATCAGGTGCCGATATTTCTAAAGCTTCTGCTGGCCGTGCGTTAGACGCAATGATTGACTCTATTACAGAGACTTTACGTAAAGGTGATCAGGTTGCGCTTGTAGGTTTTGGTACCTTTTCAGTTAAAGATCGTGCTGCTAGAACTGGTCGTAATCCTCAAACAGGTAAGACTATCGAGATCCCTGCTGCTCGAGTACCTGGATTTAAGGCTGGTAAAGGTCTTAAAGACGCGGTAAACTAGCGCTCCATTTTTGATGGGCGCTTAGCTCAGTTGGGAGAGCATCGCCCTTACAAGGCGAGGGTCAGTGGTTCGAGCCCACTAGCGCCCACCAGTTTTCAGAAAGTTATTAAATAAATTTCGATAAAAACTGTAGATGTAAAGAATTGGAGCGGTAGTTCAGCTGGTTAGAATACCGGCCTGTCACGCCGGGGGTCGCGGGTTCGAGTCCCGTCCGCTCCGCCAGAACAAGCGCGCCGAATATGGCGCGTTTTTTATTAGAATGATTTAGTACAAAAAATAAATAAAAAGTTATTTTATTAAATGAGCAATCCGCTATGTTAGAAAGCATTAGAGAAGGGGTACAAAAGCCCTGGGTAAAAATTGTTATTTTTGCAATTGTTATTTCATTTGTCTTCGCAGGTTATTTTTCCTCAGCGTTTTTTTTGGGGGATCCTAATGCTGTCGCTATCATTAACGGTGAAAGCATTTCAAGGAATGACTTTCAGCGTGCTTATGCGAGCGTAAAAGCTCAAAGAGCTGAATTTTATAAAGCAAATGTAAAAACAGAAGAAGATGAAAAGAATTTTCAGGAAAATGTTTTGCAACGCTTGGTTACTCTTAAAGTTCGTGAGCAGGCAACAAAGAGTTTAGGTTTAAGGTTATCAACTGACGCTTTGCGGAATGTAATACAGTCCGATCCAAATTATCAAATGAATGGTAAATACTCTTCTGCTCTTGTTGATCAAGTACTCGTTCGAGCACAAATTACCCGAGCTGAATTTAAAAATGATTTCGAAGTGAGAACAACTGATAGACAACTACTAACAGGTTTGTTAGACAGTGAATTTTCTTTAGCAAGTGAAGTTGAGTCCGATTTTAAATACACGGCTCAAAAAAGAACTGGCAGAGCGTTACAAATTAACGTTGCACAATTTAAGCAAGAGATAAATTTAACAGATGATGAAGTTAATCAATATTATCAAGATAATTTAGAAAAGTTTCGTCAAGAAGAAAAAATATCTGTTGAATATGTCGAATTATCAGCTTCAAATTTACAATCTGAAGTAACCCCTACAGAAGATGAAATTAAAGATCACTACGAAGAAAATCTCGATCGTTATAAAGCGGATGAGCAAAGGCAAATTTCTCATATTTTAATTTTATCTGAAGATAGTGAGTCTGCCGCATTAGAAAAAATTAATGCAATAAAAAAGAGAATAGATTCTGGTGAAGACTTTGCTGAAATTGCAAAAGCTGAATCTGATGATATTCCAACTAGAGAATCAGGTGGTGATCTAGGTATTTTAATCGCTGGAGCAGTGGAAAAGCCACTTGAAGATGCCGCTAATGCACTGACAACTGTTGGTGAGGTTTCAGAACCTGTTAAAAGTGATTTTGGTTATCACTTAATAAAATTGACCAAGGTGGTTGAGGGTTCTGCACTACCAATAGAAGAAGTTAAAGATGAATTAGTCGTTGAACTAAAAAAATCTAAAGCTGAGGTAGAATTTCAAAATAAGTTAGATACTTTAACAAATAAGGCGTTTGAAGTTGCTGACTCATTGAAAGAAGCTGCAGAAGCTACAGGATTGCAAGTAAAAACAAGCCCATTATTTGGAGCTTCGAGCAGACAAGGTATTTTTGCAAACCAAAATGTTAAAGATATTGCTTTCAGTGTAGAAGTAAAGGAGTCTTTACTCAATTCTGAGCCAATACAAATTGCTGATAACCATGTAATTGTATTGCGTTTAAAAGAATATAAAGCAAGTGAAATTCAACCGTTGGAAAAAGTTAAACCGCGTGTTGAAAGTGAGTTGAAACAATCCAAAGCTAAAAGTGCTGCAGAGCAACTTGCGAATACATTACTAGAAAAATTGAAAGCAAAAGAATCTATAGAAGATTTAATTGTTGAGAAAAAATTATCATGGACAGATTTAAATCAACTTGAACGTAATAATGCAAGCCTTTCTTATTTGACTAATCAGCAGTTTTTTAAGATGAAAAAGCCTAAGCCTGATAATGTTACTGTGGATATGGTAGATGATTTTCAAGGTTTTACTATTTTAATGTTAAATAAAGTCGAAGATGGAAATTGGGCACAGGCTGAAGAAGCAAACAAAAAGCAGCGCTCGCTTTATATTAGTAGTTATTACTCAAATGCTGCATTTAGTGCATTTATTAATGATTATCGAAGGAACTCTGATATAAAACGCAACTTAGATAATTTAATTCAATAAAAAAGCGGCTAAGGCCGCTTTTTTATTTATTGAGTTTTGTTTAAGTATTTAAAATAATTTCATTCCGCTTTAAAGCAGGCTATTTTATATCCATCTTCTTGAGCAATTAGTTGAGGCGGTTTAGATTGGCAATGAGGTTCACAAAAATGACATCTTTGCGCAAAGCAACAACCTTGCTCCTTTAACCCTTTCTTAGTTTTAAAATCTGGCTTTTCAAATTCTTTGAATCTTTTTCTATACATTGGCGTACTTGCAAACAATGTTTGAGTATAAGGATGCTTAGGTTGGTCAAAGATTTGTTCTATACTACCATATTCAACAATTTCTCCTCGATACATTACCATGACTTCATCGGCAATATGCTCTACAACATTTAAATCATGGGATATAAACAGGTAGGAGATTTGCATTTCTTCCTGTAGCTCCTGAAGCAAATTAAGTATTTGAGCCTGAATTGATACATCTAATGCAGAGAGTGGCTCGTCTGCAATAATAACTTGTGGTTCGAGAATGATTGCCCGAGCAATTGCTATACGCTGGCGCTGGCCGCCTGAGAACATATGCGGGTATCTATGCTGGTGTTCTGGTAGTAAACCGACACGACTTAAAGTATTGGCTACTTTTTCTTTTCTTTGTTTATTGGATAAATTGGTATTGATTCTGAGTACTTCTTCAAGTGTAGTGCCTATTCGAGCTTGCGGGTTTAATGATTCATATGGGTTTTGAAATATCATTCTGATATTTTTAAAGCGCATTTTTTTATTTTTTATACTGGAGAAATGTAATCTTTCACCATTGAATATTACTTCGCCAAATGTTGGTTTTTCAATACCTATAATTTGTCTAGCCAAAGTTGATTTACCTGAACCTGACTCACCAACAATAGCTAATGTTTTGCCAGCTTCAAGATCAAAGCTAATGTTCTTAATAGCATCAAAGCTATCGTCTTTAGCAAATTGATAGTTTTTAATAGGGTAGCTTTTACAGATATGGCGCGCAGAAAGTAAGCTCATTTTTGACCCCCTATATCACTTTTATTTACTTTAGGTATATTGTCCGGTTTCGCTAAATGACATCTTACTTTACCATAGTTTCTTATTGTCCTTAATGGAGGTCTGTTAACACATTGCTTCTCTGCTTTAGGGCACCTTGGACCTAGTCGACATCCGACAGGAAGTTGATCAAATGAAGGTATTTGCCCACTTAGAGCAAATAGACGACTCCCTTTTATATGCCTGTCTCCTAGTTGCGGTATACTATCAAGCAGAGCTTTAGTATACGGATGGCGTGGAGATGTGAGAATATTTTCAGTTGCAGCATGTTCCATTAACTGTCCAGAGTATACAACACCAATCCTATCTGTATTTTCTGATAAAAGCGCAAAATCATGAGTAATAAGCATTAATCCGACATCTTCTGCGTGACTTAAGTTGAGTAACAACTCAATTATTTGAGATTGGATAGTCACATCTAGCGCTGTAGTTGGTTCGTCTGCAATTAGCAGCCTTGGTTTACAGGCGATAGCAATTGCAATAGCAACTCTTTGATTCATGCCTCCTGATAATTGGTGAGGGTACATTTTTAAAATTATTTCAGGTTGATAGACTCCAACTGAATCGAGGAGTTCTATGGCTCTACTTTTTCGCATTTTTCGGCTGCCACCTTGATGGAAAGAGAGTGTTTCGTCTAATTGTGTTGCAATCGAAAAGCATGGATTTAAACTGGCTTGTGGCTCTTGGAATATAATCGCTGCTTTAGATGCGACGTAGGCTGCTCGATCAGCAGCATTTAATTTCATTAAGTCTTGACCATCTAGGCTTAAGTAATCTGCACGCATTTCCATTTTGGGAGAAAGTAGGCCCATAATGGCTAGTGCTAACATACTTTTTCCTGAGCCCGATTCACCAACAATACCTAAAATTTCCCCCATGTTCATTTTTAGGGATAGACGTTCTATGATAGGAAAATGTTGTTTTCCATTATGATAGTTCACAGTTAAATTTTCGACTCGCAGTAAATTCATTTAATTATCCAAATCCATTGCATCTCTGAGTCCATCACCAACGAGGTTAATTGAGAGCAATGTAAAGAAAATAGCTAGACCAGGCAGGGCAACTGTCCAAGGGGCTATGGTGATGTAAACATGTGATTCTGACAAAATCGTTCCCCATTCTGGATGTGGTGCTTGTGCTCCTAGCCCTAAGAATCCAAGTGCTGCAATGTCTAATATAGCAGTAGAAAATGCAAGTGTTAGTTGAACAATTAGCGATGGCAAAATATTGGGTAAAATTGAGTGGGTGAAAAGTCGTATTCTACTGGCGCCATCTAATATCATTGCAGTAACGTACTCTTTGTTAAGCTCTTGTTTTATAGTGTTTCGTGTAACAAGCACAAAGTGTGGGATGAGTACTATAGCTACGGCATAAATAGAGTTTGGTAAACCAGGACCAATAACAGAAACGATTACAATTGCCAGTAGTAATGAAGGAAGTGCCAATATTAAATCCATTAACCTTAAAATAGGTTGATCAATCCATACACTAGATAGTGCAGTAATACAGCCCAATAACATACCTATTAATGCGGCAATGACAACAACCGTAAAAGCCAGCTTTAACGATAGCCTCGCACCGTGAACAAGTCTTGAAAATAAGTCGCGACCTAGATCATCAGTGCCAAGCAAATAGTGGCTAACACCATCTTCATACCAAGAAGGTGGTACGGTAAAATCTGTAAACTGAGTAGCAGGATCATAGGGGGCTATCCAAGGTGCAAAAATTGCTATTAAAATGATAGACATTAAAACAAACAATGCTCCGGTGGCTAACTTATTGTTGAAAAAATTATTTTTCCAACGCTCTATAGTACTTGGAATTTTTGTTTGTTGATAAAACTGAGGATAATTGCTCATCGGCGAAACCTCAATTTAGGGTTTAGTAAGTGAGTTGCTATTTCAATCATAATATTGGTTAGAATAACGATTGTTGCAATCGCTAAGAGGCCACCATGTATAGTGACCAGGTCTCTTCGATAAACTGCTTCTAATAGCCACTTGCCAATGCCTGGCCACGAAAAAATAGTTTCCGTGATGAGTGTTCCTGTGATTAAAACACTGGTTTGTAAACCTATAACGGTAACAATTGGTATCATTGCGTTTCTTAGTGCGTGACCCCAAACTATTCTATGGTAAGGCAACCCTTTTGCTCTTGAGGTACGGATATAGTCGCTAGATAATGCGTCAATCATTGCTGAGCGAGTAACACGTGCAAAAATAGCAATTGGTATGGTGGCTAGTACAATTGTTGGTAAAATTAAATGGCGAAGCGCATCAAAAAAAGCATCGGTAGAGTAGGGCTGATCAGATAACAGCGTGTCTATCAGCATAAAACCAGTAACAGGAATAATGTCATATTCGAAACCAATTCGACTCGCAACCGGTGTAATTCCGAGTGTTAAAGAAAATAAAAGGACGAGTAACATCCCCCACCAGAAAATTGGCATTGAGTAACCAATGAGAGTTGTAGAAATAACTAGTTTATCTTGCCATTTGTTTTTATTTTCAGCGGCAATAACTCCGAGAGAAATTCCTACAATTAGAGCTGTGACTAGTGCCATTATTGAAAGCTCTAATGTTGCAGGGAAAAGAATAAAAAATTCTTTAAGAACACTTTCTCCACTGATTAGCGAAGAGCCCCAGTTACCTTGTAAAATATTCGTTAGATAAAAAATATATTTTTGTAAAATATGTAGAGACTCTGCATTACTTGTTGGGTAGGCAAAAACTAAATGATTAGGCAAAAATTGTGTTAGGCTAAAAGTAAATATTGTTAGAGTGAATAAACTAAGTAGTAATATTAAAAACTGTCGAAGAATGACTTTAAACATAGTTATTCTCCGCTCGATATTTTGCTTAAAAAGACATTATTAAAATAGACACCGCCTGCAGGAATGATTTTAAAGTTTTTGACACGTGGACTAATAATAACATGCTGGGTTGCATGAGCAATTGGTACCCATGGTGAAGCTTCAACAAAAATTGATTGTGCTTTTTGATACAGTCGTTTTCTTCGTTCTGTACTACTGATAGCGCGGGCTTGTTGTATGATTTCATTAAAGTTTTGATCACACCATAAAGAAGTGTTAGTGCCTGATTGTGTTCCCGCACAGCTAAGTAAAGGAGTGAAAAAGTTGTCAGGATCACCATTATCACTGATCCAACCCATCAATGCAGCATGATGCTCTCCTGCCCGCGTTTTATAAAGAAAAGTTGTGTATTCATAAGTGACTATTTCAACGGTTATTCCTATTTTTTTTAAGTCTTGTTGAATGAGTTCTGCCATCTTTTTGGCGTTGGGGTTGTAAGCACGCTGGGCAGACATGGTCCAAATTTTCATTTTAAAACCGTTAGCGTAGCCTGCTTGACTTAGTAAGTTTCGGGCCTTTTGAAGGCTATATTCTTGCTTAGATAGCGTTTTATCATAAGCCCACATACTTGGAGGAATTGTTGTTTTTGCTGGTGTAGCCGTTTGTTGGTAAACCGCTTTAATAATAGCTTCTTTATTAATGGCATAATTGAGAGCGCGACGTACTAATACATTATCAAAAGGTCTCTTACTGGTATTTAACGCTAAATAGGCGATATTTAACCCAGGTTCACTCATTACACGCATATGAGGTTGTTGACTGGCAACACCAATATGAATAGGTAGAGGGTTAGACATCACATCACACTCACCAGCGACCATTCTTGCAAATCTTAATGAGGGGTTTGGAGTGATGGCAAACACTAAATTTTCTAGCTTTTGCTTTCCTTGCCAGTAGTGAGGGTGAGCTCTATAGCGAATAAAAGCATCTGGTTGATAGCGAATAAGTTGAAATGGACCTGTGCCTATTGGCATTGTATCTAGCAGTTCAGGAGTATTTTTTTTGAGTAACTCATCTGCATATTCAGCAGAAATGATAGAGGCAAAATCCATCGCCATTGTTGCTAGAAAAGGGCTTTCTGCACGATTCAAACTAAATTTAATTGTATATTGATCCAGTTTATCGATGCTTTTGATCAATTGACTTAAGCCCATTGATTGAAAGTATCCAAACCGTAATTTCGATATATTATGATAGGGATGTATAGGATTCCTCTGACGTTCAAAAGTAAATAGGACGTCATCAGCATTGAAAGTACGGGTTGGCTGAAAGTATTTTGTAGTGTGGAAGTTAACCATTTTTCTGAGGTGAAAAGTGTATTCGAGCCCATCTTTTGATATCTGCCAGCTTGTTGCTAATGCTGGTTGAATATCTGTTGTGCCTGGTTTAAATTCAACCAAACGATTGTATAGGGTGCGTGACGAAGCATCAAACGTCGTCCCTGAAGTCGAAAGCTGAGGATTAAAAGTTTCAGGGCTGCCTTCTGAGCAATAAACCAGTAAGTTTCTTTTTGCAGCAGCACCGTTTGGATTACATCCACTTAAAAAAACAGCGGTAAATAAGCCGATAAGGGTAATGATACCGAATCTTTTAATTTGAGTTGGCACTATCAATCACTTTTGTTCGAGTAGTTGGTACTTTTTGAGGTATCCGCGTAGTTGATGATAAGTCAAGCCTAGTAATTCTGCACACTTTTTCTGATTAAATTGTGAATGCTTTAGGGCTGACTCAATCAAGAACACTTCTTGTTCGGCCATAAACTGTTTTAAATCTATGGGAAATGATGTCACTTCGGTTTTTAAATTTGCGACATCAGTTTCAGAATTTAAATTCGCAGTAGCGACTGTCTCTGGTTGATTTGGGGGGCTATCTGTTGGTTCTAGCTCTTTTGAGTTAGATGATTGTTGCTTTTTAGAGAGTCTATATGGTGATTCAAAAGGATCAAATTGAATCGTATCTATCATTTGATCTGCTGCTGTTTTATATATATTACGTTCTACAACATTTTTTAATTCTCTTACATTTCCCGGCCAAGGGTAATTAAGTAAAGACTTTTCTGCTTCTTTTGTAAAACCAGGGAAGAACTCCCGGTCAAGCTCTCGCGTCATTGCTAGTCCAAAATGTTGAGCAAGTACTAAAATATCAGACATTCTTGCACGTAAAGGGGGGATTGTTACGACATCAAATGCTAGCCTATCTAAAAGATCAGCTCGAAACTTTCCTTGATTTGCCATTTCAGGTAAGTTTTCATTTGTTGCTGCTACGATTCTTACATCCACCTTAATTGTCTTGTTGCCGCCAACCCTTTCCATCTCGCCATATTCGATTACTCTTAGTAGTTTTTCTTGTACGGAAAGAGAGCTATTACCAAGCTCGTCTAAAAATAATGTGCCTTTGTCAGCTAACTCAAATCTACCAAGATGTTTTTTATTAGCGCCGGTGAAAGCTCCAGATTCATGTCCAAATAGTTCTGTCTCTAATAGGTTTTCATTAATAGCTGCACAGTTAAGCTTGATAAATGGCTGCTCCCAACGTGAGGATAAATAATGAATTCTGGAGGCGATCAACTCTTTTCCTGTACCTCTCTCACCAACTACTAATACAGGTTTATCAATTGGAGCAAGTTGTGAAACTTGCTCAATAATTTCTAGAAAGCTGCTTGCTTCCCCAATTAAATTATCTTTCTGTTGGTTCATAAAGTTTTTAGGAGGTAAACATTCACTGCTTGAGCTTAAATTAACAACGTTATTAATTAGTGAAATTGACTAAATTGTAGGTTATTTTCACACAAACTCAATGACGGTTCCAGCTTAATAACGAAAAATCAGTCAAATACAATAGGTTAGCACTGTTAAAAAGTTGGCATGAAAGCTGTATTATTGAGTGTAGTTTAAAAATATATTAGTCAAATATTCAATCACGAGGTTGTAGGGAATGTTAACAATAAAACCAGATTATTCATTAACACGACGCGATAGTAAGTTGCTAGTGCAAGTGGTTATTGGCATCATCGGTGTTTTGGGAATAATGTTTGCACAGTTAGGTGAAATTAATACTGCCCAGGTGCAACAGGTACAAAATAATGGAAAGGTTATTTCTTCAGAGATCTCTAGAGTGTCATCGAATGTTGACTGGTTAGAGATATTATTTTGAGATTTTTAAAATCTCAATTAACAGTTTGAATTTTATCGAAAGAATTGGAGGTTACCCAGATGGGCATTTTTTCTAGATTTGCAGATATTGTTAATGCCAATATCAATGCGTTGTTGGATAAAGCAGAAGACCCTGAGAAATTAATCAGATTGATAGTGCAAGAGATGGAAGATACTTTGGTTGAGGTTAGAACATCATCAGCCCGTACTATTGCAGAGAAAAAAGATTTAGTTAGAAGAGTTAATAGTTTAAAGGAAGAATCGGAAGAGTGGGAGCGTAAGGCTGAATTAGCTATTTCTAAAGGACGTGAAGATCTCGCTAAAGCTGCGTTGTTAGAGCGAAATAAAGCTGTCGAAGTAGTAGATGAGTTACAGTTGGAATTAAACAAACTCGAAGAAGTCTTATCCCGTTTATCTGCGGAAGTGAGCCAATTACAAGAAAAGCTAAATGATGCTAGAGCTCGTCAAAAAGCCTTAATCATGAGGCACAAAACAACTTCTTCAAGGCTTAAAGTTAAACAGAGTTTATATGATTCATCAACCGAGGATGCGGTATCAAGGTTTGAAAGGTTCGAAAGTAAACTTAACGAACTGGAGTCTGAAGTTGAATCTTATGATATTGGCCGAAACAGAAATCTTGCCGATGAAATTAACGATTTAGAGCGTGAAGATGAAATCGATAAGCAGTTGGCTGAATTAAAAGCCCGTGTTAATAAAAAATCTTAGTTGGAGACTTTAAAGTATGGATCAAGAAATGGTTTTTATCCCGATGATTCTTTTTATGATTTTTGTGGCACCTATCTGGGTCGTTATGCATTATCGTTCAAAAAACAACAAAGGGTCCGGTATTTCAGAAGCGGAACATCAACGATTACAAGAATTAGTTCATGTTGCAGACTCTATGATAGAAAGAATTGAAACACTTGAAGCTATTTTAGACCAAGAGACACCTGAATGGAGAAAGAAATATGAGCGAAAGTAGTCGCAAACTCTATAAGAATCCTGATAAAGCAAAAATTTGTGGTGTCTGTGCGGGGCTTGCTGAATACTTTGGGTTTGAAGTTTGGGTCGTACGGATTATCGCTATTTCATTGTTGGTGTTTAATTGGTTTAATGGAACAGTCTTGCTTGCCTACTTTGTCCTTTATTTTGTGTTAGATCCAAAACCTGGTTCTAAAAGTAATAAAGGATGCTTTGGGAAAGAGCGTAAAAGAAACCTAAGCGAATATGCCGAAGAATCTAAACCTTATAAGCCCAGTGTTAAGGAGGTTTGGCGAACAGGGATTAGTCCTAAAGATAAACTAGATGAAATTGAAAGTAAATTCTCTATGGTTGAGTCTAAATTACAAAATATAGAGTCATTTGTTACATCAAAACAGTTTGAATTAGAAAAAGAATTTAACAAAATGAAATAAATTTTAGGCTAAAATATAATCATTTTATTGTTATAATCGATTAGATTTTAATTTGATTTTATTTTTTTATATAATGTTATTAAAATTCTAATTGTGTTGGATATAAAATATGTTATTGAATTATAAGACAATTAATCTAGGTGAACATTACAATAAGTAATAAAATCCAATTTGTTTTGTTTTCTCTACAAAATACTTCCTCCTTTTGCAAGATAATTATGTAAGAATGTAATTATTACCCACTGCATTGATCCCTTGTTTATCGCAACGGTAGAATCCTAACCGATGTTATTTAACAACATCGGTTTTACTGCCTAATAATAAGTTAAGCTTTGTTTTATTCCCCTACCAAGGAATAGCAAAATATTTAACTTGTATAACTATAATTTCCATACAACATGGGGAGAGATCAAATTGAATAAATTTAACAAACGTGATGTGATTGCAAAAGCGGTTCGCACGGTTCTTTTGGCTGGTACGACTGCATCAATGCTTTCTGTGCCTAGTCTATATGCTGCAGAAGAAGACGAAACTGCAAGTGGAAACAAAGACACAAAAATAGTTGTTACAGGATCGCGTATTACTCGTTCTGATGCTGAGACAGCTCTTCCGGTTACCGTAATCTCTCGTGAAGATCTTGAGATGACTGGTGATATAAGTGTTGCAGAAGTTTTACGTGATTTACCTTACGCAACAACAGGTAGTTTTTTTGGAACTACAAGTTCATGGGGGAATGTAGCAAATACTGATTTACGTGGGTTAGGTGGGGGAAGAACATTATACCTAATAGATGGAATTCGTGTTGCAGGGGCGGGTACTACTGGTGCTCAAATTGCTAATGCTAATATGATACCAATTTCTGCAGTTGAAGAAATTCACGTATTGAGAGAAGGTGCCTCTTCTATCTATGGTTCAGATGCTATCGGTGGCGTTATTAACATCATCACCAGAACCGATTACGATGGCGCTAACCTTTCTATCAGTGCAGGTAAGCCTGCTGAAGGTAATGCGGATGAGTCTGATGTGAAACTAACTTATGGTTTTTCATCTGATAAAACCAGTGGAATTGTGACTTTTGGCCACACTGAGTATGGTGGTATCAAAGGTGGAGAAAGAGAACATTTAAGAAATGCGCCAGATGAGCCTTATGGTGATTATGCGGCACAATGGTATGGACCTTATGGAACTTGGCGTCCAACTGGAGCTTTAAGCGCTGGTAGTACCTTTCAACCTCGCTGGAATCCTGGACCGGATTGTCCAACCGAGCAAATAGATACAGAATCTAGCTCTATATCTAACTATTGTTACCATAATGTTTGGGATGGAAAGGATTACTACCCATCATTTGAAACTAACACTATTTTTACTAATGTAAGGCGAGAATTAAATGAGTCTATGAGTGTTTGGACTCGAGCAAGTTATTATGCTTATGATCAAAGTGGTGAGTTTACCGACTTATGGTTCTACGGAACTATGGGAGCTACTAACCCCAATAACCCGACTTTTGGTACAGCTGATCAGCAGGATATCATTGTACTTCAAGGGTTAGCTGGTGTTGCTCCGCGTAGAACCGAATATGCTAGTACGGATATTAACTTTGCGGTTGGCTATGACTGGTTAACTGATATGGGAGAGCTTAGTGCTTACGCATCAAAAAGTAGAAACCGTTCAGATATAAAGACTGACTCTTATGTTATTACGGACACTATTCAAGCTGCGGTTGATAGTGGTGATTTTAACCCATTTATTCCTGGAGGCGGCCCTAACGCCACTGACGAAGTATTAGCTAGCTTTTTACATACAGCAACTCGTTTAGCATGGTCTGAGTCTGAGTCACTGGGATTAAACTGGTCAGCTGATACTGAAGTTGAACTAGGCGGTGGTGTTTTGGCTTATGCTGTTGGTTTTGAACATCGAGTAGAAAAGTATTCGGACACGCAAGATAAGCAAACTAATGCAGGTAATGTTCTAGGTTCATTTGGTGGTGATTCTATTGGAGATAGAAACTCTCATGCATTTTTTGCTGAAGTTAACTTGCCTATTCTTGAAGAGTTAGAAGTTAACCTTTCTACGCGTAATGATACTTATAGCAAGCCTGATACCAGTGCCCAAACAAGTGCATTAAAAATCTCTTACCGTCCAATCGATGATATTTTGGTTAGAGCTTCTTATTCTGAAGGGTTTAGAGCACCGGCACTAGATGATTTACTTGGCTCTCCAGCGGTAAGTTACGATAGCGTTTATGACCCAAGTGTTTGTTTTCCTGCGATAGAAGCGGCAATGGCGTCGGATTCTGAAGGCCGTTCTAGAGGATATTGGATAAGCCAATTAGCTGAATGTGATACTGAACAGCAATTAAGAGTTTCTGAAGGTAACCGTGACTTGAAACCGGAAGACTCTACCCAGAAGTCGATTGGTATTGTTTATCAAGTAACTGAAGAGTTTAACTTTGCTTTAGATTATTATGATATTGAAATTACTAATCAGGTGAGTTATATCAGTGCTCAATCGGTATTAAACCTTGAATATAATAATCAATTAAGTCCTTTCCCTAAGTGTTTTGTTACTAGAGATAATGTAGGTGAAGTTGAGCAGATTACAGCATGTAATGCTAATGCTGATGGTATTACGACCAAAGGCTTAGATTTTGATTTCGGTTACAAGCTAGATATGGCTGACGCAGGTATTCTACGTTTTAAGCTAATAGGTTCAAAAGCTATTGAGTGGACATCTAAGCAAAGTCCGGTTTCTCCAAGATATGACTGGGTTGGTTTTAAAGGTGTACCAGAATTGCGTTACACATTTAACACTGTGTGGGAATATGACAATTTATCTTTAGCATTGTCTTATAATCATGTGGCTGATATGAGAGGAGAAGATGCTGATCTTCCTGAGTTTGAACAGGGTGATTTTGATGAGTTCAATACGTTTGACTTAAATGCACGATATACTACTGATTATGGTATATTTACTTTGGGAGCTCGTAATTTAACTGACGAAATGCCTACTTTAAATCGAGAAGAAATATCTTTTCCTGGATTTGATCGTTCAAATCACGATATAGCAGGTAGAGTCGTTTACGCTCGTTACTCAATTGATTTTTAGATAGATAATATATAAGAGTTGTGAGTATAAAAACTCGGTAGATAACTTCTATCGAGTTTTTTTTTAGTATTTTTAAATAACACATTATTGCTAATAACAGGTGAAGTAATGATTAAAATTATAAAAGTAGCAATTATTTTTATTGTTTTTGCAAATGTTAATGCAAACATTGAAGCAAAACAAACAACTGACGGGGATGCAAGCTCGTTAGTGCCGCTGGAAGTTTTTGCTAAACATCCAAAGTTTCAGAATATGAAAATATCACCATCAGGAAAATATTTGGCTTTTACTTTTAAAGAAGGAACTGAAGTCAAACTTGCTGTAATGAATAGAAAAACGAAAAAGGTGATTGCGGGCTTTGCTGATGGAGAAAATCGGCATGTTGTTCAGTTTGACTGGCTGAATAATGAGCGAATCAGCATGTATTTTCAAACGATCACTGGTTGGCTAGATGGAACTGAACCAAATACTGCTTGGTTAGTGGCTAATGCGAACGGAAAAAAACGAAAAATATTAAATAAACAATTTTCTGGAATTGAACTGAACTCTCGGTTAAAAAGTGATCCTAAAAATATTTTAGTGCTGAAACGTCACTTTGGAGATAGGGGCGAAGTGAAATTGCATAAAATGAATATTTATTCGGGTAAGCTAAAATATATAGCGGATGTACCTGAATCGGCCAGGTTTAGCAAACCTGGTATTGTTGATATTGGTGTCGATTTAAATGATAAAGTTAGATTCGCTTATGAGTATGATACTGGTGAAGATAAAATCGATGATGCTGATGATACTTTTTATTTGCACTATAAAAATAAAAAAAATCAATGGCAAAGATTACAACTGGATTCAAAGCATCGTAAACCAGACTTGTGGGGGCTTGGTTTTTCTCTTGATAACAAAAAGTTATATTTATCTTCAAATTATGACTTGAGTTATGAGGGAACGAATGGCGTTTTTGAACTTAATACGGAAACAGGTAGTATGAAATTATTGTACCGCCATGACGATGTTGATATTTCTAGTTCTGTGAGAGGGGCTAAAAATGAAGTGATAGGTATTAGAATTGAGCCGGGCTATCCCGAAGTGCAGTATTTGGATGAGGCCAGTAACCAATCAGAAATTAATCTATTAAAATCATTAAGCGCTTCATTTAAAAACCAAAATGTTTCAATTACAAGTAGAACGGACGATAACCGCTTAATGGTACTTTACGTTAGAAGTGATATTAACCCCGGTGAATTTTATCTTTATGATAACAAGAAAAAACAAGTTACCTTTATTGGGAGTCGTTTAAGAGAAGTTGAGCCTCAAAAAATGGCCAAGGTTGAACCATTTACTCTAAATGCTCGAGATGGAACTAAGCTTTATGGTTATTTGACGATCCCAAAAAATGTGGAAGAGAAAAACTTGCCTTTAGTTATTTTTCCTCATGGTGGACCTTATGGGATTAAAGATAATTGGCGATGGGATAATAGAGCACAAATGCTTGCTAGTAGAGGCTATTTAGTCTTGCAGCTAAACTTTCGAGGGTCTGGTGGATACAGTACAGCTTTTCAAAAAGCTGGGTATGGTGAATGGGGTGCAAAAATGCAAGATGATTTAACTGATGCAACCTTGTGGGCGATAAAAACTAAGTTGGCGGATCCTAATAAAGTTTGTATACATGGTGTTTCTTATGGTGGTTATGCGGCACTTAACGCTGTTGTTAAGGAGCCTGACTTATACAAATGTGCAATTCCCGATGCAGGAACTTACGATTTAGAAGTCCAAATGAAAAAAGCAGATTCGTTTGGTTCTAATAGCGAGGCTAGAGAATGGTATTTAAATAGAATGTTAGGTGATTGGAAAAAAGTTATAAAAGAACGTTCACCAGTATACCAACTAGAAAAGTTAAAAGCGGCATTGTTATTGGTGCATGGTACTGAAGATGTTCGAGTGCCAATTATTAATGCTTATTTAGTAGAAGAACGTATGAAAAAATTAGGTAAGCCATACAAAACTCTTTATAGAGAAGATGGTCATGGATTTCAAAATGAAAAATATCGAGTTGAACTCTATGAAGAGATGCTGAGTTTTTTACAAGAACATATCGGGCCCGGCGCTAAACCAAAACAATAAAAAATAATTAATACAATGTGAGGAGAGCTTTCTTTCATGCTTAAAAAAGAATGAAGAAGCTCTCTTTTTTATAAATGCTCTTTCATGTAAAAAACTTCCATATAAAACTCTTTTTATTTCTTCCCCCCCCCCTTAAATTTTTAACGCAGAGTTGTTGAGCACTTTTTATTGTAAGTTCTAGTTCAAGAAATGCTTTAAACGAAACTTGTTAACAATCCATTAACTTTGATGTTGATTTTCTATATTGTTTTTTCTACGTTATTCAAAAAAATATTTTTTTAGAGTTTTTTGTAAGTTGTTTACTTGAGTGTTGCAGTGTTTTTTGGGAGAAGCTTTTTAAAATTAAATTAAATTAAATTAAATTAAAGTAAAGTATGCTTAAAAAGTTTTTTGTTGTTGGTGAAGTTTTTTAAGAGGTTATCTGGTTTTTATTGAATGTTCTTATAATTATTTGTTTAAATGTTTTTAAGCGCTTTTTTTGAAGAATAAATCATATGAAAAAAAACTATACTTTAAGCTGTGATGATTAATGAAAATTGTTAATTGAGATAAAAATAATGGGAAGTTGACCTAAAAGATTAATTACGGTTAGTATCGATGTCGGCAGATCAAGCAGTAGGCTAAAGAAATATTTTTTAGGACTCTTTGAATATAACTAAGGGCTTAAAAAAATCATTTAAATAACAACCTCCAAAATAATCTGGGAGAGTAATAACTGTGAGAATATTAAATAAATGCAATTTATTTGCAAAAGCTGTGCGCCTGGCACTTTTTGCAAGTACAACAACGTCGTTAATGTTTGTGCCGTCTACATTTGCTGCGGAAGAAAATGATAATGAAGAAAATATTGGTGAAAAAGTAACGATTACAGGTTCTCGTATTAAACGTGCTGATATTGAAACAGCTAGTCCAGTAACAATAACATCTTCAGAAGAGATAAAACTTTCTGGCTTTACTCGTATTGAGGATTTAATGAATAGTTTGCCTCAAGTAGAAGCCGCTGAAAATTCATTTCTATCTAATGGAGCGAAAGGTGTTGCAACATTAGATCTACGAGGAATGGGAGAGGAAAGAACGCTAGTTTTAATCAATGGGCGTCGTTTACATTCAGGCGGTATTTATTCACAGTCTCCTGATGTGAACCAAATACCTGCTGCGTTGGTTGAAAGAGTTGAAGTGATGACTGGTGGCGGGTCTTCAACTTATGGAGCTGATGCTGTCGCTGGTGTTGTTAATTTTGTAATGAAAGATAACTTTGAAGGTTTAGAAATTACAGGAGGGTTTTCTGGTTATCAACACAATAATGATAATAAATACATCCAAGAGTTAATGGATGAAAAAGGATTTGAATATCCTACAGGTAATAGCGGTATTGATGGTAAAACTTATAATTTAGATATTGCTATGGGGGGATCCTTTGATGGTGGAAGAGGAAATGCCACCGTTTATGCTACTTATCGTAAAGTGAATGAATTGAGACAGGGAGCGCGTGATTATTCCTCTTGCGCACTCAACGGTTCGGCAACTAGTTGTGGCGGTTCATATAATGCGGTTGTTCCTAATTTTGATATGTATCCTATCGATCCTGTTACTGGTGAAACAATTTATGGATATGCTCAATATGAAAAAGATGATCCTAATTATGATCCCGCTGAAGGAGCCGATAATACTATTTATGGTCCTAATGGTCGTCCTGGTTATATTGGTACGGACGAGTTGTTTTATGAATATGCCTGGGCTAACCCTGCTGCAGAAGCCAATAAATGGTTAACTCTTAATTCCGGCGGTGGTTTTTCTCCTGTTGGTGATAACCTTTATAACTATGCTCCTATTAATCATTTTATGAGACCTGATGAGCGCTATACCGTGGGGGCTTTTGTTAATTATGAAATTAATGAGCAATTCCGTCCCTATTTAGAAGTGTCGTACATGCATGATTTAACTAAAGCGCAAATCGCGGAATCTGGAACCTTCTTTAATCAAGAATATAAAATAAATTGTAATAGCAACTACCTAAGTAACCAGCAAATTCAAGAGACTTGCACCGATTGGGGCTTGAGCCCTAATGATCAAATGGCTGTTTATATTGGTAAGCGTAATGTTGAAGGGGGGCCGAGAATTTCATTACTTGATCATAGTTCTTATCGAATGGTTTTTGGTACTCAAGGTGAAATTAATGAGCGCTGGTCATATGATGCGTCATTACAACATGGCAGTACTTCGTCTTCTGCAGGTTATGTTAATGATTTCTTTGGGCCTAGGATTACCACTGCAATTGAAGCTGATGGAGAAACTTGCGATGGGACGTGTATACCTTATCAAGTCTTTACTTATAATGGCGTTACCTCTGAAGCGGCCGCTGCATTAACTGGAACGGCAATTTTGAGCGGAGTAACTTCACAAACAATTTATAATGCATTTATTACAGGAGAGTTTGATACAACATTGCCAAGTGCTGAGTTACCTATTGCGGCGGTTTTTGGAGTAGAACACCGGGTTCAGTCATTTGAAAGGTTAGCCGATGAAGTTTTTGCACAAGGCTCATTACTCGGACAAGGTGGGCCGACTCCTAGTATTGCTGGAGAATATGATGTATCAGAAATATTTTCTGAGTTAAGCATACCGCTTATCGAAGGGTATTCTGGTATAGAAAGTTTAACCATGGATTTAGGTTATCGCTATTCTGATTACAGTACATCTGGTGGAGAGTCTGCTTATAAAATGTCATTGGATTATATGCCTGTTGAAGGTTGGAAAGTTCGGGCGAGCTTTAACCGAGCTGTTAGAGCCCCTAATATTGATGAATTATTTCGACCCCAAAATTTAACCTTATTCAACGGACAAGATCCATGTGGTTCCAATCCCGATGAGGATATTGTGACTAAGTTAACAGCTGAAGAATGTGCAAGAACAGGTTTGGCTAATGGTGCATATGGTTCAAAAACATTAATTAGCCCTGCAGGACAATACAATATGATAGAAGGCGGTAATAAGCAATTAACGCCAGAAATTGCAGACACATTAACTCTTGGGATCGTTGGTAGTCCTTTTGAGGAGTTCAATTTTTCAGTTGATTATTGGGAGATTCAGATTGATGATGTTATTGGGACCGTTGGTGCTGAATTAACCGTTATACAGTGTGGCAAAACTGGAGATCCTATTTATTGTGATAATGTTAAGCGGTCACCAAGTGGGAGTTTATGGTTAGGTCAGCAAGGATATGTTACTAACACTAACATTAACTTGGCTAGTCGGCATTGGAAGGGAGTCGATTTTAGTGCCAATCATCAGATTGAAGTGGCAGGGGGTATTATAAGAACAAACTTCTTGGGCACATTAATGGATAAAAAGGAATATGAGCCATTACCAGGAAGTGACGGTGCAACATACGACTGTACTGGTATTGTGAGTAATGATTGTTTTGCTCAACCTGAATGGCGGCATAGTGTCAAAGTTTCGTATAACACAGATAGTTTTTGGACTGTATCAGCAAAATGGCGCTATTACAGCAAAGTGGATATTGATGGTACTAATGAGTCTATCAAAGCTTATAACTACCTTGATGTTAAAAGTTCCTTTGATGTTTCAGAAAATACTGGTGTTTTAGTGGGAATAAATAATTTGTTTGACAAAGAGCCGCCATTAGTTGGCAATGCTATAGCGACCAATGCTAATACTGTTGCTGGTTACTATGACACTTTAGGTCGATATATTCACGCAAGTGTTACTTTTAAGTTTTAAATCATAATATTATAACCGAAGCGGCAGATTATATACTGCCGTTTTTTTATGTTTTTTTTTTATTAAAAACAGATGGTTTGAAAAATATAACCCCAACTAGGACGAAAGTAAGTAGGACTGTTTTAGCTTTTTAAACAAAGCAGACCAGATTTTATATTGAGAGAGTGCCTCATTGCTAACCAAAATTCATCGAGGTAAAAATTTATTCATCCTTTTTTTATTAAGAAAAATTTGTTGAATTTTACTTTTTTATTAATAAAAATAGATAGTTATATTAAATCTTGAGAGAATAAACAGATACTAATAAAAATAATAGATACGCCAAATACGAAATATAGTGGAGCTTATTTTAAGGTGTACTAAAATAAGTTAGGTTGATTAATATGATTATCATATAACGGACAGCTATATTTAAGCGGATTTAAAGGTGAATAGAGCTATTTATATCCATATCATAACCATTTAAAAGAAAAAGGTTTTTTTGTTATTTTTGTGGAAAAAATATCTGTTTGATGTTTAAAAATATTGCGGTTTCAATGCCCTAACATTTTGTTTAACCAATTGACTCATCAATATTTTCTGTTTATAGTCGGCATTAATGTGTGCAAGGGAGAATAGTTAAATTAATTAACGGCTCAAAAATTGTACACATAAATAATAATAATAGACCGAATCTCGTAGCGAAAAAGAAAGGAAACCTTCGGCTTTCTATTCAATTTCGATTTGTTTTTAACCCTAAAATAAGTTTGGAAACAATATGCTTAATCGCAATAAAACAACAAGACTTAGAACAATTTTCGTGGGGCTGGTAGCTATTTTATCAGCTGGTAATCTATTTGCCGCATCCACAATTGATGCCTCAATTAAAGTTGAGAATCAAACAACCACCGCGTCCAGTAAGTCTCAGAAAAAAATAGACAGATTTGCTGAACAAACACAAAATATGGCTGCTGATTATAAAAGCACACTCAGAGTGATTGAGAGCTTAAAAATTTATAATAATCAGCTTGAAAGCTTAATAGCGTCTCAAGAAAAAGAGATGATTTCTATCCAAGATGAAATTGACAACATTGATGAAACACAGCGTGGCGTTGTTCCATTGATGAACGAAATGATTGCATCTCTAGAAAAGTTTATTGAGCTTGATATCCCCTTTAAAAAAGAAGAGCGATTAAAACGTGTTAGTAGATTGGCGAGCAATATGCTTAGAGCTGATGTATCTACCGCTGAAAAATATAGAACAATACTTTCAGCTTATGACACCGAAATCAAATATGGTGAAGGTTTTGGTACATATACTGCGGTAGTCCCTGGTGAAGACAGACAAGTTGAGTTTTTGAGATTTGGTCGTGTCTTGCTTGTGTTCTTATCATTAGATGGAACCTCTGCTGGCTATTGGAACCCAGAGACCAAGAATTTTGAACCACTAGGTGATGAATATATTCGTCCTATTCAATTAGGAATTAAAATGGCGAATAAACAGGCGAGTCCTAACCTAATTAAACTTCCAGTACCTGCAGCAAAAGAGGCTCAATAAAATGAAAATAAGAAATCTATTGGTCGCCACTTTATTAGCTGGCGCTTCACTAACGGCTATTTCAGCTGAAGAAGCAAAACCAACTGGAGCTATTAAGGCTCCAGCGGTTGATACTTTAGATCAGCTATTTAAACTCGTTAAGCAAAACAAACTTAAGCAAGATAGTGTTAATAAAAAACGCGAACAGCAGTTTTTACAGGATAGAAATAACCAAAGAGCACTACTTAACCAAGCGAAAGCTGAGCAAAAGAGCGAAGAAGACCGCTCTGAGCGTTTAAAAGCTGCCTTAGATGCTAATGAAAAAAAATTAGCTGAACTTGAAGAGCAGAAACATTTAAAAGCAGGTTCTCTTGGAGAAATGATTGGGGTTGTTCGTCAATTCTCAGGAAACACTGCCGCTGGTTTGAAGCGTTCGGTAGTTACTGCTCAATTACCTGATCGCCATCAGGCATTAGAGCAATTAGCTCAAGCAAAAGCTTTTCCAAAAATTCCTGAAATTCGTAGCTTGTGGGTTGCTATGCAGCAGGAAATGACTGAGCAAGGCAAAGTTGTCAAATTTACTAAAGAAATTATTAACACTGAAGGTAAAAAAGAGCCAAGAGACATGATTCGAGTTGGGTCGTTCAACTTGGTTTCAAACGGTGAATATTTAGTTTTTGATGGTGCCTCACAAGATATTAAACAGTTAACTAGAGCACCTGTATCTCGTATCACTAGCTTAATTAGCGATTTTGAGTCAAACACTTCAGGCTATGCTGCTCTAGCATTAGACCCAACACGTGGTGGAATCTTAACTCAAGAAGTAAAGCGAGAGTCTTGGTCTGAGCGTGTGATGAATTACGCTGGTCCAGTAGGCTTAGCGATAGGTATCGTTTTGGCGATTGGTTTATTAATCGTTTTAGAAAGATTATTCACTTTATTGGCATTACGTGGGAAAATGAATGCCCAAGCTAAATCAAGTACGCCTGGTAATAATCCTCTTGGTCGTATTATGGCTGTTTACTTAGCTAATAAAGATGATGATGTCGATAATCTTGAGCTAAAACTTGATGAAGCTGTGCTAAAAGAAACACCGAAAATAGAGCGTGGAATTACGATTATCAAAGTATTTGCTGCTGTTGCCCCATTAATGGGACTACTTGGAACTGTAACAGGTATGATTGATACATTCCAAAGTATTACACTTTATGGTACTGGTGATCCTAAAATCATGGCTGGCGGTATTTCATCTGCATTGATTACAACCGTATTAGGTATTGTTGCTGCATTACCACTTATTCTTCTACACAGTGTTGTATCTGGTATTTCTAAAGGTTTGATTCACGTATTAGAAGAGCAGAGCACTGGCTTAATTGCACAACATCAAGAAAAATCAGGAGCATAATTAATGCTATTTCTTGAAGAACTATTTGAAACAGTCTCCCGGTTTATTGAAGCCGGGGGAGATGTTTTGTGGTTTATCGCGGCAGCGCTTGTAGTAATGTGGTCAATGATAATCGAAAGATTATGGTATTTTTCTAATACTTATCCTAAGCAAGCAAGATTAATGATTGCTAAATGGGATTCAAGAAAGGACACTACATCTTGGCAAGCGCACAGAATTAGAGAGGCCTGGATTTCTCAAATGAATGAAAAATTACACTCTGGCTTACTAGTTATCAAGACCATCGTGGCAATTTGTCCAATGATTGGTTTATTAGGTACAGTAACAGGAATGATTGGAGTGTTTGAAGTCATGGCTCTTTCTGGAACCGGTAGCGCAAGACTAATGGCTGCTGGAATAACGCAAGCAACAATTCCAACTATGGCTGGAATGGTTGCAGCTTTATCCGGTTTATTTATTAGCTCTAGGCTGGAATATTCGGCAAATGTTCATGCACAAGAACTTGCTGATCACATGCCTCATCATTAGCTAAGGATCAAATTTCATGGCAAAAAAGAGTTTAAAGCCAAAGGAAGAAGAAGCATCGATTGATATGACGCCTATGCTTGACATAGTCTTTATCATGCTTATCTTCTTCATCGTAACCACTTCTTTTGTAAAAGAAGCAGGTATTGAAATAACAGAACCCAGAGCAATTTCGGCAAGTCCTAAACCTAAAGCTAACATCTTTATTGGTATTAATGCGAGCAGTGATATATACATGCTAAAAAAGAAGATTAACAAAGAAGATGTTCGTACTACTGTCGAAACAATGTTACTTGAAAACCCTGAAAGCAGTATAGTGATTCAGGCTGATCAAAAAGCAAAATCAGGTGTTCTTTTAGACGTAATGGATGCAGCTAAGGCTGCAGGTGTCAAAAACATCTCAGTAGCGGCGGAAAATTGATATGCAAAGAATTTTAGTTGGGATAGGAATTGGCGGTGGTATTACATTCTGCCTGTTCGTTTTAATGGCTTTTTTGATTAAAACTGAACTAGAGCCACCTGAACTTTCTGATGATAAAACAGTTGAGTTTGTTATAGCACAACCTGAAGATGAGCTTCGAGTAAGGGATAGAAGAATACCTAAAAAGCCACCACCACCAAAAACACCACCACCACCTCAGCCGCGACAAGTAGCGAAGGTGCAGAAACCGGTCAAAAACCTAAACATTAATTTAGGCAAGTTTGATGTTAGTGTGAATAGTGGAATGTATCTTGGTAGCGTTGGGCAAGCAGGCAGTTTATCTGATGGTGATGCAATACCAATGGTAATTATTGAGCCAAGATATCCTCGAAAAGCTGCTATGGAGGGTTTAGAAGGATGGGTAAGGTTCCAGTTTACAGTTGCTCCAGATGGTTCACCTAAAGACGTTAAGGTTATAGATGCTAAGCCAAAGCGAGTTTTTGAGCGTGATGCAAGAAAGGCTATCTATAAATGGAAATTTAAACCTAGAGTTATTGACGGAAAAGCTGTAGAGCAGCCAAATATGCGCTATACGATGGAATTCAAGCTAGGTCAATAAAGAGAGAGGTAGTTAGGTATGAAAAAAAATCCAATAATTAAACTAATTGCTGCTTCTTTAGTTAGTTTATCTTTTTCAACTTCTTTATTGGCTTTACCCGATACTAAGTTGACAAAAGTTTGTAAGCCAATCATTAATAAGAATCAGAAGATTGAAAAACCTCCTATTAGAGGGATGTCTGAAAAGGTTCATAAGCGATTAACTCGAGCAATGGAATTGTTGGCAGACAATAAATATTCAGAAGGTATAGAAGCGCTAAAGAAGTTGTATGACACCTCTTCTGATAATTACATCAAGTCAGTTGTTGCAATGAATATTGCAAATGCCTACGCACAGCAAAATGATTACAAGCAGGCATTACCATATTTTGATAATGCATTAAAGTTTGGTGAAGGCCAGCTTGATCATGAGCGTTTACAATCGCTTCGTGTTAATGTTGCAACATTAACTTACTCTGTCGGTAATAAACAGAAAGCGCTTGATCTGCTTAATGAATGGATAAGTAAATCAATAAAAGATGATCCTAAAATTTATTATCTTTTATCTGCAATGAAAGCTGAATCTGGTAAATATAAAGAGGCTTTATGTCCTGCTTATTTAGCTGTAAAGCATTCTAAGAAACCAAAGAAAAGTTATTACAACCTTTTGCTAGTTTCTCATTATGAACAAAAAGATTTACTTGGCTCTTCAAAGGTTTTGAAAGAAATGGTTGAGTCTTTTCCTACTGAGGCAACTTATTGGAGACAACTTTCTAGCTTGTATTTACAGTTAGATAAATCCAAAGACTCATTAGCTATAATGGAAATGCTTTATTTGAACGGTGGTTTTGAGACTGAGACTGATTATAAAACATTGTCTTCGCTATTTGCTTACGAAGAAATTGCTTATCGCTCTGCTGAGATTTTAGAAGAAGGGTTAAATAAAGGGATCGTAAAGCCTGAAGAGAAAAATCTTAAAGCGATTGCGAATAACTACCGAGTAAGTAAAGAAATTGATAAAGCGATTGCTGCGTTTGGTCGTACTGCTGAAGTAGCCAAAGATGGTGAGCATTATTTAACACAAGCTGAACTTTATTCAGAAAAGGAAAACTGGAGAGCTGCGATAAAGTCTTTAGATAAGGCTCTTAACAAAGGTGTTAAAGATATAGGTCGAGTTCACTTTACTAAAGGGAGTGCTCAGGCAAGCTTAGGTCAGTGCGTAAGTTCTTTGAAAACATTAGAGTTAGCAACTAAGTATAAAAAATGGCGTTCTAGAGCTGATGCCTGGATTGCTTACGTTAAGGATAAACAAAAGCATAATAAATGTAGTTAATCTGAATCTTTTAAAAAAACTGGCTAAAGCCAGTTTTTTTATGTCTATTTTTTATGGTTAAAGTATTTTATTAGTTGCTGCTTTGTAAGTTATGATTTGTAATTAAGAATTTCATTTTCAAGTGAAATAGTTTTAATAATTGAACATTGCGAAGACGAAAAAATAACAACTTAGCATCTTTTATTGAGTAAATAGAATATTAATATAAAGGGCTATCACATTGGGAAACCTTAAGGTTATGGTAACCAATAATGATAAAACAGTACTAGGGAGAGTAATACTGTTTAAAAGTAAATTATGCTGCTATAAGCAAAGTAATATTGACTATTCATATCTTAGAGCATCTATTGGATCTAAATTAGCTGCTTTTGACGCAGGTAGAATTCCAAACAAAATTCCTACGCAAGCAGAGAAACCGAATGCAGTAGCAATTGCCCATAAAGGAACATTGGCAGGAGGAAAGCCAGGAATAGCTGCAGAAGCGAGAAATCCTAAACCATAACCTAAAATGATTCCAACAATACCCCCCAAAAGAGATAGTACAACTGCTTCAATCAAAAACTGTAAAAGAATATGATGTCTTTTGGCCCCAATTGCTTTGCAAATGCCTATTTCTCGCGTCCTTTCAGTCACGGAAACTAGCATAATATTCATAATGCCAATTCCGCCAACAATTAAAGAAATACTTACTATACCGCCTAAAACAATCGTCATGGTATCAATCACCTGAGAAATACCAGATGTTAATTGTTCTGGAGTTTCAATTTTAAAATCATCATCTTCACTTGCTTTTAAACGATGTTGTTTTCTTAATAATTGAATAATTTTAGATTTTATTGTTTCAAGATTTTCAATATTTTTTAATTGTAATTGAACAAAAATATCTGGCTCTGTTATATTGCCATTGAGCCCGTGCATAGTAGAGTAAGGCATTACTAGAAAGTTATCCTGACTGAAACCAAAAAATGATCCTTTAGGTTCCGCCAAGCCAATTATTTTAAACCACTCTCCAGAAAACTCAATAAAGCTCCCTACAGGGTTACTAGGCAAAGAAAGTTCATTGCGAACCTTTTCTCCAATAACCGCTACTTTTCGCCTCGATTGGTTATCACTATAAGATAAAAAACGACCAAATTTTATATCAATATTTTGTACTGATTGGTAATTATAAGTTGAGCCTGCTACTTGTCCAAAAGTTTTATTACCGTTGTATCTTATTGCGCTAGTTGCGCCAGCATTAGAGCCAAGAGTAGGAGTAATATATTGCACACCTTCAATATTTTTGCGAATTATTTCGATATCATCGGCTGTGATTCGTGCTACTTTTCCTTTCATTCGTTCTTTTCTTGGAGTGTATGAGCGTATTGAAATTGAATTAGCACCAAAGCCTTCAAATTGTTGATTAATTGAATGACTCAAGCCTTGAACAACTGAAACAACTGCAATTGTTGAACTTACACCTATGATAATACCGAGCGTGGTTAAGAAACTCCTGAAGCCGTGGGCCTTAATTGAACTTATGGCACTACGAAAACTTTCAATTAAACTAAACATTGACCACCTCATGATGGTTTAAATGATCTTTAATAACTTTCCCATCACTTAAACGAACAACACGATGGCAGTGTTCGGCTATTTCATTTTCATGGGTAACCATGATGATGGTTTGTCCTTCTTTATGGAGTTGATCAAATAATTCCATAATATCTGTTGTTGTTTGTGTATCTAAATTACCTGTTGGTTCATCGGCTAATAAAATAGACGGTTTAGTAACTAAAGCCCGAGCGATGGCAACCCTTTGTCTTTGTCCGCCCGAAAGTTGGCTGGGTATATGATCAACTCTGTCTGCTAATTTGACTTTTTCTAATGCTTGCATTGCCATTGCTTTTCGTTGTTTCAATGATATTCCACGGTAAACTAAAGGCAGCATTACATTATTTAATGCACTTGCTCTTGGCAACAAGTTAAAACTCTGAAAGATAAAACCAATTTCAATATTTCGAATTTCGGCCAGTTCATTAGCATTTAGATCAGCAACATTTTTTCCGTTGAGTAAATATTCTCCTTGAGTTGGTTTATCCAAGCATCCAAGTATATTCATCATTGTAGATTTGCCTGAGCCAGATGAACCTATAAAAGCAATATATTCGTTTTGCTTAATGGTTAAGTCAATATGATCTAATGCTTTGACCGTTTGCTCTCCCATATAATAAAACTTACAAATATCGTTGAGTTGAATTAAATTCATATTGAGTTCTTCAGTTTGTCAAATTTATTCATTAGTTTATTTTTAAAATTGAAACTTGTTCACCATCTTTTAAATGCCGAAGTAATTTGTCTGGTCCAATAATAATAGAGCTTTCTTTGGTCAATCCATCTGTGACTTGTTGATATTGATCATCAGAAATCCCCGTCTTTATTTTTACCTTTTTTGCAATGCCATTAGCAACAGTGAAAACAAAACTTTCGACTAAATCTTTATCATTATCTTCTTCGACTTTAATTGCTTTTAATGGCACGGCTAATAGCTTTTTTTTACCTTTGGTAAATACTTCTGCTCGACAACTCATTCCAGGTCGCAAACTTAAAGATTGTTCATTAGTTAATTTGAGTTTAACCGCGAAGCTCAAGCTTTGTCTGCCTCTCGCCTGTTTTGCACTTGAAGCTATGGATTCAACAGTTCCTTTAATCGCTTTTTCAGGAAAAGATATTGCAACTATTTCTGCTTGTTGGCCAAGTTTTACATTGGATATATCTGCTTCATCAACATTGATTTCAGCTAACATACTCGATGGGTTAGCAATAGTCATTAGTGATGAACCTGCAATATTGGTGGTGCTTGAAATCGCAGTTTCACCTTCTTTTATATCAAGAGAAGTAATGTTGCCATTTATAGGTGAAACGATTTTGGTTTTAGATAATTGATCTTTCGCTTGTTCTAAGCGAGCTTCAACTTGTTTTAGTAACTCATAATCAGCCTTAAGATCAATTTTTGAAACCTCAAGTTGGTGAGTGATATTATCAAAAGCATCTTGATCAAGTAGTTTTTGATTAAATAATTTTAGTTTTCTCTTCCATTGTTTTTCTAAATTGGCCACAACTAATTTTTGTTTTTCAATTGCAACTCGTTGTTGATCAACTGCGGCTTGTTGTTGTTCAACAGCCGCAACGTAAGTTTGATCATCAATTGCAAGAACGAGTTGTCCTTGTTTTACTTGATCGCCTTCTTCAACGTAGAGCTTTGTTACCCGGCCAATAACTTCTGCTGTTAGTTTAACTTCATCTTCATGTTTAAGCTGTCCAGAAGCCAATATTGACGCTTTAATGGTTTGCATTGAAACGGCCTCAACATCAACTTCTTTAATAACATTTTTGCTTAAATATTTTTTAGTTAGTGGTATGCCAACAACTAATAAAATAATGATTGTGAATATAACTGCTTTTTTCATTTTATTGGCCTTATAGTCAATATTAAATTATTGAGTTAAATGAATAAAAAACTGATGCCGTAGAAAATTAAGTAAGGCAAAATAACAATACCAAATGCTTTTCCAATGCTTTTTTCTGTCCATTGGGCATAACCTATCGTCATTAATGCGATACTCCAAAACATAGTTATATCTACTTTTGCAAGAATACTTCCGACCCCTTTAAGTGGGTTTAATCCAAAAAATAGCTCGTTTAAAGTTAGTGGGTTGATACTTTCGGGCGCAAATTGCCCGTTACTACTTGTGATTATAATGACTAAAGATGCTAAAGCACCAATCAGTGTTGGAATAGACGTCCAGGAAATAAAGGAAAACCATTGTTTAAACTGGAAACCATCGTTAGTGACATTTGAAACAATTACAAAGTACAATGCCATAACGCTGTACATAATGCCTATGCCTACTATTACGCCTCCGGCTCCAAATCCACTCATTAGACTTGGTGACATCATTTCGAATGCTGCCCTTGTTTGATCTTGTTCAGCTCTTGATAGTTCTCCTGCTTGAGCTTCTACCATATGATCTACATACCATTCATAGTCGATACTGGCGAACAGTAAAATAACAACTACTGCGTTCATTAATACAACAGCTAAAAATGGAAGTAATATTGGGTACGCATGCTGTATATCTTTGAAAGCTTGTTGCGGCGACGTTATGATATTAGTCAGTATCGAAATACTACTAGATGTCGATGATTCAGTCATAATGTTTTAATCCTTCTTTTTATTGGTAATACAGGGGTTAGTCAGTGGGTTTGAGAATTTATTACAAATTAATCGTTTTAACCAAGAAAATATTCAATTAATTTATATGAAATATTACCATAATAAAAAATTGGCAGTTTTTCGTAATAAAAACGTTTAGAGTAAGACTATGTCATTGTACTTAAGTTACTTGTGCTACTCGTGCTATAAAAAGTCATTATTTAGGGTTAGGAAATTCATATGCTTGAAGTTAAAAGTTTAAAAAAACGTTTTAGGCTAGATAATAAAACGATTAAAGAAAACAAAAAGAAACCAAAAGAGTCATTAGATGTTAGAGAAGATGGTCATTGGTTTAATGCGGTTAGAGATGTTAGTTTTCATTGTAATGCTGGAGAAGTTTTGGGTTTGCTAGGACCTAATGGGGCAGGAAAAACAACCAGTTTAAGGATGTTATCAACTGCGCTACAGCCAACTGAGGGAAAAATTGTTATTAATGGTGAAGATGTGATTGCTCAGCCTGTAGCGATGAGGAAAAGAATTGGCTTTTTATCGGGTACGACAAGCCTTTATCATCGTCTTACAGTTAGGGAAAATGTTGAGTATTTTGGCAGGTTACATGGCATGTCTGAGGAAAAGCTCGAAAATGAAATTACAAAGGTTTTTGAGCTTCTCGATATCCATAGCTTTGCAGATAAAAAAGCAGATTCTTTATCAACGGGAATGAAACAGCGAGCAAGTATAGCTCGAACGGTTATTCATCAACCTGAAGTGATTGTATTAGATGAACCAACTACAGGTTTAGATGTGATTTCAGCAAAAACAATTTTAGATTTTATCGAATCTAATAAAGGTAGTAATGTTCCTGTTATTTTCTCTACTCACCACTTGCACGAAGTTGAAAAACTTTGTGACAGAGTTGTTCTTATTAACAATGGAACAGCACAGTTTAACGGTACTTTAGATGAATTTAGAAATATTAGTGGAACACACAACCTATATGATTCATTTGTTCAATTAGTGGGCGAAAAGGAGGTGGCTTAAGATGTTTAAAGTTTATATTAAAGAACTTCTCGAACTAACTAGAGACAAAAAAACATTAATTTTTACAGTTCTTTTACCCACTTTGATTATGCCAATCATTTTAATAGGTTTTGCAGCTATGGTTGGCAAAATTACTAAGAAAGCTGTTGAAGAGTCACTTGATTATGCTGTAATTGGCGAGGCAAACTATAAAGAGTTGGTTACAAAGCTTACTAGTAATGAAAAATTTAATCGTAAAGAAATTAGCGATTTAGAAAGTGCTAAGGAAATGATTAATAAGGGAGAGGTTCGGTTTGTAATCGAAATACCTGATGATACTTCTGAACGAATTTCTGAAGGTTTAAAGGCTCGGATTAATATTTACTACAACGACTCTGCTTCAACAAGTGCGTTTATGTTTAGAAGAGTCAACAAAACGATCGAACCTCTCGAAACAGAACTTCTTGAGAAACGGTTAGCTGAACTTGGGATTTCAAAAGAGCAAGGAGATGCAATCAAGAACCCGATTGAACTTTCCAAAAAATCTACGGCAGATAATCGGGAATCAATTGGGGAGGTAATTGGGGCTTTTTTACCATATATCCTCATTTTAATTGGGTTGCAAGGGGCTATGTTTCCAGCGCTTGATTTAGGCGTTGGAGAAAAAGAAAGAGGAACTCTTGAAACTTTGTTATTGACACCTGTGCCAAGATTTCAATTAGTTTTTGCTAAGTTTTTAGTCATTTTTTCTACTTCGTTTATTGCAATATTTCTGACGTTAATTAGCTTTGGTTTAATTGCTGGTATTTTTGGTAAGCTCGTTTTAGAAAAATTCATTCCACCAAGCGGTAGTGCTAAGATTTCAGGATTACTTGAATCACTTTCCAGTATATCAATGACTGATGTTGGGTTAATGTTCCTGATGCTTATTCCAATTGCTGCAATTTTTGCATCTGTACTGTTAAGTATTTCTATCTATGCTCGAACATTTAAAGAAGCACAAAATTATATGTCACCATTTATGATTTTAGTTTTTCTACCGCTTCTTCTTCCAATGTTACCTGGCGTAAAGCTAGATTGGACTTGGGCTGCGGTTCCAATTACCAATGTGTCTCTCGCGATCAAAGAAATCTTTAAGGGGACGATTGATATGAGTATGTTAGGTGTCATTTTTATATCGACAACGATTATTGCTGGCGCTTTATTAGCTCTCTGTAATTGGTGGTTCCAACGTGAACAGGTCTTATTTAGAAATTAATATTTAATAAAATCAACGTCTTGCTGGAGCTTGTCTATAATTAAATAAACTTAAGTTAGATAAGCTTCAGATGGCTGATAATCCGAACAACAAAGAAGACTGGCTTAAATTATTAAAACAGTCTTCAATACCCAGTTTTAGTGCTAGTATTAAAGCATTATCGAGTGCTGAAGCCTATACTAGTAAACACTCTTCTGAACTTGCAAGAACAATCCTTAAAGATCCTAACCTAACAGCCTCGGTTTTAAAGCTAGCTAATAGTGCTCATTTTAATTCAACGGGTCATACAATCAGAACTATTAGCCGTTCTATTTTAGTACTAGGTCATAAATCAATCAAAGAAGTCTGCGCCAGTTGTTTATTAATAGAATCTTTTTTGAAAAATGGTGCATCAGAGCATTTAAAAGCGCTCTTGTCTCGTTGCTTTCATGCCGCGATTCAAGCAAAGCAAATTGCTCATATGCACGGTCAAAAAAATACTGAAGAAATTTTTATATCTGCTTTACTCTTAGGTTTAGGTGAGGTTTCGGTTTATTCAGCCGTTGATAATAAACACCCTTTGTATCGTGAATTGGTTAAATCTTATCCATTAAAAGATGGTGAAGAAAGAGATTTGCTCGGTTGTTACTTCAATGATCTAACATTAGGCCTATGCCAAACTTGGAACATAGCGCCAATGATTGGTGACATGATAGGGGGACATTATGCTGAGACAAGCCCTATTCGCAGCATATTGCTTGGGAGTAGTTTTGCGAGTAGTTGTGAAATTATAGGCCTTAACAAAGCTGTAGATAAACACCTTAAGTCAATTTCTCGATATACAGGTAAAAAACCAGATATTGTTTCTGAAAAAATTGTTTTTGCAACCGAAGAAACCCAAAAAAGTTTACAAAAAATGGGTCTTAATCTTGATATTAAACAAGCTAAGACTATTAATGCTGGCTCGCCAAGTGAAACACAATCGATAAAAATCGACAAAATTCTTCAACTTGACATTATTCAAGAGCTTTCAGTCATTGTCCAAGAGTCGTTAGATATCAATGTTATTTTGCAACAAATGCTAGAAGGGATCCAACGTGGAGGGGGATTTAATTGTGCTTTAGTTGCATTGTTAAACCCTGAAAGGAGTCGAATTTCGGCAAAACACGCTATTGAAAGAGAGGGGAGTTTTAATAAAGAAAACTTTAGTTTTAGCTGTCATCAAGATATACCGGAAATTCAACAAAAAGTAATGAATAATAAAAACATACTTCTGCAAAGTGATTTAAGAGAGAAAGGGGCGACCACGCAAAAAATCAATCGACGCCTTGGTGTTACTCAGTCTTTATGGGGCCCCTTGATTGTTGAAAATAAAGTCATAGGCTGCTTTTATGCTGATAATGGTATTAACGGGCCTGATATTACTCAGGAACAAAAAGATGCTTTTCAATTGTTTGTTTGCCAAACTAAACTTGTTCTTATGAAACTCAAATGAATTATTGTGATTAATGATTTTTAGCAGGGGCTTTAATATAGATTAAATCATTGCCTCGTATAAAGTTTTTTTGCTTGTTTTTACGTAACTGCTTACGTAAACTGTACTTGTTATAAAAGTCATTCTTTATAAGCTGAGTTTATTTTTAAGTGAAAAGCGGCTTTATATTAGCTTTTAATGAATAACCGGTGACACATATGAAAAATTTAGAGGAAATGGGGTTACTAGCACTTGGCTCTCGACTAAAGCGACTCAGTGAAATTTTGTTTCGACAAAGCGATGAGCTTTATAAATCACGTGGTGTTAACCTTCAATCACGTTGTTTTCCACTGCTTCAATTGTTATCAACTTATGAAACTATTTCTGTGAGTCATTTAGCTGAACTAATGGGGCAAACCCACCCTGCAATTAGTCAAATGAGTAAAAAGCTTGAATCTCAAGGCTGGTTATATCATGAAATAGATGCTAAAGATGAACGTAGGCGCTTATTAGCCCTAACACCTAATGGATATGAATTAGTCGATCGGCTTAAACCATTATGGTGTTCCCTTGAAACGGTTATGAAAAGAATACTTGAAACTTCTAGTTATGGTTTATTAGATAATATTCAGTTAATAGAAAGAGAAGTTGAAAAAATGTCATTAAAAGAAAGAGTTGAGAGACTTGAAAGGCAGCAGCGTAGTGATTTAGTTGAAATTATTCACTATGATTCGAACTATGTCGAAGATTTCTATCGGTTAAACCAACAGTGGTTAGAGAAATATTTTTATGTAGAAGCTCATGATCATGAGGTCTTATCAGATCCTGAAAGTTATATTATTGCTAAAGGAGGTTTCGTTCTGTTTGCTCGTTTGGAGCAAAAAATTATAGGAACTGCTGCTTTAATTGTTAATGATAGAGGAGAACTTGAGTTATCAAAAATGTCGGTAGATGATGAGTATCAAGGACTAGGTATTGGTGAAAAACTAGCCAGAGCCGCTATTAATCAATTTCAAGCAACAGACTTTAAAGTGCTTTACTTAGAATCTAACCGCAAGCTACTACCAGCACTGAATTTATATAGAAAACTGGGGTTTGTCGAAAAAGAAAACCCGCTAGAGAAGTCTGTATATAATCGCTCAGATATTTACATGGTATTCGAAGGAAAGGGCAGTGACTCTTAGTTTCTGCTAACCTGATTATTCATTTTTTAATAATGTAAGGTAGCCACAATACATACGTGGTTGTTGTGGCTGTAGAGGTTTGCCAGTTAAATTAAAACTGGCGTGTGATATCTACATACAAAGTTAACGAATCACCAGGTTGCAGGTATTTCTTTTGGCCTTTGTTTTTATTCCACTTTTTAACACTGTGCAAGCTAACATTAAACTTACTCGCTATTCGGGCTAACGAGTCACCGCGGCGAACTTTGTAGCGTATTTTTTTGGTCTTCTTTTTGCCGTTAGACAAGCTTGCCAATTTGGGAGCTTGCTTACTCCAAATTACTAATTTTTGGCCTATTTTCAATGGATCTGTGGGGGCCATATTATTCCATTTGGCCAGCGTTCTCATATTAACTTTGTATTTTCGAGAGATATCCCATATTGAATCGCCCGACTTTACTCTATAAGTAATTTTTTGACCTTTTCTTTTAGTATTGTGCTTGGCCAATAGTCTTTGTTGAGTACTCTTGTGGTATTGATCTCGTTTTGCTGATGCAACAGGAATTAATAAACTTTTACCCGCTCTAATGTTATTACCTCTAATAGAGTTGTTATCTCTTAGCATTTGTACGCTAGTGTCAAACTTTTTGGCAATAGAAATTAAACTGTCACCATTTCTAATTTTGTACTTTTTAAAAGAAATTCTTTGTTCTTTAGGGATCTGGGCAAGATTTTGTTTAAAGCTTTCAATTTTTTCTACCGGAATTAGCACTGTATGAGGGCCACTTGGTGAAGTTGCCCATTGATTAAAAGCAGGGTTTAATTGGTAAAAATCTGACATTGAGATATCTGCAAGCGCTGCAGCTAAGCTAATATCAATTTGTGACTCGGTAGAAACTTGTGCGAAGTAAGGTAAATTGGATACTGGTGTCCATAAATCAGCATGCTTTTCACGATTAGCTAATATTGCGCTTAAAGCTAGTAATTTAGGCACATATGCTTTTGTTTCTTTAGGTAAGTGAAGAGACCAAAAATCAGTAGCTTTACCTTTTCTTTTATTCTTCCGAATAGCCCTACGAACATTACCTTCGCCAGAATTATAGGCCGCGAGAGCATGTAGCCAGTCACCTTTAAATAGCTTGTGTAAATACTTTAAATATTTTATGGCTGCTTGAGTTGACATATAAACATCGCGTCTGCCGTCATACCACCAATTTTGTTTTAAACCGAAATTTTTACCTGTACCTGGAATAAACTGCCACATACCAGAAGCTCTACCGTGGGAGTAAGCAAAGGGATCAAAGGCGCTTTCTACTATTGGTAATAGCGCTAACTCCATAGGTAAACCATTTTTTTCGAGCTCTTCCACAATATGAAACAGATAAGGTGTAGCTCTTTTAGAAACCCTTTTCATATATTCAGGGTGTTTTAGATACCACGATTGCTGAGCCCGGATACGTCTATTATCTGGTATGTCAAAACTCAGCTTTGAACTGACTCTTTCCCATACATCCAGATAAGCTTCAGGATCTACTACATCTGTTTGTTCTGAGAGGCAGCTTTCTAAAAAATTCGGCGGGCTGACTATTTCGGGGGCAACAGTTTTTACTGGCTGGTTGGCATCTACAGATGCTGCTAGCTCGCGATTATTCAGCTCATCATTTTGAGCAAAATCGATTGATTTACAGGCCGTTAGGGCAAAGGATAGAGCTAATACAGACAACTTAAGCTTCAAATGGTAACCCTCGTGATTCTTTTATTTATTACTGTTATAAGATAATAGTGGCTGCAAATGGTATTTTTTACAGCGACTTATGTCAAATAAACATTCAAAATTTGTCTTTACTATGTCTTATTGCTGCAAAAACATCATTTTGCGATAAGTGTAGCCGATTACCTTGTTGTTGAGCGAATTTAATAATTGAAGGTTCAAGAACTCGCATAAAGGGATTAACCTGTTTTTCAACGCCAATACTAGTGGGAAGTGACGGCTGGCCTTGCTTTCTTAGGCTTTGTACCTGTTTCGTATAGTTTTTTAATTCTTGATTATTGGGGTCAACTGATTGAGCAAATTTTAAGTTATCTAATGTATACTCATGAGCAGGATATACTTGAGTCGACTCTGGCAGAGCCATTAATTTTTGAATGGAATGCCACATTTGCTCTGGTGTTCCTTCAAATAGCCGTCCACAACCACCTGAAAACAGCGTATCGCCACAAAATAATAAATTAAAATGAGCCGACGTTGATGGTGCAAAATATGCGATATGATCTAAAGTATGACCTGGAACCGAAAGTACCTGAAAAGTGAGTTCTAATTGTTCAATGTAAATTTTTTGAGCTTCGATACAAGTAACATCAATATTAGCAATTTTGTGTGTATCGGGGCCAAAAACTTTAGCTGAGTATTTTGTTTTAAGTTGTTCGACACCATCTATGTGATCCCAATGATGGTGGGTAATCAGTATTGCGACTAATTGAAGAGAATTTTCTAATAAATAGTGGTCTACTACATGAGGATCACCTGGGTCGATAACAATAGCGCTGCTATCGTTATGAATAAGCCAGTGGTAGTTATCATTAAATGCCGTAATAGGCGTAATAGCTATCATGGAAACCTTAGGCTATTATTGAGTTTAGTTACATATTTTAGCGGAATACTGCACTGGAGGCTACATGTCTAAAAAGAGTGGAATAAACAGTCCAATTAAGTATCCTCTTTTATCAAAGAGCAGGATCGATTTAATTACTGGCAAATTATCACCAATTTTAGCTCAAGTATTTGGCTACCATGCTCTTTTGTATTCGTCTTTAGCTAAAACATTGTGCAGTGATGCTTTATGTATTAAACAGCAAGTGGTTATTGGTAAAGAAGGTGAGAACATTTCGCTTAAGTGTCATTTTGAAGAATTACCAATAGCATCTGATAGCATTGATTTAGCTCTATTGCCGGGGGTTTTGCAACAAAGCCATAATCCGCATCAAGTTTTACGAGAAGTTGAAAGAGTTCTTATTCCTGAAGGTGTCGTGGTGTTAATAGGACGTAACCCACTGAGTTGGCAAGGTATAAGCCAAAGAATAAAGCAAAGAAATGTTAAACCTGAACATAAATTTAAGGATATTAGTCGAGGTCGAATTGGTGATTGGTTTCGGTTATTAGGTTTGGAGGCCGAGTCGATTATTAACATTAGTGTTACTAATGATCGTTTACAAAAAAGTCATAGTTATTTCTGGGTTAAACGTTTAGGTCAAATTTTTTGTGATTATTTTTGTAGCTACTATATAATCGTGGCGCGGAAGAAGGTGTCAACCTTAACTCCAATTAGACCAAGCTGGCGACGAAATAAGCACTTAGTACCTCCCAGGCTTGCAGAACCGAGCGTCAAGTCTCAAGTTGAGCATTGGTTTGAGCAACTAAAATAAAGTTAGTAATAAAATAAATAAGGTTAACAGTTGAGTCAAATTAGTATTTTTACAGACGGTGCTTGCCGTGGTAATCCTGGCCCAGGTGGGTGGGGAGCAATTTTACGTGCAGGTAAACATGTTAAAGAAATTTATGGTGGTGAAGCCGAAACAACTAATAATAGAATGGAGTTAACTGCTGCAATTAAAGCGCTTCAGGCAATAAAAAAGCCAAGCGTTGTTGTTTTGACAACCGATTCTCAATATGTACGTAAGGGAATTACGGAGTGGTTAACGGGATGGAAGGTGAGAGGTTGGAAAAACTCAGCTAAAAAACCGGTTAAAAATGTTGATTTGTGGCAAGCGCTTGATGAGCAAAATATTCGTCATCAAGTTGATTGGCGTTGGGTTAAGGGGCATAGTGGACATCCTGAAAATGAGCGGGCTGATGAATTAGCTAATAAAGGGATTGATGAGTTGAAGTAGGTGGATTTCTACCGTCAGTATATCCTCTGCCAGGGGTTAAGTTCCCTTGCGGTCTAGCTCTTTATCCCAAGCTACGAGCCTTTTTGATGCATAACTAGCGATATACTTAATGTTCTGTTAAGAGCCCGTTGAAACAAGCTCATCTGCCTCACCTTTCCATTGGGTTAATGGTAAGAAACTAAATGCTAACACTGTCCCCACCGGAAAAGTAAGCAACATCAATACTCCAACACCGACCGAAATCTTTCTCGAAATTTCACTACCACGCTTACTTCCATATGCTAGAGCTAAATGCAAGATTGCAGGAAGTGAAAATGTTATGGGTATTCCTACCTTTCCTGAAGGAGTCATATCTCCCCACGTCCAATATACGAACAGAACAGCAAGCAAGAATGTGACTCCAGAGAGCCACATGTGGAATCTGTATAGTTTTATCTGGTTTGGGTGAGATTCAACCAAAATCCTACTCCTAATTAGCTATTTTACTAACTTAAAGTTATTATTCTGTTAGTAGTTCCAATTTGTTTATACACTTTTTCTCCCAATAATCCTTCATTTCTTCATAAAGCTCCGAATCATTACTCGCGCTTCCATCGCCTTTTTCAATGGCAATATTGCAAAACGTATCTTCAAATCTTCCTGCTAGGTCCATGTCTCTATTGCTTCTCTAATGTGGTATCATTGAGTTTTTGTTTCATGAGTTCCAGAGTCTTTATCCTTTCCTCATATAAGTCCCAGTCCTTATGTAACTCGGTTAATCTTATTTCCATGCCATCGATAGCTTGAATTGCTAGGCCGCCAATTTCTTCTTCGCAAGTGCCGTCAATTTTCAACTGGGCAAATGCTAAACCTAAAATAGATTCTTCGTATGTCTGTCTGGCGTAATCATCGCTCTCATCAACTGGAAGAGATACTTCCCAATCACTCATTAAACTGTCAAAGAAGCTTATAGCAGAGCGCTTTTTATTCTTCGGTCTCCATTCTTCATAAAAACCAAGAACATCCGCACCAGTATCATTTCCATTGGGCGCAAAATCATCTGCGCAGTTCCAGTAAAAAGGGGAGTCGAGAATCTCTCTTGCTTTAGGGTGGTAATCAATCCAATCAACGCCAAGTTTATCCCACTCATCCATCGAATCACGCTTGCGCTGCCTTTCGTCGTCTATTTGCTGTTGGAGGAGTGCAAACTTTTCTTCGGTATCAGGTAAATCCTTCACCTTATTCTGCATAGATGAGAGAAACGCGTCGAAGTCGAATAAGTCGCTTTTCTTCAGTTTTGGCTTTAAAAGCGTTAACGAATCGATAATTTCTTTAGCACAATCGACAAACAAGCCAAGTTTGGGAGGGCCGTATCCCTTAACTAAGCCAGAGTCACCCAGCTCACTTAGGATGTTTAATTCGAACCGATTCTTTTTTCGATAGAATTTGGTGCTTGGCAGGCCTTTGAGGAAATTGTGGTATTGATCGAACAGTGATTCAAGCGTTCTTTTGGCTCGACCACCCTGGAAATAAACATGGATTTCTAGCTCTTCTATTGAAGAGCCAAAACTTGGGCTGTTAAGTTCCAAGAAGTCCCCGATGAGTGAAAGGGTAGCGTGTCCACCATAAGTATTATAAGTGTGAATGTTGACGTCTATTTCCATTTTTTATTACCCTAGCTTTATTATAAGTCTCTATACCTAATGAGTTATGTCAGAATTGCCTTTTAAATCAATGTCAAAATATAAAGCTCCAAAATTGAGTTTGGAATTAGCCTCTAAAGCTATACAATACCGTATCATACTTAAGTTGGCTGGTGCTGTTACGCTGACTTTAATGACAATTTTAAGCTGGTTATTTAAACGTTATCAATAAAAGAACACTGAAATATTTGTAATGACTAATAAAAACAATAAAAAACAGATAGATAGGAGTTTATACAGATGAGACAAATTATTTTAGATACGGAAACGACGGGATTGGAAACTAGCCGTGGTCACCGAATTATAGAAATTGGCTGTGTTGAATTAATTAACCGAAGACTGACAGGCAACCACTTCCATGTTTATATTAATCCAAGAAGAGAAGTCGATGACGGGGCAATGGAAGTTCATGGTATTACCAATGAATTTTTAGCTGATAAACCTTATTTTGAAGACATTGCTGACAGTTTTTTAGAATATGTCAAAGGTGCTGAGTTGGTTATTCATAATGCGCCTTTTGATGTTGGTTTTTTAAATTATGAGTTTAATTTATTAAATCGCTCACTTGGTAAAGTCGAAGACTATTGCGGTGTGCTTGATACCCTGGTTCTCGCTAGACAAATGCACCCAGGACAAAAGAACAACCTGGATGCACTATGTAAACGCTATTTTATTGATAACTCTCAGCGTGATCTTCATGGCGCATTACTGGATTCGGAGATTTTAGCTGATGTTTATTTAGCCATGACTGGCGGTCAAACAGATTTGACCTTAACTCAACGTCAAGATTATTTAACCGCTAATCGTGATGAAGACGGTATTAGAAGGCTACCTGTAAACAGACAAGCATTTAAAGTGCTCAAAGCGAGTGATAATGAAATAGATGAACACAAGCGCTATTTGGAAAAAATGCGAGAAACTTGTGGTGATAAGCTGATTTGGCAGTAATCTTTTATTTGAGTGTACAAATTTGAGCTACCTATGAGCTCGCTTTATTTACTCTATAAGGTGTTAAAATAAACGTTTTAAGTTAAAAAGCCATGACTCAAAGTTGTATTACTTAAGTCGTGGCTTTTTTTAATGTTTAATTATAGAGGTTTAGATTTAAAGCCCTAAAACTTCTTTACCTTGTTTGAAAACAATATCAACCGGGATATTCGCATCTTCTAGTCGTCGCAAGTCTTTTTCTAATTGAACTTTAATGATCCCACTGTTTTCTAGTAATTTTACAGCGGTTTGATAGTCTCCGTTACCTTGAATTGTCAGTATTAATTCTGATAGCTTGTTCATGGCTATGGTCATCGCATCAAAGTTAACTCGGTATAGCCCTGTTTTATCATTACGAGTAAAGGCTCCTGATTCTTTGAAGTAGTTGAAACGGATCATATTAGCTTGCCCATGTGCGCTTGAAGCACCAAAGCGAACACTTCGGAAAATTCCTGCTAAAAATGTCACATAATTATCCATTAATTTTCCATTAGTAATATCACCTGAGTCATACAACTTAGAGATCATATAGAGTCCTAAAATGTCTGCTTTGCCTTCTTCAAGGGCCGAAGCGGTTTCTTTCAGACTATTGCGAACAGGACCTTTACCATTAATAGTATTCTTTATTCCTAAACCGTGAGCGACCTCGTGAAACATGGTGTTGGCAAAAAAGGCGTCAAATTTAATGAATTTACGCTGATCTTCAGCGATTAGCTCATTAGCTATTGGCATTAAAATATGATCAAACTTTGCTTTCATCGCATTTTTTAGTTGTAAACGCCTGGTTCCTTTTTCAAGTTGCACTTGTTCATCATTAGGCAAATTAATGGCGATGGTTTTGGAGCCTGCATTGCTGTGGCCAGCATAATAAATGACATCATAGGCATTGAGATCTGAATTTGTGCCAGGTTTTTCTTGCTTATACAGATCGGCTACTGGCAGTCCTTTTTGTAGTTCAGGTAAAAAAGCAGCAAACTTTGTCAATTGCTCACTCCATTTTTGATCTTTAACTAAAACATAGGCTTCATAAGCGGCCCTGTAACCAAACAGACGATCTTCATAGGTTTCAATTGGACCTAACACTAACTCAATAGGGTTGGTTTTCATATCCATCCAGGTAAAGTCACTTTTTTGGAACTGATCAGTCAAAAGTGCATCTGCCCGTAATTGTAAATAGTGACTAAACTCCTGATTTTCAGCTAGTTTTGCCGCTTTTTTTAGTATTTCGGCTGCTTGAGTTAACTCTGCTTTAAATTCAACATGAAATGGAACAGAATAAAGGCCGCCATCAGTGTTGCGTTTAATAATTGAATAAAGGGATTGAGCATCTGCAAGTTTAGCATTTGTTAGCTCCGTTTTATCCATATCGGTAGGGTAAAATTGAGCGCCAAGTGGCTTTTCTGAATACCCGTTTACAAATGGTTTGTCTCCATCAAGCCGGTCCCAAGGACCATAATTAATGTCTGCAAATTTTCTTGTGTCTGGATCTTGTATGCTTTCTAACAGTGCACTTTTATTGCCATATGCCTGCTTCCAGAAAAGATCATCCATAATCTTGGAAGCATCAATGAGCAGAGCAATCATTTGTTTTTGTTGAGCGCTTAAATGAGAAAGATCAGCTGTTAACTTTACTTGTTTATAAATACCGAACCGTGGGTTAGATAATGTTTTTTGGGGAGGTTTGGCATTAACTGTTTGGGGCGGTGGCTCTAATGTCTCGTTTGCTTTTTCTGAGTGACAACCGACAATAAATAAGCTTAAAAATATCCCAATTATCAATTTTATTTTCATTATTACTCCAAGTTACAGCTGTTTTGTATTATATCAAGGTATAGATTGAACGTTATTCTAGCATTTTGATGGGGGAATTGTTTATTGCTATTTCGATTGTTTGGTTGGTTTTAGGTTTATTCAGGCATTGTTCAGTCATTGGATGATTAAATGGTCTTAGTATCCAAATCTAGCGGAGAGAACAATGAAGAAATATTGGTTGGTATCAGCGTTATTATTAAACTTTTCTGCGATTGCTGCGACCGAGAACAAATTAGAGTCTAGTGTGGCGCACTCTCAAGCATCCTCAAAAGGTGCAATGGCTAATCAGTCTCCTACTCATGTGAATACGGGAATTACAGAAGTAAAGCGTAAGACGGTTAATAAACAAAAAAGACCGCAATTACAGGCTAAGCAAAGTCAAAAGAAACTTTCGGCAAAATATCGATCGTATGTTGCTAGTACTTCTGCGCGTGCAGCTGGTTTTTTAATTGATAGTGTCTGGACTAGTTTAGATTATGATCATGATGGAGATGGTTATTTCAGTGAGTTTACGGTTAACTTTGATGCTAACTTTTCTGGCGGTTATGCGGATGTATTTGCAGAACTTTACCTAAGCAAAAATGGAGGACCATGGGTACTTTATGAAACAACGGATGTTTTTACTATTCATGCCAATGATAGTGATGATTATTATACGGTTTCAACCAAATTGAACTACGGTTTTCCTACTGATAATTACGATGTTTTGATTGATTTGTTTGAGTCTGGTTATTCTGGTGTGGTTGATACCGTCGGACCTGACGAGTTTGGGAGTTTATCAGCATTTCCATTAGAGGATAATGAGCACGAGTTAAATAGTGATAATACACTGATAACTTATGTTGCTTCGGAACTTTCTGGTGACCTAGATGCTGATGGCTTTTATACCAAATTAACTCTGGAATATGATATTGATACATTTAATGCTGGTCGGCTAGTTTACGCAAAAGTTATTTTAACTAACACCAATACATTTGAGTCAAATGTGGTAACAACAGAGAGTTTTACACTAGGTAATCAAACAGAAATTATTGATCTTATATTACAAGGGGGCTACATTGCCGGTTGGTATGATGTTGAAATTCAATTAGTTGATAATAGAACAGGACAGGTATTAGCGAATGCTGCACAAGATTTTTCTTCTTTGTCACAGCTTGCTATTGAATCGGAAGATTATGATTACCATTATGATTCAACTGTTGAGGTTGATCCGATCCATCATGATCATGATTCAGATAGCCATGGGCATGGTGGCGGCTCGTTTGCTTGGTTATTGATAGGATTGGTTGGAGCGCTAGGTTTTCGTCAGCAATTAAAGCAGTAACTCACTTAAAATCAACTTAATAAAAAAGCCACTTTGTGGCTTTTTTTATAAACAGCAAGCTAGCTCAAAGTCTATTGGTTCTTGGAAAGGCGTTTTTTTGTGTTGTTCATCAAAGTACTTAAAAATAATAGTGCTACGGTGTTTTCCACAGCTAAATTCAGGAAATAAATTATTTTCATTAGGGATCCTAACACGTATTAACTGAAGGGAAATATCTGCTGTTTCAATTAAATAGGTCCCCATTGGGGCTGTATGAGTTTTCCATTGGGTGGTATCTCGAGAAATTTTTAAAATAACTTCAACACTTGTTTTTATGCCTTTTATACTTTCAATCCAACTTTGTAATTGTTGTTGTCTAAACGAAAAATCTTTATTAAGAAATAAAAATAATTCGGGGCTATCAAACTGGCAAGCTCCGCCAGGAATACTGGTGCGATGTTTTACATTTTCAATAAATGAATGTTTTCGTAGTTTATCTCCAAACTTACCTTCATAATTGAAAACCCATTGCTTTAGTTGGTTTATTTGAACCAAAAAATTGTCAAGTTTCTTTAAGTCAACTTCTGGACTCTGCTTGAGGTTGGTAAATTGATCGGCCAGTCTTGAAAGTTCTTTTGTCAGTTCTGAACGAGTATCACCATGTTCGAGTATTTCTAATATCTCAAATAAAATTTTTAAAGCGTAGTAGTGGTTGTCTTTATGGGTGGCTAAACGGTTGCGTTCAAACTGTTGAAACAAGGCTTCTAAGCGTAAAAAACTTCGTATTTGAGGTTTGGCTGGGTATTCAAAAATAAGCTTTGGCTTATCATCGTTATGATTTGTTGTTGGCACGTGCTCTCCTCGCTAATTATCACTTAGCGTAAGGTAGTAATTATGAAGTTGTTCTACCTGAGTTTCAAGTTGATTAAAATCGCCATTATTATCAATAATATCATCTGCAAGTGCTAGTTTTTGTTTTCGAGTTGATTGGTTCGCTATTATTGACTGGGCGTCAGCTTTTGATAGGTTATCCCTTGCACAAAGTCTGTTGATTTGATTTTCTTCTGTGACATCAACAACCAGAATTCGATCGATAAAATTGGCTAAGTGAGCTGGTACTTGTCCTGACTTATCAATTAGAAGTGGAATATCCAAAATAACATAAGGAGATATTGCGGCGGCTAGTTGTTGCTCTATGTTCTCTGCTACTTTGGGGTGAGTTAAACGGTTTAGCCAAGCTAAATCTTCTTTTGAGTTAAACACTATTTTTCCGAGTTTTTTTCGATCCAGTTCGCCATTGGAGAAAAATATATCATCACCAAATTTATTTTTTAGAGAGGTTAGTAAAGGCGCGTTTGGTGCGAATAAATCTCGAGCAATTTGATCGGCATCAATCAATGTTATTTGATGTTGTTTAAATAATTGACTAACCGATGATTTACCCGATGATATTCCACCTGTTAAGCCTATTCTGAGTTGATTCATTGATTAACCAAGCCTTTCTAGATGTTTATCTGAGTCCAGAAAACTGTAGATAAAATTCGAGCAACTGATCACCCCATAGGAAAGTAATCCAACCGGCTGTAGCAAGGTAAGGACCAAAAGGGATTTTGGTTTGAGAGTTTTTTTTCTGAATAAGGAGCAAACCTCCACCAATAATTGCACCAACTCCCGCAGAAAGAATAATGACAATGGCTATTTTTTGCCAGCCAACTAGTGCACCAATCATTGCAAGCAGTTTAAAATCACCATAGCCCATACCTTCTTTGCCTGTAGCCAGTTTAAATAACCAGAAAACACTCCATAGTGAAAGGTAGCCAGCTGCGGCTCCAATAAGAGCATCGGTTAAGTTGATATAGGTTGATTGACTTGCTAACAACAGCCCTAACCAAACTAGCGGAAGAGTCATGTTGTCAGGTAAAATCTGATGGTCAATATCAATAAAGCTCATGGCAATCAAATAAGCGGTAATAAGTAGTGAAAACAGCAGAGGCCAGCCAAATCCAAATTGATAGGCACATAAAGCAAAGCATATGCCTGTTAGTAGTTCGATAAATGGGTAACGAATAGAAATTGATGTTTTGCAGTTTCGGCATTTTCCTCGTAAAAATAGATAGCTGATCACAGGAATATTTTCGAATGCTGTGATTTGATGCTTACATTCAGGACAGGCGGAACGAGGGACAACTAAATTAAAATTATTGGGGTATTGATCGATAGGTTTTTTAGGGGGGATTAATTGAAAGCCCCTCTCTGTTAGTACATCTTTAGCCATTGTTTCCCATTCGCGAAATAGCATAATCGGGTATCGGAAAATAACCACATTAAGGAAGCTACCTACAAGCAGTCCAAAAATTAGTGAAGATAAGATAAGAACGGTAGGGTAGTACTCGAAGGCTTGTATTATTTGATTCATGGATTCAGAGCGTAAATTAGGCCAAATTTAGTTTTAATTTGGCCTGGGTTTGTAATAATAGAAAAATTGTTTTTAAACAACGCCACCAAGTTGGAATATCGGTAAGTACATTGCGATAATTAAACCACCCACTAAGACTCCTAATATAGCCATAATCATCGGTTCTAACAATGCACTTAAACCATCAACGGCATCGTCGACTTCCTGTTCATAAATATCAGCGATTTTTGATAGCATTGCATCGATTGAACCAGATTCTTCACCAATTGCCACCATTTGTACAACCATATTAGGAAATACGCCTGTAGATAACATAGCAAGGTTCATTTGCATACCCGTGGTTACATCGTCACGGATTTTTAGAATCGCATCTCTATACAAAGCATTACCAGATGCTCCAGCAGCAGAATCTAAAGCCTCCACTAACGGGACACCAGCTGCAAAAGTAGTCGAAAGGGTTCTTGCATAACGGGCTACCGCGGCTTTATGCATAATAACACCAATTACAGGGACTTTTAGGAGGGCTTTATCTTGTCTATCTCGCAGTTTTTTAGAGGCCAGTAACATTCGTTTATAAACCATAATAAAGGCGATTGTTCCAAATAAGAACATCCACCAATATTTCTGCATAAACTCCGACATGGCTATAATCATGAGAGTAAAAGCTGGTAAATCTGCACCAAAGCTTTGGAATACTTCTTGGAATGAAGGAACCACCTTAACTAATAATATGGCGGTAACAATCACAGCGATAAGCACAACCGCGATGGGGTAGGTTAATGCTTTTTTAATTTTTGATTTTAGGGCTTCTGTCTTTTCTTTATAAGTCGCAATTCTGTCGAGCATGCCTTCTAATGAACCGGACTGCTCACCAGCATCAACTAAGTCACAGAAGAGATCATCAAAATACTTCGGGTGTTTTCGTAGAGAATCTGCCATGGTATTACCCGATTCTACATCCGTTTTTACACCAAGCAGTAATTCTTGGACCGATGGCTTTTCATGGCCTCGTCCTATAATGTCAAAAGATTGTACTAATGGCACGCCAGCTTTCATCATAGTCGCTATTTGACGAGAAAATAATGCGATATCGGACGGTGTGACTGGCTTCCCTTTGCCGCCGCCGAATAAAGGTTGAGCTTTTTTAGCAACCTTTATGGGACTGATCCCTTGTTTTCTTAATTGTGCTTTGATGATGGCAGAGCTTTCTCCTGACATTTCACCTTTGACTTTCTGGCCTTTTTTATCTGCGCCTTCCCAGGAAAAATTAAACTGTTTAGGTGCTTTTGCGGCTTTAGAGCGTTTTGAGGTTGCTTTTCGTTCTTTATTGATTGCTTGAACAGCCATATGTTAAATCCTGCCAAATTAATGCTGAGTGATGCGACTAACTTCTTCTAGGGAGGTTACACCTTGTATAACTTTTAATAGTGCAGAGCGGTGCAAGTCATTTACACCTTCTTTTGCTGCTTGATCTGCAATATCAATAGCGTTACCACCTTCCATAATGATACGTCCCATGTCTTCAGATACTTTCATTACCTGATAGACCCCCACACGACCTTTATAACCATTTGTGCAATTATCGCAACCAACTGGTTCAAATATTTTAAAACTTCCAATTTCTTTTGCTTGAAATCCTGCACTAGTCAGTACTTCATCGGGTAAAGACACTTCTTGTTTGCAATTTTCACATAAACGCCTTGCCAGACGTTGGGCAATAACAAGGTTGACACTTGTCGCAATATTAAAAGGTGCAACTCCCATGTTGACCATCCGTGTTAGTGTTTCTGGTGCACTATTGGTGTGAAGTGTAGATAATACTAAGTGTCCTGTTTGGGCTGCTTTAATAGCAATTTCTGCTGTTTCTAGATCTCGAATCTCACCAACTAGCACAATATCTGGATCTTGACGTAGAAAAGCTCTTAATGCCGAGGCAAATGTTAAACCTGCTTTAGGGTTGACATTGACCTGATTAACACCTTCCAGATTGATTTCCACAGGATCTTCTGCCGTTGATATGTTTCTTTCTGGTGTGTTGATGATGTTGACCGCCGTGTATAGAGATACCGTTTTACCACTACCAGTCGGGCCTGTTACTAACACCATGCCTTGAGGTTTATGAATGGCATCCATAAACAGTGCTTTTTGTTCTTCTTCATAGCCTAAAACATCAATTCCTAATTGCGCACTGGTTGGATCCAATATACGCATTACAATTTTTTCTCCAAATAAAGTCGGAAGAGTACTTACACGAAAATCAATGGCTTTATTACGTGAGAGTTTTAGCTTTATTCGGCCATCTTGTGGGACCCTTTTTTCTGAAATATCTAAACGAGACATAACTTTGAGTCGGGCTGATATTCGAGTTGCTAACGTAATTGGCGGGCCAGCCACTTCGGATAATATGCCATCAATTCTAAACCTAACTCGATATTTCTTTTCATAGGGTTCAAAGTGAAGATCAGAAGCGCCTTTCTTAATCGCGTCGAGCAATATTTTGTTGACGAACCTGACAATGGGGGCATCATCCGTTGCTGAGTCAGCATCTTCATCTTGCTTTTCTTCTTCTCCACCATCAAGGTCAAGGTTATCTAAGTCGGCATCATCAAAGTCGCCCAATTCTTCGCTTTCTTTTTCTTCGATAATCTTAGTAATTAATGAGGAAAGTTTTGACTCTTCAACCAAAATAGCTTCGGTTGTCAAACCTGAATGGAATTTAAACTCGTCTAAAGCTGATAAGTTAGTTGGATCGGAGACTGCGACATAGAGTCTCTTTCCTCGTTTAAATAGAGGAAGCGCATTATGTTTATTGATGAGCTTTTCACTAATTGCACTAGTTGGTATCTGCTCTTTGTCAATTGCATGTAAGTCAAAGAGTGGAACACCAAACTCTATTGAGGCTGCAACAGCAATAGATAAAGAGTCTACCAAACTATGATTAACTAGATAGGAAACTAAGTTTTGCTTATTTTTTTGGGCATTACTGATCGCATCTAATGCCGTTGACTCATCCAGAAATTCATCATGGATTAATCTACGTGCAAGTCCGCTTAGTACTATATTAGTTTGTGGTGCCGCCATAGCTCTCAAATAAATAGTTTTTTATATAATTATTAGATTTTAATTTAAATACTCAAAATTGCGAGTTTTAAGCTAATCTATGCACAATAGTGCCTTTCTATGCATAATATTACCCTGAGTATAATTGCAACACGAAGAAAATTCATCTTTTTTATTAAAAAACAAATAGATATACGCTAAAATTGATAACTTACATCACATTTATGACCACCTTGCTAAGTGGGGCTTAAATTTACTGTTAACGGGAATAAGATAAAATGTTGCACAAAACCAGCATTGTTATACCTGCCAAAAATGAAGCGGAGAGTTTAAAAATTCTGCTCCCTTCATTGTATGACATGTATCCTGACCTATTAGAAATAGTGGTTGTTAACGACGGTTCAACTGATGAGACTGAGTCTATTTGTCGTGATTTGGGAGCTGTTGTTGTATCTCATAAGCATTCAAGAGGTAATGGTGCTGCGATTAAAAGTGGCGCTAGAAAGGCAAGTGGAGAAATTTTGTGCTTTATGGATGCCGATGCTCAACATAACCCTGAATCTGTTGGCCATTTACTGGAAACACTCGCTGAAGGCTATGATATGGCTGTGGGAGCAAGAAAGAGCCACTCTCAAGCCAGTAAGGCAAGGTTATTAGCGAATACATTTTACAACTCTTTTGCTTCGCTCATTACTAGCTATCCAATCAAAGATTTAACTTCAGGTTTACGTTGTGTTTATCGTGATAAGTTTTGCGAATTCATACACTTACTGCCGAATGGTTTTTCTTATCCAACGACTATTACCATTGCGTTTCTCAGAGCAGGTTATCAAATAGGCTACCGCTACGAATCGATTTCTCCCGATCGTATTGGTGAGAGTCACATTAGTCCAGTGAAAGACGGATTACGCTTTTTATTGATTATTTTTAAAGTTGGCACACTTTATTCACCATTAAAAGTATTTACTCCTTTCAGTTTTTTTATGTTTTTAACCGCGACGCTTTATTATATGTATACGTTTATCACTGCGGGTCAATTAACTAATATGAGCGTTATTTTGTTTACCACCTCAGTTATCATTTTTTTGATTGGTTTGGTTTCAGAGCAGATCAATACGTTGATTTTTATGAATAGTCGGCGAGATTAGGTTTAAATATAACCGGTGTATGCGATAGTTTCATAATTAGCTGACTTTTAAAGTGGGGAATGGGTGAAAAAAATTTTAATTACAACTACAACATTTCCTCTGAACTCTCAAGATATTCAGCCAAGGTTTATCTATTACTTGGCTAAACACCTTCAACAAAAATATCAGGTAACAGTGTTAGCGCCAAGAGGTAAAAGTAGTCTTTTAGAAGAAAACTTTGAAGGAGTATATGTTAAGCGTTATCCGTATTTTTTATCTCGACTAGAAAATCTTATTTATGGTAGTGGTATTCTAGAAAATTTAAAGTTCAACTTTTTTAACTATTTACTCATCCCTTTTTTTCTGTTGGCTCAAATGTTAGCGACGCTTCGTCAAGTTAAAAAAGATAAAACTGATATTATTAATGCTCACTGGATTATCCCTCAGGGAATTATTGCTATATTGTGTAAAAAGCTCTTTAGGTTGCCTGTTAAAGTTATTGTTACTTCTCATGGAGGGGATCTTTATGGTTTAAATAGCAGGTTGCTTAATCGACTAAAACGTTGGGTGTTAGAAGAAGCTGATTCGGTAATAGTTGTCAGCTCTACAATGAAAAAATATTGTTATGATACACTCGGAGTTAATACTAATAAGTCAATTTTTGTGCGTTCAATGGGCGTTGACTTAACAAATACTTTTATTAACCATTCTACTGTTGAAGAACGCTCGGGCTTGGTTTTTGTCGGGCGTCTGGCAGAGAAAAAAGGATTACCTGTTTTATTCAAGGCTTTATCTATACTTAAGTCAAAGAACTTAGAATTTAATTTAAATATTATTGGTTCCGGTGGGTTACAAAAATTTCTGGAAGCTCAAGTTGAGTCACTCAATATAACCAGCCAGGTTCAATTTTTAGGTGCAAAAGCGAATCAATATTTACCGAGTATACTTAACAAGCATTTGGTTTTTGTTATGCCATCCGTTATTTCGCAAAGCGGTGACCAAGAAGGACTTGGATTAGTTGCTGTAGAAGCAATGGGGTGTGGCTGCGTTGTTATTGCATCTGATCTTGAAGCAGTAAAAGATGTTGTGCAAGATAACATTAATGGTCTAATGTTTACTGCGGGTGATGCTGTTGCACTTGCGGATAAAATACAAATAGTATTTTCTGATACAGGGTTAATGTCACGGTTAGCTTTGGCCGGGAATGTTAGTGCAAAAGAAAAGTTTGACTGGCCTAGTGTTATCTCAGATTATCAAGAAATTATTGAGAGTACATCATTGAGCTGATGACAAAAATAAATAGAGATTATTAAATTGAAAAAAGTAGCATTAATTACAGGTATTACCGGGCAAGATGGTTCTTATTTGGCTGAACTTTTATTAGAAAAAGGCTATTTTGTACATGGTATTAAAAGACGATCTTCTTCTTTTAATACTCAACGTATTGATCATATTTACCAAGATCAACATGAAAAAGACCCACGTTTTTTTCTTCACTATGGAGACCTGACGGATTCTTCTAATTTGACCCGTATTATTAATGATATTCAACCCGATGAAATATATAACTTAGGTGCTCAATCACATGTTGCTGTCTCATTTGAGAGTCCTGAGTATACCGCTGAAGTGGATGCTCTTGGTTCGTTAAGGTTGCTTGAAGCAATTCGTTTTTTAGGTTTAGAAAAAAAATGTCGTTTTTATCAAGCGTCGACTTCTGAGCTTTATGGTTTGGTTCAACAAACACCACAAACAGAAAATACTCCTTTTTATCCTCGTTCGCCTTATGGTGTTGCAAAACTTTATGCTTATTGGATTACCGTTAACTACAGAGAAGCCTATGGTATGTTTGCTTGTAATGGTATTCTTTTTAATCATGAATCTTATCGCCGAGGTGAGACATTTGTCACTCGGAAGATTACCCGGTCATTAGCTAATATTTCACAAGGTTTAGAGTCAATTCTTTATCTAGGTAATTTAGATGCTAAAAGAGATTGGGGGCATGCTAAAGATTATGTAGAAATGCAGTGGTTGATGTTACAGCAAGATGTTCCTGACGATTATGTGGTTGCGACAGGAGAGCAACATTCGGTTAGAGATTTTGTTATTCTCGCAGCCTCTAAATTAGGAATTGAATTAGAGTTTAACGGTGAGGGCGTTGACGAAATTGCAAGTGTGGTCAAGGTAAATAGTAAAGATTCACCTGGAATAAAAGTTGGTGATGTCATTTTAAAAGTTGATCCAAGATATTATCGTCCAGCAGAAGTAGAAACCTTGTTGGGAGATCCCTCAAAAGCAAAACAGAAGCTAGGGTGGGAGCCAAAACTAAGTTTTGATGAATTGGTTAAAGAAATGGTTGAGCATGATTTGCAAGAGGCACAAAGAAACCGATTGTTGAAACAACACGGTTACGATATTAATTTAAATCAAGGAAATTAGCGGTGGTTAAGAAGATATTTATTGCTGGTCACCAAGGGATGGTAGGACGAGCAATTAAAAGTAAATTAGTTGAGCAAGCTGATTCAGAAATTGTTGTTCAAACACGAAACCAACTTGATTTGCTTGATCAAAAAGCAGTTGAACATTTTTTTAAAAACAATCAATTTAATGAAGTTTATATTGCTGCTGCAAAAGTCGGTGGGATCTGGGCTAATAATCAATATCCAGCAGAGTTTATCTATCAAAATTTGACCATTCAAAATAACTTGATCCATTATGCTCATTTATCTGGCGTACAAAAATTACTGTTTTTAGGTTCATCTTGTATTTACCCTCGTTTAGCACCACAACCTATTAAGGAAGAGTCATTATTAAATGGTTATTTAGAGCCCACCAATGAGCCATATGCTATTGCCAAAATAGCAGGTATAAAATTATGTGAGTCATACAATCGACAATATGGCAGAGATTATCGGAGTGTTATGCCAACTAATCTTTACGGGCCTTTTGACAATTTTCACGCTGAAAACTCACACGTGATCCCAGGATTAATTGCAAGAATTCATCAGGCAAAAGAAGAAAAACTTGACCGTGTTATTATCTGGGGGAGCGGGAAAGCTTATCGAGAATTTATGTATGTTGATGATATGGCAGAAGCTTCTATTCATGTAATGGGCTTACCGGAGCAAGAATATCGAGAGCTTACAACACCAATGCTATCACATATAAACATTGGTACCGGCGAAGAAGTGAGTATTACAGAGTTAGCGCAATTAATTGTGAACGTAGTTGGTTTTGAAGGGGAAGTGCTTTTTGATACTAGTAAACCTGAGGGAGTACCAAGGAAAAGGCTCGATATTTCTCGTATCCAAAAAACAGGTTGGAAGTTTTCAATTAAATTAAGACAGGGGTTGGATTCAACTTATCAGTGGTATCTTAAATCGCTTAACTCTTAATTTCTCAATAACTGCTCAATATCGTCTATTTGTTTTGTCCAGCCGCTGAGCATTGGTGTTATTTCATAAGGTTCTTGCACAAAAGCTAAAATACGCCCGACAAATTCTGATTCAGAGTTCTTTTCAACTAAACAGCGAGTATTTTGTTTTAGCACAAATTGAGTTGATGGTGTAGATGAAGCAAGTACTGGAATTCCAGATGATAGCGCCTCGTATATTTTTACTGGGTAACTGTAATTGCCAAAAGCAGAGTTTTTATTGATTGATAGAATTAAATCTAAACTGGCGTATAGGTCAGGCATTAATTCATCGTCAACGTAGCCTAGAGTAGTTACGTTTTTGTGACGTTTGTATTCTTCTGTTTTTCTGCCAGAGAAGACAAATTGAATGCTGGTTGTTAACTGATGAATTTGTTTTATTATTTTAAATAATACATCAATACCTCTATTGGGGTGTAAAGAACCACAATAGCCAATGAGAATTTTATTTTGAGGTAAGTTAAGTTTTTCTCGGCATTCTGCTTTATCTTTTTGAGTAAAAATTGAATCGGCAGCCATTTCAATCACTGCGGTTTTAGTTGTTTTATTCGGTGATGATATCATTTTTTTTAATAATTCAGGGCCAGCAGCAGTAATTGCATTAGCTTGCTTTAACGATTTTCTATAAAGCCAATGTAAAGGTTTTAACCAAGGTATATAACTTTCATAGTTATCATAGGCATCGATTAAGCTTTGGCAATTAAACTGGTTAGCTAGTCTACTGGCCATAATAGCGTAATAGGTATCAGAAAAACCGATAAACCAGTCGGGATGAATCATCGAAGCTTTTGATTTTGCAAACTGATAGCTTTTTAATGGGTTGCTCTTTATTCCCACTGAGTCAATTAATAGGTTTCCAACTTTTTTACTTTTGACTTGGTTATTTGAATAATTTGTCAAAATAAAATGGACCTCATGACCTTTGTTTGATAAACCTTCAGCTAAATGAAAAAATCGCCCATAAGGTCTTTCATATAGACATCGACCCTGTGGTTTTTGTTTGCATAAAATAATTATTTTCATTTTTATAGGCATCACTTAATCATTAATGTCTTTTAATAGCATTTCAGCAAAGGGGGGTACCGCTTTAGAAAAATCAAAGTGCTTGGCTGCGTTGATTGCTGATTGTTGATACGACTGATAGTTACTTTTGACTGTATTGATAGCCTGTTTTATACTTTCCCCATTAACTTCTTTTAACAATACACCCGCTTTAAATTCATTAACAGATTGAAGTCCGAGAATATCATTGGCTATTACAGGCATACCAGCGGCATAATAATTAAAAAGTTTTCCTGAGGGAGATGATATGTAATTAAAATCATCTTGTTTAATAAGGTTAAAATCATAGAAGCATAAACCAATATGGAAGTTTGCTAAATATTGGATGACTTCTGATTGCGGTATATAGTTCTTATCGAGAATAAGTCTATTTTTCTCAATTAATTGTGCGTATTGAGTTTTTATTTTACTTTCAAATTTACTTGACAATCTACCTGTTAAGGTTAAGTTTGAATCGGGATCAAAATTTAAGTAATCGATACACTGAAATACTCCATGCTGAGGTATCAAATTACCAAAACAGACCACTTTTAGCTGATCGCCAGTTTTATAATTAGATGGTTGAATATCGGAATTATAATCAGGTGCATTTTGGATATAATAGGTATTTCTATTCTGGTTTTCAAAAAGATAGTTATAACGTTCTTGCGTTTGAATCGCGATTGATTTTATTTGACTATTCGATGTATTAAGTAAAAAGTCACTTTTCTTGATTTCTAGTGAGAATAAGTGAGCACTGGAATGAGTTTCTAATGCTGTTTTAACTCCTAGCAGATCAACGCCAATAATCACATCAAATTTTATTTGCGAAGCTTTTTTCTTTATCAGTTTTTTCTTGTACCATTGATGTAGCTTGACTACAGAAAGTAACGCATTTTTCAATCTGGAGTTTTTAATGATATGAACTGACGCATCAATTGATTGAGTATCAATTGGATATCGACCATTATCGAAACAGATAATGTTAACTTCTACTTTTTTTTTAGTCGTTAGATAAGTTGATAAATTAAGAATTGATGGAGAGTAAGCAATCCATTCATCTGGAAATATAATAAGAATTTTCTTCACAAGATTTAACTAACTGCTTTAATAATGTAAGTAACACCCCAAGTTGAAAGGTCGGGAGCTTTACCTGTTAACCATTCTTCAGCAGCAATAATTGAGAGTCCTTGACTTACGAGTAAAAGCTCGAGTTCAGGTTTAAAGAAGTATCGCATACTATGTAGTTCAGACATTTCAGAATATTTTTCATTGTCTTTAATAATAAAGTCAAAGTGGACATCAACAATGTTTTCATCACTCTTTAATATAGGAGTGGTTAATCGAGTGATATGTAATTGGTCTTTTTCTGCCTTGCGTATTTTCACTTGAGGTTGCTGACTAAGTACCGCAGGGCCGTGCCAACAGTCAAAAATGAATATTCCATCTTTATTTAAATGTTGGCGAATATTCATGAATGTTTTAAGTAAGGCATTGGTATCGGTTTGGTAACTCATTACATGAAATAGTGATAATATTGCATCGAACTGAGTGTCAAATTGGAATTCGCTCATATTGACACACTGAATATTCATTTCAGGATTTCTGTTTTGAGCGATAACAGCCATTTTTTCAGACTTCTCAACACCTGAAACAGCATAGCCTTGTTTTGTTAGAAGTTCAGCATGGCGTCCAGTTCCTACTCCAATTTCTAGAATATTTGAACAATTTGTTTTATATCGATTAATGAGTGAACAAATGTAATCAACTTCAGCAGTATAATTTTTTTCTGCGTTAAGTAGATCATAATATTGTGCATAATCATTAAACTGACTCATTGAATAACCTTTTTCACGATACTGACAACATCTTCGACTTGTTCATCAGTCAAGGATAAACCGCTTGGCAAATAAAATCCATTCTGAGCAATCAATTCACTATTAGGTAACGCGTTTTTAGGCTGAATACCAAACTGTTTCAATACTGGTTGTAAGTGTAGAGGCCAAAAAAATGGTCTTGTTCCAATACCTTGTTGGCCAAGCGCTTCCATAATTTCAGCTGCGGAGTGACGATTGGTTTGATTGACGACCAGCCCAAAAACCCAATAGATATTTTCTGCGTAATCCAATTTTTTAAGCGGTTTTTGTAAATTATCAAGGTTGGCAAGCTCTGTTTGATAAAAAACGCCGATTTGCTTTTTTCTAATGATAAACTCGTCAAGTTGTTCAAGTTGGGCAATTCCAAGGGCAGCTTGTAAATTTGTCATTCGATAATTCCAACCTAACTCTTCATGCACAAAACGCTGTTTTTTCTGAAAGCATAAGTTTCTTAGCGATTTAGCCCGTTCCGCTAAGTCAGGGCAATCTGTCAGCAGCATGCCGCCTTCACCAGTGGTTATATGTTTGTTGGGGTAAAAGCTAAAAGTACTTATTGCTCCAAAGGAGCCGCATGGTTTTGAATGACAATTGAGCCCTATTGCTTGTGATGTATCTTCAATGATTGGTATCTTATGCTGTTCAGCTAAGGCGCTTAGTTTTAACATATCAACGGGTAAACCATAAATATGGACAGCCATAATGGCTTTTGTAAAAGGCGTAATTGCGTTTTCGACATCTTCAACGGTCATGTTCCAGGAGTTGATGTCACAATCAATAAAGATCGGTGTTGCGCCGCAACGCAAAATTTGATGAATACAAGAAATAATAGTAAATGAAGGCACTATGACTTCATCACCAGGAGCAAGTTTTAATGTTTCAATAGCGATATCCAGCGCAGCAGTTCCAGAGCTAACTGCAATTCCGTATTTTTTGCCCACACGACTGGCCATTTTTTGTTCAAACTCGGCAACGAAAGGACCTTCTGAACTGATCCATCCCGTTTCAATGCACTCAATGAGCTTACTTTTTTCTTTTTCACCTAAGACTGGTGAGTTAACAGGGATCATTAAATCTTGTCTCCAATAGTTTAACTACCTGAAGCAATCAAACTCTTTTGTTAGTCATTAAGTAATAATATTATCTTCTATTTCAGCGACAAAACGAGTTTTATCTTCTTCTCCTGCGTGAGGGCCTTGTTTGACCTCTATCATTTCACTATCTTCAAGCATTTTAAAACCATGGCCACCGTCCGCTAACAAAATGACATCGCCCCGATTCAATTCAGTGCTTTTAACATAGTTTTTTTCTGTATCGTAAAAGTCAGCCCGAACTTTACCTGATTTTATAAATAGAACTTCTTGAGTATAATCAACTTTACGTTCAACCTTGTTATGCACGTGAGGAGGGATGCAATAGCCTGATTTTCTACTCATGTAGCCCAATTGCTGTGAATAACTGGGGGGGGTAAAAAACTGAATGCCATCTTCTTGATAAGTATGCCTGATAATAATGGCAAGTACTTTATTATCTGCTTGAATTGTTTCAATCATTGGTTGTTAACTCATCTGTTTTTTCGATCACCAAAATAAAATGTAGATAAATATTATCACCTAGTTCTGACTTATTTCTCAAAACTAGCAATTTGGGCGTTAGTCCATATTTTACCGCCACATCCCAGACTCTACTTTTTAATGTATCCGCACTATACTTACGTGAAGCAGCAACGCCCCAACAATCTCTCCTGATTAATCGTTTGGCTCCTTCATCACCAAAATCTTTTCCATAATAATCTGGTGTTTGATAATAACAAGGTATCAGGTGAGTGTAGAGTGGAGATATCACAACTTTTCCACCTACCTTTAAAATACGTGATAATTCCTTAATGAGTTTTGTATCATTATCCTGAATAAACATCTCAAAGGCGCATTGAAGGCTTGCGCTGCTGATGCTCGCCGATTCAAAAGCAGTTTGCGTCGCATCTCCTTGTAAATAGTAGTCTAAGTCAGCATATTTTTCGGATTTTACTAAATCGATTGAGTAAGCATTATTTCCCTGAGCTTTCAACATTTTTGCCCAGGGACTTTCACAACTAGCGATGTCGATATAAGGATATGACTCAGGAGAATCTAAATTAAGAATATCGAGAGCGACAAAGTGCTCTAAATGTTTTTCATCCCAAACACCTGATTGAATGCCACCATGATAATCTTCTGGAAACTGAAAAGTTCGTTTAAATTGATTAAATGCTTGTGCGGGCACCTGGTAGTCTTGCGGTTTGATGCCTAGTTCATTTAACTGATTTTCGATTTGTTTTAATTCATCAGCGGTTGGGTTGTGATAAGGTTCTGCAAAAATATTTTTAAGTAAAAATATTTTTCTAATCACAAAGCGAAAAACGGCTTTTATTGTCCATAGTAAGCCTTTATCGATTATTTTTTTTGTTAAGCTACTCAAAGTAATGTTCCTTTAATACCCAATCAAGTAGGGATTTGTCTTTTTTGCATTCTTGTTGGTGAAAAACAAAACCTTTTATACTTGCTTTTTGCACTTTAAGTTTTATGGTTGATAATGTTTTGTTTTTAGTTGAAGCAAACAGGTATTTTACGAATCTTAACAACAAGATCAAATACATTCTGAACTTATAGGAAATTATTGATGATTTTTGTTGTTGTCTAATTAATGTATAAGAGTTAGAAATGCCTTGGGCAAATGCGCGCTTTTCAAAATACTTTACTGTTAGTCTTTCTTTTGAAACACAATGATAAACACTCGCTTTTGAATTAAAAATGACTTTTAAACCTTTGTTCTTTATATAATCTGATATGTGAGTTTCTCCATCTCCACGCAGCCTTAGTTGTTCTGCTGGCAGAGCGTCAGGGTGAAAACCTTGCGCATCAATAATAATCTGTTTGCGAACTGAAAAATTACATCCCCAAACATAGTCTGCATCAAACTCGAATTTACCTTCACCAAAATCGAGTATGCTGAGTAGAGGTAGTGAATTGCCATTAGCATTTTTTATTTCCCACCACTGAGTGAGCCAATTGGGAGGAGGGGACTCATAATGAGGGATATTGTTACCACCAACCATAACGACATTTTTGTTTTTAAATGATTCAATAATGCCTTCGAGCCAGTTTGGAAATGCAATGATATCATCGTCAATATAGGTAATAATTTCTGCCTGTGCTAACTCTAATCCTTTATGTCTACCGGTATGTAAGCCTGGAGTTGGCGCATAGCAATAAACCAGGTTTAATGAAGTGCTAAAAGATTCAGCCACTCCCTTGGTTGAGTCAGTTGAACCATTGTCGATCACAATCACTTCAAAGCAACTTTTACTCGCGCTTTGTTTTTCTATCGATAATAGACATCGCTTTAAGCTTTCAGCTCTGTTCCTTGTTGGAATGACGATTGAGATAGCATATTTCATTATTCTGAAGCTTTTTTTCGGTAACAAATAGCGATGCGCGCACAATGTTTTTCTTCTCTACAAAAGAAAACATGCTTTTTGTATAAATTATATATACTGTCTAAAAGTTTATTATTATTTAAAGCAAAAAGTGAATTAACGACCAGCTTATTGAGCAAACTATTCAATAAGCCTCGCTTCTCGATGTAGATGGTTTTTTCTACAGAAAAATATGGTGTGAAGTATTGGTTTAACTTATCCACAGTAAAATGTTGAAAGTGCTTATACTCTAAAGGTTTGTTTTGATGAGGGACAGTGACTAACAGTAGTCCATTATCATTAATTAGGTTTGCTACTGACTTTGCAAAATTCTCCGTCTCGTTTAATGAAATATGTTCAAAAACCTCCATTAATACTCCCATCGAATATTGTTTGTTTTCTAAAGTATCTAAAGTAATGTCCCTAGCTTCAAAATTGACGGATGTTTCCATCGCTTTAGCAAGCTTAATAGCTTGTTTAGAATAATCGACACCCTTAAGAGCTATCGATGGATAAGCTTTAAATATTTCAGAGGTTAATCGACCATCACCACATCCTATATCAATCAAGCTATTGGGATTTTCATCTGCTATGATTTGTAAAACAAATTCAATAGATAGATTGTAGTTCATTGCCCAGCGATCAAAAAAACCAGTAGCGAAATGGGGGTGAAAGCGAGAAGCGTAGTGGTAAGGAAAACAATATTCGTTTTCTTGGGCTTCTCGTATATTGTCTATTTCATTACTCATAATTTAGGCTGCTTTTTAGCGTTATTTAAACAAATATTAATGACTTTATGTAGAAACTGCTTATCAAATAAATAGATGAGTAAAGTATAAATAATCATACCTAGTAAAATTTGTACAAGCAGGTAGGTAAAAGACACTGGCGCCAGTGTACTTGTTTTTATTATTGTAAAATACATTAATATTGAAATAAGAGTTGCTTTCGCCAATCTAAAAATAAACTTTTTAATTGGGAAGTTGATATATTTATAAATTACGTACCAATGTACAGGTAAGGCAATAAAGGTTAATGCTAGCCTAACTTTTAAAAATGTTATTAAACCATATTGTATAAATGATAAATAACCAATTAAATAAATAATAAGTAATAATGCCATTGGAATGGTCTCTAACTGAGGCTTACCTATCGCTTTATAAGCCTCGCCATTAGCGCTGATTGTCCAGCTAAAACCATGAGCAAGCGCAAAAGTAGCAATAACAATATAGATACCTTCCCACTGTTTATTAAAAAAAAGTTGTTCAATACTTGAGCTGAGCGCAAGTATACCGAAAGCAACAGGTATTACAAAAAGAGTAATGGTTCCGCTTACAAAGTATAGTACACGTTTAACTTGTTCTAAAGAATCATTGATTGACGAAAATAAACTATATAAAACAGGTAGTAAAGGACCTAGAAATAGCCCAAAAACTAGAGCAACAAAGGTGTTACCCGTTCGGTAGATCCCCATTTCTTGAGTACCGAGATATCCGCCAACAATAATAGAATCCATCCACAAGTAACACCAGCCAAATAACGCACTCAATGCTGGCCAAATTCCAAATCGAAGTAATATTTTAGACGTTTCTATGTCTAGCGCGAACTTCGGCTTCCACTGTCCAATTAACCAGAGTGCGAGAGTTTGTAAGCTTTGGCCAGATAAGGTTCCGATAACTAATGACCAATATCCGTAGCCTTTAAAAGCAAAATAAACAGAAATGATCGAAGGAACAACACCATTTAGAAATCGGATCCAAAATAGCATCTTAAACTCGAAGTTTTTTTGTAACAGAGCAATTTGCACCGAACAAAGAGCTGCTAAAAATGTCTGTATGGACAATATTTTTATCACATCAGTTATTCTACTATCGCCAAAAAAAATCGCTGCTAGTTCTGCGGTTTGGTAAAGAATAAACCAGACGAGTAAACCTAACGTGATATTAATCCAGAAGGCTGCATTAGCGGCCTTATTAATATCTATTTTTGTTTGAATGAGAGCTTTGGCAACGCCAGCATCCCAAAAAATTTGAGAAAAGGTAATCAGTACTAATGCTGCGGAAATGATACCAAAATCTTCTGGGAGTAGAATATTAGCTAATAATAAAAAAGTTAGTGGTAAAGCTAGTCTCGAAAAAAGATCGCCAAGAAAAGACCAACCTAGAGAAGGAAAAAATTTATGATAAAGTGACATGATTCTTTGTAACACCTATCATATTATCTAATAGAATATTATTTCTTATTATAAGAGTTGTTAGAAGCATGTATTTGGTTTAGCCTGTTGTTTTAAGAGTTTTATTGCATTCAGTCATCAATTGCACCATATATTCCTCTATCTGTCCATTTGATGGATACAAATACTCAATGAGTCGTTCCTTTCTATTGTATTTAAACGCTATTGTTTTATATTGATTCAAATAAGCGATTGCTTCTCGGCAATAACCATTCGAAGCAATGGTAGCTGTTTGTAGTAGCAATACATCGACTTGCGGATGTAACAGCAATGATTTTTCAAAATCATTGATTGCTTCATTGAGCTGTTTTAGCTGAAAGTGAACGATTGCACGTAAATGTGTATATTGCTGCTGATCTTTAGTTGATTGGTAATCAGGATTATCAAGAATGTTGTTTAACATCACTAATAAATCATTACTATCATAGTGATGACAAAGGTTTTTATTTGATAAGTTGACTGTTTCTAAAGCGACTTGAAAATCTCGGTTAGAATTGTTAGCTGATTTATAGATTTCAGGATTAAATAATATTCCATCTAAGGAAAATTTACCCTTACATGAAAGGTTAATCGCATTGAGCATAATAAAAGGAGATTGTTCTAACTGGTAAGCCTGTTTAAGGTAATGAATCGATTGGTCAAATTTTTTGGCTTGCGAAAATTTAACCGCTGCATTTTCTTGGGCACGAACTGAATCAGGGTTAAGGTTCGCCCAATAACTGGCAGCATATAAAGGTTTGCCCCATAAGCTGGCTCTTTGGTAAAGACAATAATAGTTAGCCAAAAAAAATAGGCTTAATAAACTGATTACAACAACAGGACGGTATCTTTTTAAGTCAAATGCTACATGTATTAATAGGGCTGCCAGTCCAATATAAGGAAAATAATTTCTATGTTCGTAATATAGCTCTAGCGGTACAACGGTTGATTCAATCAGGTGATTAGCAAAGAAAAATAAGCTCCAAAAAGCATAGATACATTGTTTTTTAATTAACCTGATAAGGCAATAAATATTGATAGATATAATAATCAACCCAATAAAAATAGCTGTGATATATTCAGATGTAGAACTAATAACCGTTATTTGATCATTAAATAGCCCGGTAGTAATTGGTCTTGGAAAAATAAAATAAGAGAAATGTTTAATAAACAAAACAAACTGGGTTAGTAACCTTTCAGTTAAATTAAAACTTCTACCTGAATAGGCATACTCACTATTAACAACGTAAGATAATAAGTAAAAAATAAGCAATAGGCTAAAAAAGCCAAAAAAGCGGCGCAGGTAAATGAATTGTTTAGTATTCGATAAGGGAGATGTCACTAAATAAAATAAAAAATAGTTAATAATGAAAGTGGTCGCTGCATTTTCTTTGCTTAGAATTGCTAGCCCTAAAGCTAGGCAACTCATTACCCAATATTTTATCTGAGGCGTTTGATTGCCAGCGATACTTAATAAATATTGAATGTTAAATATGATCGAAATTAAACTGAAGGTGGCAGCCAGTATGGTCATTCTTTGGATAATATAAATAACTGAAGAGACATGGTTGGGTAAAACTGACCATAAAGAAGCAACGAGTAATGCGATAATTAGTCTATGTGGACTATAAGCTGTTAGCTTAAGTAATTGATTGACTAAAATATAAACTAATAACGTGTTAAATAAGTGAATTGCTATATTGGTAATAATAAAAATTTGAGGGTTATTTGGCCAATGTTCTGAAAATATTATAAAGCTCAATAAAGATACTGGGCGTCCTGTTGGACCTGCAATGCCGCTGAGTAAGTATTTGGTGAATGATTCTATGTCTTTAACTAGGGTCATTTGTGGTAAATTGGCAAAATCATCAAATAGGAATGTGCCAGTAGAACCTTGCCAAAATAGACTACCAGATATAACTAGTAAACACCCGACGAGGAATGATATGACATGATTCTGTCGAAAATTAATTTTCATTCAGCTAGAGTGGCTTATATTATTTTTATCTAGTTGATCATTTTATAATAGAAAGTGGCAAAAAAGGTATAGTTTGCCTTTTTTATTGGCGACAGGCTTTTGGCATATATTTTGTGTCACCACTAAATGAGCATGTCCAGGCAAAAGATCCACCATTATCAATAGGGGATAGCCTTACTGTTTCACCATTAATAGCTTTACTTGCGTCTTTGCCGAAAGTGGCTGTTATCACGCCATTTTCCATAAGAATTTGTTCTGTATATTTACCTGTTACAGATGCTGCCTGTGGAATATTCAGGTAGCCGCTATCCACATTATCAAAGGAACCTTCATCTAAGAAAATATCTCCAGCCATTGTTTTTAATGCAGTTGATAAAGAAATCGCTTCGCCTGTTTGAGAGCGAGCAACATAATCTTGATAAGCTGGTATGGCAAAAGCGGCTAAAATACCAATGATTGCAATAACTATCATTAATTCAATCAACGTAAAACCTTGTTGTAAATTTTTCATAGCTATACCTCATAATGATTATACTTAAATTGCTAATAGTTGCGGTAATATAGTAAATATTTTAGTTAGGAGAAAAGTTTATAAATGGGAGATAAAAAAGGGGCTTAATTTTAGCCCCTTAGTTTTAAGATTAGCGACAAGCTTTAGGAGCGTATTTGTCTTCACCGCTGTAAGTACAGGTCCAAGAAATAGAACCGCCATTATCAACAGGAGAAAGTTCAACAGTAGAGTTTCTTATTGCTTTACTTGCATCGGCTTTGCCTAGTTTGGCAGTAATTACACCATCAAGAATCGCAACTTCAGATACATACTTACCTGATACCGATGCTGCTGTAGGGATACCAAATTTAGTGCTATCTGCGTTAGCAAAGTCACCTTCATCCATATAGATATCACCGACTTGGACTTTTAAGCCAGAAGCTAAAGAATATGCTTCACCTGCTTGCGAACGAGCAACATAGTCTTGATAAGCAGGAATAGCAAAGGCTGCTAATATTCCAATGATTGCGATAACAATCATTAATTCAATCAATGTAAAGCCGGATTGTACTTTTTTCATTTGTCATACCTCAGTTAAGTTAGGATTTTAAATTAAAAAATAATCTATTTATAAAAGTAGACTGTTTCTTAAAAACTACAAGAATAAAATCTTGTTTTAATAAAGCAAAGTTAATGCCAGTTAGTTATTTATATTGCAAATAACTAATAGTTTTAGTTAAATTAACGATAACTGCGTTTTTTAGCATAGTTTATTTTGATAAAAAACAACTAGTTATCAAATTGAAGGTTAAGGTTTTTATCTTCAACTGTAACTGTATACAATCTTATTTTGTGACTTAGTTCCGAATTAAAACTTTGATTGTTATTCCGTTTGAAAGAAACAAGGTGACAATTTGTGTCACCTAGGTTTTTGTTTTGACATAAATTGTTACTGGTTAATAAATAATGTCACCTTAAAATAAGGAAGTATTGGACTTAATATCTTTAAAAAGTGACTTTTTAGGTAAACAAGAGTTTTAATTTTTATTTGTTTGGGTCTTTTCATAGTATTCAAGCTGAGAAAATAAAATCTTAATGTACAAGGGAAGTACTAATTTTCCTTTTACCTGCATTCTATTGAGAATTTCTTTCTTAAACGCAATAGCTTCTATTATTTTTCCTTGTTTAATATAGCTATTAGTCGTTGCACCTAGCAAAAATATGGCCAGATTAGGTTGAGTTGGTGGGTAGTTGACAAATAGCTGATGAGATAGGCGAATAACCGTAGCATCATTTTCAAGAGCTATTGCAGTATAAAGTTGAGACCAAAGGTTCGTTTTTTCTGGCCAGTCTGATTTACATGGATTGTTGTTGATATAGCGCCATAGCTCTTTTACTTTATTGTTGTCAATAAATGGGAGTGTATTGGTTGCTAAAATGTGTAACCCGTTATTAATGATTGAAAGTTTTTGAGCGGTATTCTTACAGTCAATTAGCGACTGTTTAATTAATATTATCGGCGCTCCTAAAGTCAAATCTGTGTTCTCATGTTTCTCATCTAGAAAATAATTAGCTATTTTTATCGCTTTATCACGACTAATCGGACTTAAGTGCTGACTACCAATACTTTCTTTGTTAGTGAGCTGCTTAATTAATCGTGCTGGAGGAAAAGGTGCCTTTTGCAATTCTGTTAAGGCAAATGAATCTTGGCGTAAGTATCTTGCTTTTGGTGAGTTGAGGCCAAGGTATGGAAAATAATCTGAATTAATTGGTGCGTTGGATAATTCAAATAGCGGATGTAGCAGGGCTTTTGTCGCAATTAGTCTTGATGAAAAGTTCTCAATATTTTCGATATTAATTCTTTGTAGTTGTTTACTTAAGGCTGATTGTTTAAATGAAGGGTAGCTAATTTCAGTAATATTACGCCCATTTGAGGCAACAATAATAATATCTCCATAGTTGCTGCTATATACAGCGTAGTCTGCGAAATTATTTCCAAGTGCTTTAAAAACAGATGTGACTAAATCGAAGTTAGTTTCATAAAGTTGTAACCACTGGACAAAAATTCCGTCGTCATTTAAGTAGCGATTAACGTGATGGTAAAATTCTTTTGAAAATAAACCTGCTACACCTGATACCCAAGGATTGGAAGGTTCTGAAATAATAATGTCATATTTTGTTTTATTGCGAGAGAAAAATGATTTTGCATCATCTATAGTGATGTGGCTTCTCGGGTCTACCAGGGCTTTTTCTGTCGATTGTCCAAAATGTTGTATACCTTTAACAATAGCAGGTTCAATTTCGATAGTATTAACACTAGTTAACTCAGCAGAAGACATTAATGTATGTGTTGTTAAACCTGAGCCCATTCCAATATTAGCGAGTTTTTTTGCCTTGGGATGAATAACTAGCGGCATAGCAGCTAAAAGCATCATTGTGTCTTCATCCATAGAGTGTTCTTGGTCTGGTGGTGCAATTGCTGCATCAGGTTTGCCATTAGTTATGATGACTCTATTCCCACTTTTTTCCTCAATAACTGAAATACTCGCTGTTTTGCCATCTTGGTAAAAAAGTACGTTTGCTGATTCTAAATTATTTGTCTCTCCATGCCTGAAAACGCCAGAAGATAGTGTAAGTGGGTCAAATTGGGTTTTCAGCGTAAGAAATAGAAAGATAACAATTGAAGAAGTAACCATTAATCGAATTTGAAGCTTGGATTTATCTTTCATAAAACGAAGAGTTAAAAACAGACCCAAACCTATATCAATAATAGCTCCAGTTACAATCAAGCCTTTAGTACCGATTAAGGGCATTGCAATATGAATAGCAATTAAAATGCCGACAATGGCACCAACCGTATTAAATGCGTACACTTTGCCAATACTGGCTTCGCCTTGCTTCCATTTTAATAGTGTGAAAGTGATTAGAGGCAAAGTCATTCCAGCCATAAAAGAAGCTGGCAACATAATCAGCATTGAAATGAAATGACTACTTAAATTGAATAACAAATAACCGCCTTCTGTTTTTGTTAGGCTGTTAATCATAAAACCCATAAAGTCGAACATTTGATTGTATAAGGGCAGGGTAGCAACAGCACACAGGCCCATGATGATTTGAATTTTACCGAGTAAAAAAGCAGGGTTATCGGCTTTTGAAATACGTTTTCTTATCCACAATCCGCCTAAAGCAATACCTGTAATAAAGGCGGATAACATCAACTCAAAAGCTTGCATTGATGAACCAAGCACTAGACTTAGCATTCTGATCCAACCTATTTCATAGAAAAATGAGGCAAGTCCAGTTAAAAGGGCAATCGCAAAAAGCCAATTGGGTGAAAAGTCATCCTGATTTTCTATTTTTTGGGTTGGGGTCGGTGTTTCCTCTGCAACGGCCAAATTTTCAGGTTGTCTTTCCGATTTACTCAGCCCCCAAACAATAATTGCTATAAATATATTAATAATACCTGCTGTCATAATGGTGCCAGGTAAACCCACCATACCAATGAGAATAAAGCCACTGGCCAATACGCCAATAGCTGCGCCAATACTATTAGTAAAATAAAGCATTCCTAAAGTGGAGCCTGAATGTTGTTGATCGAGGCGTATGACTGCTGTGCCAATAAGTGGGAATGTAGTTCCTAATAATACGGATTGTGGCAGAATTAATAATGAAGCTAATCCCCAGCGGACTATTTCAATTAAAACAACTGAATCAATCGAAGGAATGAGTGTTTCATGTAAGAGAGATTCTGTTGAAACAAAAATCGTATGAAAACCAAAGGCAAAAATAGCAAGAATACCTTCAACAATGGCGTAGTATTTTAATGGCGTTTTTAATGGCTTATCTTTGCGTCGACCAGTTAAAGCGGCACCTATGGCCATTCCACCCATAAAGATAGAAAGTACTAAAGTTTGTGAGTAGGCCGCATGGCCTAAAATCAGCTTGATATAATGAGTCCAGATTGATTCATATATCAGGCCTGAAAAGCCTGAAAGCGCAAAAATACAAAATAAGGTGATTTTGAGTTTGGAAACTGATGATGTCGACATTAAGCCCTTCCTATTTTTTGTAATCGCTGAATTATTGTACGAATACAAACGTTTTTATTCTTCTTTGGTAAGTAAAGCGTTGTTTTTTATAACTGTTTAATTAATAACATAAATTGATAAATTCATAAATAGCATAGCTTATAGATTGTGAAACAGGTGAATATTTGGGGACATCCTGCACAAACAAAGACATTAAAAGCCGAATCACCTACTCTGCCAGCATTAAACCGCTTAATGATGAAGATATGGAGCGCTATATCGTCAAAGAATTGGAAAGTGCCAAGCTAGGCGTTAACACTTTCGACGAAGCTGCAATGGCCTTAATTATTCGCTCAAGTGAGGGCAACTTACGGCTCTGTAGAAACCTGTGTCTAGCCAGCCTTATCGAAGCGGCGAGAGAAACAAAAAAGTTGGTGACAATTACTCATGTTAATCACGTCCTCGTGCAACCGCATTGGCGATCGCACGAGGAATTGATCAAGCAGCAAGTCTCTTAATCAGAACTTCCAACGGCACTTTATAATGCTCGCTACGCGAGCATTAGAGCAAATTTTTACCGAGGGCGAAAGCCCTTTTTTTATGCAAAAATTGTTTTAAAAAAGTTATCCACAAAGTGTTCGATGACAATTTGGTACAGCGTACGACAATAGTTTGGCAAAGCTAAAATAGTGTACGACAATAGCGCGGTAAAACTGCTCAAATTTTAGTAAATTGTATGACGTATAATTTAGTAAAAAGTATGATGGTAAAAAAGTAATCTACACTTGGGACGATTCACTCGGATAAATGACTGAGTACCTTGGAGCCGCTCGGCTTTCCAGTTTAAATCCAGCTTCCGCTTGCTGAAGTATTTGGCACACAATCGATTCTCTCGACAAAAAGCGGCTGCCGTTAAACCACTTTCATCGTGTTGTTTAAATAATGACAACCATTCTTGCTCGCTACGTTTGTTCATCTTAAAGTTTCCTGAATTAAAAAAACTGAAGACTTTAAGCTTTTAAAATATCTTCACAAGGTGGGGATAACTAGACGTTCACCTTTATTAATAATTGATATTAACAACTAAATCAATTTTTAACTAACTATTGTTGTTGGGTTGATAAAACTAAACAAACCAAGCTTACATAATAAGAAAAAATGGGATAGTTACTTCTTATAAATAAATTTAAAATCAATGGATTATAAAATGACGCACCAAACTGGTGCGTTTTGAACGGCGGTTGTCCTATCTTGTTGCTGCTACTTATTTTTTAAAATAGTGGACACATAAAAACACTTGTCTTAATCGGGTGATCATATATGTCCCATCTTGTTGTCTTAGAAAAGCTTCAACAATATGTACGGAAAGCGAATGTTTTCTATATGTTGCTTTATTTCTATTGTTTCAGCTTTATAACCTTGTGGCTTCGGATGAATTTCAAACCTATTTCTAGAGAACTCTTCGATCACAGCACAATAGTGGACTCCCTTAAATGTAAATTCCAAAAATTCATCTTCCTTGAACCAAGTAAAAAACTTAGGTTTTCTAATTATTTTCACATTGGGCAAGCTAGCTACAATTATGGTAAATAATCTTCTACTTAATAATGTAGATATAGTTAGGCTCCAAACTCTGTTGGGTTTAGGACCTTCGTCAGTTATTTTCATTTATTACATCCACATTCAGTATCATTTGCCTGTATCGTTGTTCGGAGACCTGCGATTGATGAACCTACACCAATAATACCTGCACTCCATAAATTATTCGTTCTTCCTGCGCCTGCAATTATTTCGGTAGCAGATTTTCCTTTCGCAACAAGAGACATGTAAGTAGACATGTGCCATGTTCCCATAAATCTTGAAAATGGTTGTCGATGCCTCCATTTAACCATGTTACGCATTGAAACTGCTTGGCGGGCAGTTTGAGCTATTTTAGGTATAGCACGTGCTTGCGTAATATAGCCTACCCGAGCTAAAGGACCGATCATGGCTGCACTCGCAAACCCTGTTAAGTTACCAACACTATAATTGTTACTGCATTTATCCAATCCACCACTTATTCCTAATTGGTCTCTTATTTGTTGGGCATCCAAATATCCCCAACTCATTGCATCTACTATCCCATCACCTAAACCAGCAGAAAAATCTACCACACTTTGTGGCAATGCTGGAGGAACGTATAACCCTAAAGGATCAAAATTCATTATCGGGTTTTGATACCCATACCCAAACGTATTAATCCCCCCAGCTAACCCAATCGGGTCACTAGTAATATACCGCCCAATCTCCGCATCATAATACCTGAAATAGTTATAGTGCAATCCACTTTCACTATCAAAATACTGTCCCGGAAAACGAATATTATTATCAATGGTATTGGTGGTAATGGTCGCTTGACCAAAAGGGGTATAACTGGCTTGCCAAACAATCGTCTGACTTTCATCAGTCATCACTTCCGGTGTACCTAAATGAGAGTTATGATAATAATAAACCTCACCATTAACCATTTGCGCTAAAGGCTGACTATTAAAATAAGCATATTCTTTAATGATATTGCCTTGATTATCTGCTTCAGCAATTAACTGGCCTGCCAAATTATAAATCGCATGGGTTTCAACACCATTGACTAGCTTAACACTCCGTTCACCTTTAGCATTATATTTATAACTGGCTGAGGTGCTACCGTTGGCTACTGTGCTTAAACGATTAGCATGGTTATAGGTGAAAACCTGATTGCCTTTTTGAGTGGTATTACCGTTCGCATCATAACTAAATTGTGATGAGTAGCTTGTGGATATTTGCTCAGGGGTTAACACTTCATTGTAGATTTTTACGTCGTCAATATAACCGTTAAAGTTCTGATACTGGCCACTTTTGTTACCCGCACCTAGCACAATTTGATGGTTCTGATTAGAGACTGACCAAGTGGTGGTGAGCACGAGTTGACCATCCACATAAACTTTGGTGCCATCAGTCACACCACTATCAAATGACATAATAATATGATGCCATTGATTGTCGTTAAGTGTCACGCCAGTTTCGGTTCTTTGTGAGAGACTCCAATCATAAATCACTAATTCATTGTTACGTAGGAAGAGGGCATAGGCATAATGTTTAACAATAATGCCACGATATTCACTACCGGCATCTTGTGTTTTTATCCAAGCTTCAACGGTGCCTGTATTGAGTTGAAATTCAGTAGGATTACCTAAACCCACATAAGTGTTCGCACTACCATTGAGCTTAATGCTTTTGGACGTTGGGTTTTGTCCTTCTTGTTGTAATGTGTAACCCCGATAATAAGTACCATGGTTAGCATTAGCCTCACTATCTTGAGCAGAACTACCACTCGCATCATCCAACTTCCAAAAACTGATAGGAGAAGCTGGAGTGGGTGTTTGGCTGCCTTCAAAGATACCCGTGAGTTTAGAGGCATTGAAATAAGCATAATTCTGTGTGTTTGCATTACGAACCTCTTTAGTTCGATTGCCCACTTTGTCATAATCATACTCAAACGCATCACTAGTTTGATTCGCTGTTTTTAAACGTTGCAGTGGGTCATAGGTAAAACTCTGATTGTCATTGGTTAAACTATTGGTGATATTACTGATGTTATCCACCAAACTATATTGATAACCTTTGGTCTGTAAACTATTCGTACTATCGGTTAATCGATAATCCAAATCAAAAGTATTGGTGTGTGAAATCCCATTACCATAGTCAAAACTCTTTAACGGTCCAAAAGGTAAGTAGCTGGTATTGTTCGTCAGTATTTTACTGACACCATTAAAGGTTGAATTAATGGATTCAATTTGACCTCCGGCATCGTACAGATATTGAATGCTCCGCCCACTCGGGTAGGTGATATTGTTAAGCACACCATTGGCATCATAGTGATAAGCCGTGGTGTAAGTTTTGCCTTTAATAATGCGGGTTTCTTCAGTCACTTGCCCAAAGCCATTGTAAACATAACGAGTTGAACCGCTTTGCTCTGTGACATGGGTTAAATGGCCAATCCCTTTATTGCCATTAGCTGTATCGTCATAGGTGTAAACCACATTTTCAGCCGTTTCTGCATAAGAGCGGGTTAACACACGATTCAGTGCATCATAAGTGAAAGTGGTGGTTAAACCGCGTGCATCCGTTTGGGTTAATACATTACCAGCTTTGTCATAGGTAAAAGTCGTTTTACCCGTATCTGGGCTGGTGAGTTCCACTAAGTCACCAAAGGCATTGTATTGATAGTGGGTAGTTTTACCTTCAGCGTCTTTGACTGAGGTGAGCTGGTCTTGTTGATTGTAAGTGAAATCCGTTTCACCCAGGTTAGCATCCACCACTTGTTTTACCCGGTTAATACCATCAAAGCTAGTAGTGGTGTTTTGATTGAGTGCATTCTGATTGCTGGTTGGATTGCCATCGGCATCATAGCTCAGCTGATTGCTTTGATTATTGTTACCCAATGATTGGGTTAACTGATTCATGGCATTAAAGATAGCCGTTTGGGTATAACGTAAAACACCACTTGCATCTTTGATTTTAGTGTCGGTGACATTACCGGCTAAATCTCGCACATATTCCATGCGATTGTTTTGTGAATCCACAATGGCAACTAATCTTTCACCGTTATCATATTCATAACGAATCACTTGACCATTGGGTGCGGTGATTTTTTCTAGTGAGCCTGTTGGGTAATAATCATATTGGGTTGTTGCGCCATTACGAGTGATTGTTTTTAACCAGCCACGAGGGGTGTAGGTGAGTGTGGTTTCAACCAGGTTCGCATCAATGATTTTACCCACTCGGCCGTTGGCATCGTAATCACTGAATGTCGTCACTTGGCCTAAGGCATTGGTAATCGTTTCCAGATTGCCATTGGTGTAATAAGTGAAGGATGTTGAATCATTCACATCACTTCTGGGGCCATCAATGGCATTGACTAAACCTTCGCTGTTGTAGCTGTAAGTCACAGTGCGTGTTTCGTTGGTCGTTAAGTCGGTTTGAGTCATCGACTCAAGTTGATGGTTAGTGTTGTAAACATAGTCAGTCTTTAAGTTATCAACCGTAACGGTTTTGGGTTTTCTAATATCAACATACCAATCTGTTGTAATGATTCGCTCTTCGGCTGTGCCTACCGCTTCGGTTCGTTTAAGTTCTAAACTACCATTGTATTCATAGGTCGTGATAATACCTTTCGGGCTGGTGGATTTTTTAACGTAACCGTTAGAGTCATATTCATAAAACCAACTGCCTACTACGCAATCAGTACAAGTGAGTTGCTCTAATTGCACTAATTGTTGTGTTTGTGCGTCATTCACGGTGGTTGTCTGGTAATGATAAACTAGGTCTCGTTTGAGCGTATCGTTGACGTGCCGCTTGACTTGCGTTTGGTTTTCAACCGAATAATCTAACTCAACCTTTTCTATTCCAACCGCATGTTCGCTACTGATTGCACGACCTTTATCATCATAGTGCCAAGTCGCTAAACGGACACCGCGCTCATTGATTTTTCCGGTCAGATGATTCGGGAAAGTAGCATTTTCAAACAGAAATTGAATCGATGGATTATTCGTTAAATCATTCGGTGTTTCATCAGGATAAATGATTTTAGTCATATTTTGATGTGTGTCGTACTCAAAATGGTAAGCCTGATTGTCTGGTGTAACTAGTTTTTCTAATAAGTGACTTGCATTGTAAAAGTATTCCAGTTTTTGATTATAACGGTTACTGATTGTTTTGATTTTACCAAAAGTCGTATAGGTGTAATGACGCTCATTACCATTAGGATAAATTCGTGCTGTGAGTTGGCCGTTAGTATTATATTTATCTACACGGCCGCTCGGTGAGGTTTGTTCAAAACTGCCGTCAGCCAGGCGGGTTAAAACGCCATTACTTTCAGAAGTGCTTTGAAAGCTAACACTGCCACCATTATCGCTACCGTAAAATAAGTGACTGAATCCATTTTTATAAACTAAACGGAAAATCTTGCCTTCACTACCATTATGAATAACTTTTAGCTGACGTAATTGGTTATCTCCCCGCTGCCTACCTTGGTGAGATTCTACATATTGCCCTAAAGAGTTTGTAGCCTTTTCATAAGTTGGACTGGCATAATGGGTGGTGTAGTTTAACGGATCTGAGCCATTGCCCTGATAAATCAACTCAGACTGGGTTTTCTCTCCACTGGCACATTGAATAGGGTTACCTTCTTGACCAGGCACTTTATTAGCTTGGTTTGGCGCTTTGCATTGTTTTTGACGAGTGCATCTATCAATTTTACCATCTCTATTCAGGTCGATAACAATAGGATGGGTTTTGGGACAGTAGGTGATTGTATCGTGATATTGCAAAATCGCATTTCTTGAGATGCCATCATGGCGAGTATCGCCGTCATAATGGTAATATCTCATTGAGTAAGAAGTCCTATTGTCATTTTGACTTTCAATAAAAGGTTCATCACAGCCATCAAAATTAGCTGGGTTGTTGATTCTTGGTTTTAAGTGATATTGGCATACATGCTCGACCATTTGGTTAAAACTTAAATCAAAATAAGTGTGAGTTCCATCACGTAAAAAACGGATTTTTTTTTCTACAGATGGACTTATTAAGTCATCGCTTGTTTCAGAAAAAGAAACCAATGGATAGATGAGTAAAAGTGTGAATAAGAAGTGATGCAATCGTTTCATAAGTTCCCTCTGTTAAATAAAGTTTTGTAATAAAAATAATTGACGGCTATTTTATATAGCTCCAAGAAAAATGCTTTTAAAAATCAGACAATCAATAGCAATATTCGGCCAAACTCCCAAAAATAAGAAACAAATCGGCGTGATTCCATCCTTGGGTTGTTTGATGTCAATAATTTAACATTGAATAAAAACTAATCCTACCAATTAATTGTTAAAAAAATGTTTATGAGAACTTAATCGCATAATTGATGGCGGCTACTTGTACAAGTGGTTTTTTGTATGATTGGCGCTTATTTCAGTGAGCGATAAAATCAGTTGGTTTCATTAGTGAGAGAATTGAAAATGAAAAAATGAGCCGTCTCTTTTTACAAATGAATTAAAATCAATAGATTGTAAAACTGTGCTCCGAACTGGTTGTACCTACAAGTTAAGAAATATGAATAACAATTTATGCCAAAGATTGTTATTAATAGTCAATAAAAGGCTATATGAGGTCAGAATAATGAATATTTCTTTAACACCCCAACTTGAAGGTTAGGTAAAGCAAAAGGTCTCTACTGGGCTTTATAACTCGGCCAGCGAGCGAAGTAATCCCGGAAGGCTTGCGCTTACTGGAAGAGCGCGAAGATACTCGTTTGCGCTCCAGAGCTGTTTTAGTAAACCCCATTGACGCACACTTCAAGAATTAACCAAGCAAAAAGGTGCGTCATAGAGCCTGTTTTTTATTGAGACTATAATATAATATAAAGTTCAGTATTACGGCGGTGGCGGGTTACCATCAACATAGTAGCTTCCCATAATCGAAACTTTAGAAAAATCACGATAACCATATAAATAAACATAGTAAACACCCACCTGAATATCTTCATCTGCTATATTACAAGTTTCCTCATTACCATTTAAATAAGGTCGGCAATCGTAGCTATTTAAAGTGGGTGGCTCTCCAAATTTCACATACATATCAGCGTCACCACTGCTACCTATTTCACCTAAAATTTTAAACTGCAAATGGCTGGCTTTTTCAGAGACATTCATCTTAAAACGAACCCATTGACCTTTTAATGCCGAAAAGTCTTCGCCATAGGGTCTGCCGTTTGGTAATTCTAAAGCGTTATCATCGCTAGTTGTTTCAAAACTACCAACAATAGTCACATTGTCAAATGTTGAGTAAGCTCGAACCATAATGACATAATAACCCGTTTTAGGCTTTTCAAAATAGCAGGTTTCATTATTGCCTATTTTATATGGACGACAGTCATAATCGGTTTGAGTTGGCGCACTATTATATTTAACGTATAAGTCGGCATCACCATAACTATTTGCATTACCTAAAATTTTTATGGTTAACTTTTTTGCTCCTGCTGGAACAAAAAAAGTGTAGGGATTATCTGAGCCCGTTTTTAATGGAGGCACACCCAGTTCCACGTTATTTTCTAATGCTTCTGGTGGAGGGATTTGTTGGGCATGCAGTGTTGCTGAAAATAGTCCAGCGATTAGCAGTATTATTTTCTTCATTGGCTTTCCTTAATGTTAGTTAATGGTTTTTATTGGTTTTGCTTTGTATTTATAAGTCTCTGTCGCTACCAAATCACTTTATTTAAAAATTAATCTCATCATTATTATCAACTAAGTCACCACAAGAAATGATTATGATGAAACCAACTATGATTAAATCAACGATTAAATCAACTATGATGATATGACTAACTTTTGATAATTAATATTCAGTATGACTGAGAGCGAGCTGATCTTGTTTTATTTTTATTAATAGGTTAGTTTTTTGAAGAAAAAAATGCTGTCAATATCACGGTCTTAAAAATAATATATCCTATTTATGGGATAATATCAGGGACTCTTAAAATTAAGTGTATGAAGAGGCTAACTTTAGAAGAGGGGCCAGTAGGCCCCTCTTATTTTTTAGCGATTAAGCTTATAATAATGAAGCGAATATTATTGAGCTGGTGTGGCTTTTATGTTTAATGTCACACCCGATGAAGCTCTATATCCACGAACATCAATATGCCAAGTATCTGCACCTGGATTGGTGAAGTCGCAATTTTCAGTGTTGCCATTTTTATAAGGGCGGCAATCATAAGAGGTAGTTGTCGACGCGGCACCTTTACGAACGTATAAGTCTGCATCGCCAGTTCCACCAGAGATAGTCACTTTTAAATCGGCATAACCTGCTGGTAATACTTGAGTAAAACGAACCCATGCACCTTGGGCAACAGAAGCAATATTTTCAGTACGATTAATTGGATCATTGCCTGTGCTACCATCAGTGAATTTACCCACTAAACTAACACCAGAAAAGTTGCTGTAGGCTTTGACTCTAATGTAATAAGTTCCACCTGACTGGCTACCTGTGCAAGATTCAGTATTACCATTTTTATAAGGGCGGCAATCATAGCTGGTGTCAGTGGGTTTAGCACCAAACTTAACATACATATCAGCATCACCTGTGCCACCACTGATATTAAATTGAATACCTTTTGCGCCACTTGGTACCTGCATTGTGTAAACCAAATCATTGCCTTTAGTAGCTGATAGTCCTGTGACTGGAACACCATTTTGAAGCGCGTTTGGATCGGTACCATCGCTAACGGTCACATTCTTATTGGTGGTATTCGTTGCCCCTTCATTATCTGTTACGGTTAATGTGACTTTGTAAGTTCCGCTAGATGAGTAGGTATGAGTTGGGTTAGCGGTTGAGGAGGTGCCATTATCACCAAACTTCCAAGCGTGACTGACAACACTACCATCCGGATCGCTAGATTTATCAGTAAAACTAGCCGTTAGTTGGTTGGTGCTCACTGAAAAATCTGCGACAGGGACTTTATTGCCACCAGGATCACCGCTACCATCCGGTACACCATTCGGGAAAAAGCTGCTTACTTGAGGCCAAATTTTTGAAATTAACGCGCCTCTGTTTAAAACTGTTGTACAAGATGTGCTGTTACCTAAATGGTGTAATGCGACTACTTTGTGTGAGCTGCGCGCTAAAACTGGAGAGCCTGAACTACCGCCTATAGTATCGCATTTATAACCTGCATCAGTATTGGTTCCACTTCCGTTGGTAACAGCTTGATCGATTCGACAAACATTACCTGAGTTTTTGTCACTTTCAATGGCTAATTCTTTAGGGTTGCCTGAGCCATGTTGTGGAATATAAATTTCTTCACCAACTGTTAGTGAACGAGGATCTAGTCCTAAGTTTCCAAAGGATGACAAGCTCGAAAAATTATTGACTGTATAAAGGGTGTAATCTAAAGTGGAATTGGTTTTTAGCATTGAGGCGCCAGAAACTTTCGTTATGTTCGATTGGTTAGTTGAACCGCCACAAGTAGTTCTTTGATAATTAAACCAAGACTCTGAGCTTTTTATTTCCGAATCAGTTTTGTCACAGTGGTTATTGGTAAACATTCTATTTTCATTACCTACTCGCCAAGCGGTACAAACACTTCCTTTTCCTGTAAACAATTTGGCAACTGCTTTCGAACGTTCAAATTCAGTTGGATGAGAGTCGGCGTAGCAAACAGCATCTTCTCTTTGTTCAATACCACAAGTGGAATATTGTGAATTAAGTGCTGCCTGTATTTTTTCGGCTGAGTAACCCTCTAAGTAGCTATCCACTTCGACTGCATGATGTGGCTGCCAATTGGTTCCTGCTGGTATATGCAAACGAATAACCGCTGTATCACCTGAAATTGAAAGACTAGAAAAGCTTTTTTGTCCATCATCACCAGCATCTAAGTCATAGGTGAGATCATCTTTATTATCCTTAGAGTAACGATAACTTTCTGTGCCTGACTTATTAGATACTGTGACATAGGCTCCTTCAGGTATATCAAAGCGACTAAAATGTGGTTTGATTAATCCAGCGTTTGGAATTTGAATTTTTTGAGAGACTACTTTTACTTCGCCTCCGTTTAATGTTGATGTTAGCGCGTTGTTTAAGTTTAAAGAGATAGCAACATTTTTACGCTCAGCAATTTTTACTTCACTCGACTGTTGTATTTGATTAAGTGACTCAATTGAATTTTGAGGTTGTAAAATTTCTTGTAGCGAGCTGCTATTTTTTGATACGGCACTAATGGACGTTGACAGCCCAATACAAAGTGGCAGCAAGGCCATTGTTAATTTTTTAGTGGTAAGACGATGAGAATTATTTGAGTTCATTCTGCTCTCCTATATTATTATGATTCATATTTCTTGGTGTATATTTTAGTTGTAATATTGATCCTCTTGGCCCCGTTCTTAAGGTGTATTAGCTCAGGGCTAAAAAATCAATTTAACGAATATAGTTGATAAAAGAATTAATTGATATTAAAAAGCCTCGAACAAATTTGTTTAACACTGGTCTATTAAAAAAATATTTTTTTTATGTTAAGCAGGTCTGATTTTGTATGAGTGAATAGCGAATAAAAAAGGTTTTAAAATAAGCCAAAGGGATTTTACCTGTTGTTTTTGTAGCATTGTTTTCACTTCATATTATTCTGAAAAATTGATGGAGGGGATAATTATTTTTACCCTGCTTGGTTAACGATAAAATACAAGTACCTGAAGCCCTTTGATTAAGGTTGAAATATCAGTGGACTTAGCCAGGGGCTTGTTTCAGTGTAATTGCTTTAAAAAAGTATTAACTTAACTTTGTGAAATTATAGACGGGTAGATAAGCCTCAGAACGCCTGATTTTATGATTGCTTTCGGTTATAAAAACGGACCTATTTAAGCCAATTAGAGAATTAATATTGAGCGAACTAATCCTTAAGCTAAGTGGCTCGCCATACGCCCAATTCGAAGATATACTAAGCAGCTATTTTTTTGTGTCCTTTTGAAGTAGGAGAAATGAATGTCAGAATTGTTACAAACCACCTATTACAATAACACCGTTTTAGAATGGTTGACGGCAATGGGTATTATTTTAGGCGCTATTGTTGTTGGTAAAATAACCTATAAGATATTTTCGGTTGGTTTTCGTAAGATAACGTCAAAAACAAAAACAAAGCTTGATGATATTATTATCAATATGATCGAAGAGCCTATTATAGGCATATTGGTCATTACTGGCATCTGGTATGCATTACGAAGCTTAAACTTATCGGAAGGCCTAATAACTTTAACAGGGCATATAGTACAGTTTGCTATTTTTATGATGATAGCCTGGCTGTTAGCTCGCTTATTAGATGCCTTAATCGAGGAATATGTCGTTCCTATCACAGAATCAAGTGAAAATGATATGGATGATCAATTGTTACCTATTTTGCGCAAAGGATTACGCGTTATCATTTGGTGTATGGCAATTATTATAGGGCTCAATAATGCCGGGTATGACGTTGCTGCTCTTATTGCTGGTTTAGGTATTGGTGGTCTTGCGTTGGCTATGGCTGCTAAAGATACCGTAGCTAATGTATTTGGTGGTTTTACTATTTTAACTGATAAACCATTTAAAATTAATGACCGTGTTCAAGTGGCAGGGTTTGATGGAACAGTGAAAGAAATAGGAATTCGTAGTACTCGGATTAAAACTTTGGCTGGTCGTGTTGTTACTATTCCAAATTCAAAATTTGCCGATTCACCTGTGGAGAATGTGAGTTGGGAGCCTACTCGTAAAATCGTTTTAGATTTAGGGTTAACCTATGATACCTCACCAGAAAATATGGAAAAAGCCATAGAAATTTTGCAGAAAATTGCTAGTGCTGACGAAAGTATTAATGAGGAGACAAAGGTTTTCTTTAGTGGCTTTGGTGATTTTTCGATGAACATTCGTCTTATTTATTACATTAAAAAATCAGGAGATATTGCGGCCACTCAAAATCGAATTAATTTGGCTATTTTAAAACAGTTTAATGAAGCAAAGCTAGAGTTTGCTTTTCCTACTCAAACTTTGTATAACATTAACTCCAGTCATTAGGCTGATTGTTGTTATTAACATACTTCTTTAATAAGTATTTATTAAAACAGGTCTTACTGATGAGTAAGACCTAAGTAATGTATATGCAATTTATAGTTTTGTCAGTAAACATTAGGATTCTCGCGCTTTAATTTGACCGTTCTTATTAAGTTTCAGAAATCAAAGAATAATCTCCAGTTATTTACTAAAAAATTTAGGTATACTTACTAGTGAAATAAATAATTGGGTAAGTCGTTCTAATTTTGATTCACTATATTCAAATTACAGGTTCCCCCGGAAAATTCCCTGCATTAGATGGCTTGCGAGCGATTGCAATTCTATTAGTGTTATATATGATAAAAGAGTAGGGTAATGATTTCTCGCTAGTCGAAAACTTTTATTTATTTCTCGTTTATCTTACCGTTCGTATGTGGTTCACTTTGCACGGTTCCCTGTTTCATTAAAGATCTCATCCCTGCTTTTTATAGAATACATCCATCAGTATCCTTCGGTTAAGTGGCAACAATTTTTGTTGTTTTTGCCTATTTATTTCGCTCTGTGTTTTTTATCGGCAATAGTTATGCATTTACTTGTCGAAAAGCCTTTCTTAAAATTAAAAAGATACTTTGCCTAATTAAATTGCTTAATTTATTGGTTTGCCTTTAAACCTAAAGTTTCCTGTAGCTTGGGTTTTCTCAGTTTCCATATCAATGAGTCAACAATATAATGATGAAAGTTAATTGCTTGGTAAACAATCAAAAATAAAAGCAATGAAGTACTCGGTGCAATATGCGTCAGGGTAATATCAATAGAGTAATAAATGATTGTTGTGATAATAAAGCAACTAATGAAATAGATTGGAAAACGGCTTGGTTGACTGATGTATGATAAAAATCGATTATTTCCCGAAGCTTTCTTTTGGTATCTATTAGTATTATAAAACCAGACAAAGCCGATGTATTGCGCATTATGCCAGATATTAATGACCAGCCAACCAATAGAAATGTCTTTGATAATAAAGTAAGCGAAAGAAAAAATAGTGTAATGGATAAGTAAGTAAGAAGCATAACCAATAGAAATTACACCAGCTAAAAAAGCTTTGATATGATTAAAAGCGTATATCACAAATAAAATAGCAGTCACTAATTGTAGAGCGAGTAACAATAAGGGGGGCAATACAATGGTAAAAACTTCAGACCCTAAAAAAGTTGCAGGATCTCTAGCGGACATGGTCATAAATGCCATTAAAGGCCATAGGTAAAAAACAACCCTATTGAGTTTAGGGTTTGCAACTTGATCTTTACCACTTTTGCGTGAATAAGCTTTCGATATGCCATCGCTTTGGCGTAAGTAATGAAACCATTGCCAGTGAAGATAAATAGTCGATATCACCCATTCTCCAGTGGTGAAAGCAAGTAACGCTACCGAAGCAACGACAATAATGGGTAGATAATAAATTAAAAAGTGAAATTCTTGTCGAGTTGTTTTATCCGCTAGCAGTCGGGTAAATGTGGCAATAACGTGGTGGTAGCCAAGTAACCAGAGATCTAGGAATAATATTGGGAAAAAAAGTTGGGGTTGCCAAGATACAATAGCGCCGGTTCCAAGTGCCAAGGCTGCGATGCCATATAAAAATAAACCATCAAATTTTGCTGAACGAAGCCAGCCTCTGCTTAGATTAACATTTAATGCCAGCGTACTCATTTAGTATCCTGCATAGGTACAATTTAAAAATTAAGGTGTTTATAGTGATTAATAGTATATTATTTCTCCGCTAAATCAATAAGACACGAATATATACGCCTAAACCTTCTTCGCCCCCCAATAAGTTAAAAAGGTGAAGGAGGTTTAAGTGATTTTACTCAATAACAGTGTGGGTTAATTAATAGGAGTGGGCGGTAAAACTGATTGCATCAGTTCATTATTCCAACTACCACTGACTTGAATATGAGCCGCTGCGCCTAGCTGTATTGCTTCGATCAAGTTGTGATTAACGTAAGCATAAAGTCCGGGTTGTTTAAATTCATATAATGCGGCAACCGCTGCGCCACCTGGTACAAACCAGGTTTCCATATCTTTAAGTGGCTGATTAGAAAATGAGCCACCTTGCCACACTAAGTCAGCATGGCCGCCAATAATATGAGGTCTTGAGTCTCGATTGGCTTGTGAGTGAATAAAAAGGACTTTTTCTCCTACTGCTGCGGTTAGTGCATTGTTACCTGTTAATGCGCCAACGCGGCCATTAAATACAATGTGAGAAGGGATGAGTGATTGCATTAAGTCAATTGTTGGGGTCATTGCTTCATTGATATTGGCGTATCGAATGAACTGTCCATTATCGTCTTTAGGTAGATAAAAGTCTTGTTCACCCAGGTAATAGGCTTTGTCGTAGTCTATCTTTTTGTTTTGAGCATCTCGTAAGCCATCTCTTGGTAGAACAAGTATTGCTCCATTCATGCCTGCTACGACGTGAAATGGGGTTACTCTTCCGCCTGGAGCACAGTGGTAAACAAATACGCCAGGTTTGGTTGCTTTAAAGCGTAATATAGTTTTTTCTCCAGGGTTTATGCCCGTTATACTGGCCCCACCCATAGCGCCCGTGGCAGCATGAAAGTCAATGTTATGAAACATCTGATTGGTAGCAGGGTTGATTAATGTAACTTCAACAAAATCGTTTTCTGTTGCCACTATAATAGGCGCTGGTACTGAACCATTAAATGTTAGTGCTTGTAAGTAAACGCCATCATCTATTTCTATTTCTTTTTCTTCTATGGTTAATGTAACGGCAATTGTTCTGGGTTGGCCTTTATAATTTTGATCATGCTGAGGAAGCAAAGGAGGGGGAACTAATTCTTGTTCAATACGGCTCGCGCTTGGTGGTTTAGCAAAAACTTCGGTGGTGAAAAATAAACTGCTGAATATTAATAGGAAAACATACTGCGTGGTAAGTTTCATAAGTACCTCGATATGATAAACAATAAACCAATGATAATTTTTACAAGCTTTTAAACGAGTCTTAAAGCCTATAAACCCTATGTTCGCCTAGCTAGGTTTAGTTGTTTTTATTCTATTTTGAAATACTACAGCTGAGATAAATAAAATTTGATTGGTTTGTGAGATTTAAAAAGTTTTATTCTGTAGCTAAAACATTATTGGTATGCTTTATATCAATAGGACCAATGTTTGGCCCTAGTCATTAACGACTACGATGAACCAATTTCTATTCGCATAGATAAGTCTAATGCATTGATATTTTTAGTGAGTGCGCCAACAGAAATATAGTCAACGCCAGTGGCTGCGATTGATTGAATTGTTTCAAAACAAACATTGCCCGAAGCTTCAAGTTTTGCTTGGTTAGTATGTTTGTCTCGAATGGCTTTGGCTTTTTCCATATTCTCTAAACTAAAATTATCTAACATAATAACTTGTGCATTAGCGGCTAATGCTTGTTGAAGTTCAGTTAAATTTTCAACTTCAATTTCTAATAATTTATCTGGGTGGTTTTTTATAGCGGCTTGTAATGCTTGTTCGATTCCACCACAGGCCATAATATGATTTTCCTTAATCAGGTAAGCATCAGACAGGCCTATTCGATGATTCGTGCCACCACCACATTTGACCGCATATTTTTGGCCAAAGCGCATGCCAGGGATTGTTTTTCGAGTGTCTAATAATTGGCACTGAGTTGTTTCTATTTGTTTAACAAACTGCTGAGTTAAAGTTGCTGTTGCTGATAGACTTTGTAAAAAGTTCATTGCACTACGTTCGCCCGTTAATAAGTCTCGAGCGTTGCCTGTTAAGTAGCAAATAATGTCATTGGTTTGTATTTGATCGCCGTCATTAAATTGCCAATCAATAGAAACCTGATTGCCTAAAAGTTCAAAAACTTTTTCAACCCAGGCTACACCGCACAAAATGCCTGGTTCACGAGTAATCAGAGTTGCCTTAGCTATTTTATCGCTTTGAATAAGCTCTGCCGTGATGTCGACTTCAGTACTATCAGTATTGGCTAAATCTTCAGCGAGTGCGATTTGGCACATTTGATTAATTTCTTGCGAAAGTAACTGTTGAAAATGTTTATTATCCAATGGTTGATCCTGAGTGAGAGCTAAAGAGGCGCTATTCTATCAGTTAGTGATTTTGTCGCAAGATTAACTGACGACCTTTTTGTGAAAATTCTAATTGTTTTAATACGCTCATGCCGAGTAGGATTTCTTCACCTTCCATATTGGGAACGATTGAAGCTTTGACATTATTTAGTTGGATATCTCCAATGCTTAGTTCTTCAATAATGGTAGAAAATGCTTGTGTAATGCCATTGGCCGTATTGACTTGATGACTTCGACCAGCCATTAAACCTAAAGGTTGTTGTAATTCTCCTGGAATAGCGACGTCTGTTGCACCAGTATCAACAAAAAAGGTAACCGACTTTCTATTGATAGTCCCATTAGTCAGATAGTGGCCATATCGATTCCGCTTTAATACGACTTCGGTGGCATCATTAGTTTGATGACTTAAGGGAGATGTATTAGGGTTGATTTGTTTTTTTTCCCAAACGCCAAATACCCAAGTTGCAATAACAAGTGCAAAGCCCCAAGCAATGAACATCATATTTTTACCGATGTTTTGCGTATTTTGTTCGGCTTGAGATGATTTTATTTCTGAATGTTGGTTTGAGTCTTGATTATCAGGCATAAGTTTAATTTTATTGGTTTAGGTGGTATTTGAGCGGGTGCTTTTTACATTTTGTCATATTAAATCAGTTTGTTACATCAAGTCAGTTGGGACGTATTGAATTTATTGTTTATTTAGGGCCTGTTATCTATTATGAAGATTGGTTAAGCATAACTCAAGTGATGAAATTTATATCTTGTAATTATTTTAGTTATGACAGGGATGGACAGTTAGAATCAAACGATATATTAGATGCCACCTAATACTTGAATGTTGGTTTTATCTTAATTATTTGAAGAGATTGTCTGGTTTTTTGAGTATTGGTTCACATAGTAGTTTAAATTATTGGACTACATTTATTTAGATAGACCCAGTATTCAGTTTTGAGTCACCGCGTACTCAAATCTTATCTTTTCGCACTAGAGAGGTAAGCGTTGTGGGTAATAAAAGCCACATATTAGATTTCACATCCAAGACAAAATCTGTCAGAGGAAAGGAGGAGAAACGTCCTTTGCCTGCCTTAGTTGAACGTGCCCGTTCTATTTGTAGCCAAGCATTAGATCAGAGTCTTAAAAACATGTTTGAGCAGGCCGATGACTGTCTGTTTGATATGTCTGATAATGGTTACAACAATGCTCATTTTGATGCAATGAGAATGCTACGTTTAAAAAAAGAAGGGTTGATTAAAAGTTTTCATCAAGAAGTGGAGGCTTGTTTTAGTGACAATATTGGTAAGTATGATCCGCTGTTGAGTCAGTATGATGATGAAGGGATGTCCTTTGAAAATATTGCATTAGTCGAAGATAATGACTTAGAAGAAGGTATTGCGATTGATAGTATTGTTAAGAAAGCTCGTAATGCTAACTCAGAGGCTTTAGAACAAATTAGAATCCGGTTAGACACACTCACATCGAGCCTGTCAATTACCCAAGAGAATAACCCATTTGAACCTGCATTTATTTGCTCATCATTTAAAACGGCAACCTTAGCTTTAGATATGGATATAGAATCACTATTGGTGATTTATAAACTATTTGAAAGAGTTGTGATCGCTGACTTGCCCGATATGTACCAACAAGTGAATGAGTTTTTTATCAATAAAGGCGTCTTGCCTGAGTTAAAAGCTAGTCAAGTTCAGATTAAAAAGTCGACCAGCCAGGTGGCTCATAATCACTCTTATATGAATGTGAAGCAAGAGCTTAATCATAATCAACTAGAAACGAAGCTTGATGAAGAAGAATTAGTCGTTAATCAAAATAATGCCGGTGAACAAATGCTATCTATGATGCAAGGGTTACTTGCTTATAGCCGACAAGCTGCTAATGGGGAGAATACAGCAACATCGAATATGGTTCATACAAAACAGCCTGTAGTCGAAATTGAAACAGATACTTTATTAACCGCACTCACTAGCTTACAAGCGGCTTCGATTAATAAACAAGATGCAGCTATAAGCTTAGCCAGCCAAGGTTTAAAAGGTTATTTAGGTAATCAATTACCCGCTTCATCATCTGAGTTTCAGAATGGTTCACTGGGACAGTTTGATGAGGATATGATTGATATTGTATCTATGTTGTTTGACTTTATCTTAGATGATAAGAACCTGCATGTTGAGATTAAATCGATTATTGCTCGTTTACAAATTCCCATGTTGAAAGTTGGTTTAGTCGATAGAACTTTTTTCTCTAATAAAAAACATCCAGCACGAATTTTGCTCAATGAAATTGCGAGAGCCGGCATATCATGGAATCCAAATGATGTTGAAGCGAAAAGGATGCGCGAAAAGATAGAGTCTTTATGCGAAGAAATCATTATCAACTTTAAAGATAATATTTCTATTTTTGAAATATTATTAGAAGATTTTCAATCCTTTCAAATAAAAATACAGCGTCGAGCAGATATTTTTGAAAGACGTACTCGAGAAGCCGAAGAAGGTAAAGCCAAAGCGGAATCTGCTAGAGGCGTTGTTAATAGTGAGTTAGAAAAAATATGTCGAGGAAGACATGTTCCAGAGTCGGTACGCTTGTTACTCAAAAATGTTTGGGTGAATGTTTTGTTTCTTGAGAAGTTAAAGGAGAATCAAGATGGTTGGGAAAAAGCGACAAAAATAGCTCAACTTTTGATTTGGAGTGTGCAACCGGTTGGGTCAGCACATGGTCTTGATAAGTTAATCAGTCGTATTCCTATATTAATAAAAAATTTACGTAAAGGGTTTGATATTGTTTCTTTATCGCCAATTGAGGCCACTCACATTTTGGATAGTTTGGAAGATACTCATCGAACAATCATAAAAACTGCGCAAGATAATATTGAAAAAAATAGTAAAGAAGAAATTCTGCGTTTAGAACCTGCCCCGCTTATTCCAGAGTCTACTCCACAAAAAGCAGGTGAAAGTAGCGTCATCAGTGATAACTCTAACAGTCTTAGTGAAGATAATAGTGATGCTGTTTTGCCTATTGATGAAGTCATTGAAATTCAAGATATTGGTTTTTCGTCGGAGCAGTTAGGTTTACCTGAAAAACAAGAAACCCTAGCAGTTGATTTAAAACCCGGTAGTTTTCAAGCAATTGAAAACTTAAGAGCTGGGCTTTGGGTTGAGTTAATGATTGATGACAAACCCATGCGTTGTAAGTTGGCTGCTAAGATTTCATCAACAGGTAAATATATTTTTGTGAATCGATTAGGTGTTAAAATGGCCGAATTTTATACCGATAGTCTGGTGGCTGAGTATCAGCGTGGTCGCCTAAAAATTATTGATGATGAAGCCTTATTTGACCGAGCATTGGAATCGGTGATTTCTAATTTGAGAGCAATGAAATCCGAAGTGTAAGGCTGTATTGGCTGATTATTTAACATTTAAAAACTTCAAATTTTAAAACTCATCTGGTAGTTAACCTTGTCTGCTGTTAGTCTTGCATTTATTTTTTATTCAATTTGTTTTTTAGCATGATAAACAAAGGTTGGCTTTCTACTGCAAGCATTATCCCAAGCACACATTTTAATTTGAGGCCTGATCCTCAAGATATTTCACTACTTGTCATTCATAATATTAGCTTACCACCGAATCGGTTTGGATTAAATTATGTCGAAGATTTCTTTTGCGGGAATTTAGATCCAACAATCGATCCCTATTTTGAAACGATTAAGCAAATGAAAGTTTCGTCTCATCTGTATATTAAGCGTGATGGGTTGGTTGTTCAGTTTGTTGCACTAGACAAACGAGCGTGGCATGCAGGCATCTCTGAGTATAAAGGAAGAAAAAATTGCAATGACTTTTCAATTGGCATTGAGTTAGAAGGAACTGATGATCTTGAGTATACCAATAGTCAGTATGCTGCATTGCAAGCAGTGACACAGGAACTGATTAATGAATATACTGCGCTTAATAAAGCTAGAATTGTTGGTCATTGTCATATAGCGCCTGGTCGCAAAACCGATCCGGGAAATAGTTTTGATTGGACAAGATATCTGGCTAGTTTATAAAACATCTACAATTGATAGATAAAGCGGTCCAATCAGGCTCTTCCGACCACCAACATCATTTCTGCTTTTTATCATAAAATCAGTTATGATTTAGCTTAAGTCCAAGTTATTTAGGGCATGTGAGCGATAACCTATCGACATATCCTAAAAAATAAAATTAATAATTAAGCTGTTAGGAAAGAGCTATGACTTTGATTTCTGTTTTAATTGTCCTTGCCATTGAGTTTCATTTTCGTAAAGGGAGTGAGTACCGAAATTTTAGTTGGTTCGAGCAATTCCATCTCAAAATATCCGACTGGCTAGCTGAAAAGCCATTTTTTGAAGGTTGGGGAGGAGTGGTCTGTGTAACTGGCTTACCGGTTTTTGTTTTAATACTGTTTATTAACGCTTTTGATGGTGGGTTGTACCTTCTTCTTTTATTTTTAGCTTCTTGTGTCGTACTATTTTTATCGCTTGGCCCTCAAGTGCTAAAGGACTCGTTTGCACCTTATTTTGAGGCCATAGAGCGAGGAGATACTGAAGCGGCCTATTTGAGTTTGCAAAAGGAGTCATTATTGGATGGCGTTCCGCAAAGCGACGAAATGATTCGTGATGTTACACGAGCTATACTTACGGAAAGCCAATTTCGTTATTTTGGTGTGGTTTTCTGGTTTGTCTTTTTGGGGCCATATGGTGCTTTGTTTTATCGTTTGTCACACTATTATCACCAGCTTTGTATGAAAGATAATAACGAAGAACATTTATCTAAGTTAAATACCTTATTACACTGGCTTGACTGGGCACCAGCCAGATTGACGAGCATTTTATTTCTTTTTACTGGTGACTTTGCAAATGGTTTCTACCGAGTGAAAGATTATTTTGTCGATTTTAAAGCGAGCAGCCGCCTGATTATCAGTGAAACTGGTATGGCTTCATTGAACCTGGATATGAGTGCCAGTGAAGGTGATGTTAAAGAAAACCATGATGCTTTTGCCATGGTCGAACGGACTATTATTCTTTACTTGGTAGTGGTTGCAGCATTAACGCCGCTTGCCTTTTGGTGATCCGCAAGTTATTCAAATGCTTGTATAACCATCTGATCTCTAATGCTATTTCTGTTTTTGGCTAATCATTTGAACATTTACTCGATGTTAAATATTTGATTAGCTAGGCTAATCAAATATTTGTTTGTTCTATTTTTTGAGATCTTGATAATGTCATAGAGAATTTTTCTTCTTTTTTGCAGTGTTTCAAATAATAGTTAGCGTGGCTAAATATTGAAGTTTGCATGAAATAGTGTTAAGTTGCGCCCAGAAATCGGTATTTGATAAAAGTTTAAGTAGCTTTAAATTGATTACTAATCTAATGATTTTATTAGATATTATTTAATGATTTAAGCTTTTTCTAAAGTCTTTAATTAGATTTTCGATGACATTTAACGCATTCTTTTAGCTAGCTGCTATACTTTTAGCGCTCATCGATCTGGATCTCTTACTGATAATTATTAACTAACCAAATTACTCTAACAAAGAGGAAGCAAATGTCTGATAAACTTCAAGATGTCGATCCGATAGAAACGCAGGAGTGGCTAGAAGCCTTAGAAGCGGTTCTAGAAGAAGAAGGAACTGACCGAGCGCACTTTTTACTCGAAAAGTTGATCGATATGGCTCGCCGTTCGGGTGCCCATTTGCCATATAGCGCTACAACGGCTTATTTAAACACTATACCAACCTCTAAAGAAGTCTTGATTCCTGGCGATCAAGAAATGGAACAGAGATTGCGCTCGATTATTCGTTGGAATGCGATTGTATTAGTACTTCAAGCGAGTAAAAAGAACCAAGAGCTTGGTGGTCATTTATCGAGTTTTGCGTCATCGGCGACGCTTTATGATGTCGGATTTAACTATTTTTTTAGAGCATCAGATGAAGAGAGAGAAGGCGATTTAGTTTATTTTCAGGGCCATTCTTCTCCTGGCATTTACGCACGAGCTTTTTTAGAAGGCCGTATTTCCGAAGATCGAATGAAAAACTTTCGTCAAGAAGTCAGCGGAGAAGGGCTATCATCTTATCCCCACCCCTGGTTAATGCCTGATTTTTGGCAGTTTCCAACAGTATCTATGGGGTTAGGTCCACTGCAAGCGATTTATCAAGCACGCTTTTTAAAATATTTACAAGATCGTGAGTTGGCCAATACTAACGGACGCAAAGTATGGGCTTTTATGGGCGATGGTGAAATGGATGAGCCCGAATCTCTTGGTGCTATTTCATTGGCGGGTCGTGAAAAGCTAGATAATTTGGTTTTTGTGATTAACTGTAATTTACAACGTCTTGACGGGCCTGTTAGAGGGAACGGTAAAATTATTCAAGAGTTGGAAGGTGGCTTCCGCGGCGCTGGCTGGAATGTGATTAAAGTGATTTGGGGGCGTTATTGGGATCCACTAATTGCACAAGATGTTCATGGTAAATTATTGAAGATTATGGAAGAAACGGTTGATGGGGAATATCAAAACTATAAGTCTAAGGGCGGTAAGTTTACCCGCGACTATTTCTTTGGAAAAGATCCTGCTTTATTAGAAATGGTTGCGAATATGTCTGATTCAGATATTTGGCGACTTAATCGTGGTGGGCACGATCCAACAAAAGTTTATGCTGCTTATCATGCTGCGGTTAACCACAAAGGGCAACCTACTGTTATTCTTGCCAAAACCGTTAAAGGTTATGGTATGGGGGAGAGTGGCGAAGGGAAAAATATTTCTCATCAGGTTAAAAAAATGAACCTTGAAGCACTTAAGCAATTTAGAAATCGCTTTCATGTGCCTATTACTGATGAACAACTTGAAGATGTTCCTTTCTACCACCCTGGTGATGACAGCCCAGAAATTCAATATATGAAAAAAATGCGCGAATCGTTAGGTGGCTACTTACCAGCCAGACGAGCGCAATCTGAAAGTTTAACGATTCCGCCTTTAAAAGCCTTTAGTGCAATAACTGGAGGATCAAATGGTCGAGAAATATCAACGACTATGGCGTTTGTGCGTATTTTAAATGTTTTAATTAAAGATAAAGAAATCGGTCAACGTATTGTTCCTATCATTCCTGATGAAGCAAGAACATTTGGTATGGAAGGAATGTTTCGTCAGATTGGTATTTATTCTTCTGTTGGTCAGTTGTACGAGCCAGTTGACTCTGATCAGGTCATGTATTATCGAGAAGATAAGAAAGGACAAATTTTAGAAGAAGGGATCAACGAAGCTGGGGCCATGTCTTCATGGATTGCTGCCGCTACCAGTTATTCAAATAACAATTTGCCAATGATTCCTTTTTATATTTATTACTCAATGTTTGGATTTCAACGTATTGGTGATTTGGCTTATGCGGCTGGTGACATGCAGGCCAGAGGCTTTTTAATTGGTGCAACTTTTGGTCGAACAACATTGAATGGTGAAGGGTTGCAACATCAAGATGGACATAGCCATCTTATTGCTTCAACGATTCCTAATTGTGTGAGTTATGATCCAACATTTGGTTATGAAGTGGCTTTAATTATTCGTGATGGTATGCGTCGAATGTATGAAGAACAAGAAAACGTTTTCTACTACATTACAACGCTGAATGAAAACTATGTTCATACAGAAATGCCTAAAGGTAGTGAAGAAGGGATTATTAAAGGGATGTATCTGCTGAAAGAAGGTAAGAAGTCTCGTTCTAAAAAGAAACCACCAAGAGTTCAATTGTTAGGTAGTGGTGCAATCTTAAATGAAGTGATTGAAGCGGCAAATTTACTAGAGCAGGATTTTGGTGTTAGTTCTGATATTTGGAGTGTGACCAGTTTTAATGAATTAGCAAGAGATGGTGCTGATTCTGTTAGAACTAATCTACTTAACCCAGAAGCGAAAAAATCTGTTGCTAGCTATGTCGAGCAGTGTTTAAAAGGACAAGATGGTCCTGTTATTGCTTCAACAGACTCGATGAAATCTTATGCTGAACAAATAAGAGCTTTTGTTCCTGGCCGTTATAGTGTGCTTGGTACTGATGGTTTTGGACGTAGTGACAGTCGTGAAAACTTACGCCGTTTCTTTGAAGTTGACCGCTACTATGTTGTGGTTGCTGCACTGAAAGCTTTGGCTGATGAGGGGACAATTAATGCTAAAGAAGTGACTAAAGCGATTAAGCGTTACAATATTGATATTAATAAACCAAATCCACTATATAGCTAAAAGGGAGATTGAGGATGAGTAATTTAGTTCCAGTCAATGTTCCCGACATTGGCGATGTAAGTGATGTAGATGTCATTGAAGTTTTGGTTGCCGTGGGTGATACCATTGCTAAAGAAGATGCGTTGATAACTTTAGAAACCGATAAAGCAACGATGGATGTGCCAGCCAGTGAGGCGGGCACAATTAAGGCCATTCATGTGCGAGTGGGTGATAAGGTTTCTCAAGGTAGTTTAATTTTGGAGCTAGAAGCTAGCCAAGAAGAAACGCCTGTTGAAGTTGAAGCTAAAAAACCTGAAAACACTCAAACACAAGCCGCTACAAATGCTGAGCCAGCACAAGACGAAATAGTCGAAGAGTACGTAGAGGAAGCGGTTACTGAATCTGAAGAAAAGGCTCTCGTGGTCCCGGATATAGGTGACGCAAGCGATGTTGATGTGATAGAAGTGTTGGTTGCAGATGGCGATCAAGTCACTAAAGATCAAGGCTTAATTGTTCTTGAAACAGACAAAGCAACGATGGAAGTACCCGCGCCAGAGGCTGGTACTATATTATCGATTACTGTAAAAGTCGGTGATAAAGTTTCTCAAGGCGACACAATTGGCCGCATTAATAGCCAAACGACTGTGAAAAGTTCGGTACCTGATCAGCCAGCTAAAAGTGCATCGACTGCTGTTTCAGCACCTGTTGTTTCAACGCAAGCTGCATCGTCGGCTAAAAGAGCGCCCGTTCCTGAACATCCGCAAATGAAAAAACGGGTATCGGGTAGTGTGGTTCATGCTAGTCCTTCGGTTAGACGTTTTGCCCGAGAATTAGGGGCTGATTTAACTAAAGTATCTGGTTCTGGTCCGAAAGGTCGAGTGTTAAAAGAAGATGTTCAAAACTATATTAAGTTTGAGCTTTCTCGTCCTAAGGCAACTGCCGCTACGGGGGCTTTCTCTACGCCACAAATGCCAAGTGTTGATCATGCTAAATGGGGAAATGTAGAAGAAAAGCCTCTGTCTAGAATTCAAAAAATCAGTAGTGTTAATTTACACCGAAATTGGATTTCTATCCCACATGTGACACAACATGAAGATGCCGATATTACTGAGTTAGACGAATTTCGTAAGTCTTTAAAAGATGAAGCGATGAAAGATGGTGTGAGGTTAACACCGCTTGCTTTTATTATGAAAGGATTAGTGCATACGTTAAAGGCATTTCCTAAGTTTAATGCTTCATTGGCTAATGATGGTGAGAACCTTATTCTTAAAAATTATTACCACATTGGTGTAGCTGTTGAGACGCCAGATGGCTTAACTGTTCCGGTTATCAGAGATGTTGATCAGAAGGGTATATACCAGCTAGCATCAGAGCTAGGTGAGATTAGTGCTAAAGCGAGAGAGAAAAAATTATCAGCTGACGACATGCAAGGTAGTAGTTTTACTATCTCTTCATTAGGCGGAATAGGTGGTACTGCATTCACGCCTATTGTAAAATGGCCCGACGTTGCCATTTTGGGGCTATCGCGTAATAAAATGCAGCCCGTTTGGAATGGTAAAGAATTTGTTCCTCGACTGATGTTACCTATGTCGCTGTCTTATGATCATCGGGTAATCGATGGTGCTGATGCAGCAAGATTTGTGGTTCATCTGTCGCAAACACTAAATGATATTCGACGAGTTTTATTGAAATAGATATAACTCTTAGGAAAATTTGTCCTTGAGTTTTCGAAAGGCAATGACTTAATTTTAAAAAGGTGAAAGCACTATGAGTAATGACATTAAAGCACAAGTTGTGGTAATTGGCGCAGGGCCTGGTGGATATACCGCAGCATTTCGCGCAGCTGACTTGGGTTTAAACGTTGTTTTGGTTGAAAAGTATTCAACGCTTGGTGGCGTTTGTTTAAATGTGGGATGTATTCCTTCAAAAGCTTTATTACATTCAGCAAAAGTAATTGATGAAGCAAAAAGTATGGAATCTCATGGTGTTTCTTTTGGTGAACCAACTATAGATGTCGATAAAATTCGCGGCTATAAAGAAGGGGTTGTCGGTCAGCTGACTAAAGGGTTAGCTGGTATGGCTAAAATGCGTAAAGTTAAAGTTGTGCAAGGTGTCGCTAAATTTACTTCACCTAGCTCTTTGGCGATTGAAGGTAATGACGAAGTCAGCACAATTAATTTTGAGAGCTGTATTATTGCGGCTGGTTCACGAGTTGTTCAACTGCCATTTTTACCAGAAGATGAGCGTATTGTTGATTCTACAGGCGCGTTGGAATTAAAAGATATACCTGAAAAAATGTTAGTGATTGGTGGCGGTATTATTGGTTTGGAAATGGCGACTGTTTACCGCGCATTAGGTAGTAAAATATCGATTGTTGAAATGTTTGACCAACTTATTCCTGCTGCAGACAAAGACGTAGTAAAAGTATTACACCGTTATGTTAAAAAGCAATATGAATCAATTATGCTTGAAACGAGTGTAACCAAGGTAGAAGCTAAAGATGATGGTTTGTGGGTCACTTTTGAGGGCAAAAAAGCGCCTAAAGAGCCACAAAGATATGATCGTATATTATCAGCTGTTGGTCGTCGTCCAAATGGTGATTTATTAGATGCCGATAAAGCAGGGGTTAATGTTGATGAGCGTGGTTTTATTGCGGTTGATAAGCAATTACGCACTAATGTACCGAATATTTACGCAATTGGTGATTTAGTTGGACAGCCTATGCTTGCACATAAAGCGACTCACGAAGCGCATGTTGTAGCTGAAGTTATTGCAGGCAAAAAACATGCGTTTGAACCACAATGTATTCCTAGTGTTGCTTATACTGATCCTGAAATTGCCTGGGTTGGTTTAACGGAAAAAGAAGCTAAAGAAAAAGGTATTGATTACGGTGTTGGTGCTTTTCCTTGGGCGGCAAGTGGTCGAGCAATTGGGGCAGGGCGAACAGAAGGTTTTGCCAAGAGTATTTACGATAAATCCAATAATCGTATTATTGGTGCTGCAATTGTTGGTATTAATGCCGGTGAAATTATCGGTGAAGCTGGACTTGCAATAGAAATGGGGTGTGAAGCTGAAGATATTGCATTAACCGTTCATGCACATCCAACTCTTTCAGAATCGTTAGCTTTTTCTGCTGAAGCTTATGAAGGGACATGTACTGATTTGCCTCCGGCACGTAAGAAAAAATAATATTATTTAAATGCATTAAAATAAGATAAAGGGTGCTGTTAATGCACCCTTTTTACATTGCAGTGTTTTGTTGTAGGGTAATTTTAATGAAAAATTCGAAACTGCTTTTTTCTCTTTTATTGGCTTTTTTAATGTTCTTGAGCATTAGAGGTCATACAGCTGTTATTCTTCAATACCATCATATTTCTGATGAAACACCTAAATCGACTAGTTTATCACCTGCGCTTTTTAAACAACATTTAGCGTATTTACATCAAGAAGCGTTTAAAGTTTTATCTGTGGATGAACTGATTAGTTTAATACAAACAAAGCAAAGTTTCCCAGATAAATCTGTTGTGATTACTTTTGATGATGGTTACCGTTCTATTTATAAAAATGCTTATCCTTTATTAAAGCAATATAAAATGCCTTTTACGGTATTTGTCAGTACACAGCCTATAAAACAAAAACTAAGTCAGTTTATGACTTGGGATGAGTTAAAATTGCTTTCTCAAAATGGAGCAACCATTGCAAATCATTCTGTTACTCATCCGCACATGATAAGGCATCATATCGCAGAAAAAGAAGAACAATGGAGTGAAAGGATTACGAAAGAAATTCTATCTGCACAAGCTGATATTGAAATGCATATTCAAACTAAGAGTCGTTTATTGGCTTATCCATATGGTGAATATACTAATCAATTGAAAGCGATTGTTAGCCAATTAGGCTTTGTTGCATTTGGGCAGCATTCAGGGGCTATGTCTGTCAATAGTGATCTGCAAGCTATTCCTCGTTTTCCTATGGGAGGTTTTTATGGAAGTATGGAAGATTTTATTTTAAAAGTTAACACCTTGCCAATGCCAATTAAATCAATAGCGTTATTGGATGAACACGGTAATTATCTTACAGAACATCTGCTCAGTTCAAAAGTTAAAAAGCCTCAATTGAAGCTTGCATTAAAAACTGAATTTCAATCACTCAATATTCAGTGTTATTTATCAGGACAAGGAAAAATTAATAAAAGGATACAAGACAAATTCTTTATTTTTCAAGCATCAGATAAGTTAATGGCTGGGCGTTCAAAATATAACTGTACTGCACCGAGTAAACAACCGGGTCGTTTTTATTGGTTTTCCCAGCCTTGGATTAAACAACTCGACAACGGTCGCTGGTATCAGGAAAACTAGCTTTTTAATAGGCAATACCTATTTGACGATTACTTTTTTGGTGATGCTTCATTCAGCTTTTTGATAAACAAATGAATAAAATATTTTTGTTTGAAATATTTTGAGTCAAAAGCGCTAGCTTAGAGTTGTAAGTAAAGAGAAGCCAAAGGCTTTTATATAAAAGAATTGGCTTCTATGTTGAATAGCCTTGACCTGACTACAGCTTTACACTTTAATCTATTGACTCTTCATTAATTGTATTAAGTTATTAAAGGGTAAAATGATGGTTTTGTCTGACAATCAATTTATTGACGCTTTTGAGCAGAAACTACTTTCTCCTGATGAGTTTAATCATCAAGGTCATTTACGACTAGCCTGGCTATATTTACAACAGTATTCACTAGAAATTGCGATTGAAAAGTTGAATAGTGGTATAGGCGAGTACGCGAGTAGTTTAGGGGCTGTTCAAAAATTTCATTGTACTTTAACGACAGCGATTACCAAAATTATACACCAAAGAGTTCAGCAGTGCGGTGGGAGTAGTTTTGAGTTGTTTATTGCTAAAAATCAAGATTTGTTAACGAATATGCAAACATTAATATTGAGTTATTATAGTGAACCACTGTTAAATAGTACTGCTGCCAGAGTTAATTTTGTCGCACCTGATTTGAAACCATTATGAGTTCTAGTAGGTAAAATATATGATTTATACAGTTGGTGAGCTAGCTAAAAAGTTTAGTATCTCTCGTAGTTCATTACTTTATTACGACAAAAAGGGCTTGCTAACTCCTTCATCTAGAAGCACAGCTAATTATCGTTGTTATAATGAAAAAGACTATGAGCGTCTTGAAAAAATTATGGTTTATCGGCAAACGGGGTTGTCACTTAATGAAATTTTGCTTTTATTACAAACTGGCTCAGAAAATCATCGAACGGATATCTTAACCGAACAGCTCAGTAAAATTAATGATGAGATCAATTCACTCCGAATACAGCAGCAAGTGATCATTCAAATGTTAGGAAAAACAGAAATCACCCAAGGTGCACGCTTTATGAATAAACAGCAATGGGTTGATCTGTTATCTTCTATTGGTTTATCTGAAAGTGAAATGATGCAGTGGCATGTAGAGTTTGAGCGTAGAATGCCTGAGGCTCACCAAGACTTTCTGGAGTCGCTTAATATTTCGGCAGAGGAAATTAAAACCATTAGAAACCGTTCGAAAAGTTAGATATACAAAACATTTACTACTTACTGATACTTTTCTGGCATTGAGTTTAATACCAGACTAGCTCTTTCGTGGACTGAAAGATCGCCTTCTACTCTTACTATTTTGCAAGCACGATTCGCTAGCCAATGTTGATGTTTAGCGAGAGTTCGCCCTTCATTAGTTCCTTGATCATATTCTGACGCCCAGTTTAGAAATTTTGGTTCGGCGCAGCCAAATAGTTTTTCTTCTCTAGCTTTAAGGCGCTGCACTCTGATGCTTGATTCGAGGTAAAGAAAAATAATGAGATCAAAACTATCTTCTAAAGCTTTGCCCCAGTTTAAAACAGAACCAGAGATAAAAGTATTTTGTTGTTGCTTTAATTCTTTTAATAATATTTCTAAACGCTCGTCAGGTTTTCTTTTTTGTTGAAATGGTGGAGAGGTTTGAATCCAATAATAATCATCGGTATCTAAGAAGGACCAATTGAGTTTGCTAGCAAGATATTTAGCTAAAGTTGTAGTACCGGAACCTGAGGCTCCGGTGATTAATACTTTCATATACCAGTTTTCTTTCTATTGTTCGACACGGGTGAGTTTTACACCATCAACAGTCATTTGCCAAACACCATTAACTTCGTGAGGTGGTTCTGAAACATTAAAGGTCGTTGACATAAAAAGTATTCCAACGTTAAAGTCATTGCCTGCAAACTCTTTTAATGGCCCGTTCACTGATACTGAGCCACCGCTTTTTAATCGTTTGTAGGCAACAGTTCCGTCAGCGAGTATCAGTAGGCTCATTTCAGGACTTTGCCAATTTCCAACATAATTAAGTCGTTCTTGAGGTAGCGGTTCTGCACAAGCAGATAATAGTAGAATTAAGGCGATTGGTACTAAATAATTTTTCAATTGTTATTCCCCATAAATGATTATGTATATTTTGGTTGTTAAACTGTATTTGAATGAGAATATTGTTATGAACAAGCAATCATTAAGTTAGTAATGTTATAGCCACTATATTTTGTAACGGTAGCATTAATTTGCCACTATTTGTATTTTATCATTCAAAATAAAGGTTCTCGCATGGAGATGTTTCTGCTGTATTTTAATTGATAATAAATAATAACGTGAGTTTTGCTCAATAATTGTTATTGTTCAGATTCAGTTAAGCTACTATCCGTTATGGTTTCTTGATAATCTACAGCTAAATCACTATCAATTGGCATAGAGAAAAGTCAGGGATTTTTGTCACTATTAAGGCGTCTGGCGCAGTGCATAGCCGCTCTATGGACAAGTCAGACAACGAAAAGAGCGGCAAAAATAACGGCTTTTATTGTGACAGTTGATAGTGATTTAGCTATATAATCAGAAGTAATTTCAGGGGCATAAAATGGACATATTATTAAGAAAAATCAGCCTAGGGTTATTCGTTACTTTTTCTTTTCAAATTTCTACTATTTTTGCAAGTGAACTAGACACCAAGCTTTTTAAGGCTAAAGATGCTTTCAACCAAGAAAAATATCAGCTTGCAGAGGAAGGTTTTGCTTCAATATTAAAACTCTCTAATAATCATTTAGAAAGTTTAACTTATTTAGCTAGAATAAAAGCTCGAAATAATAAACTTGATGATGCTGAAGAACTGATTGAAAAAGCTGTGAAATTAGCACCAAATAATGCAGAAGTTCAACATCTTAGTGGTAAAATTTATGGCGAAATAGCCCAAGAGGCGAGTGTTTTTACTGCGTTAGGTTATGCTAAGGATTGTCTTAGGGGATTTACGAAGGCGGTAGAACTTGAGCCTGATAATGTTGATTATCGAGCCGATTTATTAAGTTATCATTTAAATGCGCCTAAACTTGCCGGAGGAGACAAAAATATCGCTTTGAAACAAGCTAAGGCGATTCAGCAGCTGGATAAAAAGAAAGGCTTTATTGCGCTATTAAATACTTATACTATTACTCAAAACGAACAGGCATTAAAACGCCATATTGATAATTTACCTAAGTCAATTGCCCAAGATTCTGATGTGATTTTTAATAAAGGGATGTCGCAGCAAAAAAGTGAACAGTATATTGATGCAATACAAAGTTTTCATCAGGCAATAAAATATGCTGGTAGCCAAGAAGAGTTTAGGGTTGCAAAATATGCTGCAATTTATCAAATTGGTAGAACGAGTGTCTTAAGTAAATTGCAGGTGAGTGAAGGTATAAAAGCGTTAAGGCGTTATTTACATGAAGCCCCAAGTCATAGAACTCTACCTAGCAAAGAGTGGGCTGAGTTTCGCTTAGCTAATTTAATTGATCTTAATGGTGATTCGAATGAAGCAGAAAAAATTTACCAAAAAATATCCAAACAGACTAAAGATGAAGTTTTAAAAGAACAAGTCTCAAAAGTTTTATAAGTTGAATTGTAAAACGAAAAATAAATATTATTTTCGACGCTCATGTTAGTTAGGGTGAGTTTTTATTCGTTAGGTTTTTTAATTACGCCGAAGAAACTATTGGCTAAGTTGATGATTCTATAGATGAACTGATCACGCTATTTTTAAAGTTATCCTGTGTTTCTTTTAAGTATTGCTTAGGAGATTGTCCTAAATGTTTTTTAAACATGGTAATAAAGGCTGAACCTGAATCGTAACCTAGTTCGCCTGCAATTCGGTTAATATTTTCTCCTTGTTCGATGCGTTCTAGAGAGAATAAAATTCGTAATCTTTGACGCCATTCGACAAAACCCATTTGCGTTTCTTTTTGAAACAACCGATTAAGTGTTCGGGGAGTTGCACCAATAGTGTGGCTCCATTCTTCAAGTGTCGTATTATCGGCTGGGTTATTATTTAAGCTTGCGGTGATTTTAATCAACCGTTTATCAGTTGGCATATGAAGAAATAATGGTTCTTTATGCGCACATTCGATTTCGTTTAATAAAACTTTTAATAAATTATTTTTTATAGAGTCAATTGGTGAGTTTTCTTTCCATTGGGTTACTCGTAAAATTAATTCGCGTAGTAGCCGATTTATATTGATAGGGGTTGTTTGTTCGGGCAAATTTTTAGACCATTCATTATCAATATATAAGCTTCGAAAACTGAGGCCAAATCTGGTTGATACTGTATGTGGGGTAAATTTGGGGATCCAGAGTGCTCGTTCAGGGGGAATGATGAAGCTTGCGCTAAGGGTACTTACTTTCATTATACCTGCCGATGCATAGGCAAGTTGTCCCCAAGGATGTTGATGAGTTTCAACATTATAGTTTTCTGGCATTTCAGAAACTCTGGCCAAAACAGGTTTAGCCAGAGCTTCTGAAGAATAAGCTGAAGCACCAAGGCTCCATATTGGAATGTCCGAATTGATAAATAATATGTCTTTAATACGAAAGAATGCTATTGAGTCTAACGCTATAATCCTCTTCATACAATAGCTTGTAATCATTCGTATGGAGAAAATATGCAATTTCCAGAGCATTTTCGTAGCAAAAAAGCTTTTTTGGTTGTTACTACCGTTTTAATGGCATTAACCTTTTCGGGGTGGCTTGCAATGTTAAATAACTTTGCCATTGAAAAAGCGGCATTTACGGGAGCTGAGATTGGTATGTTACAAAGTCTACGAGAAGTCCCAGGCTTTCTTGCTTTTACTGCAGTTTTTTTACTCTTGGTTATTAGCGAGCAGACTTTGGCGCTCATTTCTCTTTGTCTAATGAGTATAGGAGTGGCAATTACAGGCTTTTTTCCTTTTGAAATTGGTTTATATGCAACAACAGTTTTGATGTCGGTTGGTTTTCATTATTTTGAAACGGTTAATAACTCGCTTTCTTTACAGTGGTTAAGTAAAGAGGAAGCGCCAGGGGTTTTAGGCCAACTGATTTCTATTCGTGCAATGGTTTCATTGATAACTTATGCGGTTATCTGGTTATTTTTTAGTGTGTTTTTATTAGAGTACGCAACCGCTTACTTTATTATTGGAATGATTGGCTTTTTATTATTTTTGGCACTTTGGGCTGTTTTTCCTCGCTTTGATATATCTGTCGAACAGCATAAGAAATTGATTTTACGTAAACGTTATTGGTTGTATTACTTACTCACTTTTTTTAGTGGTGCAAGAAGACAAATTTTTATGGTTTTTGTCATATGTGCAATAAAAACTTTAAAAATATTACACTCACAGGCGCTAACTGATTGTTATTTAATGAAAAATAACTTTGATAACCGAGCCTTTTCTTAACAAAAACAGGTCGTTATGTAAACAATCACCAGATTTTAGTTTTTATCTTACTTCTAATCCCAAAACGAGATTGCGGTTTAACGATAAAAGTATTTCAAGCCAACTAGTAAAATTAAATAGAGATAAATCATATTGAGTATTCTAACTAAATATCAAACCAAAAAACACTTTCTGGCAATTACCACAATTTTAATGGCTATTACCTTTGCAGGGTGGCTAGCTATGTTAAATAATTTTGCAATCGAAAAGGCTTCATTCACAGGTGCAGAAATTGGAATGCTGCAAAGTCTTCGCGAAGTGCCAGGATTCCTGGCTTTTACCGCAGTGTTTTTGTTGTTGGTAATCAGTGAACAAACACTCGCATTAATTTCATTATGTTTAATGAGCATTGGTGTCGCAATTACTGGATTGTTTCCATTTGAGATCGGTCTTTATGCAACAACGGTATTAATGTCAATTGGCTTTCACTATTTTGAAACCGTTAACAACTCGTTGGCACTACAATGGTTTAATAAAAAAGAAGCACCGGCGGAATTAGGAAAACTGATTTCAATACGTGCAATAGCTTCGTTAGTCACTTACGCAGTGGTCTGGTTATTCTTTTCTATTTTGATGATTAACTATGCGACGGCTTACCTCATAGTGGGTGGTATTGGATTCGCGTTGTTTTTATGGCTATGGCTTGTGTTTCCTAGCTTCGAGCCTGAAGTTGCTCAACACAAAAAGTTAATCCTTAGAAGCCGATACTGGCTCTACTATTTATTAACTTTTTTTAGTGGCGCGAGAAGGCAGATATTTATGGTTTTCGCCGGTTACTTAATGGTCGAAAAATTTAACTATTCAGTTTCTGATATTGCGACGCTTTATATTATTAATCATGTACTAAATTGGTATTTAGCTCCTAAACTAGGAAAATGGATCGGAAAAATAGGCGAAAGACGAGCTTTAACTATCGAGTATGTTGGGTTGATTTTTGTTTTTGTCGGTTACGCGGTTGTTGAAAGTTCTGAAATGGCCGCTGCTCTGTACGTGATTGACCATGTGTTTTTTGCAATGGCTATCGCGATAAAAACATTTTTTCAAAAAATAGCTTTTCCAGAAGATATAGCATCATCATCGGGAGTTAGTTTTACGATCAATCACATTGCAGCAGTAATCATTCCTGCTGCGTTTGGTTTGTTGTGGCTTGTCAATCCTTCAATAGTATTTTATGCCGGTGCTTTTATGGCTTTTATTTCGCTAGTGTTATCGCAGCTTATTGATAGTGAACTTAACGCTAAAATGATTCTTGAACCTAATTAAACTTAGTAGCACTTTCGTTCAAATTGAGTTGTTGTCATTATGCTAAAACCAACAAAAATGAAGACGAAAGGAATACAGAAATATCTATGACGAATCATACGCTCACCACTGCTGCACGAACGTTGTAGAACACTTTTGTGGATGTGTATATTAGCTAGATAATAATGAACTTGAAATTCTATGCATATTCCGAGTAGTTTTTATTTGAGATTAATGTTGCTGCTCATTATCTGCTCTGTTTTTGTGAATAAACACCACTAAGGCGAGAGTAGCCTGCTTCTACAAGCATCTGAAGATTATTGATGAGAGATGTGTTTTTACTAATGCCCGGTGACGGTATCGATTTAACATATAAACTTATATCATTCGATAAAGTTTTTATTCTGGTCATCGTTAAATAAGTAGGCAGTTTTTTTACTTTTAGAATGTATTTTCCTTTTTTGTTTTTAACGATATGGTTTGTCATGTCCGCTGCGACAACATACCACCAAAGTGAAATTTCGTTGTTTTTATATTTGTAATAATGTTCTGCTTTTGAAAGAGCGAATGTAATGTTTTGAATGAGATTGTTTTCGTGTTCCAACATTTTTCTAAAGTAATAGTTTTCTTTTTGTCTGTTGGGTTTGCAGTTTCCCCAAGTAGTATTCAGTCTATGGGTATTATCTATTTTGGTCGTTTTTACACATCCGTTTCCATAATATCGGCTTAGTCTTGACGCTGAACTATAAGTGTGCTTGTTGTTATTGTGTACAATCCAGTTGTCTGCACTCAATGCAAGTTTTAGATTTGGCCGTAGACTAGCTATATCTGAATTTAACATGTCCCACAACTTATCAAGATAACCAAATTGTTTGTCTTTAAGGAGAGTGATGAAAGCTATATTGGAGTATTTAGCGAGTACATTTTCATCAATTCTCCCATAAGAGTATCTAGCATCATATCTTGCAATGTTGTTATCAATATAGAGCTTTGCTGCTGCGGGATTATAGGAGTAAAATTTCCGTAAATGCACGCCAACTCGCTCATTAGCATACTTAGTTCCGCTATTTACTTTCTCTTGCTTGTAATTAAGTAACACTCTAGAAAAGGCATGTTTTTCTTCTGTAGTGATTGTTCTTAACCCAGGCGTGAAATCTCTATCAATAGATGTCTCCACTGCGGCTCTACCACCGCAGCCAATGAAAGTAACAATAAGGGCTATTGATAATATTAATCTAGACATAGTACTAATACCTTTCGAATTATTATGTTTTTTACATAGAAATTTATATAATTTTGGTGGCGAATATCTTAGTTGACCTTTAGTTTATTAAAACGGCGAATCAAATGTTGCAACTACCTGTTCTCTGTACGCACCTATAGCTGGATCAGTTTATTTTGTCATATAGACAGTCCTCCTGAAATAACTCATCAACGGAACATCTTTTTTTTCGTCTGATAGCTTTAGCTTGCGCCCACTTTTTTTCAATCGGATTTAAGTCAGGGCTATAAGGAGGTAACCATTGCAAAATACATCCCTTTTTCTCAATAGCTTCACAGATGTCTTTACGCTTATGAAAGCTGGCATTATCCATCACAATCACCGCATTAGAGGGAACTTTAGGTAACAAATCTTGTGTTACCCAAGCATGAAAAACATCCGCATTAATACTTCCGGCAAACAAACTTAAAGTCACAAAGGTATTTCGGATAATTGCCCCAATAGCATTAATACGACCTTTGGCATGCCAATCATGAACACCATAACAGCGTTGACCTTTGTCCGAATAACCATGAGTACGAGGTGAGGATTGAGCAAATCCACTTTCATCCAAATAAACGACAGGCTTTCCTAACTGCTCGTACCGACTAAGTTGTTGTTGAAACCTCGCCCGCTTTAATTCATCTGCTTTGGGGTGGCACAGTGTTTTTTTTATAGCTCTTATTTAACCGTTTGAGAGCATCGTGAATACTCGGTTGCGAAACACCAAAGCGCTTGGCTCGTTCCCATTGATAATCATCAGGGAAATCTTCGACATCTTTTTTCAGTGTCTCCATGCAAAGCTTGATGCTGGGTCTATTTTTTTTCGCACAAGGCTCAATGTTTTTATTCCAACGAAGAAGGCTTCGCATGGATATATCAAAGTGCTCTCCGGTTTCTTCAAAGGTTAAACCGTGTTTCTGTTTATAAGCCAAGACGTGTTGGCGAAATGCTATCGGATAAGTCATGTGAGTATTATGCCATAATAAACCTATTTAGCTATAGTATTTCAAGTGAGTGCAATAATTGACTGTTGCTGCTAATGGAGCTTTTTTCTTGACTGTAAATAGAATAGCTACAATTGTTTTGGTCAATGTCAAACTCGAATGCTTTTGTACTTGAATCGAATGAAATACCATTTGCATTCAAATTTTTGTTATTGATAGATGAGTCGCGACTGAGCTTTTCTTTGGTAATGACAGACGTTTCAGGTAAATCTTCTTCAATACGATACGCATAGTTAACTAGGCTTGGTTCGCTGAAGGTATAAAGCCAGGCATGTTGATCCGCAGAACCATTTACTCTTAATACTCGGCCTAAAACTTGCCTGAAATACAGTTCTGTTTTTATTTTACTTAAGTGGCAGCATACTTGAAGTCTTGGAATATCAGTTCCTTCGCTTACCATGCCAATCGCAACAATCCATTGAGTAGTATTACTTCGATAAGAATTAATTATTTCTGAGGGGGCATCTTGTTGGTATGAAACCACGACCGCTGATTGATTAAAATTGTATTGAAGTATCTGCATAATTTGAAGAGCGTGTTTGACTGATGATGCAACAACTAGCCCACCTGCATTGGGAGTTTTTGTCCTGAGCTCAGCTAATTTTTTGCATCCTTTATCAAGAATATACTGAATGGCTTTTGGAGCAGTAATAATATCTTGGTAAGAAGCTGCCTTTTCATTGAGTAGTGGTGTAAATCCTTCAAATATACGAATATTATTTTCGCTATCAGTAACTGATATTTCTTCATTATCAATTAACACAATCTTTGGGATCCTGCAAACACCTTCTTCAACAGCCTGTCTGAGCCCATATACATAATTGCAATCTATGGTCCCTGCTTTTAAGTAGCTGGAGAGAACAATAGGTGATTTATCTGACCGCCAAGGTGTTCCTGTTAACGCCAATGTATAATCAGCCTGCTCTTGAATATTGAGAATAATTTCTTCTCCCCATGAGTTAGCGCTCTCAACAGTAGATCCTGAGCAGTGGTGAATTTCATCAAAAACTACCAAAACGCGGTTAGTTCTTAAAATCTGCCAAAATTTATCGTCAAAATAACTCATAGATTGATATGTGTAAGAACTTCCAATAGCGCCAATCACCCCATCAAACCTGTGGTTGAGGCGCTTGGAAAAAGTCGCCTTAAAACTATGAGCAATTGCGATAGAAGGAGAAAAACACAAAACGAAATCTACTAGGTTTTGTTCAATCAGTCGTGCTGCAACTTCGGAAGACATAATTGTTTTTCCTGAGCCTGGTGTCGCCAGACATAGAAAATGTTTACTAACTCTCCTAAAGTGATTTATCGCATGCCTAACGCACTTAGATTGCCATGTTCTTAATTTCATAGGGTTAATTAGAATAATGCGTCAGGACAGTTTTGAGTGCTTTGATTTTGCCGAGAAGTTTCGAGCTTTGGTCTCTAGCTTGATGGTATTCGGTTTCTAGGAGAGCTTTGAATTCAGGATTCGATTGATATAAGCGCATGTATTCTTCCGACTCACCAACACTTGCTAACAAGTCAATTTTGTACTGTTTGAGCAGTTCTTCAATTTTCATTATCGCATCATTATTGTTTTCACGAGGAGCTATAGTTATTTGAGACGAGCTATTAAGAGTTCGAGTTTTAAACTTAGTTTTGTGGAACTTAGGGGGTTTATAGTATTTGGACTCTCTAGAATTTCTAGCTTCTTCTTTTTCTAATATGCCTAATCGAAGAAAACGTAAAACTTGTCTGTAGACAAATTTTCTTACTTCTACTGCACTAGCGAGGACAGCTATATCCGCAATGTAAGCGTCACGTAACTGTATAACAGTGAAATTGTCAAATGATTTAGCTTGAATCACTGAATTTAGGTGTTCGTCAACTGTTATGACTTTATTTGACATTACTTTTTCCTTCAGATTTTTAGATTATCCAATTGCTGTGCAAGTAAGGCGGCTATGATAAACACATTTTTTAGAAATGTATACAATTGTATGCGGTGAGGTGTTCCAGATTAGAGCAACATAAACCCTTATTTTTCAAGAGGGTCTATAATTGGATTTAGCTCACGCATTTGGCGTAGTTCTTAAGAAGCATAGAAAGAAAGCTGGTTTTTCTCAGGAAAAGCTGGCGGAAGTCTGTGGTATTGAAAGAACTTTCGTTTCCATGCTGGAGCGTGCCGAAAGAAGACCTTCGCTAGCCATGACATTTGATTTAGCGAAAGCCTTGAATGTGAGCGCTAGCGAGTTAGTCATAGATATAGAAAAAGCGATTAAATCTAACAATAATGACTAGCGTATATTTATTGACCGATAGAATTAAAAAACTTTTCTTTTTTACCTGTAAGTAAACTCCTCAACAAACCAATTGAAAATTGAGCAAATTAAAGCTTTGCAAAAGCAACTTTGCTATAAGTATCAATAAATGTTTGCTGATAAATTCGACCAACACCTTTGAGGTTACCCACGTAAAAAGTGTCCTGAGAGCCTAAATAGCCTGGGTGAGCGGTTTCTATCTCACCGCAAGCCTCATCATCATATTTCTTCTTTTCTAGTGCTGCAACCTGTGCGTCGCTTAAAATGATACCTTCATTAGCAACCTTTTCCTCAAGTGCTTTAAGGCGCTTTTTGAAGTTCTCCAGATCATGACGAAGCCAAATTGAGCGAACTCCCTGCCTGAAACAAACACCCCTTGTTTGCGTAATTCATTACTTGTTCGATGCTGGCCAAATGCTGGCTGCTCTATCGCATAAGCCACAACAGCTTGCTCTGTCGCTTCATCAACTCGGTTCTTAGGGTTGGCTTTACGCCTAGTCTTTTCGATTAAGGCATCAATTCCTCCTTCTTCAACCAGCTCTTGATAACGATAAAATGTATCTCTTGAAACGCCCATCACTTTACAGGCTCTTGAAACATTATTGAGTTCTTCAGCTAAGTTTAATAAACCTGCTTTGTGTTTTATGATTGGATTGTTAGTATGTAGCATGAGAGTTACCTTTTGTTTTGATTTAAAGATTCGACACCTTTATCAAAACGGGTAACTCTCTTCTGGTCAAGCTGAAGTGTCAGATGAAGTCGGAACTAATACACTTCAGGCTAAAAATTCCTATCAATTTGACTTGTTCTATTCGAGTCACACTTTTAAACCTACTGCAGACCACGCCTTATTTGCATAAGTATGAATTGCCTTTTCACTGACTGATTCTTGGTCAACAGCATTATCCGCACAGACTTGTAATAATTCTTGTGTATTGGGGCAGTTAGATTTCCAAGTTGCCTGGTTTAACTTTCCAGTAATCTGAACGTAAGGATGGCTAAATCCATCTTTTAACAAATCTAAATGCATTGCATGGTATATGGCACTTAACTGAAGATTTGGGATAACACTCTTTAGGCGCCAGAATATTCTTAAGCCTTCACGATCAAGATCGCCCCAAAAATAGATTTGGGGATGTGTTAGGAGTACTGATACGTCTGGTGGACTACCGCTGCGGACTAAACTTCTCAGACCATTACCTTGCTCTATAATTGATGCTAGTTGGCGCCCATATTCATTTCCAGATCGTGAAAGGCCATACCCATACGTAGCTACCCAAGCAATACTTTCACAACCTCCAACTCCAATTGCAACCTCAAAAGCTTGCGGATTCTCAACCAAAACGACACATTCAGGATCTTTCGGTCCCGCTGTAATGACATATGATGGAGAACCAGCCAGAACGCTAAGATCTATACCGAAGTTTCGCAGGCAATGGTAGGGAAGTGCATCAAGTATCTTGGAGCTTCCGAGTAAATACCTTGAGCTGACAATATAGCGTGATTCACCCTCGAGTTCAGGTAAGTCTGCTCTAAGTCGACGCAAACCGTGATAAAGATGAATCAAATCAGAGTCACATAAATCTGCAAGTTGTTCCGACAAACCCAACAAACTTTCTATTTCGTTTCTATTGGCTTTATTCTCAACAAGAATACTTTCCCAACGAATTTCAGATTCGGATCGGGGTTTAAGGATATTAAGAAAAACTTTTCCTATGGGCTCACCGCGTAACCATGAATCGCATTTCACTTCATCCGAAGCCTTGAGTTCTAATAAGCCTTTGATTACATCCGACCGATCCAACTTAGTTTTCTTCTGTAAGCGTTCAACCAGCTTGTCTCCTTGTGCAGATGATTTATTACCTTCCGTCAAGGCATTACGTATTTGATCTAATTTGTTCACTTCAAATGTCCGATTTAGGGATGTGGCGGATCTGTGCAGTTTTCAAGATAGCTTCATCTTTGTTTTCTTCGGAAAAATTCACCCATCCTCTTTGATGGTCTCCATCCTTACCATTCCCTTCTTTTTTACCGACAATCAAAACTGGAAATTTGTTGAAGTCGTTCTGATAATGTGGATTATGTATCAAGCCTATAAGCTGAAAACTTCCTCGTGTGCTCTCTATTCCAGACATAGAGCTATCAATAAGCTCCCGGTTGGAGAGGTTCGAAAACATGCCATCGATCAACATTATGTTGGTGGACATCTCTCGTGCCTTTTGTTGTGATCGTCGTGTGGACAGCCTTTTAGCTTCACGTTCAATCGAAAACTCAGCCAAGCGAATAGCCCACATCAAGGATAATGCCGCCTTCTGTCCTTCACTTAGTTTGGCATTGAATTCATGCTCTCCACCTCCGCTACGAATTGAAGTGTTAACATATGTAATTGTCGGGTTCGAGAAAATCGCCTTGTACAATGTTTCTCGAATAGTCGCTCTAAGTGAGTCGTGGTACGCATCATCATCATTCCCAAAGGCTCCTTTAGCTTGTCGCTCTCTCCGTTGTTGCTCCTGAATATCTACTTCAGCTACAACCCCGTCCATAAGACGTTTTATACCACTTCTATCGAGAACGTCGGCGTTCACATTGAAGTACGAGGTATGTGAGCCACGCTTGGATCCTACTACGGATTTCAGAATACCCAGATCTGTTGCCGCATAGTCAATAAGGTGTGCGAGCCTGCTCGTTACAAGCTGCCGTGATTCACGCTCAGAGGATTCAAATTTTTCCAGCAAATCCTTTGATTTTTCATGCTGGTCCAAAATACCTTCGTAAAGATTTCTTACTTTAGGTATGTCTTCTGAGCCTTTAACCTCCTTCAGCGCTTGCGCTTCTACAGGCTTCAGGCCAGTAGCAACACTTCCGATTCGTATAGACTCATTGATGAACTCAGAGACTTTATTTCTCAAACCATCTTTTGTGCGCCTAAGGTCTGCGGCTTTTGTTAATCATAAAGGCTTCTCTACCGTTTCAGGGCTAGCGCTTGGTATTGATGCCGCGGCTCATACAGGAAGTATTGAAGTTGGTGGACCAACTATCGCTGTATTAGCCAGTGGTGTTGATTTATTCACTCCGAAGCAGAATGCAACACTGGGTCAAAGAATATTGGAAACTGGTGGTTTAATTGTTAGCGAACAGCCACCGGGAACACCGGCAACACGAGAGAAGTTCGTTCCACGGAATAGAATTCAAGTCGGTTTATCAAGTACTTCTATCATAGTTGAGTCATCGATAAAAAGTGGCACAATGACACATGCTCGGTTTTGTTATGATGAAAAACATCCAATATTTGTTGTTATGCCACAAGACGGAAATCCCCTAAATCTAAATTATGCTGGGCCTCAAAAGTTAATTAATGAAATGGGGGCTACCCCGCTGTATTCAAAAGATGATTATTATTTAATAATATAACTGGATTCATAAAAGATAGGCTCGTTGGAACTTTTTTAGCCATCAATGAAAAACTAGTGCGAGAGCTGAAAAAGTTTAGACCTTTAGTCGTATTACCAATAAAATTTTCTATACTATATTGTTCTCGTCTTGCTTGATGGAGAAGAATTTTATCTTTCATAGCCATAACCTGACACTGATATTAAGATATTTAACGCCTTGCCAAGTTGTTTTTTGAAGTTGATGCCCATGAATTTCTGGAAATCATAGTATAACATTTTTGTTGGTTATCTATAGACTTGTTCTCAATGTCATAGTAGTAATGTGTCACTTCATAACGATCAAATGCATCTTTAGAAAGTTTGTTCATTGCAAAAGGATTGTGATGTATTTGCAAACCATCTAAATGAGTTTCAAAGTGTTTATCATTTTCTTTGATTTCTATTATCAACCCTTTTTGAGCATGATAACGACTTGATCTTATGTCTCTATCCAGTGAGGACTGCGTGATAGCCTTACTTAACGTCCCCATAGTAGAAAAAATAACTGCGCTGATCTCTTTATATTTATCGTTTGTAAATATTCCAAGCTCTAAAGACACTTTTTCATTTTTTATGGCAAATGGTACTTTAACTTCTGTAAAGCCATTCTCCTTATCAATACCTTGCCCATATAGAACTCTATTTATAGCTTCATTATTTTGTATGAAAAACATATGTTGTTCGAAAGGTGCAACAGCGACGATAAATGGATTTCCATTGACATGATCAAACTTAGAGTAAGTATTAAAATACTTTTTATGTTTACTATTTATAGCGTTTAAGATTCTAATGCTTGCAAAATTCAAGAATTCATCATTTTCTTTCAGCTCATCGCTTTCCCATTCGGGAACTGAATCATGTGCATGATTAGCTGTAACAGCTTCTATATTAATTATTTCATTGTTCGATGCCTGAACGGTAAAATCTGGACTGGCTTTTGAAAAGTCGACATTGAGATTTAAATCTTTAAAGCATTGGAATAAATAAACTTCCCAAAATGATGAGTTGAATGTTGTTTGAAATTCATAATTAAACTTATTATCTCTATCTTCAAAACCGCTAGCCCAGCGAGATATTACATCGCGTACAGGTTTGTTTTCACCTTCTAGTAAATGTTTGAAGTTTGGGTGAAGTAAACTTTCATCATCGACTATAACATCAAAAAGGTTTAGAGGTTTTTTTGCTAATCTAATTTCCTCATCAACATAAAACCGCCCAAACTTATAGTGGTACATGATATATTCAACAATATAAATTCGAACAATAGCTGAATTATTAACACCTATTTCCTTGGATATTTGCATGATAAGTAGAACTAAAAATTGCTGGGGGCCTGTAGGACCATCTACATCTTCCCAGCTTCTACCCATTGCACCAATATAATCAGTTTCATTAAAGTAAAAGCTTTTAATTCTATCTTTTACAAAGTCGTTTCCCTGTCTTGCAGCATCAAGCTCTTCAAGTACAAATTGCATCGCAACTTTTTTACTATTTTTCTTTGAGTCAATAATTGATATTAATTGTTTCACTGCTTCATTTATTATCTTTTGCATCGAAGGCCTTAAAATTGAACGTAATACATATGATAGCTAATGCCCGCAGAACGCGCAGATTTGTAGTGAGGCAAAGCCGCAACGAAAAAGCCTTCTTTGTGATTGCGTTTGTTATGCATTTATATCGACCCCATCCACTGACTGAAAAAATTCCGCCTGACTGAACTCTTTAACTTTGACTTTTTCTGGATCATGACCACAGGAAAAAGATAGGTCAAATGCTTCTCCTCCAAGATTTATTACAATCGAAGATAGGACTTCCCCAACCAAACGCCAAGCTTCTATAGCTATCTCAAGTAACTCATTATCAGGTAAAGCTGGAATTTTCCACTCTCTTCTAACTATTGGCCAAGAGTCACTGTCTGGGCCTAACCAACTCCTAATCATTTTATCGCTACGGCATTTGTCTTTAAAACGTTCATATGCTTCTAGAGTGCTTTCAGATGGAGCTACGTGGAATCCGCTTGCGATCTTAATCCCTCTCCCTTCAGTAGTACCCACCACTCCGCTACTTAATACTTCCAGCATTCCACGATGAACAATAAAATTCCTTGTTTCGTGGAGTAATGAAAATAAAGCATTTTCATTCAGCGATGATATAACGGGTTTGAACGTAGCCTTATATTCGGAGTTGTTTTGCAATTCCATCTGTAAAATCTGTGGAATTTCTTTGATTGCTCGCACGAACGAATTAAAAGAGTACCTGAATAAATCTGGCGTATGATAATTGGCTTCCATTTGATGGATATGCCAATGGCATTCAGACCATCTATCTAATGCGGATTCAATTTTTGAATGTGGGCAACCCATGACTCACCTAGTATGCATAACGCTTATTCTATGCAGTAAATCACATTAAGAAACACCATTTTTATGCATAGCAATTATTTTTTAGTTGAAATTCAAAAGTTTACTGCTCCTTTAAGAATTTTCAACTGTTATTACATATGAGCCTAGACTCATATAATGTCTATTCTATAAACGTCTGGCCAAAAACACCTGTCCCCAAGGCAATTGGTAACAAATTGTTGACCAATTTTATCATCCTTATATGCCTCGGCAAACTTCCGCATGTATTTGAGATTTGTTTTGGAAACTCCACCCTTAACATCGCAATGGGGACAAAAAACTGCTAGCACAGGGTGTTTATGTATTGTGAATTCAGCGTTCATTTTCCAATGTTATATGCTGTACCTAGTCTTTGTCATCTTTTTTGGGTATAACTAACCTATCCTCTTTTATTGTAAAATAAATAATAGAATGTGAGAAGGAACCCCATAATGAAACTCTTGAAGCGTTTAGCATTAATTTTATTATTTAATTGCATATACTCAACCTCTGCTCAATCGATTAACTTTACCGGAGGTTGGAAAGGTGAAATCTTGGGTGATGCGTTCGAAGTGGTTATCTGGCAAACTGAAGCCATCTACAATAATTCGCGACAGAAATATTATGGTGTTATGTATCTCTCCAAATACGATTGTCTAATGATTTTTCATTTAGATTATCAAGAAAATGGTGAGACTCAGGGATATTTTAATACAGAACGAAAAAACAACCCAAAAGCGGCCAACTGCAAAAAGAACACTAAGAGGAAAGATGGATTTCAAGCTTCATTTAAAGCTCAGTCGCCAATCAATAAGGACTCCATTACATTATTCACTGAAAGAATGGTTTACAAGGATAAAAAATATCGAGATCCGAATCGTATTCGCTTTAAAATAAACCGGGGTTTGGTTTCCGAAAGTATGTACGATTACATTAATTCCTTCACTTGGCGTGGAACGGTCATGACACCGCCTTTTGATATCATTGAAATCTTAAAAAACACTAAAAAAATTGATAGCAATGACTTATTAACCATTCAAACAAAGCCAGAAAATTTCAAGCTCGATAACCCCAATGGATACTTCACAGTTTCCAACTCGGCTGTCCATAGAATTGAAGTGACAAGTAACACCGCACTAAAAAATTACACTCTGAGATTCTATCAAGTAGTAAGTGTTCAACCATTCGCTCGAAATGGTTCTTTGGTTGGCATTGGTGTTTGGGACCCAAAAAAACAAAAGTTGTCGTTCCAAGACGCAAAGCACGTGGATGGTTGCGGCGTGACAGTCACAAAACCGATTAATTTTGAGTTTAGTGGGGTTAACATCAAAGGACTCTCTCATCCCTCTTTATCCGGTACCACCTCTGATCCATCATGCGCACTGAGCTATATCAGAAATTGTTCTTACCATAGCTGCCGAATATGGAGTGATGATCCTCGGTTTGGGAAATTTAAGCCAGCCTATTATATTATAAAATCCAAAAGAGCAGCATTAAAAATCTACTCTTTAGTTGATAAGCCCAAGAAAGATGCATTCGATGATATAAAAACCAAAATCTATTAATACTATATCATTTTTTCTTCTGGTGATTTCGCTCTTATCAAGAAGGAGCGAAAGAGAAGCTGGAAATCGGGACTTCTTGTCAACTACTGCTACAAAATTGCATTATTCTGTGGAGTTACTTATACCTTTCTTAGCTTGTATTGAAAACTAAAGACAAGGAGCAGCGAGCTCATTTAATAGAAGCGATTGGTCAGGCTCAGTTGTTACCTGGAAACACGTAAACTTGAGGTGAATACGACTTTAGAAGAAAACCTGCACCGGCAAATGCCTCTAAATTTGACCTCAAGAGGATAAAATCTTTGAAAGTTTAAATGGTTTTTGATGAATTAACCATCCTTTCGAACAGTTGATTTTTAGAAGGAAAATTTCCTGGGCATAAAAAAAGTCCTTTAAAGAGGACTTAAAATAGGTTGGCCGATACACGAGTGGGACTATGCTCCAATCCTCGTGAACGACCATTCTTTCTGTAATTCAAGCACTTAGTGGTATAAGAGCTCAAATGAAATCATGTATACCGCCAATTATAGAGTTCGATTCTATTAAATTCAAGGTGTGTATGAAAATAGATAAATCAGGATTAAATTTTGCGGACACTGAATCTCAACCCTAATTATTTATTCAATAATTCTAAATTCGAAGATTTTCTCAAGTCAGTCGAAACACTGAATATATCAGCACACATTAAGACACCTTATACACGCACTAATCTACCAAAAGCGACAGCCAATGAAGAGCAAGCCAATACGTCCAACTGTAAAATTTCAGATACATTTAGGCTCTTCAGAATTGGAGAGTTTTCTGATAACTTAGAAACGAAGTTTACCAGCTGCTGGACTTCTCTGAAATCTCTTACTAGAGATACATACCCTGATATTAAAGGTACGACTTAAGAGCCATCAAAGCTGTACTGCCAAGCATATCGGCCGATTATGTTGTTAAGCGACTACACGCCTTTCTAACAGCACTACACAATATTAATATTTTGACTTTTTCTGTTGGCAACATCGTTCTAAATCATAAAGGGATAACAAATTAACGTACATAATTATGACAATGTAAGTTATTGCCCTTCGTAAACCATTATTAAGCCGCAAAGCCAATATAAGAAATAAAGCTGGAATCGAAAAATGAAAGTGAGCATCATTGCATTTATATCTATCTTTAATATGTTGAGAGCGTAGTAAACATCTTCTGAAAATTGAACGGCATTTACTGTCGTCATGAATTTCGAGTGAGTAAATATGTGTTATCTATCTATATTATTAATTGAAGTGCAGAACTATGACTTTATCAAAATCTATTGGTGAGAAGCCTGCTCTTACTTTAATAATTCTAAGTTAGAGGGTAACTTTTTTATTTAGCTAAAAGGCAAATACTTTGTGTTTCACTAAAAAAATTTGATATGCTAGCATGTATTAAGCTTATTGATACAAAATAATAAATAGGAATAACCAGATGGATAAAATAGTAGATACATTAGTAGCAGCGCTATCTAGTGGTTTAAGTGAGATGGGTAAATCAGCATTAAAAGATTCTTATAATGCTTTAAAAAACTATCTCAAAAAAAAGCTTTCTAAAGAAGAAGAGTCAGATAAGCTTTTTAAACAACTCGAAGCTAACCCAAGAAATGAAGAGTACCAACAACAAGTAAAAAATGCGATAACGCATACAGTTAATGATACTGATGATGAATTAAAACAATTAGTTACTGATTTAATAAAGTCAATTAATGATAATAAAATAGGTAATGAAGCTTCATCAACGTTTAATATTAAAGCTGAAAAAATTGGAGCAATAGCTGAAAATATTGAAAAATTAGACGTTAAGCTTTAGGTATTCGCTAATGAGCGATAAAGTAACCAAAAATACTGCTCACAAGATTGGGGTTATTGCTGAAAACATTGGAGTAGTTAACGTTCAGCTTGAGAAAAATAAAGTTATCCCTAAAATTATAAGTGCTAAAGCGCCTCATATAAATATTACTCAAGTTATCGGTAGACAAAAAGAATTAGAAGATATTTATAAGCATTTAACTAGTATTAAAAGAGCCTTGTTGCTAAATGGAATGGGAGGTTTAGGAAAAACCACTCTAGCTCAAGCATACTTAACTCAATACTGGAGCTATTATAATCATGTTATATGGGTAGAGTCATCAAATAAAGGTTTAAAATATGATATTATCAGTGACTCAATATTATTACAAAACTTAAGTATTAAAACTGAACAGAATGAAATTGACTTTATTTTTAGTCAAGTTATGAATATATTACGCCAAACCCAAGCAACCCCCGGTTTACTTATCATTGATAACGCCAGTAAGAGTTTGAACAAATATTATGATTTTTTACCAACTCATTCTGAGTGGCATATATTAGTCACATCAAGAGAACTCATTAAAAACTTTGAAGTTATGAAGTTGGATTTTTTATCTACTAAAGATTCTGTCGAATTATTTTTAACTCACTATAAGCGTGGTAAATTAGATAAATCCGAAATCAAGGATATTATTAAGTCTGTAGACAACCATACTTTGACTATTGAAATATTAGCTAAAACAGCACAGCGTCATCGTACCGCATTTGAGCAATTAAAAAATGCACTTCAAGATAATTTAACAACTAGAGTTAACATTAGCCATAACAGCACCAATAAAAGGTTGCAAAATATTACATCATATTTATGTTCTATTTTTGATGCGCAACAATTAGATGATTGTACTATTTGGCTACTTAAACAGTTTGTTTGTTTGCCATCAGAACTCCTTACTTTTGGTTTACTTAAGGAGTTACTTACTGGTGCAATTGATAGCTCGAATTTGTCTGATAAACTAGAAGGTCTAGTTGAAGATGGCTGGCTATTGTACAACAAAATGACAGATAGTTATAAGATGCACCAAATAATTAACTCTGTATTATTGAAATTATTAAATATTTCTCCTCAAGATATTGAGAATCTTGCTATTTCAATTACAAACAAACTAGAACTAAATAAATTCAAAGCAAACTATATTGAATGTTTACAATGGGATATCTATGGGGAATCGATACTAGGTATCTTTAGTAAAAATGAAAATATCATTAAATTTAAACTGAGAAGAAACTTAGCATTGGTTAAACGTGAACTGGGAAGTTATGTTCAAGCAAAATTGCTTATCAAAGAAAACATTAGACAAATTGAAAAAGCAGATGAGAATCAGGACTTATTAGCAGAGAGCTATTACAACATTGCTATTTTATATCATATATTATCAAAGTATAAACAATCGACTTTCTATTTTATTAAAGCAATTGAACTCAATGAAGCTATTTATGGAAAATTAAGCTTAGAAGCAGCATATTGTTATTCGGATTATGGGTTACTTTTGAGAACATTAGGTCGACCTACGTTAGCAAAACTTTATTTGGATAAGGCTCTTGTCATAGATAAATTGATTTTAGGAGATAATCATTCTAGCACAGCAATGAGTTATTCTAACTTGGCTCAAATTTATCAGGATTTAAGAGATTTTAATAAAGCAAAAGAATTACTAGAAAAGTCGCTTGAAATTGATGAAATGAACTATGGCGAAACACATCCATTGGTTGCAACTAGATACTCTAATTTGTCTCTTGTGTTACTTGATTTAAAACAACCTAATGATGCAGAACTATTAATGAAAAAAGCTATACATTCTGATAAAACAACTTTTGGAGCAGAGCATCCATCTTTAGCTATTAGATACTTAAATATGTCTACAATATATTTAAATTTAGAGCAATATCCACTAGCACAATCATATGTTGAAGATTCAATTACCCTAAATGAAAATTTTTTAGGTGTAAAGCATCCCGACACGGGGTTGGGTTACCTTAATCTTGCGCAGGTTTATTACAAACTGGAAACATTTAAGCCCGCAGAAAAATATGCTAAAAAAGCAGAAAGAATCTTTGGTGATACTCTACCTAAGACACACAACTACAATGCTAGTGTAAAAAAACTGCTCTCAAAGCTGAAAAGATGAGAATAACGTTGTTCATAGAGCAACCACTTCTTGTCTAAATTCGTTTGTATTAGCCTGTTTTTCATTTTGTTATAATACACTTCAATAATTGGTTTGTATTCCATTACTAAAATGTCCGGTATGGTAAAGCCAGATTAGGTTAAGTATTCAATATAAAAAAAACAGACTGCTAGTTATAAGCTATTCCGAACCATTGAAAAACAGCATATCTTTTTGTGATGAACCAACAGAAGAAATTTATTGTTTAATCATGAGAAATTGAAAAGTGAAACGTTAGGCTACGATTTCGCCAACCGTACTCTATTTCAACCTAACGTGTCGTGGTGATATTCATTAATAAAAAATAGCTAAACCTAAAAGTTAACAACAGGTTTAACTATACAGATTATTATTGAGGACCATCATCAGGGTCACATGGAATATTTTTATATTTTGATACATTGCCATTTTGGCATGATACTCTCACTGATATTGTATTACCCGAACAATTGGACGGTACAATTAATTCAGCTATGTTTCCATCCGCATGCCAATAATAGGAAGTCCCCTGGAGAGACCATTTGGGCTTGCTACACATAACACCGTTACTATGACTAAATGAACAACCAGTTTCGCGCCCAAAAGTATTGCAAATTAATTTTCCCGTTACCGACTTTGGAGGCGCTGGACATGACTTCTTGCATTCTTGTGTTTGACCATCACAAGTGACCCGCCCTCTGATATTATTACTACAGTTTTGATCTTGATTGCTACATACGCTTGAGCCTTGGCAGAAGAGCTTAGTCCCATCTTCGCAAGTAGCTGAAGCACTACACAAGGACTGATTCTTGGTCTGAGTTTGCAAATATGGAGCATCAGCATCAGTAGAGGGAATAAAAGCAAAAAAACAAAGTGTGACAAAAAAAGCGAGTTGACTGAAAATTCTATGATTAAACATTATTTAATCTCCATGTTTTAAAAAAACTAGATAAAGTTTACATCTCGATAATTAATTTTTAGCTTGAAAGCCCAACAAGCTAAAAATAATCTAGCATAATTTTTTTCATAAAGAAACACTTAAATAAAAGCTCTGAAAAGGTATCCAGTATTAATAAAATGTCACTCCCTATTAGACGTAGATTAAAAAAGGCTTCAGAACGGTGAGGCGATTATTATCCAAACGGGGTGTCCGGTGGAGCCGTTCTGAAGCATATTAATTTTAAAAGACTTACGAAAGTTAGCTGTCTGATTTTATCGTTCTGCCGTGTTAAAAGCTAAAACTGTAGAGTGCGTCATGATGAACCTTTTACCTTGCGGGACATAAAAATAGTTTTGGCAATTTCAAAGCATGAAGAGCAACACGCCTTATTAAAACTTTTCCAATCAACTTTTATTTTTCTGAGATTTATTGAGTAATTTAATAAAAAACTTATGGTTTTTAGTTTTTTTTTACAATATGATGGTCCTACCTCTGGTTGGTTTTTAGTCGACAATTTTTAGTTTAAATAAGTTAAACATGGAGCTTATTGATAGTGGATGTCTATAAGAATAAATATTATGGAGTTTGGGTTTGAGTTCTTTGATTGAGATTGATTATCTCCAAGAACGCGATCCTTTTGCTGAGATAATTCAAGAGCATGTTGAAGAACTTGCATCTCTTTGGGAGCGTCGTGCTAAAGCAGTTAAATTACCCAATCACAATATTACCAATCTAAAAAAACTAGAAAGCCGTATGTTAAAGCATCTTGCTGCTCTGCGGTTAAATGTTGAAGACAGTTGGACTTTTAGCTGGGATGCGCTTGAGCGATATGATGGAGGGGGGGAAGTTTTTGTTGCTGCGATATTAGCATTTGAAGAAAATAATAATAGTCGAATAGAAAAAATCATTCAAATTGCATTTCAAAATAATAATGCACTTAAAGGGCTTATTTCCGTATTTGGTTGGCTACCTCAAAATATTATCCATCCATGGATCAAGACATGGTTATATAGTGATGATCTTAATGAAAAGTACTTGGCTATTGTTGCTTGTAGTGTCAGGCGAGAAAACCCTGGTAGTGAATTAGCAAGAATATTATCGGATAGAAAATACTATTCGCATCAATTGCTTTATGCTCGTTCACTAAGACTTGCTGGCGAGCTTAAACATCAAAATCTCAGTGAACAAGTGGCTCGAGTGGCCCAGTATGCACTTTCACAAAATTATCACTTAGTGAGTTTTTGGGGGTGCTGGACATCTATATTACTTGGAAATAAGAAAGCAGTTGATAACATGAAAAACTATGTTTTTTCCTTCAACCCCTATCAAACTCAAGCAATTGAAATCGTTTTTCGACGTTTACCTATTAATAAAGCTCGTACTTGGATTAGAGAGTTAGCTAAAATGCCAGCTCAGAAACGACAAGCTATTCGAGCTTGTGCTGTTTTGGGAGATCCACAGTCAATTCCCTGGTTAATTCAAAAAATGCAGCAGTTACCTCTGGCACGAATTGCCGGTGAGGCTTTTACATCTATTACTGGCATAGAACTCGATAGTCATCATCTGGCATTACCACAACCACCTGTCGGTTGGGCTGCGATAGAAGAGCAGATTGAAGACAGTGAAGATGATAATAATGAACTCGAATTGAGTTATTTAGAAGAAGACAGTTTTTTAGTTTGGCCAGATCCAGATAAAGTTGCTGAGTTTTGGAAACGCACGCAACATCTATATCAAGATAAGCAACCTTACTTACTAGGTAAAATAATAGCCCCCGAACATTTAAAATTAATACAGAACAGAGGTATGCAACGTTATCGACGTGCGGCTGCTTTAGCGCTTGCACTAAATAGCAATTGCAAGGTTTATATGAATACTTCAGCGAGAGTGTTAGCAGATAAAATTAGCAAATAAAAAAGTAATGGAGAACTGCAAATGGATAAAATGTTGATTGCCGCAACTAGCATGATAACACCAATCGGCAAAGGTTTAGAGCGTGTTTATTGCTCTGTTGAAGCAGGGATCAATCGCTATCAGGAGTCATCTGTTCTTGGCAGTGATGGTGAGCCTGTTCGCATGGCGCTAGTGCCGCATAATGCATTGAAAGATGCCATTGATTATGCATTATTAACAGGTGAGTTGAATGCGCGACAAAAACGATTATTGCGTTTAGCTACCGTTGCATTAATGGATATTAAATCTCAATTACCCGAAGAAAAAATACCTCTTTTTTTAGCTGGTCCCGAGCCTTACATGCAAAGCATGGGAGTGAATCAAACCTTGATTAATAATTTGAGTCGACAAGCTGGCGTTGAATTTGATCTGCCTTACAGCCGTGTAACCAATACAGGACGAGCGGGAGCCATTGAAATGATGGAAATAGCAATGCGTTACTTTGAAGTGAGCAATGCTGATTATGCGTTAGTGGGAGGCGTTGATAGTTATTATGATGTGTCTACATTAGATTATTTGGATAATAATAATCGACTTTTACTAACGAATAATAAAGAAGGGTTTGTTCCCGGAGAGGCAGCTAGTTTTGCTTTGTTAATTTCGCCTAATGCACCAGTCAATATTAAAGAGAAAGCAATGGCACAATTTATATCACCTGTTGTTGAATATGAAAAAGGTCATTTGTTAGGAAAAGAAACTTTTATGGGAGATGCTTTAACTTGTATTTTTCAACACATGAATAATCAAACCAAACAGTTAGTTAAACATATTTATAGCTCAGAGAATGGCGAAAGCTACTATGCTAACGAATTAGCTTTAGCAATAATCCGCAACAAAAGTGCTTTCACTAAAAATAAAAAAATTATTAGGCCAGCTGAATATCTAGGTGACATAGGCGCTGCTTTTGGTTGTGTTATGTTGGGGTTGGCAATTAAAAAAGCCCAAGAACAAAGTCATGATTGTCCCATTCTTGTATTTTGTTCATCTGATTCAGGTGCACGAGCTGGATTGTATTTAACGATTTATCAAAACACTAGACAAAAAACTCACGCGCATAAGCAAAAAAACACTCAATCAGTTATGGAAAATGCAGTATTAGCATAGCTAACAATAAAGGGATAATTATTTAATGGCTCGTACAGTATTTGCCAATAATAGAAATTTCAGCCATAAAGGTAGTGGCGATAAATCTGTTTGCTCTGCACCTGATGTTTGTAAAACACCAGTCGGTAGTGCAACTCCACCAATTCCATACCCGGTGATTAGCCAAGCTGCTGATGCCGATGGTTATACCACGTCAGTTTTTATTGATGGCAATCCCACTTCAATTGCCAGCTCAACGCATAGCAAATGTTCTGGTGACCAAGCTGGCAGTGCAAAAGGATTAATATCAGGAACCACAGGAGATAAAACAGAGTTTATTACTTACTCTTTTGATGTTAAGTGTGAAGGTGAAGGTGTTGTTCGGCATATGGATATGACGAAGATGAATAATGGAAATACACTAGGGATGGTTTATGGGACGGCTACCCCACCGGGTAAAATTGATGAGGAGCAGGAAGACAAAGACCTATTTGAACAAGGTTTAAAAAAGTTGATTGTTCGGATTGAAATGTCAGTTGAAAAGGGACGTGAGTGCAAAGATACTTTTATTTTGCGTGCAGCCGATGGAAGTTATGAGAGTACAAAAATAGTGAAGAGTGATTTAGTTAAAGGTGATAAATATATTGATCTTGTATATGAGGAAGTTGATGGAATGAAAAAGTACTCACTTGAGCATAAGGTTGAAGAAACTGGAGAGTCTTTTTTCTATTTTGAAGATGAATCATACGGTCGCCTTGCAGCTCTTTCTAAATCATCAAGAAATAACAAGGAGAGTTAAAAATGTCTACTTATAAAGTTTCAAAACATATTGGTGAAGAGGTTAATGATGAAAATACAACATGCGTATCGTTTAAGCCGTTAAAAATTAAGCTACATTTTTTATCTTATGGTCTGATTAGCAAGGATGCAAACACATATGGAAGTCCTGAATCCAAAGATGGAAGTTATAGTTTGTATGAATATAAAAATACTATAAAAAGTGATTGGGACTCTTTATATGAGAACTACTCCAAACCTGAAAATGAATTAAGTTTAAGTAACTTTTCCTTTTTTCCTACTGCTTTGAATAAAGGGTATTTATATATTATTGACCGAAGTTTGGACGATGAAGTCAGGCAGGAATTTTACGTGACTAGTAAAGCTAAACTAATAAAAATTGACTGGGCAGATAGTAGAAATCAGAGTGAAGACATTAAACAAGGTAATGGTAAATATAAAAATATTAGAGTTTACTATCCTGAAAAAAATGAAAACAAAATAGAAACACTAGAGTATTATGAAGCTGAAAATGGTGTGACAGTGTGGATTGCTTTTTCAAAAGTGCAATGGTCTGCAAAATACTACGAGAAAATGCATACAGACTTAGGGTTTAGAGAGTCGAGGATGGAAAAAACGACGATTAAGGCCAAGAAAGGTTCATGTTGTGAAAAAAATGAAAATTTAAATGTAAAATATATTGATGAACTCGCTATATTCAATTCATTTTATCCAAATGAGAAATTTATTGATTTATTATGCGACTATAGTAAAGAAAAGTGTAAATATGATGATTGGAGAGTTAAGTTAAAACCAATTGCTAACAATAGGGAAAATAATCATAATAACGTTTTAGGAGATCTGTTTTTTATTTTAGATGATCCTATTGGTTGTGCAGATAGAATTACTGATGAAATTAGTTATCAATGTGCATTTTTGATGGCTACGATTAAATCATTATCAACCGGTGAGCAACCACTCTCTGAGCATTCAGTTTCAAAAGAAAAAGAAAAGCAGTTGTCATCTTTGCATCAAACCGCTGTGTTAACTTATAAGTTTATATATTCTGACTTTGAAAATAGAAGACATCATTTTGGGGAAGGGATAGAAGGTTCGATAAAAGCCATTGAGAGTGCTGTGCTTGATGCTAAGAAGAATCCCTTTCTTGCAGGCCATCATTTAGCTGTAGGTTCTTTAGAGTTTCTCAAAAATTACAAATATAGGGATGGTGTGAATTTAGAGTTTCTAAAAAAAATTTTAGCTGTTGATGAAAGAGCATCTATAAAAGAAAGGATAAACTCATTAAGAAATGATTTGAGCTCGCTTTTGCAATCAGAGTATTATCAAAGATGCTATGAAGATTATCTAGACAATATTGCAAGCAATCAATTGAAGGGTAAATGTTTTTTTAGTGAGCATATTTATGCTCTATCAAGATATCCTAATGATTTTGATAGGATGCTGGAAGTTCCAGAAAGCTATAAGCCAGAAAAGGATGAGTGCTTACGTTTGCTAGCCAGTATGGAAGAGCATGGAAACATATTTAATACTAGTATGTCTGTTTTTAAACAGAATATTGACTGGGATGAGCTCACTGATAACGATGAGCGGTTGTTTTCTGCTCTTAATATAGAGCAGAAAGAACACGACTTTGCGGATTTTATGCAGAAATCCACTGTTAAACGATTATCTAAGTTTTTCAGAAAAAGTTTTGAAGCTGCTCTTTCATATATGCGAGTGAGTAAAACTATAAATATAGAGTCACTAAGCTGTATTAAATCTGGAACCAAATATCGATTAAAAGTAAAAAGGGTTGATATTAAATCTTTGTTTGAGGCTAGAAGTGGAAATACAATAAAGCCTGTTTATTTTAAAGGTAGCAAAAGTAAATTTACTGTTGTTAATAGAAAAGGTAATGTGAGTGGAAGAAAGAAATTTGATAACGGCGTTGCTTTTTTTGATAGTCCTTTAGATGATCTCGCTCCTTTTATAAAGGAACAATCACTAAAAGACATGAAAGAAGGTTCTAAAATAAGTAAAAACGATACTATGCTTAGTATTGTGCTAGAACAACGTTCTGGTAGTAAGGCAGAAAAGCTTTTAGCAGGACTGCTTAATAGTGGCGTATTTATGGGGTTTGAACTAGGTATGGAGGTGGCCTCTTTAACTGAATATATTAAAAAATCGAGTCAAAGATCCGGAGTTCATGCTGAAGATGAATTGAAATTTATTCTTGCTTCAATAAAGGTAACAAATGACTCTCTGCATCTAATTAAAAAGCTAGGAGCACCTGAAAAAATTTTATCAAAAAGGCTTTTAAGTAAATTTAGTGTTGCAGGCTCAATTGCAACAGCATCTGGTTTTATTATTGATTGTTTTAAGTATTATAATGCTTCTAATGTCGATGCCGCTGTATTATCTGGCATCGCAGCTGCAGCAGCTATTGGAGAAGTTCTTTTAACTATTTCAGGGACAATAACTAGTGGACCGTTTGTTATTCTAAACGCTATTATGATAGTTACTGGTTTACTCATTGCATATCTTCAGTTAACAGATTTTGAAAGTTACTTTACAACATTTCCTATTAGAAAAGAGCTGTTTTTTGTTAAAAAAACGTTTCCCTACAGTTGTGTTAATGATGCATATAATAATATGGAAATAATGGCTAAAAATAATCTAGATAATACATTTAGAGGAGCATATGTTGAGTTGAGTGACTTTTTAATGCCTGCTACTCTTCTCATAAAACCGATAATTAATAGTGATGATATTTATAGTCATCCAACATATCCAGGAGCAAGTGACTATATCGGTTATACTTCCACTTTTGAAGTGACTTTAGTAAGCTCATATTTGATAGGTGCTACTTTTCACCAAGAGGAAGCGTCAAAAGTTGAGTACTTTGAACATAAAATTAGTGGAAAGGAGAAACCTATTCTTCTTGGTGTTGGAGGCTCTCGGATGATAGAAATGAATGATTATTCGGTTTTATTTTCTAATGGCATTAAACTTGAAATGTATGGATATATATGCCGAGAAGGAGAAATGCCTGTTGAAATTAAGAGGCCATTTCAATTTGTTGAAAAAAAGGTTAGAGAAAAAAGTTACTGTAGGTTTATTGTAAACCCATATCTTTTTAGAGAGGATGAAAAAGTTTATATTGAAAACAAAGATAAGAATAGAAAAAATAAATTTGTTGTTTTAGCAAGAATTGTTTTTCCCGATAGTAATAATATGCAAACTATACCGTTAAGTTATAAGTCGAAAGGTTCAAATTCTGAAAGGCGATTTATTATAGCTGTCTCTGACTTTCTTAATAAAAAGGATGAACTTTTTTTTCAAAATATAAAGAAAGGTGTTCAATGGCCCCAAAAAAAGTATCAAAGTACTCCATGTGTTGGAGATGATTTTCCCAATAAATTTTTTAATAGTTAGCGAGCTATTAAATTAGGTGTTTCTCTAATAGGTATATTAACTTATATTCTGTTGAAAGAATAGTTAAACTACTAGTTATTGAAGCTTTTAGGACGATATAAGAAAAGCAGATGTATTCATCAATTAAACTTTATAACTATCAATTATGAAGGAGTGTTGCTTATTTTTTTGAATTCTTTCCTCAATAGGGTATTTAGTCAGCACCTCATGCTGAGTTGAATAAATATCCTTGAGTTTCATTGCTCTCGTCGCAATAATAAATATAGCTGTTCTTAAAGTGTTTTTTCTATTTGTTATTTTTTTAGCATCAATAACTTTCTAATTTCGGTCTCAAAATCTGTTAACTCTTTTTCGAGTTTTAAACCACGACGTCCATGAACATAATTGACATTTTTTGCATTGCTGGATTGTCTAAGGCTGATAAAAGTTGTCGGATTGTCGCTCCAGTATTTTTGCAAACAGATTTGTTGTTTACTTATATGATGGTTATAATTTTTGAAATTGATATTTACCTGCAAGCTTAGATAGTTTTGCAAAAACATCATTGCCAATTAAAAATTTAAAAAACTTCATGCGCAACATTCTTTTTCCTAACAAAAATAAATGTTCTATCAGAAAATTGCATTGAATTATAAATAGGGTATGTGCCATAATATTGACAAGGCGCTTATAACATGAAAGATGTTAGTAGCGTTATTATAATAACGCGAAAAAAATGGCAGAGACACCCTTTTTTTGGAATCGAAACACTGGATGCCTGCTGAATGATTTCTTTAGCGATTAATATTTTGATTAATAAATATTTGGTGATCTATAAGTGCAGAGTCAACCGCGTTACGATAGGATACATAAGTTTTTTTCTTCTCAATATCCAGAGAATCGCCCAACAAGTTACTTGAAGCACTTTTTTCTGCCCACCAAACTCGTTTATCTCTAGAGTTAAAGCGATTGGAATTAAGTAATATTTTCCCTTTAGAGTTAACCATCATCATATTCATTGCAACTGCAATTTTTTCTGATGAATTGTCATCCGAACCGAAAAGCCCCAGAACATCTGTTATACCAAGTTGGCCGGAATCATCTTCATCTTTTGCTAACAAATAGACTGATACAGCAATCACTGCATCTACATTTAAATCTCTTGCTAAATTTGCGAGATGCAATCTAGCACTTGATTTTTTATCTCTATTAATTATTTTTAGTGCTCTTTTGCCAGGGTATGATGAGGAACGATGGAAATCAATACCTTGAGTAATATTCGATTGCGTAGCTTTTAAATTGTTAATGGCATCGTCTCTTTGTTCTTTAGTTTGATAAAACTTTTTAAAGACTTTTGATTGTTTTTCTGAATATCTTTGCTTTTCAAATTTAATGGCTTCAGGCTCAGAATTGATTAATGACGATTGGACAACTGTTTCGGCAGGAATGAACTGCCAATTAAAACTTTTGCTAAAGTCTTGTTGAATTTTATCATAGGTGTACTTAGCTAGTTCTTTAGAAACAATAAATTCTTTTGTGGAACTAGTTTTTTCTTTCTTATCAGAAGACAATAAGTTAACTACATCTTTAAGTGATGCATACTGACCTATAGGTAGAGGCTTTCCGGTATTGATGTCGACAGGTTTTTTATTAATAAAAACGTTAACTATAGCTAGTTTTCTTGATTTATTAATTTCGTTTCTATCAATAATTAGAAGCTCTGGTTCTAATTTGTCAGGGTTCTTTCCCATAGATACTGTGCATGCTATTAACTGTGTTAATAGCATTATACTAACGGTAATTGGAATTAATTTAATGAAATTCATTACGCCCTCCTATTTGGCAAGTTAAATTTTAATTTATATGAAATATTGTTTTATATTGGTTTTGATATCAATTGTTAAATTGATATGCATTAGTGAATAATAATTTTATTTTTTTTGCAAATAAATTTTTATTTAATTAAAAAAATATCAATAATTTAGATATTGATAAGTTTGAAGTGATAATTTATTTTATAACAAAATAAAAAGTTGATCGTGCATTATCAATTCTGTTATTGTTTGTTTTCTATTGATGTAAGTCAGTGTATGGAATAAAAAAAATCAAGGAGAATATTTATGTCTAACCTCAAAGAAAAAATAGTCAGTTTGTCAGCAACCGTTATTTCCATTTTCTATTTAATATCATTAATTGGTTGCGCGTCTATGTCTGAAGCAGAGTGCCATACCGCAGACTGGTATCAATCTGGTTTTAGTGATGGAAAAGGAGGCAAAGATGAGCAAATTGATAAACATTATAGCGCTTGTAGTGAGTATAAAGTAAATGTCGATCAGAAGCAGTACAGAAAAGGATACCAGGATGGTTTACGCGAATACTGCACTCCACAAGGTGGATGGAGTCGAGGAGCTTCAGGTTGGGGGTATTCTAGTTTTTGTGCAAAAGATCTTGAGCCATTATTTATTAAGGCTTATGCTGCTGGTAAAGAATACAGTAAAACTCAAAAGCTTATTCATAATTTGGAAGAAGAAAAAGCAAGATTGGAAGAAAAGGTTGTTAGCAATGACTCAAAGTTAACTAAAGAAAATAAGCTTGGTTATATGAGAAAAATTGGCGATATAGAAGAAAAGATTGATTCACTTATTGATAAAGCCTCACAACAGAACCAAAACGCGAGAAACCAAGGGTGGCTATATTAATACAAATTGCTAATACTTGTTTGGCTACACCAACCCGGAGATTCAATTTCATATAAACTATATAGTAGAATTGAGGAAAGTATAGTGAAAGGATGTCTATTATCTGGATTAGTGTGGACTCAATCTAACAATTTTAATGCGAATCTCTAGACCTTGTCTGACATATTTGTTTAACAATATGTCAGACAAGGTCTAGTAAAATAAAAAAATTAGAAAAATATGATATTCGCCGTAAACTAAAAATCTTAAACAACGCGCTAGAAACGCAAAATGTGAGAAAACACGCTGTTATTGGAGAATTTCTCGCGATACTTTTTACAGGTGGAAGCACGATTATGTCAAAAAAGGAGAACAAGGTTTAATCAATTGCAAACCTTATCCAGAGAATCCTAATGTGTGAGTCGCGCCAATCATCGAAGAAGTCGCGCCAATCATCGAAGAAAAAATCCTCTATCTCCGTAAAAATTATGATTTAAAAGCTTTTATTTCTGATGTTTATAGTGTCCTCTGTCGCCACTGATTAAATAGACTTCTAAAGAACTTTCGAAAGTGACAAGTTAAGTCAATTAAGCGTTACGAAAAATAGGTGCTAGGCCATCATCTCCAAGTGGACGTGAAGTTTCTCAACTTCAAAGATAAGCTAGGTAGGAAAGCCTGCCGTTACCAACACACCTGCTCGCGACGCTACCTTTTCTGAATAATGCATCAGAACATTGTGCAAGCACCTCTTGCACAAAGCCCCTTAAAGTGTTAACTACAATTCAAACAGTTATTGTTGGATTTCGTACAAAATCCAACAAGTCCTAGCCTCGTTAAAACATTCTAGTCAACCAAGAAAGGTTAATTTCGCACTTTATTTTGTATTTCGCACATTACAATGTAATTTTGCAATTTAAATTGTTTTTAACAGGCGAAAACATGAATTTTCGCATCGATTTAGACAGGCTCCAGCAACTATGTCGCAAGATCAAGATAAAGTTACTATGGAATTAGGTGGTTCACAAGACTATGCTTTTTTGAGTCCGCTTGCTTCATGGAGCATTATGGTAGAATTTGTAGACGAAACCGGACTTTTGGTTGATGATAGAGAGTTGAGTCGTCGTCGTGATATACAATCTTTTAGTTTCCAATTTAAGGGAATCGCCCAATCTCGATACTTGGCAGATTAAATATAAATAGCCATATGCTATTCTATTTGAGTTTGTGCTTCTTTTTCGATTTTAGGCTTTTCTATATACTCATAGTACAGAAGTTGTGTGGTGTGCCCTTCAAGGAGTAAAGAAATTTAGTCCACAAACCGAACTGCAGCTTTTAGTAGGTTGATACTGCTAGTCAATATGAACATTCAACAGATCGTTGAATGACAATAATTTGCCAAATTGCTACTAAAACCTATTTGATCAGTAATTCTTGTTTTGAATTTTTCATTGCGCTTCCTCAGGAAGTGGCACAAACAGTTCGTTTAAATCTAGGTTAGGAATGGATTGAGCATTAGCACATATTCTTTCTATAGTTCTGAGTTGCCTAGCGTTGACTTCTTCGAGCCTATTAATTTCGGATTTAAGTCTGGCATTTTCACTGTAGAGATTTATGTCACTTATGGTAACTGCCTTTTTGAGTTTTGGTGACGCGCCCCTAAGCTCAACTTTTTTTAAAGCGTATTCATTTTTGACACCTTTGTATGTAGAAAGAGCCTGTCTAGTGATCTCTATCTCATATTCGGCGAAAATTCTAGAAACAAGTAACTCCCAAGTTAGCTTCGTTGTCCAACTCCTAATGAGCTTTTCTACTTTGCGCTGTTGCTGCATAGTTAATAATGCTTGTGCCATTGACTATTCCTCCATATTTACACCGAATTTTTCGAGTAAGTTATCCAGTTTGCTTGAAGCTCTTGGACTTTGATTTTTTAACTCATCAAGAACTACAATGAGAGCTTTTTTTGAGTCAGGTAAATTTAAAGCGACTCTTGAAACTTGCTTACTTTGCATATTTGTAACGCGAAACTCACTGTTGGCACTCACATAACGAATAGGTGAACCTTCAAGTATATCTTCGCATGTCATTAGTTCAATCAAATTTTTAAGGATATGAGTATTTCGATAGTGCAATATAAACCACTTCTGCATTCCATCGCTAGATGTAAATCTAGGTAGATTTTTTACTTCTTCGAGCCTACGTACTTGGATTTCAAGATCTTTCTCGAGGAAATCAATTGCTTCTATATCACGATTTACATGGCAAGACTCTGCGCATAAAGTACATTGGGATACAAAGTCATTCAGGTAAGTACAAGGGGAAACATTTAAATCCTGGGTACAAAAGCCAGTTGAAGTTAGAGTCGCAGACAGCTTCATTAGTGTTTGGTATTCTTCATGAGTTGCTACACGAACGGAACGAGAGTCCGCAGCATCTGGAAAAAGAATATCGCAGACATTTCCTCCTTTTTCGTCATCGCTAGAATGGGTATACACAAGTGTTTGTTCTTGGTCTTTACGCCCAGACCACATAGTAATAATTCTGTGTGGGATTTTACTTTTGTCCGCCGTGTTATTAAGCCAATGCCGGAATTGGTTAGGCTTAATTTTTATCTTAGGGTCAAAGCCAAATTCCTCAAAAATAGTTGTTCGTACACTAGTTCCTGATACATGCTCTGCAAAAAAATTCGCAGTCGTAGATACTGGTACTAATGCATAGTAGCTGGACATTGCAGGACCCAATGAAGACGTTTTACAGAATTGTTTTCCAGTAAAGCAAAATAATGCTTTGTCAAAGGTAATGTGATTGGTTCCGGTGTATGAAAAACTCTTTGGAAACGTAGATAGTTTGTCTTTAAGGTAGGAAATCCAACGTGACTGAAAATCGTAAACGGTAATCTCTTGACTGCCAAATATCTTTTCGATTGACTCTTTAGGCAAGTGTGTGCCTAATAAAGTTCGAGTGCGAACAGGGAGCAATTGAATTTTATCTAGTGGGGTTAAGTCGATTACGTTTTTCAAAAAGATATATTTGGAAGGGCTAAGTTGAATCTTTTTCGAATTATTAGTGTCTTCAGTTACAAAAATATCGCCTCTGCTGTCATCATAGAATCCTAATAGAAAGCCAAGCATTAGAATGTTGGTTGGCTTTTCATCATCGACTATTTCCATTAATTTCTTGTTTGCTTTGAAGCTTCCTAGTAAAAAACGTAGCGGTTTTTGTGGGGCGCTGTAAAATCGAGCTAGAACTCGTCCTGGTTCGCAAATAACATTGAAATATTTGATAGCTCTAGAAACATATTCATTAAGAATGCTGAGAATATGATTTCGATTATCTTGGTATCCCTTTGAACCAGGCCAGTCTAAGTAATAGACTGTAGCAGTGTCTCCTTTTGAAGTGTCTCGTTTCCAGTTCTTAAGAGTTTGCTTAGTTAATAAAGTCTGTTCAGCCGCTACTCGGTTTGGAGACGCCATTGCAAGCGCGGACATTGTGACTGTAAAAGCATGCTTTTTGACTGAGTAGTAGTCTATTTCTATACTGTTTATATCCTTGGGTATAACTTCATTGAAAATTGCGCCTAGTGCCATTAGAGCTCTTTCATCAGGTAAGTTTTTTTTAGCTCGTTGTTCAATATCTTCGCTGTAACTGGTGCGGCCTGTGTTTTTGTTTATTGGAATACTTACTGCTTCAGATATAAATTCTTTTTGTTGGCACCATAATAAGAACTGATTAATTTCTGCTTGAATTTTATCTTCTAAATTTTTTTTTAGACTAGCTATATCTACTGATGATATACCTGATATATCTTCTTTGAAATTGGATAAGAATAGTCTTGCTGCTCTATTTTTTGAGGATTTACTTGTTAAGGATAATGGGCGACAATTTATGTCAATAGAATAAGCCATGAGTAGTAGTTTTGATTCTGAATCTAGCTTCTGGCTATCTGAAAAATCCATTTTATGGGAAGGTTTCCTACAAGTTGTCGGATTTACGAACCAATATCTTGACTTAAGTCCATCCGAGTTAGTAAATACCCAACCATCATCTTCCCAGGAGGCCTCATTTCCGCGATGGTTTGTAATATTAATTAGGGGGATTTTCTTTAGCTTTTCGATATGTCTATGGCGTTTACTTTTATAATCGTTTAGCATTTCAGTCCCTTTTGTTGAACAATAAATTCATCACAAGCGTCAATAGTTGCTTTTATCCAAGAAATTTGAATCGAGAGTTTATCAAGAGCAGATTTTTCTTGACCTTTTTTTAAATTTGTTTCGTATTTCTGTTCAGCTTTGATAAGTTGTGCTTTATGTGTTTTGTTTGGTAGTGCAACAAAATTTATGCAGCCATAACAGCCTATTGGCTTTCCCAAAGTTGATTTACAACCAATGCATCCATTTGAGTTTTTGATAATACCTAGCTCGGATTCAAACTCATCTGTCACAATGTATTCTGGCATTTTTTTTAATTCTTTTATTGATAAAGAAAAAGCTTCTTTCAATAATGTGTTGCCAAGATATTTTTCATCGATCTGAGTACGCGCTTCATGTGTTAAGTCTATGTACCGTTTAACTGCGTCTACTGTTACTCCTGTTATTTTTGCTAGTTGTGTATCAGATTCGTGATTCAACACTCCTCTTGATATTACTGTATGTCTCACTCTATTGTTGCTGAGCCTTAATTCTTCCGCAGGGATCCTATCACTTCTAAAGCCTGATTTGGGTAGAGTGGTTTGCATAGATGCAATTAATGACTTGTAGTGAAATGCTTCACTTTTTTCTCCTACTGATTTGAATAATTCGATTTTGTTATTAAAATTTGTTTTGAACAAAGCTTCGTGAAAAAATATAGGGCAAAGCATTATAAATCTTGTAATTTCTTGTTGAGAGAGATGTATGCCAATATGTTCTAGCCGTATCTTGATTTTTCGTTGATATTCTTGTCTATAAATCAACACATATCTTGAGATTTCTTGATTGAGAAATTGTGGTGTCTTTTCTATGTCTTGCCGAAATGGTGCGCCGTTTTTAATATGACAGATTCGAATTTGCAAACTCTCTAATTCGGAGAAGTCGTACTCATATTCAAGACGGGGGTCGTTAAAAGACGAACCCACTGGAATTATATCGCACCATTTTAATGAGGCTAATTGTTCAGGCCTTCTAACTATCCCAATTAGCAGCAAGTTTGCGAGAGTTAGTCCAAAAGTCTTTAGTTTTCTAACGCCAAACCTGGATTCTCTTGAGAGGGAGAAACCTTTATTTATAAGTTCATTAATTCTTGAGTTTAGTGTGCGACAAATTGAATCATATTCAATGTCACTGTAACAACCTACTGTAGGGTCATACATCTTCGATTTAGAACCTATTTTGTTTGACTGAATAAAATCATAGATGGATTCAAGTCTTTTAAAGTTAAGCTTAGTTCCTATATAAAATACTCCGCTCAAATTTTTTTGGTTTGAATGCGATATGGTTGGCCAAACTAACTTTATTTGCTCTAAATCAATTACGTCAGGCAGGTGTTTGGCAACAGAATTGTATCTTTCTGCTGTAAAAGGAGAACAGTTTTTGGCACTTTCTCCTAGAATTGAAAGTAGCATAAAAAAAGTTTCATCGTCAAAGTTTCTACGGTGCATCCAGCTTACGTTAATTTTGTTGCCATTCCCTCTTGCATTTAGTAGCCAGATATCTTCTAGAATATTAAATTTGAAGCCATCTCTAGACTCGTATATTAGAGAGTCACCATATTTAAGGTTAAGTCGCATAGTGCGAGTTTTACTTTTATTTTTTAAGTTCCTTTCCGTCATTTTGTACCCCGCATATTGATGAGTTTGTTTTGTCGTTGCATACTTATTTCAAAGTTTTTTAGATTTAACTTGAAGTCGTTATAGATGCTCGCCATATTCGATTTCTCATTCCATCCCATCGCATACCTACGAATGTCTTCAATTGTTTCAGATGTATACCCCATTTTACTAGCCTGATCGTCAAATAGTTCATTCCATTTATACCGTATTTTGTGAGGAGTAATCTTGAAATTTAGCGTTTTCGACAGTTTGCTAAAAATTGCGTTGATTGAATTGAGTGCTAAGGGATAGCCTCGAGTGTCACGACTATCTTTTTCACTGATAAATACAAAATCATGCTTATTTGAGTTTGGGAATTCACTGCGTACTGTGTCGATATAGCTTTTGAGTTTCAACATGATAGTTGGGTGAATTGCTGCTGCATGCGCCTTCGTTTTTTGTCTCGGACGAAATTTTCTTGGGTCGGTCTTATCATCTGGATTTCGAGTTATCATAACTTTATTAAAATCAGAATAAAAATGGCAGTCGCTAATTTTTAGTTTGGCCAATGCTCCTCTGCGTATTCCCGAGCAAATAAAAATGGAAATAATCAGATAATTTCGAAGTTTAGAACCTTTAAAAGGGTTCTGAATAGAATTGGGTTTGATAATTTCAAGTAGTGTAAAAAAAGTATCTGATGGAATGACTGATTCGTCAGGATCATTACATTCTGAATTATAGTTTTTTAGCCTATCGCAATCTCTTTTTCCTTGACAGACAATATAGGCAAGCTTTTCTTTCATGTTGTTTTTAATGACTTTACCGCCGTGAAATACATCAAAAATACAAGTAAGGAAATGAATAAATCTTGTAATTCGTCTTTTTGTAGTTTCAGCGGAAACTTTGAACTCCGAAACGGCGGTAGCATGAATTGCATTAGATAGCGATTTTTCGCTAAGAAGTGTGAGTCTAGTTATTTTGTCGTGGGGGGATTTACCTTTGAGATACTTGGCAGATGCTGCGAAACCATTATATTCTGCACGGCTTAACAAATGGCCGCTACGAGCTCTTTCCACGAGGTTTATGTTCTTAGCAGAAAAGTAGTCCCAAACGAACTTCAATTCATTAACATAAGTTACTTTAGTATTAAATGCATAGCCTGGTAATGAACTGCAAATATAGGCTGAGACGTAGGGATCCACAGGAATGCGGTCTCTAGAGATAAGCGTTACGAAACTCAAATTATTATATTTGTACTGATGTACAATTGAATTCATACTAATAACCTTTAAAAAGTTAAATTTATCATTAAATTACTAAATGTAAATTGTAGTGTGTAAAAATGCTTATAAAACAGCGGGCTAGTGCGCAATAAACAAATTTAATTATTTACAAAAGCAATTATTACATATAATTCGCTGGTTTTATGATGGTTGAAAAGTTTGGTTATTCTGCTGCCGATGTCGCGGCTTTGTATATTATTAACCATCTATTTAATTGGTATTTTGCACCCAAGATAGGGCGTTGGATTGGAAAAGTAGGAGAAAGAAGAGCGTTAACAATAGAGTATTTAGGGTTAATTATAGTGTTTGTTGGTTATGGTTTAGTTGATAATGCCTATTTAGCTGCTGGTCTTTATGTGATTGATCATGTGTTTTTTGCAATGGCTATTGCGATAAAAACATTTTTTCAGAAAATAGCATATCCAGAAGATATTGCTTCTTCTTCAGGAGTGAGTTTTACCATTAATCATATTGCTGCGGTTGTTATTCCGGCTGCTTTTGGGTTGATTTGGTTAGTCAATCCTTCTTTAGTTTTTTACATTGGTGCGGTAATGGCATTTATTTCATTAGGGTTAGCACAACTGGTTGATAGTGAACTGCGTTTAAAAAATCTACATAAGTCACTTCGTGATAATGAATTAGCTCAGGCTAATTAAATAGCTGCTTTTATAATATTAAAATTTACTCAATTAAATATAGAGCGTGGGGATTGTAACCATCCATGCTCTAATTTTTATAAGAAGAGGTTATCGCTATTAATTAACTTGCTTTCTAGCCCACCATGCCGCGACGGCTGAGCCGATTAAGCAGTGACATAAACTAGAGACAGCGCTGGGTATCGCTGTGGCTGGGTTGCTAAAGTTATTTCGGGCTAAATAAGCGCCTAAGCCAGAATTTTGCATACCCACTTCAATCGATATTGCACGGGCATCTGCGGCAGAACCGGTTACAAAAAAGCCAGCCCAAAAAGCGATTGAAAAACCGAGAACATGCAAAGTGAACACTGCGGCAATCAAACTAAACGCTGAGGCGATAATTTGATCTCTGCCTGCGCCAATAATACTGGCGACGATCAATACAATAACAATGACTGCAATTAATGGTGATATTGCTTGTAGTCGAGAAGTTAGTTGGGGGGTATAACGACTAAGTATTAAACCTAGACTGATTGGTAATATAACGACTTTAACTGTTCCCCAAAATAAACCTAATGTATTGACTTCTACAGTTGAACCTGCCAACCAGGTTGTGAGTAGTGGAGTCATGATTACTGCTAAAAAGGTTGATACAGCTGTCATAGATACAGAAAGTGCGACATTGGCTTTAGCCAGGTAGCAAATAACATTTGAAGCTGTTCCTCCTGGACAACTGGCAACTAAAATTAAGCCAACCGATAGTGCTGGTGGCAAATTAAACAGCTGGGCAAGGCTCCAACCGAGAAATGGCATGATTGTATACTGAAGAGTAATTCCAACGAGAGACCCTTTTGGCGAGCGAACGATTGCTGTGAAGTCATCAAACTTCAATGTCAATCCCATCGACAGCATGATAATACCCAGTCCCCAAGTAATATAGCTGCCGCTAAACCAAGTAAACCAACTGGGTTCGTAAAGCGCAAGACCACTGGCTAGTAATGCCCATAAAGGAAAAGCTTGAATTAATTTTTGCATATTATTCTCGACTGGCTGCTTAGTAGCTGCTAATTATTGCTTTTTAGCAATGTGAGTGATTGTGTTCTGTTGAATAAAAGGAAGGATTTTACATGATTAATACTCGTATCGTCACTGTGATATGCACTATGTGTCTATGTCTATTGAGCTCGTTTGAAAAATATCTTTTCAGAGTAACTTGAAAAGTTAAGCAATGACTTAAAAAATTAAAGTGATTAAAATGCTCTGGTTGTCAAACGGTCAAATAGATTATGATTGATAAATAATTGGAGAAGTGAGTGGGGGGTGCAATGAAAAGATTAAGCGGTCAGTGTTTGTGCGGTAGAGTTAAGTTTTCATTAGAAGAAAACTTTTCTAACTTTTATTTGTGTCATTGTCATCAGTGTCAGAAAATTACGGGCTCTGCTTATGCTTCTAACCTATTTACCCAACCAGATAATATTAATTGGTTATGTGGAAAAGAATTTATTACACGTTATGATGATCCCGATAGATCTTTTACAAAAGCTTTCTGTACTCGATGTGGTTCAGGACTTCCTTTTCTTTCTCAGAGTGGAGCCAACCTTATTGTGCCAGCAGGGTGCCTAAATGAACCGCCAGAAATAATGCCTCAAAATAATATTTTTTGCGAAGAACAATCGGCTTGGTACAAAAAAGGTATAGAGGCTGAGCCTGTCAACGGGTTTCCAGAATAAGTTATTTTATTGAGCTTTACTCATATCTGCCGCGATTTCCTGATATCAGTATTGGTTTTCTGATATCGGCAATATCTGTTGATAAGAGCTAGTCATGTTGCAATGAGTTTTTTCGTTATAAATTCATTAGTTTAATCTTCTAAATAAAACATACCTGGTATCCAGCTTTTTTTGAAAGCTTTGGTTTGAGCCAGGTTTTCTTTATCTGGATCGATATATTTGAAGTTTTTAGTGCCAATAACAATCAGATCTTGGTCCGAGAGAGGCCACTCATCAATTTCATTATTATTGACAAAGGTATGGTTCGTGCTTTTTAAGTCTTGAATGAAGCAAATAAAAGCACCATCTTTTAACTCTTTACGAGTAATTTTTGCATGGCTCTGACTCACTGATGGGTCATCCAAAACGATATCATTCTGGATTGAACGGCCAATGGTTAGTCCTTGTTTGTTAATTTCATATTTGTTAAGAATGTTATCGTCCAATAATTGTAATAAAACGGCCATAGTTACCACTCAATAGATCGACTTCCAAAAAGTTGGTTTTGGAAGTCGTATTAAAAATAAAACTGTTGTTAGAGAATAGTATGCTAGTGAATATTCAGGCAAATTAGTAGCCCGAAAATAAAATATTTTGATATTTCTCCTGACAATTGATTATGAACAACCTACCTTTCTGATTTTAGTCTTTAATCGATGAAAAGAGATTAAGATATTTGCATATTTTAATACACTTCAAGTTCAGCTATTTGAAGTTTAATGCCCACAACTGTCATTTGAAGCTGGCTATAGCGTGGAACATTGTTGTAAAAATAACTAGAGCAACCTAATTGGTGCATGGCTGCGAGTATAATACCTATGGTGAAAAAGATTAAACAGACTCTTTCTTTTACTTTTTTCATTTTATAAACCAGAGTTATGCATGAGAGATTATAAATCTACTAAAGCAAACAATATGCCAAAAAAACCGATAAATATAACTTGTTGTAAAACAAAGAAAAAAGTTAGCTTTTTGGTGTTTTTTGAGAATTGTTAGTGTCCGTTTTGGGGAGTTTCGGACAGGTAAATGTCCGCAAATGGGATTAAGTTCGTTATAATGCGATTCAATAAACTAGTGAAAAAGAGAATTTGAATGAAAATTGAAAAAAACACTGTGGTTCAGTTTAGTTATAAATTATCGGATGATAAACAAACAATGTTAGAAGAGTCTGATAATAAAGTACCTATGGCTTACTTACATGGCCATAACAACTTGCTGTCAGGTTTAGAAAAAGCAATGGATGGTCGAAGTGCTGGAGAGCGCTTTTCTGTAACGTTAGCACCCGATGAAGCTTATGGAGAAATTAAGCCAGATGCGGAACAAAGAATACCCGTTAAGCATTTACAAGGTGCTAAAAAATGGAAAAAAGGCATGATTGGCGTAGTGCATACTGAGCAGGGACGTCGCCAAGTAACAGTCATAAAAGCAGGGAAATTTATGGTTACTGTCGATTTTAACCATCCATTTGCTGGTAAAACACTGACTTTTGATGTTGATATTGTTGATGTCAGAGAAGCGACTACAGAAGAAATAGCTCATGGTCATGCTCATGGAGTGGGCGGACACCATCATTAGTTTTTGTGTGAAACGCAGACTATTTAGCACCATAGTTAATATCTTACATGTAATTCAGCGAAGACCTAGTTACAATATTTTTTAGCTAATTTATGATTGATTATATCTGCCGGAGGCCAATTATCTGAAAGGATTCTTCCTCACTAACAAAGGGCGTTAGCCCTTTGTTAGTGTGTTCATCTGTTAATCAAGCTCTTGCCATATGTTTTGAATATAATGCTTGCATAATAAATCGACTTGGCCCCCTAGTTTCTTAAAAAAATGGTTATATATGCTCCAAAAAGCATACAAAATTACCAACGGTTATTACCGAATAGCTGTTAATTAGTAGCCGAAATCCTCTGACAAGCCCAAAATCCCATGCAATTGTCATTAATTGAATAGATATCGTGAACAAAAAAGTTGATTTTTCCCCAAATGCTCAACCTTTAAGTCCTGAATTGCTTGAGACTGTCAAAGGTTATGATAGTAAAGAGTTGTATTGGTTGAGTGGATATTGCTCTGGTTTAGCTGATGCTAGACAAGGTGGTCAGTTCACTAGCATTACTATTCCCAATGAAGTTGAGTCAACCGCTGTAGCGCTAAAAACTGTAGTTTTATATGCATCACAGACTGGTAATGCACAATCTATAGCTGAACAGCTTCATCAAAACCTTGTTCAAAAAGGATTGTCTGCCAATTTAAGTTCATTAGCTGACTTTAAAAACAACAAGTTAAAAGAGCAGCAAATTATTGTTATGGTCGCATCTACCCACGGGGAAGGTGAGCCACCTGATGATGCGATTGATTTTCATGAGTTTATTAGAGGTAAACGTGCGCCTAAGTTGGAAGGAGTACGTCATGCTGTGCTGAGTCTGGGCGATTCGAGTTATGAGTTTTTCTGCCAAACAGGTAAAGATTTTGATGAGGCTTTTGCAAAATTAGGATCGACGGTTTTAGTTGATAGAGTCGATTGTGATCTAGATTATGAAGAGCCTTCGGCTAATTGGATTACTCAAGTCGTTGAACAAATTGAAGGGTTATCTGCTGTTAGCCAATCAGCGACTAATGAAGTAACCAGTTCACCTGTTTCAAGTAGCCAACAATTTACAAAAGAAAATCCATTTGCAGCCACTATATTAGATAACCAAAAAATAACCGGTAAAGGCTCGGTAAAACATATTAATCATATCGAAATATCTTTAGAAGGTTCCGGTATTTACTATTTACCTGGTGATTCGTTAGGGGTTTGGGCAAAAAACAATCAATCTGTTGTTGCTGAAATACTTCAGTTAACCGAATTAAGTGGTGATGAAACCGTTTCTTTTAAACAATCGGAAAAAACACTTTTACAAGTATTAAGTGAAAATTTAGAAATTTCATTAATTAACAAAAACTTTATTTTAGAGTATGCCGAGTTAAGTGGGGCCGAAGCGTTAAAAGATATCGCAGCTAGTGAGTATGCAAAGTATATTGCAAATCATCAAATAGTTGATGTGATTAAATATTCACCAATGAAACTCGAAGCACAACAATTAGTTGATTTGTTAAAACCTATTAAGCCTCGTTTGTACTCGATTGCATCAAGCCTTGAAGCCAATCCAGAAGAAGTTCATTTAACTGTTGGTTTAGAAGCATCAGAAAATAGTAATGGTGTGCGTTATGGTACAGCAAGCAACTTTTTAATTAATGAGTTGCAAGCTGACGATGAAGTTTTAGTTTATGTTGAAGCAAATAAACATTTCAAACTACCTGAGAATGATAAGCCTGTCATTATGATTGGGCCTGGTACAGGAGTAGCACCTTTTAGAGCATTTTTACAACAGCGACAAGAAGAATCTGCAACTGGTGAAAACTGGTTGTATTTTGGCAACCCCAATTTTAATACGGATTTTTTATATCAGATTGAATTGCAGAGTTTACTAAAAGATAAAGTATTAACTGATTTAAGCGTGGCTTTTTCTCGAGATCAAGAAGAAAAAGTTTATGTACAAGATCGGTTGTTGGAAAATGCAGAATCGGTTTGGCAATGGATTAATGATAAGCAAGCCAGCATTTATGTGTGTGGTGATATGAACCGAATGGCAAAGGATGTTCATGCTGCTTTAGTCAAAATAATTAGCGAACAAAGTGGGCGAACTCAAGAAGATGCAGAAGCATTTTTGAGTCAACTAAGAAAAGATAAACGTTATCAAAGAGATGTATATTAATCATGGCTATTGAGCAGACAAAATATGATCCGAGCAAACATTCGGATGTTGAAAAAATTAAAGTAGAAAGCGATTATTTGCGTGGTACGATTACACCCAGTTTAAAAAATCCTATTACAGGTTCTGTTGCTGATGATGATTTAATGTTGATTAAATTTCATGGTATTTATCAACAAGATGATCGTGATTTACGAAATGAGCGACGTAAGCAAAAATTAGAACCTTTGTATTCCTTTATGATTAGGGCTAGAGTTCCTGGCGGCGTAGCATCATCTGAACAGTATATTCAAATGGCTGATTTAGCGACTACCTATTCAAGTGGTAGCTTGCGTTTGACTACCCGACAAGCATTTCAGTGGCATGGTGTTTTTAAAAGAAATTTAAAAACCACAATTGCAGGTATTAATAAGTCAATGCTAGATACTATCGCTGCTTGTGGTGATGTTAATCGAAATGTAATGAGTAACCCTTTACCTGAAACTTCAAAAATACATGCTGAAGTTTTTGAGTGGTCTAAAAAAATCAGTGAGCATTTATTACCTAAAACTAAAGCTTATCATGAGATTTGGTTAGATGGAGAAAAGGTTGAGTCAACTCAGGAGCCTATTTATGGGCAGACTTATTTACCTCGTAAATTCAAAACTGCATTAGCGATACCGCCTTTTAATGACGTTGATATCTTTGCTAATGATTTAGGATTTATCGCTATTGAAGAAAAGGGGAAGCTAGTTGGTTTTAATGTGACCGCTGGTGGTGGCATGGGGAGTAGTCATGGTGATGATTCAACTTACCCTAGAATTGCAGATGTTCTTGGTTTTTGTACTTTAGACCAAGTGCTAGAGGTTGCCGAAAATGTTGTTAAAGTGCAACGTGATTTTGGTAATCGTGAAGTGCGTAAATTAGCTCGATTAAAATATACGATTGATCGGCTTGGTATTGATGGTTTTAAAAGTCAATTACATGAATATTTAGGTTTTGAACTCGCGCCAGCTAAGTCTTATGATTTTGTTCATAATGGTGATCGATATGGTTGGATGCAAGATGAAAATGGTAATTGGCACTTAACACTATATATTCATAGCGGGCGTATTGTTGATACTGAAGAAAAAAAGCTTTTTACCGGACTTGTTGAAATCGCTAAAATTCACGATGGCGAGTTTCGAATTTCACCGAACCAAAATTTAATCATTAGTAATATAAAACCCAAAATCAAAGCAAAAGTTGAGAAGCTATTATCAACTTATCAAATTAGTATTGGCGAAACAGAAACGCCAACTCGGTTAAATTCGCTAGCTTGTGTTGCTTTTCCTACTTGTTCTTTGGCAATGGCTGAAGCAGAGCGTTACTTACCTGATTTTATCAATCGGTTAGATGAGTTGATGGCAAAGTATTCATTACAAGAGCAGCCTATTAATGTCCGTATGACTGGTTGTCCTAATGGTTGTGCCAGACCATTTTTAGGTGAAATCGGTATGGTTGGTAAAGCGCCCGGTAAATACAATTTATATTTAGGTGCTAGCCACATTGGTAATCGCCTCAATAAATTATACAAAGAAAATATTAACGAGAAGCAAATTCTTGAGGCTTTGGAACCACTACTTAAAGATTATTCTGAAAGTCGTCATGAGAACGAGCATTTTGGCGACTTTGTCATTCGAGCTAATTATATTAAAGCCGTTAATAATGGGCTCGACTTTCACGCTTAGGAGATGATTGTGTTAGATTCGGTTTGGAATGATAGAAAAATTGAGGAAGCAAACCAGTTTCTCGAAGACATGAGTCCTGAACAACGAATTGAATGGGCAATTGATAAATTGCCCGGTGAGTTTGCTTTATCATCCAGTTTTGGGGTTCAGTCTGCTGTCAGTTTACACATGGTGACTCAAATTAAAAATGATATTCCCGTTATTTTAGTTGATACTGGATATCTATTTCCTGAAACTTACCAATTTGTTGATGAGTTGACTGACCGCCTGAACTTAAACTTAAAAGTTTATCGTTCTTCAATGAGTAGCGCATGGCAAGAAGCACGTTTTGGTCAATTATGGGAAAAGGGTGTTGAAGGATTAACACAGTATAACCAATTAAATAAAGTTGAACCGATGGATAGAGGTTTAGCTGAGTTGGGTGTGCAAACATGGTTTGCTGGCTTAATGCGTAGCCAAGCTTCTAGCAGACAGAATCTACCTGTAATGCAAAAAATTCGTGGAAGAATTAAAATTCATCCATTAATTGATTGGAATAACCGTACTGTACATGGTTATTTAAAAAAGCATAACTTACCTTACCATCCGCTTTGGGAAAAAGGTTATGTTTCTATTGGAGATACCCATAGTACTGTGCCTTTAAGCTTAGGTATGAGCGAAGAGGATACTCGCTTTGGTGGTGTTAAAAGAGAGTGTGGATTACACGAAGATAGTCTTTCGGGCCTCTAGTCGGTAGAGAATTATTTTAAAGAGTATTCAATGCACTTAAACTTTTGCTATTTAGTTAGCTAACTGTTTTCGTGTTTTGGGGCTCTTTAATTTATCTATTACCTTTCTTTTTAAATTCGTCAGCGCATTTGTTATAGAGTCAACAGAGTATGGTTGAACTTGCTATGATTGGCTAAGCCATTACAGAATCTACATTATCTGGTTTTCTCCTTCTAATATATTGCTTTCCTGTTTTGTGATAAGTTTACCTATAATCGATATAGTTCTGAATCGTAAACATAATATTTACTTAAACTGAAAAAATAATCGATAAGTGTCCAGTTTAGCTATGTTCATTCATCATTAAGATACCGGTTAAGTTGACCGAGTAACTGAAACTCAATTTATTCCTATTAAGGAGAATCCATGTCTAAGCAAAAATATCTTTGTATCCAACGTAGCCAAACAGGTGAGTGTAAGCCTCCTTCGCCGTCACAAATGGAAGAAATGTATGCCAAATTCAGTGTATGGAAAGAAAAATATAAGGAAAATATCCTTGATATGGGAGGTAAACTAAAAGCAGAAGGGAAAGTAGTTAAATCCGATGGTGCAACCGATGGCCCCTTTATCGAAGCCAAAGAAATTATTGGTGGCTACATGCTTATTAGCGCATCAAATATGGAAGAAGCAATGGAAGTTGTGCGTGAAAGCCCTGGGGTTGGCATGCCTGGCTCAAGTGTTGAAATTAGAGAAATTAGTACGCCTTGAGTACCGCTCAATTAGTTGAACATTTTTTTCGCCATGAGTATGGTAGACTCGTGGCGAGTTTGTCGTGCCGTGTCGGGGTTCAACATATAGAAATTATTGAAGATGCGGTGCAGTCTGCATTAATGAGTGCGCTTGAATCTTGGAGCGTTAAAGGGTTACCGGAAAAGCCCTCAGCTTGGCTTTTTAAAGTCGCACATAACAATCTTATGGGTGATTTGCGGCAGCGTGCTGGACGTGAGTATATTCTTAAGCAGAATAAGGAAACCATTGCTGACACTCTAGAGCTGGTCTCTGAGCATTATTTATCAAAAGAATTACAAGACGACATGTTGAGAATGTTGTTTGTGTGTTGTGATCCCGTAATTCCGCTTGAGTCACAGCTAGTACTAGCATTAAAAATATTATGTGGCTTTAGCACTAGAGAGATCGCTGCCAGACTTTTTACTAGTGAAGCTAATGTCTATAAGCGTCTTGGCCGAGCTCGAAATCAATTGAAAAAACATTCATCTCATTTTAAAAATTTAATGCTGGAAGATTACTTTCAGAGATTAAGTTCAGTTAATCAAACGCTTTATTTACTTTTTACCGAAGGTTACCTTTCTTCTCATACTGATTTTGCTATTCGACAAGAACTATGCGAAGAAGCCATTCGATTAATGATGATTTTGGTAAAAAGTCAGGTTGGTCAAACTGAAGAAGCTTATGCATTACTCGCACTAATGCATTTTCATATGGCTCGCATGGCATCGCGACAAAACTCATCTGGCGGCTTGCTTTTATTGGAGGAACAGGATCGAAGCTTGTGGGATCAAGAACAAATTATTATGGGGCTAAAGTGGTTAGAAAAATCTGCACAAGGAAAAATACTTTCTCGTTACCATGCTGAGGCCGGAATTGCAGTAGAGCATTGTTTATCTCCGTCTTTTTCTGAAACTCGTTGGGATAAAATTGTAGAATGTTACGTTATGTTAGAGCAGGTTGCGCCATCAGCACTATGTCGGCTAAATCGCTCAATAGCCGTTGCTGAGTGGAAGGGACCCAAAGAAGCATTAGCTATACTTGAAAGTTTTAAACCACCTAACTGGCTCATTGGTTCATATCAATGGCTTGCTGTGTTAGCTGATTTACATGGACGTAGTAACAATCTTGATATTGCATGCCAGTATCGAGATGAGGCGCTTAATTTAGCGCCTACCCCAGCCGTTAAGAGACTCTTGCAACGACGGTTAAATCGTTGGTAGAGTTATTAAAATAACGATTGTATTTTTATGTATTATTTTTAAAGTTATTATCATTTTACTACCTAAAAGGTAAAGCATTTGTTAAGTGTATTTTTTGTTAATAGTATTATTATTGCTGTGGTGGTTTTGATTCATTATGAAATATTGCATCAATTGACCCGGCTTTTACCTAAACTTAATATTAAACATAATTTCAAGATTGTGTTTGGTGTATTTGGAGCGCTTTTAGCCCATATGGTTGAAGTTTGGGTATTTGCAATCGCCTATTATTGTATGATTCAATTCGATGGTTGGGGAACTTTTGAAGGTAATTTCTCGGGTACACTCATGGACTGTGCTTATTTTTCTTTTACCACTTATACAACGCTTGGTTTTGGTGATATTCAGCCGTTAGGTAGCGTGCGTTATTTAACTGGAATAGAGTCTTTAACAGGGCTTGTATTGGTTACCTGGAGCGCCTCTTTTTTATATTTTGAAATGCAAAATTATTGGCGAGAGAATTAACTACTTATATAAAACTCATAAAACTGCCTGAAACTATGGCTATTCAGGCAGTCAATGAAAGCAGAGTATTAGTTAATTTCAATCTGTCGCTTGGTTGTTTGAGGCGCTTCAGTTTTTTGCAAATGAAGTAGTAATAAACCATTATCATACTCTGCTTTAATATCTTCTTCTTTTACATTTTCTGGTAGGCTAAAGCTTCTTTCAAAACTACCATAAAACCTTTCGGTGGTATGGAGTTTTTTATCTTCTTTTTCAAAGTTTCTTTCTCCAGAAAGCGTTAGATAACCATTGTTAATTGAGACTTTTATATCCTCTTTTTTGACCTCTGGTAGTTCTGCTTTAATTAAATACTCATTCGCATCTTCAGTGACATCAACTAATGGCTTCCAATGTGATTCAAGTTGGTGTTCATGTGAACGGTTGATGAATTGAGATGTCGGTGAAAAAATACTATCGAATTCTTTAAATGGATTCCATCTAACTAAGCTCATAATATATTCTCCTGTAAGATTGATACTCAATTTTAGCGTGGATATTAGCGCCACAGGATTATTATAGTTTTTTACTAACACTTTTTTATTGATGAAAATCAAAAGTACCAGTCGGTAAGTGGCGTGATTTATGCTACTAATTTTGAACAAATTTATATTGAACAGTTTATATTTTTTAATTTTAATCATGTTTACTGTTGAACTTAGATAGGGTTACAAAGGTTCTATTAATAGAACGGTTATGAATGTGATTTGATTTTTCAAATAGTGAAGAGAATCATTAATAGAGGTTTGACAAAAGGTAATGCTATATTCTTTTTATTTATAATTAACTGATTAATACGAGTTGATATTTGCACCAAATCCTGTAGGATGAGAAAAAATAGAAATTATTGAAAAATAATGAACCCACAGAATATTTTCAACACAGTTAACTTTCCTCCATTATTTCCCCTTGTGGGTTAATAAATCTCTTTTCTATTAAGAAAAATATACCCAACAATATATTTATTAAATCATTAAATAAAGCCGCGTTAAGCTTTTATATCTTATATGAGATATAAGGGGTTGATGGCTGGCTAGCATTTTGGTAATTTTTATGAGTCATTCAAATTTAAACTGGAATAGGGCGGTTGTTAAGGTGGGGAGCGCTTTAATTGCGCCAGATGGTAAAGGTTGCAGTACCCGATTTTTATTGGCTTTAGCAGACTTTATTCACACATCAATGCAAAGTAAAAAGCAAGTTGTTATTGTTTCGTCAGGTAGTGTTGCAGCGGGGGCTGGGTTAGTTAATTTTGATTTGAACCAACCTGTTTCGATCCCTCAGAAGCAAGCATTAGCGGCAATAGGGCAGTCATTGGTCATGCAACATTGGCAGAAATTATTTGATAACCAATGTGCTCAAATATTATTAACTCGTTCTGACTTGGAGAGCGAAAAGAGAGTGTTTAATGCCAAGAATACACTTAATACATTGTTTCAAATGAATGCTATTCCTATTATTAATGAAAATGATTCTGTGGTTGTTGATGAGTTGGTTGTTGGTGACAATGATAACTTGGCGGCAAGAGTGGCTGTTACTTGTAATGCCGATTTACTAATTATATGTAGTGATGTTGATGGGTTATTTAATAAAAATCCACAGCAGCATTGTGACGCAGAATTAATTCAGTTTGTAGAAACTATTGATGAAACAATTTCTGGTTATGCAGAAGCTACTCATAATCCCATTGCTACTGGCGGTATGCAAACAAAAATCGATGCTGCTAAGTTTGCAATGGAATCAGGAATTGATACTTTGATTGTTAATGGTCGTAAAGCGACAACATTTGAGCAACTCAAACAGTCTAAAAAAACAGGTACTTTATTTGTTGGGAAAAACAAATAAAGATGTTTATTAATAAATCGAATTAAGGAATTAACCTAATGACTAATACTAATTTAGAGCTAACTCGACAAGCCTGTTTAGAAACTCAATTATCAGCAAAAAAATTAGCTTTATACACAACAGAAAATAAAAATAAAGTATTATTAAGTATGGCTAATTGTTTGAAAGAAAACTCATTGGCCCTGTTAAAAGCTAATCAACAGGATGTCGATAATGCAATTAAGCAGGGGTTAAGTGACGCAATGATTGATCGCTTACGCTTAACTGAACAGACAATCGCGCAAATGCAGCAAGCGCTTGTATATGTGGCTGAATTAGATGACCCACTAATAGAAAAATTTCCTGTAAATGAACGTCCTAATGGTATTAAGGTCACCAAAAAAAGAATTCCATTAGGCGTTATTTTAATGATTTATGAGTCTCGACCTAATGTGACAGTTGAGGCGGCGGCACTAGCAATAAAAAGCGGTAATGGAATTATTTTGCGTGGCGGTAAAGAGGCATTTCAATCAAACCAAGCCATAGCACGTTGTTGGCAGAGAGCATTAACTGAAAATGGGCTGAATGGTGAAACGGTTAGAGTTCTGGAGTCTACTGATAGGGAGTTAATGAACCAGCTCTTAAAGTTAGATGAACATATCGATGTCGTGATCCCTCGTGGTGGTGAAGGACTTATTCGGCATGTGGTTGCAAACAGCTATATTCCGGTCATCAAACATTATAAAGGTGTCTGTCATTTATATGTTGATGAAAGTGCTGATCTAACAATGGCGCTTGAGCTGCTAATAAATGGTAAAGTTCAGCGACCTGGTGTTTGCAATGCATTAGAAGGATTGATTGTGCATAAAAATATTGCCGAAACATTTTTACCGATGTTAGCTAAGCTACTAACTGAAAAAAACGTGATTATCTATGGCTGTGAAAAATCTTGTCATATTTTGCCTGAAATACAATTAGCGACAGAAAGCGAGTTTTTAGCTGAGTTTCTTGATTTGAAAATATCGATGAGTATTGTTGATGGTATTGAGCAAGCGATTGAGTTTATTGATCGATATGGTTCTGGTCATACCGAAGTCATTGTGACTCAGTCTAGTTCTGCCGCCGAAAAGTTTATTAATGAGGTCGATGCTTCGGTTGTAATGGTCAATGCTTCATCTCGTTTCTCAGATGGCGGAGAGTTAGGCCTAGGGGCAGAAATTGGTATATCTACTTCAAAAATACATGCTTATGGGCCAATGGGGCTTGAGTCGTTAACCAGTCAAAAATTTGTAGTAAATGGAGAAGGACAGATAAGGTAGTTTACTCAGTCAAAACTTGGCTGCTATGCAGGGTAGACCTTGAGGAAATGGATTTTTGAACAATCGTTTGATATTACTGGTCGGATGAGTTAAATTGTTTTACTCATCTAAAAGGCGACATTGTGCGTCGATTATTTGCACAGGTTGTTTATACTGGCTATATACTGGTCGTAAAACCTATTTCTAATGATTGTTAAAATATTATGAGTGATATAATGACAAGTGATAAAACTGACTCTAAAAATACCTCATCTAAATCATCTGCGCTGAGTGAAACCACCGAAACAGGCTTAGAAGATGTTAAAGTAGTGCATGGTTCCGCTGAGCTAGCAAAAGACGAAGCAGCCACTAGAAAGCAAAAATCGTCTCAAGTAAAAACAAGCTCTCATACAAAAGGAAATAGAGTCGCCATTGTTGCTGGTCTAAGAACGCCATTTGCTAAACAGCTAACTCACTTTAAAGACACGAATGCTATTGACATGGGAAAAATGGTGGTGTCAGAACTTTTAACTCGTGCCGATATTGATTTTGCTTTGATAGAGCGGGTTGTTTTTGGACAAGCTTTGATTCAGCCTGAAGCGCCTAATATTGCTCGTGAGATAGTGCTTGGCACTGGCATGAGTGTCAATACCGATGGCTTTAGTATTTCTAAAGCCTGTGCAACTAGTTTTCAAACCGCTGCAACGCTTGCCGAGTCAATCATGGCTGGTAGTATATCGATTGGTGTTGCTGGTGGAGCCGATACATCATCTGTTGTTCCTATTGGCGTCAGTAAAAAACTTTCTGCAATTTTGTTAGCTTTATCTAAAGCTAAGACGGTTCCTCAACGTTTAAAAATATTGAGCAAATTAAGACCTACTCATTTAATTCCTGTTCCACCTGCCGTTAAAGAGTATTCTACTGGGCTGACTATGGGACAAAATGCTGAGCAAATGGCTAGAGATCATAGTATTAGTCGAGAAGAGCAAGATCAATTTGCTCATCGTTCTCACCAACTTGCCGCTAGAGCTTGGAAAGAAGGTCTGTTAACTGACGAAGTGATGACTGCTTATGTGGCTCCTTTCAATGAAGCGCTTTCTCAAGATAATAATGTTCGTTTTGATTCTAACCTTAAGAGTTACGCAAAGCTTCGACCGGCATTTGATAAACACTATGGGACTTTAACCGCTGCAAATAGCACCGGACTTACCGATGGTGCTTCAGCTTTATTATTGATGAGTGAAGCAAAGGCCAAAGAGTTAGGCTATGAACCTCTGGGTTATATTCGAAGCTATGCCTTTTCTGCTATTGAGGTTACGCGTGATATGTTGATGGGGCCTTCATATGCAACGCCAATAGCACTGAAAAGAGCAGGGTTGATTTTAGGTGATTTAACTTTGATTGATATGCATGAAGCATTTGCTGCGCAAGCATTGTGCAATGTACAGGCTTTTGCCAGTTCTAAATTTGCCAAGGAAAAGCTGAATCAAACTAAACCCATTGGTGAGATTGATATGGATAAATTTAATGTGTTGGGAGGTTCATTGGCTTATGGACATCCTTTCGCAGCAACAGGAGCAAGAATGATTACTCAAACATTAAGAGAGTTAAAACGGCGTGGAGGGGGAATTGGTTTAACAACAGCTTGTGCAGCCGGTGGGTTGGGTGCAGCAATGATTTTGGAGACTGAATAATGAGTATTAAACAAGATTCAGTATTTTCACTAACAACTGATGAGCGCGGCATTGGTTGGTTGACTATCGATGTTCCGGGTGAAACTCAGAATACCTTACGCCAAGAATTTATTGATGAAATCTGCATTCTACTAACAGATATTGAAAGCAATAAACAAATTAAGGCGCTTGTTTTAATTAGCGGAAAAGAAACTAATTTTGTCGCAGGTGCTGATATTTCAATGTTGGAGTCAATTGCTTCGGCAGAAGAGGCCGAGCAGTTATCGAAAAAAGGTCATGAAATTTTTAATCGTTTAGAAAACCTGAAAATGCCTGTTATTGCTGCTATTCATGGTGCTTGTTTGGGCGGAGGGCTAGAGTTGGCTATGGCTTGTAGTCACCGAATAAGTAGTGATGATAAGCTCACTAAATTGGGTTTGCCAGAAGTGCAACTTGGTGTTTTACCTGGAGGCGGAGGTACTCAGCGGTTACCTCGATTGATTGGTATTGCAGCGGCTCTGGATATGATGCTAACCGGACGTCAACTCATTGCAAAACAAGCAAAAAAATTAGGTTTAATTGATGAGGTGGTTCCTCTTACCAATTTGCGTAAGGCGGCAGAAAAATTAGCGTTTAGTCAAATGGGTAAAACCCGTCGAAAATCAATTGATGCTAGAGTCGAAATTAAACCTGCATCATTATTAAAATTTGCGGAGCTACAGAAATTAGTTTTAGAAACGAGTTCATTTGGTCGAAGCATTATTTTTGACAAAGCATTGCAAACAGTCAACAAAAAAACACGAGGCAATTATCCTGCCCCAGAAAAAATTATAGAGTGTGTTCGTACTGGAATGGAAGAGGGTGTTCAGGCGGGGTTATCAGTAGAAGCTAAATTATTTGGTGAGTTAGTTGTATCACCAGAGTCTAAACAATTGATGAATATTTTCTTTGCAACTACAGAGCTTAAAAAAGATTCAGGTGTTGAGCAACCTGTTGAAGTTAAAAATTTTCAAAGGATTGGTGTGTTAGGTGGTGGATTAATGGGAGCCGGCATTGCATTTGTGTCACTCGATAAAGCACAAAAACGCGTACGTTTAAAAGATACGGGAGAGCAAGGCATCAATCATGCTTTAAGGTATTGTTGGAATATTTATCGTCAAAGAGTTAAGAAAAAACGTATGTCAATTAGTGATGCAAGCCGTCAGTTTGCTGGCTTAAGTGGTACGACTAATTATCGTGGTTTTAAAAAAGTTGATTTGGTGATTGAAGCTGTCTTTGAAAACTTAGAACTCAAACAACAAATGGTTAAAGAAGTTGAAGCGGTTTGTGAAGACAATATGATTTTTGCCTCTAATACTTCGTCAATTCCGATTACAGAAATAGCGAAAGCGAGCCTTCGTCCAGAGCGAGTCATCGGTCTACATTATTTTTCGCCAGTAGAAAGAATGCCTTTGTTAGAGGTTGTTATCACTGAAAAAACGGATCCAGATGTTATTGCTTCCTGTGTGGAGTTTGGTAAGCAACAAGGAAAAACAGTGATTGTTGTTAAAGATGGTACTGGTTTTTATACCAGTAGAATTTTAGGGCCATTTGTTAATGAAGCGGGACACTTGATTGCTGAAGGTGTTGCTATTGATAAGATTGATAATGCTTTGCAAGATGCTGGTTTTCCTATTGGCCCTATAACACTACTTGATGAAGTGGGAATTGATGTTGGTACAAAAATAGCGCCAATATTGGTAGCTGAGTTTGGTGAAAGAATGGCTCCTCCGGCAATTTTTTCAAAACTCGCTGAAGATAATCGAAAAGGGAAAAAGAACAAACGTGGTTTTTATCTATATTCTTCTAGTAAAAAAAGTTCTAAAAAGGTTGATGAGAGTATTTACACACTACTTAATGTTCGACCAACCAATGAAATGATGGCGAGTGAAATTGTTAATCGATGTATGTTGCAAATGATTAATGAAGCTGTACTTTGTTTACAGGATGGTATTTTGAAATCTGCAAGAGATGGGGATATAGGGGCGATTTTTGGTTTAGGCTTTCCACCGTTTTTAGGAGGTCCATTTCGATATGTTGATGCCATCGGGGCTAAGGGTATTGTTCAACAGTTGCGTGAGTTAGAGCAAAAGTATGGTAGTCGGTTTGCGCCAGCAACAATGTTAATTAAAATGTCGGAAAAAGAAGAAAGTTTTTATTCATAAAGCGCTAATAATACAATGCGGCATTAATTTTTAGTCTCTAATGCCGCATTAAAAATTCACTCGGGTATAATTGGTTAAGGACAAACAATCACTTTATTGCGGCCTTGTTCTTTTGCTTTGTAAAGCGCTATATCGGCGTGGTGAAGAGTATCGTTAACATCTGATGCCATGTTGCTGGCTGAAACCCCTATTGAAGCGGTGACTTTAATTTTCTCATGATTTTTAATGATTAGTTGTTTAATTTCCAAGCGGACTCTTTCCGCAATAAAACGTGCTCCTGCCACTTCGGTATTTGATAAGATAACCACAAATTCTTCACCCCCATATCGAAATACTTCATCTGAACGTCTGATGGTATTACGGATGGTTTGTGCTACAGCTTTGAGCACATTGTCACCAGTGATATGGCCGTATGTATCGTTAACTTGTTTAAAATGATCGATGTCAATAACCATTAGAGAAAAGGTGGCTTGATGTCTTTTGTATGAACAAATTTCGCGGGCAAGTGCTTCATCAAACGCAGCACGATTATTAATTTGTGTGAGGGGATCTCTATGGGCCTCAGCAACCGCTTTTTGATAAAGTAATGCATTTCTTAAAGGGTAGATTAACAAGCTTAATAGCCTTTCAATCTGTTCAGTTTCTTTGATTGAAAAAGGCGTATTGCGTGTGCATTCAATTTCGCCAAGCGTTTCGTCTTCTAGTTCTAAAAGGTAACGGCAAAGATGAGCTCTCGATTGACCTGTTTGGTAGTTGAGCTGGGTTTGCTCATTGGTATATTTTACAGAGTCGCAGGGAATGAGCTTGGCTGCTTCATGGCAAAAAGTTTGTAGAAGTGGCGTTATTTCTAATGTTTGTTGAAGCTTAATTGCTAAGCTGGTGATATCAACAGGAGCATTATTAGACTGACCGACAAGCCGATAGCTTTCTATGCCAATAACTTTTGATGTTGAGTTGCCTTTCATATTGTGCCTCAGAGTACTGCAAACTATAACTGATTTGTTGATACTATTAAGCAATGCTTGTGCCATGATTTAAAAGCATAATAAAATCAGTGTGTTATATGTTAATTGTGTTTTTTGATTTGAGTAACGTTAGTTTTTTGACATTTTTATAGTGCCAAAAGTATTAATGTCGCCAAAAAATAGAGGGGGGTTGATTAAAGTGTCAATTAAGCGGCAAATTCTTGCCACAATTGTACAGAACAGGTTTATTGGCTCTGTACAATTTAGTAATGGTTGCTACTTTTGCTGGGCATCAATGGACTGGCCATTGACTTCAAGACTATCATCTCCCATTAGGTAAAGGTAGGTGGGGATTATTTGCTCTGGTGTTGCCAAGTGTTTTTGATCTTCTGCCGGATAAGCTTTAGCTCTCATTTGCGTTCTAGTGGCACCAGGATTAATTGCATTCACTCGAATAGTTGATCCCTCTAGCTCATCGGCTAAAACTTGTACGAATCCTTCAATGGCAAATTTTGATACGGCGTAAGGTCCCCAATAGGCTCTCCCTTTTCGGCCAACGCCTGAAGACGTCATAATGATTGAGGCGTTTGGTGCTTCTCGCAAAATGGGAAGACAAGCCTGGGTTAATAAATAGACAGCATTAATATTGACTTGCATTATTTGATGCCAGGTTTCGCTATTGGTAAATTCTATTGGCGTGAGTTCATTGAGCATACCTGCATTATGCAAAATTCCATCAAGTCTACCTAATTCGGTTTGTATTGTTTCAGCTAAACTTTTGAATTGTTCAGTAGAAGCATTAACCAAGTTTAACGGGATAATTGCGGGTTGAGGTAAGCCTGCTTCGACGATTTCATCATAAACTTTTTCTAGCTTATTCGTATCTCGTCCATGTAATATGACTGTCGCGCCTAGTTTTGCATAAGATTTAGCTGCTTCTTTACCAATCCCATCGCTGGCGCCAGTAACTAATATAACTTTATCGACGAGCAGTCCTTCTGGTGCTTGATAATTTTGCATGAGGTTTCCTGACAAATTAAAAATTAAATAAAAAATGAATTTTACCAGTCTTAATTTCGATGGCGTAGCATTTTTGTCAATTCTTGACTAATTTTATTTTAGAAATTGAATGTTAGTCATATTTCATATTTTCTCTAACCGCTGAAAATGGTAAGCTTTCGCTTCATTAGGGATGGAACAATGATAATTAGGGGGAACGATGATTAAGGTATTGATAGTAGATGACCACGAATTAATCAGAAGTGGCATCAGTAGACTTTTAGCAGACGATGATAAGATTTCTGTCATCGGAGAAGCAACAAGCGGTGAAGAGGCCGTTTCTAAAGCTAGAGAACTAAGGCCCGAGGTTATTCTAATGGATGCTAATATGCCAGGTATCGGTGGACTTGAAGCGACCAGAAGGCTTATACGGTTTGACCCTGATGTAAAAATTATTGCCGTTACAGTACATGGCGATGAACCATATCCTACCCGTTTTATGCAAGCGGGGGCTGCTGGTTATATTACTAAAGGAACCGGTATTGAGGAAATGACCATTGCGATTAAACAAGTGGCCAGTGGCAAACGGTATTTAGCACCTGAGATAGCTCAACAAATGGCACTTAAGGCGGTTAATCCTGACGAAGGTAGCCCTTTTGATGATTTATCTGATAGAGAAATGCAAGTCATGTTAATGATTACTCGAGGACAGAAAGTACAAGAGATATCAGAGCAGTTGTTTTTGAGCCCAAAAACGGTCAATAGTTATCGCTATCGTTTGTTTGAAAAGTTAAAAATTGAAAATGATGTTGAACTAACTCATATGGCTATTCGCCACGGTGTTATTGAGTCGGACAAATTATAAATAAGAGCAACTGTTCGTTCTGATAGAGTTAATCAAGCTGTTTATCTAGAACGAACTGAACTTTTAGAAGGTTTATTGAACATTTCACAGCTAACTTTTGATTCTAAATTATTTTTAAAAGATCTCACGAAGCTTCCCGGAATTTATCAAATGATTAATCAGTCCGGGGAGATTATCTATGTGGGTAAAGCAAAAAATTTGAAAAAACGAGTATCGAGTTATTTTCAAAAGCAAGATCACCCGCCTAAAACCCGAGTCATGGTTTCACAAATTTGTGATATTCAGATTGTAGTGACTGAAAGTGAAAATGAAGCTTTAATATTAGAAAATCAGTTTATAAAAAAATACCGTCCTAGATATAATGTTGTTTTTAGAGATGACAAAAGCTATCCCTATATTTTTCTGTCTAATGAAGAGTATCCAAGACTCAGCATTCATCGTGGTAAACAATCACAGAAGGGGGATTATTTTGGGCCATTTACTGGATCGACTGCGGCGCGCTATAGTATTTCATTGATGCAAAAACTGTTTTTAATTCGCCAATGTGAAAACAGTGTGTTTCGTTATCGTTCTCGACCTTGCTTACAATATCAAATTAAACGATGTAGTGGTTCCTGTGTTAATAAAATAAGTCAACAGGATTATTTAAGTGATGTTCAGCTGGTGCGCTTATTTTATCAAGGTAAAAATGACTCTGTTATAGGAGTCTTAACGAAAAGAATGGAAGAGGCATCGGAGAAACTTGATTTTGAAAAAGCAGCACAAATCAGAGATCAAATTGTACAGTTGAGACGTGTTTTAGAAAAACAATCGGTACAAGGAAGCGATACTGATACTGACATTATTGCTGCTGGCATTCGTGAGAAAACTGCAGGAATTTTTGTACTACATATTCGGAATGGACTTGTTCAAGGTAGTCGCAATTTTTTCCCTAAGGTACCCCTTGATACTAGCGTAGAAGAAGTCATTGAATCTTTTATTGGGCATTTTTATTCTGCAAGCCAAAATGAGGTGCCTGCTGAGATTGTCATCAATTGTAAAATACCCGAAGAGCAGGCTTTAGCCGAGCTAATTGGGCATTTAAGAGATGTTAAAGTGAGATTAGCGCACAAAGTAAAAACAAGTCGGGCTGCTTGGCTAGATATGGCTAATAGAAATCTTCAGGAAATGATTACTGCTAAATTAGCCAGTAAAAATCACACCCAGAAGAGAATGCAATGTCTAATGGATGAATTAGGGTTAGATAAATTACCAATCAGGATGGAGTGTTTTGATATTAGTCATTTTCAAGGCGAACAAACCGTTGCTTCTTGTGTTGTATTTGAACAAGGTCAAGCGAAGAAGTCTGACTATCGACGGTTTAATATTAATCAGGTGAAAGCTGGAGATGACTATGCCGCAATTGAGCAAGCAGTGCGTCGTCGCTTTAGTCGTTTAGTCAAAGAAGAAGCCAAATTGCCTGATTTACTGATTATTGATGGTGGAAAAGGGCAGCTTAATCAAGCTCAAAAAGTCCTTGAAGATCTTGAATTAGAACAGGTGACTTTAATTAGTGTTGCTAAGGGAAGTGATCGCAAAGTCGGTATGGAACAAATCTTTTTTCCTTCAGAAGCTATTGCAAGAAGGCTTGAAGAAGATTCATTAGGTCTTCATTTAATTCAATCTATCCGGGATGAAGCACATCGATTTGCGATCACTGGCCATAGAGGAAAAAGAGATAAAGTAAGAAAGACTTCAATTTTGGAAGGCATTGCTGGAGTTGGGGCAAAGAGGCGACGTGCGATTATTCAACATTTTGGTGGCCTGCAAGAAGTTAAAAGAGCAGGTGTCAGCGACTTAAAGCAGGTTGAAGGCATTAGTCAAAGCTTAGCGCAAACTATTTATGATCATTTACACGAATAAATAATGTCTAAATTTACTTGTGTGCTGATAACCCAAAAGTTTTGTTTTTAAGCTTAAGTGATTTTATACATCCCTATGATGATTGCATAAGTATAAAAATGTATAAAATTTATACGTATTAACAAATTTAAAAAGTTAATTCATAATAATCGTTCATGCGGCTTCTCAAAAATTAGAAATGTATTTGGATATCTATAAGAGATGTTCGAATTAGATGTGATATGCTTACACTCAGTGTTAAAATAAAACAACTCATCTTAGCTATTGAAATACAATGAATATTGCAAATTTACTGACATCTTTTAGAATTCTTTGCATTCCATTGCTAGTTTTTTTCTTTTATTTACCGGTTTCTTGGGGGCAGACAACAGCTGCTTTGATATTTGCTGTTGTAGGGTGGACAGACTGGTTTGATGGTTGGGTTGCACGAAAATTTAATATGCAGTCACCATTAGGTGAGTTTTTAGATCCTGTTGCTGACAAACTGATGGTGGCAGCTTCTTTAGTTTTATTAGTCGAGCAACATGCGACAATCTGGATTGCTGCGCCAGCTTTGGTTATTATTAGTCGTGAAATTACTGTTTCAGCTTTGCGTGAGTGGATGGCTGAATATGGAGAGCGATCAGCTATTAAGGTCGTTTATGTCGCCAAAATAAAGACTTTAATGCAGCTATCAGCAATTTTCTTTCTCCTTTTAGCTGGCAATGAAGCTGAAGTAACCGCTTTATTTGAGCATTCTTGGCTATATATATGGGGTTATATTTTTCTTTATATAGCTGTTGGGCTTACACTTTGGTCAATGTATATCTATTTAAAAGTAACTTGGCCGTTGCTAGCTTCGGCAGAGCTCAAAGATCAACCGAATTCCAACGATAATTGATTATAAAATCAGCGGTTTGCGAGGAAATAAAAAAAGTTTGGATTGTTATTATAATCATGCTTGACAGAACCTAATCTTGCTGTAAAATGCCACTCCACTTGAAGCGGGAATAGCTCAGCTGGTAGAGCACGACCTTGCCAAGGTCGGGGTCGCGAGTTCGAATCTCGTTTCCCGCTCCAAATTTTAAACCTCGGCAACATCTGAATGTATCCGGGGTTTTTTAATACTAAGCTTCAAGTTGTTAATTATGATTGAAACTAAGTATTATTAGATTGGCTGAGTGGCAGAGTGGCCATGCAGCGGACTGCAACTCCGTGTACGCCGGTTCGATTCCGACCTCAGCCTCCACCTTTCTCTAATGAGAAAGTGGAGATGTTAAACAAGTAATAAGCTTGGTTAACTAGCCTCCCATGCCCGGGTGGCGAAATTGGTAGACGCAAGGGACTTAAAATCCCTCGAGAGAAATCTCGTGCCGGTTCGACTCCGGCCCCGGGCACCATTATTATCTTAAGTGTTATTTTTTATTCAATATGAGCCTCATATTGATAAAGCGGGAATAGCTCAGCTGGTAGAGCACGACCTTGCCAAGGTCGGGGTCGCGAGTTCGAATCTCGTTTCCCGCTCCATACCTTTTTAACTTTTATGGTGAGTTGTATAAAGGTAGGTAAACTATAAAAGTACTGCCTTTTCCTGGTTCTGACTCAATATCAATATGCCCTTTATGAAGTTCTATTATTCGTTTGACAATGCTAAGCCCTAATCCTGTTCCTTTATATTCATGATTATTGTGTAGGCGTCTAAATGGAGAAAATATTTGTTGAAAATATAACTTTTCTATACCTATACCATTATCTTTAACTAATATTTTGCACTGTTTCTGATTTTTATCGATTGAGCTGGTAATGTGGATGCTAGGGGAATTTTTATTATATTTAATGCCATTTGATATCAGGTTGTGAAATAAAATAATTAATTGCGACATATTGCCGATAACCGTTGGTAGATTATTTGCTACATCAAGTTTTAGCTGAATATTATCTTCGTTTGTATTTATAATTAAAGTTTCGAGCTTTTTAAAAAGAGCCGATAAATCAATAGGTTCGCTTTTTGTTTCTTCATGGCCTATTAATAAAAACTTTCCTAGGCTATCAACTAAGTCTCGAATAGCTGATGTACTGTTTTCTAGCATAGAGAAACGCTCCAGATCTTTAGAGCTGAGAGTGGTGTGTTCAGATAAATCTCTACGTAATAATGTCGCAATCTGGGGAATGCGGCGAAGATACCCTTTAAAATCATGTGAAAGGCTTGCACAAAATGTTTGCATTTCTTCATTACGTTTTTCTAAGGCCAGTTGTTGCTGTTTGCGTTCAATAGCATGCATGCAGATTCGGTAAAGTAGTGTTGGGCTTAATTCTTCTTTGGGCAGGTAATCTTGAATATCGTGTTGTAGTAAATCTTGCGCTATTTCGATGCTGTTGAGAGATGTGAGAATAATAATTGGTACAGAACTATTGAGTTGCTTGAGCTTTTCGACTGTTTTATCTAAAGGAGAGTCGGGGTACTTGAGGTCGCATAAACAAATATCAAAAGGCTGCTGCTCTAGAGTTTCAATGCCTTGGGCAAGCTTTATTGCATGATAAAGCTTTACCCCTTCTTTAAAGGCTGTCAGCAGGGTATTCTCAATTAACGCAAAATGATCGGCGTTATCTTCAATAACAAGTATCTTAAACATCAAATGCCTTCTTGTTTAGGAGGTAGTTCAGCTGTTAGTATCCAGTAATAGTTTAGTTCTTTAATTTTTCTTGAAAACTCTTCGAATTGGAGTGGTTTGCTGACATAACCACATGCGCCTAAACTATAACAACTCAATATTTCTGGTTCAGTTTTTGAAGTGCTGACCATTACAACTGGTATATGCTTAAGTTTTTCATCTTCCTTGATTATTTTTAATGTGGTTAGACCGTCTTGGCCTGGCATCTTGAGATCGAGAAAGATAATATTAGGATAATCACTGGAGGCCTTATTTTCATAAGGGGGTTCATTCCTTAAATAAGCAATTGCTTTTAATCCATCTGTTACATGATATATTGCATTTTTGATATTAAATTCTCGACATGCGTCTATCATCAGCTCTGCATGATCTAGATTGTCTTCAACTAGCAAAATTGATACAGGTTTTATCTTGTTCATGCGGCATCCTCAATTGGTGAGACAAAAGGGAACTTTAAGTAAAAGCAGCTACCTACCCCAGGTTGTGATTTAAGAGTGACGACACCTTGATGCTTTTCCATAACTGCTTTGACTATAGCTAAACCAACGCCTGTCCCTTCATTTGTTGATAAACGTTCAAAAATACGGAAAATTATATCGTGATATTTAGGATCGATTCCTTGGGCATTATCTTTTATTGCAAGTACTATATATTTTCCATCCTTTTTGCTATTAATATTAATAACTAAAGGACGGTTTGGATCGCGATACTTAATCGAATTATTAAGGAGGTTGATTAAGCATTGTGCAAGTAGTCTTTCATTGGCATAAATGCTGTGCAGTGGTTGAGGTATCTCAATGCTTGCGCCTGATTCATTGATTAAACCTTCAAGAGACTCACACTGTTTATGAATTAATGCTTCTACATCAATAGGTTGCTTTTTTATGGCCTGAAGTACAACGCGTGAAAGTTGTAATAAGTCATCGAGTAATAGTTCCATTTGGTTAACATTACTAATTATTCTTTCGAGATAATGTTGTTGCTTTTGGGTAGATTTATCAGAAAGCTCTCTTGATAGTATTTTTGTAAAACCACCAATTGTGACCAGTGGTGATTTTAAGTCATGGGAGACAGTATAGATAAACTGCTCCATCTCTTTATTTTTTTTGGAAAGTTTTATATTCAAATCTGAAGTTAGCTTTTTCTCTCTTTGCATGTCATCCATAACACTTAAAATGACTTTTTGTGAGTGTAAGAGTTTGTTTTTATGCAGTCTCATTTCATTATTGAGTTTATTGCTGTGCTCTAGTGCTTTTTGCTGTTCTTTAAAGAAAAAGCGTATCGTCATCGCCAGTGTAATTGCTAAAGCAAATAAAACAATTAAACTGTAAGCTAATGTTCTATATAGTATTACTGCTAATTGGTTATCCAGAGCGGTTAGTAGAAGGTTAGATGTTTGTGTTATTTCTGTATAAGAAGGGTTGTCATCATATTTGATAATTGAGTCTATTTCTCTTGCCAACATATTCTGTTCGATTAAATTAGGCAATTGGTCTAGCCGTTTTTTATAAGCATTTAGCATGCTATGAGTTTTCTCCATTTTTAAGTTGCCTAATAGTTTGACTCCTTGTGTCTCGAGTAGGCTGAGTTGTGAGAGTGCTTTTTCATAGTTGAGCAATGCATACTCTCTATACTTTGTCTTCTCTGGCCGTAGTACATAGTTTTTGAGGTTATGAATTAGCCCTACATAGCCTATTTGGCGTTGTAAATTGACAATCGCATTGTAAATTGTAGTTCTTTTTTCTCTTAATTGCTTTTGCTGGGATACATAATTCAGTGTGATTAGTATTTCTAGCGTGATGAAGAACATTAGCAATGCAGATAGAACATAGTTTTTAGTGCTCAAAAATGCTTCTCCTTTGTTCATTCATCTGTTTTTATCGACTAAAAATAGTGTAGAAGTTATTAATTACAACTTGTATATGTTAAATGTCGTATGGAGGCGCTTTATTTTGTTTTATCATTAATTGATTAACCTCCTTTTTCAACTCTATAATCCTTTCTTCTCTATCGAGAGTAATAGAAAACATTGAACGCATTTCTTCTTGTTTTTGATGAAGTTCTTTTACTTTATTTTGACTATTTTTGTAGGCTTCTTCTATACCAGGTAAACTGATCAAGAGCGGCAATTTGGGGACTAATACAATCACAGTTAAAACAGAGGTGAAGGCTGTTAGTGCTTTTATCCAGCCTTGATATTCATAAGCAGGAAACCAAGTAACATAAATAGAGAATAAATGAACTGTTCCGCAGAAAAAAATAAAGGCGATAAACAGAGCAAATATATCAGGGTAAGGAAGAGTTTGTTTACGCTTATAGAGTAGTATTACCATAATAATAGGGATCAAATAGTAAGATAAACCTATTAATAGATCTGATAGAACATGAGTCCATAGAATATCTGGGCGCCATAAATAACAGTGTCCGTGTGGCATAAACGCAGGGTTGCTAAATGATTCGAACCACTCTAACATTGCTCGTTCCCTCTCAAATATATCAATTTCTTGGTGGTGATTAGCGATATCTAAGGGCTAGATAAAAGGTCTCTTATTAACTAGGCCGCTCAGTATTTAGTATGAGTATAGTTGTATAAATCCTATTTTGTTTTTTTATCATTAAATAAAGAATATATTCCTAGAATATAAAAAAACAGGTTTATAAATGAGATAACTTGTTTGACAGAGTATCAATGCGTTTTTTGTTGGTTATACTTATTTGATCAGATATAGCGGGCTTTTGTTTTTGTCAAATAAGCTGAATTTGACACCTTTTTATTTTTTAACAAAAGCCGCTTTAAAAATTAATAATGAACTATAGAAAGCTAAAGTTATTCATGTTGTCGACCTCTAGAGTTACGAGATGAGCGATTTGAGTTATTTTGTCGTCTGTTGTTTGAGCTGGTTGAGCGCTGATTGTTTTTAGGGCGTTCAGAACGAGTGTTGTTATTTGAACGATAGTTATTTTCTCGCGATTGCCTTTCTTGTTTGGTTTGAGTTTTTCTTGAGGGGCGTTGTGTTTCCGAAGAACTACGCGTGTTATGTCTATCTGTTCTTTGTGGTTGAGCTTTTCTATCATTATTGTATTTTCTATTATCGTATTCAGTTCTGCTTTTGGGTTGAGTTTGGTTACGACGGTTCGTTGTTGAACTGTTGCTTTTTTCACGCTTGAGAGTATTATCATAAGAGCGTTTATGATTAGTGCGAGTATTAACTTGTCTCCTATTTTCACGGTTTTGAGTTAACTCTTTTTTATTACCTTCTTTTCTTGTATTAGCTGTTGTGAGCTGGTGACGTATTCGTTCATGCCGAGTGGTTTTGGGGGCCGAACGGTTAGTGGTTGCCCGGTTAGTTCGTGACTTATTTCTTGTATCTGTTTGTCGGCTGTTACCACGGCGCTCTCTAACCGTCGCTCTTTCGGTATGACGAACTCTTCGGGTTTGCTCAATGCTTGGGCGAGAGCTACGGTATTGTTTACGAGTATGCTCAGTTCTATAAGCTACGCCTCTTCTATGAGTTGGGTTGTGATTCCATCGGCGTCCGTGGTAATCACGTAAAATATGTCTACGATGGTGATAGCGGCGAGAGTGGTAATGGTGGCGATCTATTACAATAACATGATGATTATGCCAATGAAATGCACTGTGAAAATAGTTGAAAGATATGTGAACTCTAGGGTGCCAGAAAAAAGGTCTGTGGTGAGTGTAATGATAATTATGATGCCAGCTCCAATGAACAGGAGGGTAATGAGGCCAGTACCAGTCTCCATAAACAACTCTTGTGTCATAGTAGGGGATATATACAACTTCTCGTTTTACTGGTTGAATAACAATATTGTCATCATCTCGACTTATTTCCATGTGTTCCATTTTATCTAGGCTACCAACCTTATCTGCTTTTCTTCGAAGAGTTTGAATACTCGCGAGTAGTCTTTTTTCATCTTGTAAAAATGCATCACCCAGAGTTTGTGTCCATTCTAAATCTTCAGCTAGCTTTTTTAATATTTTAGGAAAAGGAATTAATGCCTTAACACTGGGATCCCACGCTTTATTTTCAACCTTATCTAAGGCTTCTCCTGGCGATAAATGACCATGCTGCTGCTGCCAACGGCTTGCCTGAACAAGCTCTATGGGATAGGTTGAAGCGATTAATATGTGAGTGAGTACGCTATCTGGATATAAAGCTATTGGCGCTAGCATTTGAGCTATTTCTGCATCACTAAAAGATTGTTGATCATCTTCTGCTAAAGACGCTGAAGAAATTATGCCTAAATAAAGGACTATGAAGATAGTTAAAATTCTTTTCATCATGGTTTCACTCAATCATTGTTTTAGATCGTATTGAGTATTAAACACTGAGTAAACTGAACTTAACATGAATAAAGGTACTTTTATTAATTTTTGAATAAAAAGCTGAGTATTTAGGTTATGAAAAAGAGTAGTCTTTTCATACGTCGGTTGTTATTGGAGTTGCATACTTGTTATTTAAGCATTAATAATGATAAATATGTGATCAACTTGAAGTAGTTGGGGAGCAAAAAATGGCTTATTGGTTACTTAAAACAGAACCAGACGAGTTTAGTATTGATGATTTGATGAAGTTAGGCAAAAAGCCTGAGCCTTGGAACGGTATTAGAAATTTTCAAGCTAGAAATATTATGAGAGACAAGGTAAAAGTTGGGGATGAAGCATTTATTTATCATAGTAGTTGTAAAGTTGTAGGCATAGCAGGGACGGCTAAAGTTGTTAAAGCGGCTTATCCGGATCCAGAACAGTTTGATCCAGAAAGTAAGTATTTTGATGTTAAAGCTACTCAAAATGCTCCTCGTTGGTATTGTATTGATGTTTGCTTTACCCAAAAATTTCCTCAAGTCATTGCTTTAAAGATGATAAAAAGCATGTCAGAGTTATCAGAAATGGTATTGGTTAAGCAAGGACGTTTATCGGTACAACCTGTTACGACTAGCGAGTGGAAGCTGATTGGTAGCTTAGCTTCTGTCTGAGCTGTTGATATGGGAGAATAATACCGCATAAATGCCATGTAAGTGAGCATTTTTCTTTTAACGATATTTGCGATCTAATACGAAAAAATCACAGTGGATATTCTCGTATTAGATTTTTTTGTTTTATTTTTGTAGTGTTAATCTATAGCTACCACTGCCACTATATGAAAGCACTTTATAATAATAATAGCCACTCGATGCAGAGTAGTTTATAGACTCTTGTGAATTTGGTGACTCTGAACTAGATACTTGACTCCAACCAGAGCCATTCCACCGATAAAGGAATAAGTCAAAATCAGCATTACTTGGACCTTGAAGGTTGGCTACTAGGTTACCTCCGCTGTATTGAAACCAAGTTCCGTCAGGTTGAATATCTGAGTCGTTACTGCCAGACAGGCTGCCATTATAGGTTTGACCGTTTCCGCTGTCTGAGCCATAAATTGCTGCTGTAGCGGCTAAGTCGCCATTAGAAAGTACTTGGCCATTGCCCATATAGTTTGTATCAACACCACCTTGTTTTGGCCATATGGTTACAGCATTATTAATGCCAAAGGCGGTTGTTCTGTAGTGCATGATTGAATAATAATCATATTTTCCATGACGTTGACCTTCTTGTGTTGACATCATATTAAAGTTATATGCCATACCACTTTGAATTTTATCCCAATAGATGGTGACATAATTATCACGATCGGTGCGAGTTTGTTCGTGAAAAAAGCCAACTGCGTGGCCTATTTCATGTACAGCTGCTCCATTACCGCAACCTTCAGCAAGTGTTACTAATTGCTGGCCACCTTGTCGTCCAATCCAAGAACTACAACCGCCCCCGCCTTGAATTAAAATATAATCTCGTTGATTGGTGCGAGGCACAAGGTTAACATTAGTTTTTGTATTCCAATGATTAATTGCATAATTCATTGCTTGGCGAGCTCTATTCCCTAAGTTTGATGCAAAAGTATAAGGAACAACACCATTTGGCCATTTATAACCTGAACTTGGATAACGTATGGCGGCTGATTTATCATGAAGCTCACCTTGTGGTGCTTCTTGTCCGGTTACCACTTTTAACCCATACATTTTTAGCTCTTCTGTTTTTCCTAAAATCATATCGCCAGAATGAGCATAACCATCGACATCTACAGCTTTAATAACGCTACCTGAGTCGGTGAATACATCAAATAGTTCTCGTCCATGACTGCTATAGCCCCAGATAGAATCATCTTTATTTCTTTTGGTATCAGTTTGTTGAGATGTTAGAGAGTTTTCATTTTTTGAGCTGTCTGGCTGTTGTGCAGATGCTGATATGACTCCTCCACAAAGCAAAGCCGCTATTAGATATTTATATTTCATTCTCGTCTCCAATTATTTTTGTTGATCTTTTTACTTTTACTTAAGTTTGGTGCAGTTCTAATTTTTGTATCTAATAGAAATTTGTCGTTAATTTTTCAGTAGATACAAAATTATTATAAAGTTTATCGATAAATCTAAACAAGAATAGAGTAGTGTTAATAATTACATTGTACAGAATAAAATATGTTATTTTGTGTTTTTTGATGTATTTGCAGTATTATAAAATGTTAAATCTATTTTTTGTTATAAAAAATACTTTTTAGTATTGTCAGGATAACTGTGATTTTGTATTGAAATGAGTAAACTTAATTTTTTATTTTTGCTATCAATGGTATAATTTTTTTCTGAGTAAGTTGCATCTCACTATTTATCCACTGCAAAAATTTAATAATTTTAGGTTGCTTGAAGTGTTCTTCGGTTGTTACGGCATAAACATTATAGTCTTTGAATGCATAGTCGGTAGCGTAGACTAGCTCACCTGAAATGATCATATCAGCGACTAAACTGAGTCTTTGCATTGCTATTCCTTGGCCGCTTCTTGCGGCTTCTGCACCTAAACCACCATCACGAATTAACAATGCTTGATTGGGTTGCTTATCATTGAAGTCATAATACTTAGCAAATTCAGTCGTGATGATTGAGTCTATTCCTTCGTAAGTTGTTTTAATGAGAGGTAGCCGAAAAATATCTTTTTTAGTTAACTGTTTAGATTTAACCAAGCTTGAACTACAGACAAGAACAACTGGATCGACTAAAAGTAACTGGCTTTTGAGTTCTGCATAATTACCTACCCCATAACGAATGGCTAAGTCGTAGGTGCGATTGTCTAGCGATTGTTTCTCTAATGATGTGTCCATGCTAATTGATAAAGCAGGATATTTGGCATTGAGCTTGGGAAGGCGACCAATAAGCCAGTTTGATGCGAGAGAGGGGAAGGTTGTTAAATTTATACGATTAGGTTCGGGATCATGGTTAATTTTATCTAACCCTTGGTCAATATTATTAAATGCAGATTCTATATAAGGTAAGAGTTGTTCACCTTTAGTTGTCAAGGTTACTTTTTGGTGGCCCCGAACAAACAGTGGAAAACCTAGTATAGATTCTAGTTTTCTAATTTGTTGGCTCACAGCCGCTTCAGTAACATAGAGTTTGGTGGCGGCTTGTTTGAAGCTTTCTAATTTAGCTGCCCACAAAAAATGGCGCAAACCATTCAGTGGAATTGTGTTGTAATCGTTCATGCTTTTAACATAAGAAAAACTTAAGTCTTTGTCAATTTTTATCGTTTGTCAGCTCACTAACTTGTCACTAATATTATTGCTGAATTAACCCGTTCTAAATTGAATGAAAATTGACACTTAATGAGGTGAATACAATGAAACTCAGAATAAAATATATTGTTATAGGCTTTATAATATCTGGCTTGGCGAGTATTGTTAATGCAAATAACCACTCAAGTTATAGTTTTAATAAATTAGCCAAAGAGTTATGTGAAAATGCGGCTGATAATCAGGTTTTCCATATTCGTACTAATCTAAGGAATAGTAAGTTAGACTTAAGAAATATTTATGATGAAGTTGAGTGTCAAGGGAGCGATTTACTCAAAGTTGCTGAAGCACATGAGGCTGATGATGTGGTTAGGTATATTAAATTGAAAGTAAAGCGTAATTAAATATTCATAAGATTAAGTTTGCTGTTGCTAAAGCTATTTATTTGTTAGTCGCTTTGGGTAGGCTTAATAGCCTGCCTTTTTTATTTATTAAGATCTATTTATTAGCTGAAGCTTGCTATCATTAGCTTACCAAAACATATCAATTAATTAGAGAGTGTCAGTGGCTTATTATTTAGTAACAGGAGGAACAGGCCTGATTGGTCATCAGTTTATTCAATATTTATTGGATAACCAGATAACTGCACCTGAAAATATTATTGTATTAACTCGCAATAAGAAGAAGGCAAGCAGTCAGTTTGCAGAGTGTCTTATATTTGTAGAGTCTTTTTATGAGATTAGTGACGATATACAGGTCGATTATATTGTGAATCTGGCGGGTGAACCTATTGCTGATAAGCGCTGGAGCACTGAGCAAAAATCTAAACTTTGGCAAAGTAGAGTGTGTTTGACCCAAGAGTTAAGCGATTGGATAAAAACTCGCAAACAAGCACCTTTAGCGATGGTAAGTGGTTCGGCTATTGGGTGGTATGGTAATGGCGGTGCTACTGTTTTAGATGAATATTCGCAACCTCATAAAGAATATACTCATGAGCTATGTAATGCCTGGGAAGAGGCTGCATTGGCTGCTGAAAACGATGGTGTCAGAGTATGTATTATTAGAACGGGCTTAGTGATCAGCAAACAAGGTGGTTTTTTATCACAATTAAAGTTGCCATTTAAGTTTGCAATGGGAACTCAGTTAGGTGATGGAGATCAGTTTATGTCTTGGGTACATCTGTTCGATGTGGTAAAAGTCATTGTTTACTTATTAAATAATAAAGAATTAAATGGGGTTTTTAATTTAACAGCACCCAAGCCTGTTACCAATAGGGAGTTTACACAAACTTTTGCTAAACAGCTTAACCGACCGGCATTTTTTAAAGCACCAGCATGGCTTTTATTTTTTCTTTTAGGTGAAAGAGCTGAACTTTTGGTTAAAGGACAAAAGGTAGTTCCCAAACGTTTAGAGCTATCTGGTTTTAAGTTTCGCTACCAAACACTAAAAGCTGCATTAGTTGATGTACTGAGTAACTAGTCAATAATGTTAAACAGTTTGAGTAAATAAATTAACCTCAGTTCTGGATAAGGAAATTCAAAATAATTAATAGATTGAATCTAAAAAAGCAGAAGAGAGCGGTCACTCTGCATTTTAACGTCGAAGGATATTGCTTGTTGCGTTTTAATATCTGCGCTAACTTTTATAGACTCTTTTTCTTCTTTTTTAGTTGAATAATTCCAACTCTACCGTCATGTCCAGCAGCAATAAAGTGTTGTGCATCGCTGGCCAATGTATAAAAACCTTCTTTTGAATGTTGGCGCCAGGTTCGGCCATTGTTATACGATACTTCTGTGCCTGTTTTACCTGTTAGTAAACAAGTTTTTTGTTGACAACTCATTGCTGTACGTAAGCCATGTTGACCAGAGTTAACGATATCAAACTGTCTGGTTTTATTATTAAATACGGCAATATTATTATATGAAGCGGGACGATCAAGGTAGTCTCCGCCAACTACGAAAATACGATTTAAGCTATTATTAGCTAACGCATAGCCGCCAGATGTTTGGGTTTTATGGTGAATGGGAACGGTAAATCTAGTCCATGTTTTTCCATAATCGGAAGAGTAGTAAGCTGATGCTGAAAAGCCGCCTGTTGTGATCCAGGCTTGGCCATTGGGTTGGGTCACCAGAGTATTTCCACTTGCTGCAAATGCTGCTTCTTTATTTAAGATTGTAGGCAGGTTTGATTTGGGCACACGTTGCCAGCTTTTTCCGCCGTCATTAGTTTTTAATACAACATAAAACCCATCAACGGGATCGCCTAGTAATAGACCATTTTTTTCATCCCAGAAATCGATTGAGTTGAAAAAGCCTTTTTTGTGAGTATTTTTTAATAGTAACTGCCAGTTTTTTCCTGCATTTTGAGTTAAATATAATCGGGATTGATCGCCTGAACCTGCACTCATTATTATGGCTGTATCTTTATTAAAGAGCGCTATATCCCGAATATCACCTTTAAAACCATCTTTGAGCGAGACATCTATCCATGACTTAGCATAGTTCTCGCTAATAAATACTTTACCTTGAGTTCCTGCTACCCAAATTTTGCCATATCCTATACCACTGGCCCTAAAAGAAGGTTTTTCAACAAGCTGGGTGGTAGTCCACTGATCTATAGAGGTTGCTTGCAATGTGGTTGTTATTAATAAAGAAAATAATAGAAAAAGTCGGTGCTGCATATTCTTCACTTTGAGTAAGGGTTTTATTTATAGGTAATAATGAGCGTTATTATACATAGTGTGATACAGGAGTTAAGTTATTTATACTGATTTGCAACTCTTGTTATTGAATTAAGTATTTACTTAAATAAAAATGTTTGAGGTCTTGAAAAAAATAAATTAATAATGAAAGGCTAGCTGTTATCTGATTTTAGATTTCTTAAGTTAGAGATAACAGATGCTAAAGCTTGATCAAACAAGTCGTTTTCTTGCTCTAATACCAGCTTTTGTGAAAGGTAGAGTTCTTTGAGTTCATCAATAAAACATTCTTTTATTTTGATGCCGCTGCGGTCGGTAAAAATAAACTTACCCGAAGAGGCTATTTTGGCTGCTAAACGACATTTTTTTAACTTTTCGTCTACCTGAATTTCAACCCAACTACCGACGGCTAGTCGAGAAAAATCTGGCATTGGTTGTTGAGATGGTTTTGTACTTGGTTGCTTTTTTATTATTGGGTCTTTTATGTCGCTTTTAGTTGTTGTTTTTTTTGTTTTTGAAGTGCTTTCTTCAGCTGCTTTTTTATTTTTTTCAATGAGCTTTTCCGCAGCCTCTTTTTTCTTGGCTTCAGCTTTTTTTGCTTGCAGCGCTTCAAGTTTTTTTAGTTTTTCTTTCTGTGATTCTTCTTCTAGTTGTTTAACCAAATTATCGAGTACGATTTTATGGGCTCGCTCGAAAAGTGGTGCACTTTCTAAAATTTGAATATTCTTATTTTGATACGCTATTGCCAAGGTAGAGGTGTCATGTTCTGCGACCTTATTTCCAATGCCATTAACTAATATGTATTTATCATTAGTTTGTATATAAGAGGCAAGTTTGCACCGAATCTCTTCATCATTCTGCTTAATGATTAACCAGTCGCCAGGTTTTAATAATCGAATACGTTTTTCACTTGCTGCCAAGTCTTTTTGCTGTCTGGTTTTGGGTTTTGTTTTTTCAATAACGGTCGTTTTGTCTGATGGAATATTGTTAAATGAAAAATCAACCCATTGTTCAACTGACATATCGTCTATTGGTATTGATGGTCGTTGCGGTTGTGTGTCGGTATCTTCATGATTGTTTTGATAAGGGTCGCTTGGTTTAAGTCGTAATATTTCTTCCTTTGGGCCTTGTTCAAGCGAGTTTTTTACATCAGCAATAATTTCATTATGCAAATTATCTAATTCTGCAAAAAAAGCATCAACTTCTGCAAATGAATAAGATGTTTTTTCTAATTCTTGTTTGAGCCATGGAATGAGGTCATTTTGTAGTTCAACAAATTTTGCCAGTTCATCAATTTCACTAATTGATTGAATACTAACTAGCAATGCTTTAGCAATGTATAAAGCATTGGTTTGTGGAATTTCACTATCTTTGAGTACTTCCAAAAAAATAACATGCTGCCAGGCTTCTTCGAGCATTTGTCTAATAAATGGGGGAATAGATTGCTTACAAGTAATAATTTTGAGAACTTTATTCGCTTGTTGTTTGGCTGTTTCAGCTTTTGCTTTGCCTTCTTCTGCTTCTCTGATTCGTTTTTCAAATATTTCAGCACGTTTAATGAGCGTATTAGTAAAGTCTTCAAATTGGTTAGCCGCTTTTTTAAATGTTTCAGAGAGACTAGAGGGGGTCTTTGCCGCTGTTTTTAACTGTTCGATGATTTGGGTAATTTGCTGCGATATCAGCTTTGAATTGGTTGTTCCGGGCTCCCATAATAGACCTACTTTAGCAATGCTGTTCAGTAGTCGTTTAGTTGGATGATGGGTTTCAGTGACGACATTAGGATCCTGTACTAATAACATTAAATAAATAGGACTTATTTGATTAATATTTTGTTTTATTGGCTGTTTTAAACTCGTGTCGCTTAATACGTAATTAAATAACTGATCTACTAATTTAAGTAAATTAAGTTGAGATTGTGACAGCGCATATTCTGATTGGTTTAAATAGGGAATTAATCTACTTTCAAGGTTGGTAAGATTTTGTTTCTTATCATTTTTTTTCTGGTTAGGTGCTAAGTTCAAATAATCTTGGATTAATGATAAAAATGCATCATTATTAGTTGTTGTATCTAATTGGGTTTCATCGGTAAGGTATTTTTGCAATAATTTTTTGCTAACTGTAGGTTTTTCATTTTTCAGTATTACTTCGTCATTAGAACTTACTGAATCTTTTGGCATGGCATTTAAGTATCGAATTTTTATTAGTTGGTGGTTAAATCAACGGTTGTTGATATTTTCATCAAAATTGTGATGAGTGCAGCTTAAATAAAGTATCAAAGCGACTCTCAGTAATTATAGTTTGAAAATTGCCATTCAGCTGACTTTTACTAGAATAAAGTCTTCTCTTATTGAGCAGGGTCAAATAGGCTTTATCTTTTGGGCGGGATTACCTGCATAAAGACAATTGGCCTCTACTTCTGATGTGACCACGCTACCAGCACCTACCACAGCGCCTGTTCCAATTGAAATGCCAGGCAAAACAATGGCTCCAGCTCCTAGCCATACATTACAGCCTAAAGTGACATCACTTGCATAACTTGTTTTTTCAAGACGTTCTTTAGGAGAAGAGGGATGATTGATGGTTAATATTTGTACATTAGGGGCTATTAAACAATCGTCACCAATGATTATTTCTCCACCATCTAATAAAGTACAATTGATGTTAATGTATACATTATTACCTAGTTTTATTTTATGTCCGTAATCGCAGTGAAAGCCTGGCTCTATTCGCACATTTTCTCCACAGCTAGAGAAAGTTGACTTTAACTTTTTGAGGTGTCCTTTGCTTGGGCTTCGATTAAAATTTCGGCAAATTTCATGAGTTCGCTGTCGTTGTGCTCTTAATTCTTCTGTTAAGCTATTAAAAATAATCTGTTTTTTCATGAGACTCAATAATATAATTTGCATAATAAAAATGCTCTGAGCCAGCAGTGTAGCGTTTTTTACTGATTACTGACAATCAATAACGTTTGAGCAATATCTTATTAATAGCTTACAGGCGCTAGCAGATTATGCCGTATTATGTGATTATAGGAGCTTGTGTTTTAAGTTTTTTTAATAGGTAAAATTAATAATGCCTTTGTCTTTTTCTCTGTTCTCAAAGTGGCAACAGCAGTTGTTTGCTGCGGCTTTGGTACAAAGGATGTTACCTAATTATGAGTATTTCTCCTTAGCTTGCGATTATGGTGATTCCGAATTACTGAAAAATCAACTTGATTTGATGTGGCAAAAGTTAATCAAGCCACAGTTTCAACTTAATTTAGAAGCACAGCTCAATAAATTAGAGTTGGCAATTCCGTTGGCTGATAATTTTGATGTTTACGCTGTTTATCCCGCATTAGATGCATGTACAGGGTTGATTAGTCTATTGCAAAGTATCGATGAAAAAGAAACACGATGTGGACAGGAGTTAGGCCGCTTATCTTTGGCTACAGTGGTTTCTTATATAGAGATGCAGCTATTGGAAGAGTCCGAAGGAGAATTTGATGAAGGATTAATTACTTCTCACCCTCTTTATCTTTGGGAAAAAGCGCTTCAACAAGAATTATTTGATTTGGTAACTGCAACCTCAGAAAGTCCACAAAATCACAAGAATAAAGAGGCAATAGAGCAGATAAAAACATTAGTTATGCAAGACCGATTATCTAGTTTAGCCATTGAATACTAAAGTTAACCAAATTGACATTAGGTTGTTTATGACGCTTCAGACATAAGCTCATTCGGAAGAGTTGACTTAGCTGAAACATATTGATTTTTGCCTTTACGCTTAGCTTGTAACAATGCTTGATCGGCACGAATAATCAAGGAATTATGGGTATCTTCTATTTGGGTTTCTGTTACACCAAAACTAGCCGTTATTTTGTATGGCTCGTTGGTGTCTGTATGATTGTCTATAGGAATTAGCTCAATATTAGCCCTAAGCTTCTCGGTGATCTGAATGGTTTGCTCTAATGATGATTTAGGACAAATAATTAAAAACTCTTCGCCACCCCAGCGTCCAATAATATCTGTGTTGCGGCAATTAGAATTAAGTGTTTCGGCAACACTCACTAAAACTTTATCGCCTGCCACATGACCCTGTTCATCATTTATCTTTTTAAAATCATCAATATCCAATAAAATAATTGAAAAAGTATCTCCATAACGTCTAAAGCAGTTGAGATGATAGATCAGTGCCTCATCGGTTTTTACTCGGTTATATAAATTAGTTAATTTATCGGTTTGAGATATTTTTTGAAGCTCTGTTGTGTGTTTTCGCAATGTTATATGGCGATAAAGTAAACCGAAGAAAAAAGCACTACCAATTAAAAATACAAAAAGAACCAGCTCATAGTTAGCCCTATGCTCATATTTTACTTTAATCCAGGAATTATTAATTTCAAGCCGTAGCTTTCTATCGATACTATTAATCACTTTATTAATAATAGATTTTAGTTCTGGTTGATCATTGTTGATATTAAATAAAAGTTTTAATGGCTCACTGTATTGGCCATTTATTTTAATACCATGATGATAGTTATTTTGTAAGTAATGGCCAATTGAAGCTAAAGGAGCTGCATAACTAAATAGCTGACCCTGAGCCACCAGACTGATACCTTCTTCAACAGAAGATACTCCAACCCAGTCTATATATGGAAATTTATCAATGAGCGTTTTTGTATAATTCTCTTGATTAATAAAACCCACCTTTTTGCCTTTTAGTTGTTCAATAGAATTAATAAACCGTTTTTCTTCAGTTGTTGCAAATACCAAAGGGGAAGTTAAGTATGCTTGAGTAAGCATATAATCTTTTGAATCTTCAATGTTAAAAGTTTTTGTTGATACCAAGTCACACTGATGTTTTGTATTATTCTGTGTTTGTTGTGTTTCTTTAGTGTAAGGGGTTGGATGAATTGTTAAGCCCGACCGTTCACTTATGATTGTTGCATAATTCGTTGTTATACCGATTAAGCTGCCATTAGTATACGCCTCAAAAGGCATATCATAGTTAGATGTGCACAAAGTAATAGTCGGCGCTTTTTCTATATATTGTTGCTCAGATACAGACAAGCCTAATTCTCGCGCATGCACGGTAATATTGGATAGTAAGCATAAAAATATAGCCAAGAAACGCATTTTTGATGTTTTTAGTTTTTTATTATTTAATCGAACAGTATAAATATTATTTTTATTTGAGTTCTCTTTTCGAGAGGTGCGACAGTTTATAGATAGAGCGATTTTTGTACAAGTATTATATTGAATAAATGCTGCTATATAGCCGATTAATGCTTTATTTAGAGTACTTATGCATAAATTGGTGGAATAATAAAACCAATAACTAAACGGATAGTGTTATATTAAATATTGTATGAAATAGCTAAATTGGCTAATGACTGACTTTTCATTTTTTAACGTTTAGCTATTATGAAAAGAATTATTACATTTAAGTTGCAGAACATTAGCGATGTTATATGGGAATTAACCGTAAAAAATGTATGCTTATGCACTTGTTATGCTGGAAGTTGTAGGTTTTAGGGTTTAGCTACTTGAATATTATCTTCAAGCAGAACCGATATAAATATAAAGAACGTAAATTATCGTAAAGTTAGCCACTTACTTTTCTTTATTTGCGATAATATCAGAGTGAATAATAAAAATATTATTAACCTAGGATTAATTGATATATGAAGTTTTTTTTTGATAGGACAAAAAAGTTATTAGCTGGAGTATTATTATTATTTCTATTGGCCGCATGTGGCGATAATAATGTTTCATCCAGCCAGTCAAAAGGTTTAGCTAAAGGTAAACGAACAGAAAAGGCTATTCCTGTTGAAGTGGCTAATCCTGAGGTTGGTGATGCTGCTTCTTATTATGTGACAACTTCAACTTTGACTCCTAGTAGTGATGCCAAAATTAACGCAAGAACCAATGGGGTTGTACGCCAAATATTGCATGAAGAAGGTGATGATGTAGCTGCCGGTAAAACATTGTTACTGCTAGAAGATGACGATCAGCGCTTGCGTTTAAAGCAGGCTAGACAGAATTTAAATAGCGCAGAAAGAGAATATAAAAGGTTGAATAAGATGAAGTCTGCGGGAGTACTTTCTCCAGCAGAGTGGGAGACTGCCAATAATAATTACCTAACAGCTCAAACAGAATTAGAACTTGCAGAGTTAGCCTTAGCTTATACTCGCGTATCATCACCATTTGCGGGTCGGATTGTTTGGCGAGAAATTGACTTAGGAGCACATGTTTCTTCGGGAGATTTATTATTTAGGATGATGTCAATTAAGCCTTTATTGGTGAGAGTGCATGTACCTGCAAATCGAATAGGTAAAGTGGCTGTCGGTCAAACCGTTGATCTGAATGTAGATAGTATTAAAAAAAGCTTACAAGGTGTTATTGAGCTAGTGAGCCCCATCGTAGATCCTGCTACGGGGACTGTTAAGGTTACGGTTCGTTTAGATCAATATCCTGTCGGTGTTCGTCCTGGAGACTTTACAGAAGTCACTATGATTACAGATAAACGTAAAGACGCAATGTTACTTCCAAGTGTTGCTATTATTGAAGAGAGAGGACAGCATTATTTATTTGTTAATGAAGGTAATAAAGCGGTTCGTAAAAAAGTAAAAACAGGTTATGTTGTTGGTGATAAAACAGAAGTAATTCAAGGGATCACGCAATCTGAATATGTTGTTGTAAAAGGTCAGCGTAATTTAAACGAAGGAAATTTGTTGAAAGTCATTTCGCCAGGAGCTGAAACTGAGACATCCAGCGACAAAACCGTTCAATCAAAAAAGATAAAAGATAAGCCGCGTAAGAGAACTCAATCATGATTCGACAGTTGGTAGAGTTTTCAGTTAAACGTAAAGTTACTGTATTAATGGTGGCACTCGCTGTTGTTGCATTCGGTGCAGTTGGCTTTTCCCGTTTACCTATTAATTTATTGCCTTCTTTGAGTTATCCGTCCTTAACGGTACAAACGACTTTTGTAAATGCAGCACCAGCAGAAGTTGAGCAATTAATTACTCGCCCTGTTGAAGAAGTTGTTGGGGTGCTTAAAGGTCTTAAACAAATTCATTCTGTTTCTCGTTCTGGTATTTCTGAAGTGACACTAGAGTTTGGCTGGGATGCTGATATGAGCGATTTAGCGATGGATATTCGCGAAAAACTTGATCGATTAGAGTTACCTCTTGAAGCTGATAGCCCTATTGTTTTGCGCTATGATCCGGCTCTTGATCCTATCCTAAAATTAAGTTTGAGCGGTAAAATATCTTTAGCTCAACTGCGCTTATTAGGTGAAAAAACGGTTAAAGAAACATTGGAAAGGATAGAAGGTGTTGCTTCTGCCAAAATACAGGGTGGTGAAGAAGAAGAAATTCATGTCAATATAAACCAGGGTAAAGTTGCAGCAATGGGAATTAGTCCGCAGCAGCTTAAACAAATGTTGGGTGACTCCAATATCAACAGGCCCGGCGGTTCACTAAAAAACAAACAAACACAATTGTTAGTACGTACCTTAAATGAATATGATAGTTTGCAAGAAATGCGAGAACTACGTATTACACAGCCTGGACAGGCAGCTGTTCGACTGGGGGATGTAGCTGAAGTTGTTTGGGCGAGTAAAGATCGTGAAGAAATTACTCGTTTTCAGGGAACGGAAGGAATACTGATTTCTATTTACAAAGAAGGTGATGCCAATACTGTTGAAGTAGCATCAGCAGTAAAAAATAGGCTTCAGCAATTACAAAGAAAATTGCCAAAAGGAAGTTCTCTGAATGTGCAATTTGATCAATCTCGATTTATAGAACAATCTATTAATGAAGTTAAACAGTCATTAATGATTGGCGGGTTATTAGCTATTTGTATTTTGTGGATTTTTTTGAGAGATTTTCGTTTAACCGCAATTATTACCACCGCTATTCCATTATCTGTAGTTGCTACTTTTATTTTTATGTATCGATCGGATGTGTCTATGAATATCATGTCCTTAGGTGGTTTAACCCTAGGTGTTGGTATGTTGGTTGATGCTGCGATTGTGGTATTAGAGTCTATTCATCGGCAAAGAGAAAAGGGACTTAGCTTGATTCAAGCTGCCATCGTTGGAACAAGTGAGGTTGGTAGTGCGGTTACTGCATCAGTATTAACAACTATAGCGGTATTTATTCCAATTGTTTTTGTTGAAGGTGTTGCAGGACAATTATTTAAAGATCAAGCGTTAACAGTTACATTTAGCTTAATTGCTTCGTTACTGGTTTCATTGACTTTGATTCCTATGTTGGCTTCTTTAGGAAAAGATAAAAAACAAGAAAAAAATGCTAACTTAATAGATAAAGAAGGTCAAAAAAATAAAGCGCTTTCATCTCAAGTTAAAAAAAATAAAGAGTCGTTAGGTTGGTTTTCTCGTTTATATGAAAAGTTATTAAGACAGTCATTAAGATTAAAGTGGACGACTGTTTTGAGTGGTTTTGTTGCATTGTTTTTAGCTTGGCAGTTGCTTCCATTTATTCCTACTTCACTAATTCCAACAATGAGTGAAGGGGAGTTTTATTTTGATGTAAGTTTACCTGAAGGAACTTCGTTGCCAACAACAGATAAAATTATGTTAGAAATGGAAAAAGTAGCACTTAAAAATCCTAATGTTGAATCTGTCTATTCTTCAGTGGGCAGTCGAAATGTTAGTGGTGGTTTATCATTAAAAACAAAAGATGAAAATTTAGCGCAGATTAATATTGTTATTAAAGATAGGACAAATAGTGAACTTGAAGCTAAAACTATTGAAGATTTAAGAGAAAGTTACAGCCAAATTCCATTAGCAGATGTTCGGTTTGGTAGACCTTCATTTTTTAGCTTGAAAACTCCAATGGAAATGCTGTTTTTTGGCGATGATATAGAAGTATTACGTGAATATACTATGCAAATATTACCGCTTCTAGAAAATGTTAAAGGGCTTATTGATATTCAAGCCTCGCTTGAAACGGGTAATCCAGAATTAAAAATTCAGTTTGATCGACAAAAGCTTGCTCGTTTAGGTTTTTCCATTCAGCAAGTCGCCGAAACTTTACACCAACGGGTTAATGGTACGATTGTATCTCGATTTCAACAGCCCGATAGGCAAATAGACATTCGCCTGCGTAATCGTATCATCGATAGAGACAGTGTTAATGATATGGAGAATATTGTTATTGGTGAAGTCGACGGAAAACCTGTAACTCTGCGTGCTGTTGCCAAAATTATTTCAGCACAAGGTCCGGCAGCTATCGATCGAATTCAACAATCGAGAGTGGCTGTTATTGCTGGTAATTTAAAAGGTCGGAGTTTAAAAGATGTTACTCAAGAGCTTGCACAAATAGTCAAAAATAATCCACCACCACAAGGTGTCGGTTTTGAGTTTGGCGGACAAAATAAAGAAATGGAAGAGTCATTTAGTAGTTTATTATTTGCTGTTATTTTAGCTGTATTTTTAGTTTATATTGTAATGGCCGCTACTTTTGAACATGTGGGTCATCCCTTTGTGATTTTATTTACGATACCGTTTGCTTTAATTGGAGTTATTCTTGGTTTGTATATTACAGGTTATGCGATTAGTGTTATTTCTATGATAGGAGCCGTTTTTTTGGTTGGGGTAGTGGTTAATAATGCAATTGTTTTAGTCGATGCGATTAATCAATATCGTCGTTTAGGTATGGATAAATTAGAGGCTGTTGTTGCGGCTAGTAAATCTCGACTGCGGCCTATCTTAATGACAACTTTTACAACGGTTTTAGGTTTGCTTCCAATGGCAATTGGTTTTGGCGAAGGAGCTGAGTTAAGAGCACCATTAGCTGTTGTTGTTTCTTTTGGTTTAGTGATTGCAACAGGTTTAACTTTATTTATCATTCCTGCGACTTATCTAATTATGCCTTCGACAGTGACCAGCGATGAAGAACTAAAAATATTAGAGCAGTCTGTGCTTGATGCGGAAGAAGTTGAAAGTCATCATGAGCAACTTGAGCAGCCTGAAAAAACTGAACAACCATTAAAAGGAACTTGACCTGATATGACATTACCAGAAGTAGCAGTTAAAAGACCTATTGGAACTTTGATGGTTTTAATCAGTATTCTCGTTTTGGGAATTATTGCGTTGCTGCGTCTTGAACTCGCTTTTATGCCCGAAGCTGAAAATAAAACATTATTTGTTGTTACTAATTATCAAAATGCTTCACCCAAAGCAATTGAAAAGATGATTATTCGGCCAATAGAGGAAGCTTTGGCTTCAATGAATGGTGTAGAGCATATGTGGTCTAACAGTGATCATCGTGGTGGTCGAGTTAATTTAAATTTTGCTTTTAATGTAGACATGGATCTGGCTCGGGCAGAAATTCATGAGCGTATCGATCGAATTAAAGATGAGTTACCCGAAGATTTGGAACGTGTTGTTATATCGGATAACTGGAATCCTAGAGAGTCAGGTGAAACGATTATGGAAGCTCGTTTGTCATCTGGTCGAGATTTAAGTAAAAACTATGATTTACTTGAACGAAAAATAGTTAAACCTTTAGAGAGAATTCCTGGCGTTGCAGTTGTTACTTTAGATGGCGTTAATCCTCGTGAAGTCAGGATTAATATTGATTTAAAAAAAATTAAAAAACATAACTTAGATGTACGAACTATTTGGCGTGATATTTCTGAAAATAATCAGAATGCCGCGCTAGGGGTTTTAAGATCAAACTCTCGAAAAATTGTGATCCGATCTATAGGAGAGCTTGAATCCATTCAGGCGATTAAAGATTTACCTCTAACAGGCTCCAGCTTGCGACTTTCTGATGTGGCCGATGTTGTTTATGAAGAGCCGCCACTTGAATATGGGCGGCACTTAGATGGTGATTTTGCAATAGGATTGAATGTTGCTAAAGAATCTTCAGCCAATACCATCGCAATTACCGATGCTGTTTATGCAAAGATAGCACAGATGAAAAATGATCCTGAGTTGGATGGGATCAATTTTTTGGTTTGGCAAGATCAAGGCAAAGAAATTCGAAATACTTTAGGTGATTTGGAGCAAACAGGGCAATTTGGCGCTATTCTGGCAAGCATTGTTTTATTTTTGTTTTTACGCAAAATAACGGCCACAATCGTTGCTGTTGTGTGTATTCCTTTTTCATTAATTGTGGCATGTGGTGTCATTTGGCTGCAAGGCAAAACTCTGAATACCATATCTTTATTGGGACTTATTGTTGGACTTGGAATGTTAGTGGATAATGCGGTAGTTATTATGGAAAATATCGACCGTTTTCAAAAGAAAGGTTATGAAGGGCGTGTTGCCGCTATTTTAGGTTCAAAGGAAGTATCAATTGCCGTAATAACTGCAACTATTACTTCAATTATTGTTTTCTTACCAATGATTTTTTCAAAACCAACGAATTTGAATATCATTTTACAAGAGTTGGGGGTAACTATTTGTATTACTTTAGTTGCTTCTCTTTTTATTAGTCAAACCTTAATTCCTTTAGCGTCCACTAAGTTGTTAAAACAGTCTGCTAAGGAAATAAAAACACCGATAATGGATAAACTTCAATTATTCTATTCAAGGGTGTTAGCTTATACATTAAAACATCGTTGGTTAGCTGTTGTTTTTGGATTGGGCACATTATTGTCAACTTTATATCCCGTTAGCCAAATTAACTTTAATTTTGATGCTGCACCAGCTGAAATGTTTGTTGGGATTAAGGTTGATATTAGCGAAGCTGCATCACTTGAAGTTAAAGAGAAAATTATTACGCAAGTTGAAAACTCACTGGTTCCTTACAAAGAGCAGTTTAATATAAAATCAATATATAGTTGGTGGAGTGAAGGTAATAGTATTACTCGTCTTTACATGATGCCAGGCTTTCAAAATGAAATAGAGATGAATAAAGTGAGGAAAGCATTACCAGAGTTGCTGCCTGAAATTGCTGGAGTAAAACTAAAGATTCAAGACAATGGTCCCTTTTGGAAGCGAAATAGTGGTAAGAGAGTTGGTGTTCAATTGCAGGGGCCAGATTCGCAAGTTTTAGGAGATCTTGGTGAAAAAGCTCTGACATATATTGAAAATATTCCAGGGCTTTACGATTTTTATTCGACCGCAGAAGGCGGAAAACTAGAGCTGCATGCTCAGTTAGATCGAGAGCGAATGGCTGATTATGGGGTGGCTACTAATCAGCCCGCAAGTTTAGTTGAAATGACTTTTCGGGGGCGAAAGTTAAACCGTTTTCAGGGTGAAGATGGTGAGGTTGAAATGCGTTTGTTGCTAGGAGAGCAACAGGAAACAAAAGTTGATGATATTAAAAATATGCAAGTTAACAAGGTTGATGGTTCAACCGTTTTACTTGAGAGTATTTCTAATTTTGAAACTAAAAAAGGCCCACGAAGAATTAATCGTCAAAATAAAATATCGAGTATTTGGGTAGGGGCTAGATTTGAAGAAGGTAAACGTAATGATTACCAAAAGCAATTAGTCGATGCGCTAAAGTCAATGCCTCTTCCTCAAGGGTACCAATGGCAGTTTAATAATCGTTGGCGAGGGGCAGAGCAAAGTGAAGAGGAGTTTAAATTAAACTTGATGATGGCATTAGGTTTAATTTTTGCTGTAATGGCCGGTTTATTTGAATCAATGCGCCAAGCTTTAGCTTTGATGGTGAGTCTACCTTTTGCTTTAGCTGGGGCATTTTGGACGCTATATGTGTTTGGTGTTGATTTTGATCAGCCTGCATCAATTGCTGTTTTGCTACTTATTGGAATTGTCGTGAATAACGGCATTGTAATGATCGAACATATTAACTTATATCGACGTGAAGGGTGGGCACGTTATCCGGCAATGATTCAGGGCGGAAAAGAGCGTTTGCGTCCAATTATTATGACTGCGTTGACAACTTTGGTTGGGTTAATTCCAATTGTTATTCAAAAGCCGTCATTAGGGGGCGTTTATTATTATTCAATGGCCTATGTGATTATGGGGGGACTGTTGTTTTCGACTTTGTTAACAACACTGTTGTTACCTGCAACTATTGCACTAATAGAGGATGCGCCTGCACTATTTAAACGGATATTTTTCTGGTGTGTTAAATTATTAAAATTAGATCGCTTATTTAAAAGTCAGCGAATAAATAAGCCAGCTGTTGAACAACATTTAGTTGAAAAATAATCGGTTATTTGATTTGATGTGATAAAAGGCCGATAGTGTTCGGCCTTTTATCATTTTACTTAAACCGTTTTCTTAAAAGGCCAACTAACCCAAGTAAGAGAAAGCTTATTGTTCCACCACCACTGGATGATGAAGGTGGAGTTGGGGGAGGAGTGGTATTTAAGGGCGGGTTTAAAGCCGACGCTGTATTAGGATCAGCATCAATGACTTCAATTTTGGTAATGAGAACAAGGTTGCTGGCATTAGGGTCATTGCCTTCAGTATAATTTTGCAAAGGAATTTGATTTAAGGCGCCTCCTAGATTGTATTCATTAAGCGCAACAATTTGATCAACAATAGCCATACCATCGCCAATTACTTCACCAAAAACAGTAAAACCTGAGTTTTGTCGATCTAATTGTGCATTACCGCCACTATTGTCTGCTATATTGAAAAACCATTGGTTAGTCGCACTGTCTGGGTTATTAGCCAGTTTTGCCATAGCAATAGTCCCTCGCACATTTGAAAATACTGGCTCATTCTTGACCGCTGCATTTGATGCAATTGCTGTAACGGGCCAAGCTGTGTCGTAAGCAAAGCCTCCACCTTGTACGATAAAATCATTTACTGAACGATGGATGATGCTATTATTATAAGCGTTTGAGTTAACATAACTTAAAAAATTAGCAACAGTCAGTGGGGTTTTTTGATCGTATAAATTAACTTGAAAGTCGCCTAATACTGTTTGAAACTCAACTATTGTCGCTTGAGCGGCATAAGAGCCTGCGAGTAAATTAAGTGTCAGAAAAGCCTTTCCAGCCATCTGCTTTAATGGAGTTTTTGTTTTTTTCATAAATACAGCTTCTAATATTATCGATGAATGGAGTAGAGAATAACTGTGAGATTCAGTGCTGACAATAGCTACTACCGGTTTTCTGCTGAAGTTTTACAGTTATTTACATATTGCCATCGGCTATTTTTTTTAATGACTGGTTATTTATACACTCATATCCTATTGATTTGATTGTTTGTTAACAAAAAAGAGAAACGCATTTGGCTAAAATAATGGTATTTCAACATGTTCCTTATGAGCCTTTAGGGACATTGGATTCTTTGGTGAGATCGCAAAGACATAGAATTCGTTATGTTAATTTTGGGCGAACCCCTGATGCACAACCTGATGTTACCGGCTACGATGCGTTAATTGTATTAGGTGGCCCAATGAATATTGGCCAAGAAGCTGATTTTCCCCACCTTGAAGTTGAAAAAGCCGCAATATTACAAGCGATTGAAAACGAAATTCCAATATTAGGAATTTGTCTTGGAGCGCAGCTAATAGCCGCGGCTTCTGGTGCAGAGGTTTATCCTGCTGAGCAAAAGGAGATCGGCTGGTATTCAATTAAACCAACGCAAGACGGCCAGCAAGATCCTTTGTTTAAGTTTTTTGAGCAACAAGAAAAAATATTTCAGTGGCATGGTTATACTTTTGAGTTACCAGCTTGTGCTAAATTGATGGCTAAAGGAGAGGATATTAGACACCAAGCATTTAAAATTAATAATAATGTTTATGGTTTTCAATTTCACCTAGAAGCCAATTTACCATTAATCCAGCGATGGTTGAAGTTACCGCAACATTTGGAAGAGTTAGGGTTAGATCAGGCACAAGAGAAAGTTGAAATGATATGGAAAGATACACTATACCAGATGGATCGTTCATTAAACTTGAGTCGTTTAGTTTTTAGTCAGTTTTTAGATTTATTACCCAAAGTGAAAGAAAAACATACCTTTATCCATCGAGATTTTTAGGTGGATTACTCTAATATATAGGCGAATCACTCTAATATAAATATCAGTGTTCAGTTATTTTTATTTTGAGATAGTGTGTAATATTTACCTTTAGAGTCTTATAACATTTAGCTATATTGTTGGCGCTGTTTTTGGAACGGCGCTAAAAGGAATTGAAAAAATAATACAGGAGTTAAATTGATAAAAAATAATATAAGCTAACACCAAGGCTTAAACTGTTGGTAGTTGTATTGTTATTGGTAAATTCTGATATTGGCTACAAATAGCAATGCTAATAGTTTTCTTATATCAAATGCTTGGGGTTTCATTTTTGTTACTCCAGGCTGTTCTTTTCTTAAATCTCGTTGCACAAGTTGAAAGTCAGTCTTCAATCCAACAGAGGCAACTCAAGTTAAATATCATTAACAGATATTTTCAAGTAAAATTCACCATAACTGCCAACATAAATAATCAATAAAGTTTTATACCAATGAACCAACCTGACTTGTCTGAGTATACATTCATTTTTGCCCATGGTGCTGGTGCTGATAAAGATTCTGACTGGATGTTGACTATGGATAAATTGTTAGCTGCTACAGGGTTATCCGTTAATCGGTTCAATTTTCCTTATATGAATAAGAGTAGAGAAGATGGTAAACGCCGTCCGCCAGATAGGTTACCCGTATTATTAGAAGCATTTATGGAACAAATTAAGCTGGTTTCTAATCAACAAAAAGTAGTCATTGGAGGTAAGTCAATGGGGGGACGAATAGCAAGCTTGTTAGCCTGTGAAAGTGAACTTAAAGCGCGAGTATCTGCTGTTATATGCTTGGGTTTCCCATTTCATCCGCCGGGTAAAAATGAAAAATATAGAGGTGCACACTTAGTCGACATTTCATTACCAACGCTTATCGTACAAGGAGAGAGAGATACGTTTGGCACTCGAAATGAAATTGATGGTTATCAGTTATCTAAGCAAGTGGCTGTACGTTTTATGAACGATGGAGATCATAGTTTTAAACCAAGAATAAAGTCGGGGTTTACTTTAGCGCAAAATCTCGACTCTGCCAGCCTTTTTATATCAGAATTCATTCATAGCTTATAACTATTTGTATTGCTTTAGTAATCCTCTAGTATTAGCTTGTTTTTAGCCTATCAACGAATGTACTAATGTCTAGAGCCACACTAGCCGCCAGAATAAGACGTGAACTGACCACTTGGACAAGTCTTGCTTTTGTATTAGCTTTATTAGAAGGCGGTGTGATCGGAGTGTTAATTAAAAACGGTTTTGATGGTCAGGTATCTGATTGGCTATTAAATCTATCCGTTGCTATTGGTACTGGTGCACCATTTTATTCTAATTTAATTAGTTTTATCTGGGTTAGAATTAGTCATGGCCGAAGTCGGGCTAAAATGATTTCTAATTTAGCCATTATTTGCTGTTTGTGCGCTTTATCAATTAGTTTGGTCCCATTTAATAGTTTTGGGCTTGGGCTATTATTAGCTCTTTTTGTTTGTGCTAGAATTTGTTGGTCAGGTATCTTAACTATTCGTTCTGATATATGGCGGGCTAATTATCCTCGTCATATCCGAGGAAAAGTCACTGCAAAGCTGGCTACCTTAACATCGTTATTAATGTCTGTTGCTGCAATGGCAATCGGTAAGGTTTTAGATTGGAATTTTGGTGCTTTTAAATGGTTATTCATTAGTTTTTCTATTTTATCATTAACTGGCGCATTTCGTTATCGATTGTTGTCTGTTCGCCATCATCAAAAGTCAATTCAAAGAGAAAAAGCAACGACTAATACTATTTCTGTTGCCAAGATGTTTAGGCTATTAACCGAAAATAAATCGTTTGGTAAATATATGTTAGCTATGTTTACTTTAGGAAGCGGTAACTTAATGTTTATGGCACCATTAATTGTTTATTTGAATGAATATACTGATCTGACCAAAAGTAGTCAGATTTTAATTACTACCGCGATCCCACTTGCTTTAATTCCGCTCGCTGTTGGTGGATGGGCTCGCTTGCTTGATAATAATCATATTTTCCATTTTAGAGCAATTCATAGCTGGGGATTTGTTATTGCTATATCGATTTTTCTAACCGCCCAAATAACAAGTTGGGATTTTCTTTATTTTGTGGGAGCCTGTTGTTATGGTGTAGCCATATCAGGTGGTGTTATTGGGTGGAACCTTGGACATAATGACTTTGTCAGTCAATCAGAGAAAAGTCATAATCCAATGCAATATATGGCGGTGCATGTTTCATTAACAGGCTTACGAGGCTTAATTATGCCATTGTTAGGTATTGGTTTTTATCAGTGGTTAGAATTTATTGAGCCCCAGTTGGGAAAGTTTGCGTTGTTGTTACCATTAACGATTACTAGCACTGGTGGAATTTTATTCGTGAAGTTTAATCGACAAAGAATCAGTGGTCGATTAAGTTAGGGTGTGAGAGTTTATACACATTAAATAAAACGGAATAGAGAGTAATAATGATTGAATATGTTGTTGATTTTAAACAGGCTAATGCTCACTTGTTTGATGTTAGGCTTAAAATTAATAGTGAGTTAAAAGTTGGACAAAAATTTTATTTACCAAACTGGATCCCGGGAAGCTATATGATTCGTGATTTTTCACGAAACATTGTTACCCTAAAAGCTCATAGTAAAGGAAATTTAGTTTCAATCGATAAAGTGGATAAATCAACCTGGCAGCTTAATAAAGATGTAAATAGCCTTGAAATTCAGTACCAGGTTTATGCCTGGGATTTATCGGTGCGCTCAGCCCATTTAGACAACCAACATGGTTTTTTTAATGGTACAAGCTTATTTCTCGGTGTTGAAGGACTAGAGTCGGATAGACATCAAGTTCAACTTCATGCTTCACCCTTAGCGATTAAAAATAATTGGGCTGTAGCAACATCAATGCGAACAATTAAAACAGATAAGCAAGGTTTTGGTGAGTATTACAGTGATAATTATGAAGAATTAATTGATCATCCATTTGAGATTGGTGCTTTAGAATCTATAGCTTTTAATGTGTGTGGTGTTCCTCATCAAATGTTTTTTACAGAGGCTCCTAAAAGAGTGGACTGGAAAAGAATTGCTAAAGATGTTAAACAAATTTGTGAGGCTGAAGTCGCTTTTTTTGGTGATGAAAAACCTCCATTTGATAGTTATGTTTTTATGACTTTTGTGCAAAAAAATGGTTTTGGTGGTTTAGAGCATATGTCGTCAACTGCATTGCACTGTAGCTTTGCTGATTTGCCGCTAATTGGCGAAAACCCTAATGTAATGGATAATAACTATCGAACGTTTCTATCGCTTTGTTGCCACGAATATTTCCATAACTGGAATGTTAAAAGAATTAAACCTGCTCGATTTATTCCTATGCAATTATCCGCTGAAGTTCATACAGAACTATTGTGGTTTTTTGAGGGGATTACTTCTTATTATGATGAGTTACTTATGGTTCGTTCAAAAGTGATTGAACCCCCATCTTATTTAGATATGCTCGCTCAGACTTTAAGCAAAGCTTTACGCGGAACAGGGCGTTTTAAACAAACTGTGGCCGAGTCTAGTTTTGATGCCTGGAGTAAATTTTATAAGCAAGACGAAAATGCGATTAACAGTATTGTTAGTTATTACACTAAAGGTGCTTTAGTGGCATTGTGTTTTGATTTTGAAATAAGACGCTTAACTAAGAATAAAAAATCTCTTGATGATTTAATGCGAATGATATGGAATCAGTTTGGAAAAACAGGTGTTGGTATTGGTGAACATGAGGTTCAAACTTTAGCAACAGAGCTTGTTGGTTATCCGATGAAGGAATTTTTAAATAAACTTATTCATTCAACAGAAGATCCTGATTTGAGTAAGATATTTTCTTATGTTGGAGTTAATTATCAATTGATATCAGCTTATTTACCAAGTGAAAAAGGCGGGTTTATCGAAAAGCCAAAAGATCGAAAACCTGTTTCGTCACTAGGCATTATTCATAAAGAAGATTCATTAGGCGCAAAAGTTTTTAGTGTTATGGATGACTCTTGCGCTTTAGACGCTGGTTTATCAAATCAAGATATTATTATTGCAATCGATCATATTAGAGTTACATCGCAAGAGTTAGATCAAGTGATTGCCAAAATACCGATTGGTGAAACTGTTTCTATCAGTTATTTCCGACGTGAACGCTTATATAATACTCAATGTCAATTGACAGAAGCACCTGCTAACTTATGCTATTTAAGCTTTGAGTTTGAGCAGCCGACAGATGCGTTTTTGAGCTGGGTAACAGGAAAAAATAACTAGGTAGTGTTTTGGCAAATCAGTCAAAAACGATAATATAAAAATATTGAGTTGAGAGAAGTATGAAAGTAATTAGTTTTAATATAAATAGTTTAAGAGCTAGACCTCACCAACTAGAAGAAATTGTAAAAGTTCATTCCCCTGATGTTATTGCTTTACAAGAAACTAAAGTTGATGACAGTCAATTTCCTCACGATATCGTTGAAAAAATTGGATATCATGCAGTTTTTCATGGTCAAAAAGGTCATTATGGTGTTGCCACCTTAAGTAAGGAAGTACCAATCAGTTGTGAAAAAGGGTTTCCCGGTGACGCAGATGATGCGCAACGACGAGTTATCATTACAGAGCACAAAACTCAATCGAGCCGCTTATTCGTTTTTAATGGTTACTTTCCACAAGGTGAAAGCCGGAATCACCCTACTAAATTTCCTGCAAAACAAAAGTTTTATCAAGACTTAAATGATTATTTAACACCGGAACGTCTCAACAATAATTGGGTTGTTGTTGGCGACATGAATATTTCATTTAAAGATCAAGATATTGGTATTGGTGAAGTGAATGCTAAACGGTGGTTACGAACCGGAAAATGTAGCTTTTTACCCGAAGAACGTGCTTGGTTACAAAACATAGTGGATAAGGGGTTGAGTGATACTTTTCGTAAATTTAATGAAACGGTTGCCGATCGCTTTAGCTGGTTTGACTATCGTAGTAAGGGGTTTAATGATGATCCCAAAAGGGGATTAAGAATCGATTTAATCTTAGCGACAGAAAAGTTATATGCTCAATGTATAGATGTTGGTATTGACTATGATATTCGAGGTATGGAAAAGCCGAGTGATCATGCGCCAATTTGGGCTGACTTTGATATTTAATCATTAATAAACTTTAAACTCAGTCAGTGGAATATATTTATGTCTGAAAAAAAATTTGAGAGCAAACTAGACAATATTGATATTAGTATTTTTACCGAAATGTCAATGTTGGCTAATCAATATAAGGCAATTAATTTATCTCAAGGTTTTCCTGAATTTGATACGCCAGAATTCTTAAAAGAAAGTGTGATTACTTTTGTGCAGCAAGGAAAAAATCAATATGCTCCTTCTACCGGTATGCCTGATTTATTAGAGCAGATTAGTGAGTTAATTCAACGCCAATATAATATAACTCTCAATGCCAATGAAACGATTACTGTTACGTCTGGCGCAACAGAAGCACTTTGGGTCGCTATTCAAACATTAGTACGTCCGAACGATGAAGTCATTGTTTTTGATCCTGCTTATGATTCTTATGAACCGGCAGTTGCGTTAGCTGGTGGGCGCTGTATTCACATCCCGATGTTAGCACCGGATTATAAAATTGACTGGCAACAGGTAGAAGCCGCAATTACCGCTAAAACTAAAGCAATAATTATTAACAGTCCACATAACCCAACAGGTACACTGTTGACTGAACAAGATATGCAAACGGTTGAAAAACTGGTTTGGGAAAATGATTTGTATTTAATTAGTGATGAGGTTTATGAATTTATCACTTTTGATGGAAGGCAGCATGAGAGTGTATTACGCTTTCCAAAATTATTTGAACGTTCTTTGGTGATATCTAGTTTTGGTAAAACTTTTCATTGTACTGGATGGAAGCTTGGTTATTGTACCGCGCCACCGGAATTAACCGATGAGTTTAGAAAAATACATCAGTATGTCACTTTTGCCAGTTTTACCCCTGCTCAGCTCGGCATCGCCAAAATGTTACAACAAGCACCGACACATATTACCGAACTTGCCGGATTTTATCAAAGTAAGCGAGATTGCTTGGTGAATGCATTACAAGATTCTCGATTTAAATTGCTTAATTCGCAAGGAACTTATTTTTTGCTAGTTGACTACAGTGAAATTTCACAACAATCTGACCGAGCGTTTTGTCACTGGTTAACAAAAGAAAAAGGCGTAGCTGCGATACCTTTAAGTCCATTTTATGAAAAACCCACATCGGATAAAATTGTACGTCTATGCTTTGCTAAAAATGAAAATACACTGCTAAATGCTGCGGAGAAATTATGTCAACTTTAACGATAGCTGCGGTTCAATATAATATTCAATGGCTAGATAAAGCTAAAAATCTCGCTAATCTTACTGAAAGGTTAAATTCGATCAAGTCGGCAGATCTGATTGTATTACCAGAAACATTTTCCACTGGCTTTGGGATGGATAATGAAGCAATTCAAGAGCCGCAACAAAGTGGTATGGTATATGAGTGGATGCAGCAGCAGTCAATCAAACATAATGCTGTCATAGCGGGTAGTGTTTTTGTCGAAGATGCAGGACGAAAGCGTAATCGTTTTTACTGGATATATCCAAATGGTGAGACTTATTTCTATGACAAACGACACTTATTTCGCCTGGGACATGAAGAGCAATATGTTAATCCTGGCACAAGCAGAGAAGTTTTTGAAATTAACCAAATCCGCATTTTACCTCAGGTCTGCTACGACCTACGTTTCCCTGTATGGTCAAGAAACCGACAAGATTATGATTTAATGGTTAATGTAGCAAATTGGCCTATTATGCGACGCGATGCATGGGATACCTTGTTGAAAGCAAGAGCCATGGAAAATCAAGTCTTTGTTGTTGGTGTTAACCGAGTTGGTTTAGATGGGAAAAATGTTGAACATTCTGGAGGTACGGCAATTTATGATTTTTTAGGTCGAGCAATTGTTTCAGCCGAGGATAATCAACAACAGATTATTCAAACGACTATTGACATTGACGAACTTAAAGCGTTTCGTAACAGTTATCCTATGTTAAAAGACGCAGACGATTTTGAGATAAAAATGTAATTTCTTTAATTGAACTAATATAATTTAGCCAATTGAATGTTTTTTAAATTATATGTGTGGTATAAAAAGAAAACTTTAAACATTAATTAGTTATATAGTCTTTTTAGCGCTAGGAGTGCTCCATGAATTCTAAAAAAAGGGAAGTTGTTCTTCTTGCCATATTAATGCTCTTGATTCTTTCCTATGTACTTAAACAATATGGCGCTAGTACATACCCTGAACAACCAACAAATTTATCATTATCTGAGAAGAAAGAAGTTTTTTCTCCTTTGGAAATAAATAACGAATTTAAAATTAAAAAAATCAAAAATGAAGGTGTATATTACACTAAGCTTGTGATCTCATATAGCTACAATGGTAGTTCAGGAAAAAAAGGTTTGCTTTTAATTAAACCTAATTTTAATAATGTAGAAGATGTTGAAGATGAAAATGATGAGGTTATTGAATATCCATTAAAACTAGGTAGCCATAGAAGCGTAATTAACTTAAAAAATCCTTGCGGTGAAGGTAATCCATGTGAAGCTTCTTCAATTGATGTTGAGTTTGTCAATAAACGTGAATACTATGCCAAACGATTTAATGACAACTTATCATCGATAAAAAGCTCTTTCAATCAACATATCAATACGCCAATAAAATGGGCGTTATCTGGTTATAGTAATAATAAGCAGCCTATTGAAAGTAGACTTAATATGGCTATTTACTGGCTCGATACAGGAAAAAATTCAGATATCAGGCTAGCGAAAAAAACATTAGATAGTATTTTATTAGATGATCCTAAGAATGTTCAGGCTTATATAGAAATGGCTCGCTATCATATGAAAATTTCCTGGGGAGAAGTAGGGTTGAAGCGTGCAGAGGAAATATTAGATAGCGCAATGCAAATAGACAATAGTATTGCTAATATCTATGTTTTACGTGGATATGTTTATACCCATCAAAAACGTTATAGTTTAGCTGAAATTGACTTTGTAAAAGCTAAACAGATCGGAACTAATAATTTATGGCTTTATGCTAATTGGGGGGAGTTCTATCAAAAGCAAAATAAGTTAGACGAAGCACTTAATTATTACCAACAAGTTATAAGTGCCAAAAGAGAAAAACGATCTAATAATAAACGTCCGAAAATAGCGGTGTATCATAGGCTTGAAAATATTTATATGGACGAAAATAAAATTGATGAACTTGATCAGTTATTGGAAAAAAAATCGATAGAGTTTTCTGAAAATGCTTGTAATTTATCTTATTGGGCTAATGTTAAATTATATTATATGGGACAAACTCAAACAGCCCATGATTTAGCTTTCCGTGGGCTTTCTCTTGGCTGTGATAATACCAAATATGCTAAGCGCGTTTATGCAGATACATTGTTTGCTTTATGGAATGAAAAAACTATTGATAAAAATATTAAAGTCGATCTGTATAATAAAGGGATTGCGCTAGATTTAAATTGGGCTTCTCGTTTATATCGCTTTGCAACCAATAAATATTTAGAACCAGTGTTTCAATCTTTAATAAAAAATAAAGTTAATATTAATGAAGTTGATTTAGATGGTCATACAGTATTAAGTTATGCCGTATTGAATAATAATAGTAAGGTTATAACTAAATTGATTAAAATGAATGCAGATCCTAATCAAAAGCTACAAGGCGAAAGTACGGTGTTTTTTCTAGCATTAGTTTCGAGCAATATTGAAACTATAAATGCAATTATTGATTCAAAAGTTGATTTGGTAACTACTTTTGATAATGGTGTTACTGCGGATTATTTAGCTTCTCAGCGAGGGTTTCATAAAGTTGCTACTAAGTTACGTGGTGGAGTATAATTTTTTGTTATATAGGTTGTTTGTATGTTATATGCTAAAAAATTAATTATTAGTTTGTTTTTAGTTTTTTTATTTAATTTTGAAAAAGTTAGTGCCAATAATATCCCACTTAAAGAATTTATACAGTGGCCTGCTTATAAATCCGTGAAATTATCTCCAAGCGGAAGAGTTTTAGCACTCCAAAGGAATTTTGGAGGAGACTTTAAAATTAAATATATTGATATTGACTCTAGAAAAATACTTTCAAGTCATGCTACTCAGTATAAAGCGAGCGATATTTTTTTTGAATGGCTTGATAGTGATAGCGTTATTATACTTCAACGTATTCCACCTGGTGGTCGCAAGCTTATTTTGTACAACCTGAAGACAAATAAAACTAAAACTCTCTTGTCTACTTACGCAAAAGGAAGAATTAGTTATATTGGCGCCAGTGAAAATGTAAAGTCTATTTATGTGTCTGGAGGTGGTTTTAATGAAGTTGAGTATAGTAGCAGTAAGTGGAACTCTGTATTTCGAGTCGACTTAGATAGTGGAGAAATAGAAGAGTGGGTAAATAATCTTTGGGAAATTGATCGTTGGTATAGTGATGCTAATGCAAGCTACTGGGTTGGTTATCAGTATCATGATAAGGTTAGTTCTATATATTCTTATAATAAGAAAAATGACAAAATAAAGAAAATATTTAAAAGTGAAGAATATTATTACCCAGAGTTTACTCCATTAGTGGTTAATAGTAAAAATAAAAAGCTATTAGCTATTACTAATGAAAAATCGGATACTAACTCAATATATGATTTTGATTTAGAGTCAGGAAAAAAATCAGGTGTTTTTTTTGAAGATTCTCATTTTGATATATCTAATAATACATTAAAGTCGCATGATAATTCTAAACTGTTTGGAGTTTTTTATTCAAAAGAAAAAGGAGAGTCAGTTTATTTTGTTGACGAATTAAATAAGTTGAATCGTCAAATGAAAAAAATATTTAAGGATGAAACTGTTAATATAGTCGATTTTTCTTTGAATTTTAACCGAATAATACTATATACTTTTGGAGATAAAAATCCAGGTAAGTACTATTTATATGATCAAAAACAAGATAAATTATCTTTAATTGGTGAGAATATTAAACTGACTTATAAAGAATCTCTTGCTGATATGGTTCCTATTCAATTTGATACACGTGATGATAAGCTAATTCATGGTTATATAACTCTTCCTAAGAATAATAAAAAGTCAAATAAACTACCTATGGTTGTTTTTCCTCATGGAGGACCGTATGCAAGGGATGAGTGGAAGTATAACTCATATGTTCAGTTTTTTGCGAGTAGAGGATATGCTGTTTTGCAAGTTAATTTTCGCTCGTCAACAGGATATGGCGCAAAGCATTTTAAAGGAGGAATAAAGCAGTATGGTTTAGCTCCTAATGATGATTTGATAGATGGTGTTAAATGGAGCATTTCTAAATATGGAATAGACACAAATAGAATTTGTATCGTTGGTGCAAGTTATGGCGGTTTTGCTACTTTTGGGGCTATGACTCGTGAGCCGAGTTTATTTCGTTGTGGAATTAGTATTGCAGGATTTGTTGATTTAGAAAAAATGTTAGAAGATGATAAAGAAAAAGATTTTTATGTGTTTGAAACTCTTATGATGGGGGATCCTGAAACAGAAATAGATGTGGTGCGTAAAAACTCACCTTTATATAGCTTGAATAAACTTAATTCACCTGTTTTAATTATTCATGGAAAATTAGATCAGCGAGTTAAATTTCATCATGCAAAGCAAATTGAGAAAAAGCTTAAGCTGTTAAATAAAGAATATGAGACTTTTTATGTGAGAGATGAAGGGCATACTTTTATAAAAAAAAGAAACCGAATAAAATTATTAAAAAAGATTGAAAGTTATTTAGATAAAAATATTGGTAATAAAGGTGGTTGATGATGAGATTTTATAAAATTGCATTAATATTTTTGTTAGTGCTGTTATCAAGCTGTAAAAGCACAGTTAAACTGCAGCAGCTTGCTATGAATTTCAATGTTCAAACTAAGCAAGTTGTTTTTGATAATAAGTTGAAAAAAAATGAAGGGTTAGTTCTTTTAAGAATTAATTCAGAGGTGCAAAATAATATACTCTTTTTGAAAAATATAGAGACAGGCCAAAAATTTGAGTCGGCGAAACTTGAAGGAAGATATAACTATATTTTTGCAAGTTTGCCTGCTGGAGTATATAAGTGGAGTGCTCTTAAATTAAATGGTAGCTACTTTAAAAATAGCTCTAAGGTTGAAGGAGGTGACTTCGAAATATTAGCGGGTAAACTCAATTATCCGGGGGATTTAGATGTCGTGATTTGGTCAAGAGCTTCAGGCAAGGAGTCTGTTATTGTGCGTTATGTTGATCGAGAAAACACATTGCCAGAGTATCTTTTTAGTTTAGGTTTTTCTGAGTTTCATTATTCGAAGCTAATCAACGAATAATTATTGAATACGTTTTAAGTTAACTATTTTAATTATTTTATATCATATAAAGTAGACATTATTAATGATTATAGCCACTACTAACTAGTGGCTATTTTTTCTAAAAACATTCATTAAATTACTTGATGACTTTTATCCTTTGCTTAGCCAGAATATTTTCGCCATAGGTATAGTAGCGTACTTCATATTGGCCGGCTGCTTCAGGAGCAGTGAGAATACTGGGGGAAGTGGCGTCGTCATGAACATATTGATAATCATACTTCTTTTTTCCATTGAGTGAAAAAATAATAACATGATCAAAACGGTTCTGTGGGCCGGTCCACTCGACTTCAAAAGAAGAGCCTGCGATTACCTGGGCAGGAGCCTTCACAGAAGCAGTGGCAGCTATCACTTCAAATGTTTGCTTGGCTAAAGTATTGGCGCCATAGGTATAGTAGTGTACTTCATACTGGCCGGTTGCTTCAGGGGCAGTGAGTAGACTGGGTGAAGTGGCGTCGTCATGAACATATTGATAATCATATTTCTTTTTTCCATTGAGTGAAAAAATAACAACATGATCAAAACGGTTCTTTGGGCCGGTCCACTCGACTTCAAAAGAAGAGCCAGCGACTACCTGGGTAGGAGCCTTCACCGAAGCAGTGGCAGCTATCACTTCAAATGTTTGCTTGGCTAAAGTATTGGCGCCATAGGTATAGTAGTGTACTTCATATTGGCCGGTTGCTTCAGGGGCAGTGAGTAGACTGGGTGAAGTGGCGTCGTCATGAACATATTGATAATCATATTTCTTTTTTCCATTGAGTGAAAAAATAACAACATGATCAAAACGGTTCTTTGGGCCGGTCCACTCGATTTCAAAAGAAGAGCCAGCGACTACCTGGGCAGGAGCCTTCACAGAAGCAGTGGCAGCTATCACTTCAAATGTTTGCTTGGCTAAAGTATTGGCGCCATAGGTATAGTAGCGTACTTCATATTGCCCTGGTTTTTCGGGAGCAAATAAACTTGTTGGAGAAGTGGCATCTTCATTATGTATATATTGGTAGCTATATTGTTTTTTACCATCTATTGAGAATAGACTAATGCTATCAAACCTGTTTTGTGGACCTGACCATTGAACATCAAACTTAGTCCCTGCTAAAACGGTAGCTGGAGGTAATACCTCTGCTTTGGCTGGTATTACTTTGATTGTCGTTTTGGCCAATGTTCTTTTATCGGGTAGCTGATAATAAATATAATAAGAAGCTGGTGTTTCTGGTGCTTGTATAGAAGCTGGAGATTTTTTTTCTTCATGGCCAATGTAGCTATAACCAAAACTTTTTTTATTATCGAGTGATTTTATGATTAAAAGGTCAAGACGATTTTTAGGGCCTGTCCACTCCACTTCAAAATGAGAACCCGCAACCACTTCTGTTGGTGCTTGAACAGAGGCTTTCCCTTCTTTTAGTACTGATTTATCGGTAACAATTTCTTTTGCACTGTTAAGGGCTTTAGTTAATTCATCTGAGTTTGCCGCTTCTAAATAAATACCACCAGTTTCTCCAGCTAAGCAACGTAAACCTGCAGTTTCATTTTTAGGAATATCGAAACCAATAACATGTGCTGTAAAATCAATGCCCTTTGCTTCAAGCTCTTTTGCTTCTGCACAGGGATCTAAGTGGCAGGTTTCTTTGCCGTCACTGATTAATATAACTGTCGCTTTTTTATTTTTATAATCTAATTCATCGGCTGCCTTTTTTACTGCTGCTGATAATGGAGTCTTTCCTTTTGGACTGATTAATTTCACTTTTTGTAAGTATTCTTCTGTATTTATTTTTTGAGGTTTTATTAAAGTTTCAATATCTGAGCAATCTGCTTTTCGATTATGGCCGTAAGCGATTAAACCCAGAGGAGTGTTTTTATCCCAGTCGAGTAATATTTGGCTTAAGGTTTTTTTGGCAATATTAATTTTAGGGGTTTTATCAATTTGCCCCCACATGCTCCCAGAAGCATCGAGTACTAAAATTGCCTGATTAGGTCGGGGTTGTTGCTCTTCTGCTGCTTTAAGCGAATAAGAAAATATATTTATTAGCATTATTGCAGCACATAAAGTGAGTAATTTATTCATGGATACTGTCCTTACTTTAACAATGACTTTTATTTTAACATCAACATATAACGTCCAAAAACTTCTATTATTTATAATTTTTAGTTATTCCACCTTGAATTTGTTCTCTTTTTGAGATATCTTGTTGTTCAGCATCCATAAGGAATTGCCTTATTTTGACAAGGAAGCGTTAATCTCAGTAGTTGTGCCTAAAAATAAAAACATTGTACTCTCAAGTATTAAATCTTCCCTGAATATTGTTTTTTGAATTATTTTGGGGTTTATCTCATGAACTTTGTATCGCGTATTGTTGCGAGCGTTATTTTGCTTGCTTCTGTTTTTTCGGTTTCAGCTAATTCGTCAAATACTTGCCAGGTTTATCCATTAACCATTCCTTCTAGTTTAATTAAAACTTCCCAATTAAATTCATTTCACCGTCAAATTGATATTGGTGTTGGTGAGAAAAGTTTTAGTTGGTTAATGGGTGATAAACTTCATACTGAACAACCTTATAAAATAGCATTATTTGCCAATCAGGGGGCAACTAACAGCCTTCACTTTAATAAAAATTCGAGTAGTTCTGGTTTGCTGTGGGCTCAAGGAGTAACGTCGGTACCGCCTAATGAAGGGATCCATTACCAATTGCATCGATTAATTGGGCAGGTTATTCAAGTGCCTGTCTGGTCAGATGTAAAGTCATCAAAGAATGGTTATCATTTTGCTATTGAGCGTTATGCGGATATTGAGTTAATTGATTTTGATGCTGCAGGTCAAAGAAGTATCTCTTTCATTTATCATGGAATTAGTCATTGTAAAAGCCCTAAATTAATTTTAGATGGGCCTAAGTTTAATCATTTATCAAATAGCAAAAATTCAACGTCAAAAAATAATTCAAAATCAAAAGCTTTCAACGAGTCATCATTAACAAGCGCTAATCATTCGGCTGATTCTGCTGAAAATCAAGTCAGAGTTAATGAAAGTTTGCATGAACAGCATTTAAAAGCAAAAAACTATTTAGCTGTATTGTCAAAGAAGCATCCTGTTCGGTATTCAAAAACAATGGGAGGTGTTATACCCGCTTATGCTTACGGAATAGATAGCTTAAATTCATCTTTTGATTGGGCGATTTCAAATGATGTTGCTAATGGTATAGTGACTAGTAATGGAGAACTTAACTGGATACCTAGCGCTTATAATACACCTCCAGAGACTTATGCGAGCAGTCACGATGTAACACAGAACACTGCTGTAGAAATTCAAGTTAATTCATATGATGCAGATGGTGATTACTTAACTCATCATATTTGTGAGCAACCTCAGCATGGTGTTTTAGCAGGGTGGGGGCCTTATTATACCTATACGCCAGATGAAAATTTTGTTGGGATTGACACATTTGAATTTTCGGTGAGTGCGAGTAATCAATTTTCTAATCGCTCGGTTGTGACATTAAATGTTATTTCAGCTGATAATCCTAACCAGGCGCCTTCAATTACCAGCTCACCTGTTTTAACTGTAGATGAAAAGCAGCAGTATACTTATCAGGTTAATGCAACTGATCCTGATGTTAATGACACACTAACCTATAGTGCAACGATTTTACCAGAAGGGATGACTATTTCCGTTTCTGGTTTAATTAATTGGATTCCAACGAGCTTACAAATAGGCAGTCACTCAGTCAATGTTGTTGTTACTGATGCAGGTGGTCTGACTGACTCTCAAAGTTTTAACTTAGTGGTAAATGACATTAACGAAGCGCCCGCAATAACGAGTACGCCAATAGAAGTTGCTAATGAAAACAGTGTCTATATTTATCAGGTTGAAGCGAGTGATCCAGATGTAAATGATACCTTGACTTATAGTGCAACAAGTTTGCCTGATGGAATGACTGTTGATCCAAGTACCGGTTTAATTAATTGGACGCCATCAACAGCACAAATTGGTTCTCATCCGATTGTGATTGTTGTAACTGATAGCATGGGGTTAAGTGATACACAAAACTTTGATTTAGTGGTCAGTAATGTGAATGATGCGCCATTCATTACTAGTACTCCGTTGACAGAAATTGATGAGAAACAATCTTATATTTACGATGTTAATGCGACTGATCCCGATGTTAGTGATAATTTAACTTACGCTTTAACGACTAAGCCTGCGGGAATGTCAATTTCTACAGACACTGGTGTGATTAATTGGATTCCTACCAATAATCAAATTGGGACACATTCGGTTGTTGTTGTTGTAACCGACAATGGCGGATTAACGGATACTCAGTCATTTAATATTACGGTTAATGATGTTAATGAAGCACCAGTAATTACCAGTACGCCGCTTACGCTTGTGAACGAAGAGTCTGTTTACTTATACCAAGTTAATGCGACCGATCCTGATCCTAATGATACTTTGTCATTTTATCTATCCACTCAACCAGCAGGGATGACAATTGATACAACATCAGGGTTGATCCGTTGGACGCCATCGAGTGGGCAAGTAGGGATCCATTCTGTTGCTTTATATGTAAGCGATATTAAAGGGTTGCTTGATACACAAGAGTTTGTCATTACTGTTGCTAATGTGAATCAAGCGCCTGTTATTACTTCAACACCGGTATTAGTTGCCCAAGAATTAGCCGATTATGCTTATCAAGTAACAGCGACCGATCCAGATAATGATGCAATTACTTTTACATTAAACAATGCTCCTGTTGGTATGGCATTATCAACGAATGGTTTAATCAGTTGGACACCGCAAGTTGGTCAGTCTGGAAATCATTCGGTGACTGTTAGCGCTACAGATTCAAATGAGGAAAGTGATGTACAAACTTTTACTATTGCCGTTGAAGTACAAGCTAATAACTCGCCAAGCATTATTTCTTCTCCAAAAACGAGTACTCAACCTGCCAGTGTTTATCGTTATTTAATTGATGCAACTGATGCTGATGATGATGTTTTATCTTATACGTTAGTGGATGGGCCGACTGGTATTGTTGTTAGTGCTGTTTCTGGTGCTTTAACCTGGACTCCACAAGATTCTGATCGTGGTGCCCATTTAATTACCGTATCGGTCAATGATGGTAAAGGTGGTGAAGATTTTCAGACTTATACTTTAACGGTAGGTAGCCAAAATAATCAGTCACCAGTGATTACTTCTACGCCGATTAAAACCACACAAACTAATCAAGCTTATACTTATTCTGTAATGGCTAGCGATGCTGATAATGATGTTTTAGGTTATCAATTAACTCAAGCGCCAGCAGGGATGAATATTAGCACTATTTCAGGTGTAGTTAGTTGGATGCCTGATACGGTTGGAAGTTATTTAGTGGAAGTTGAAGTATCTGATGGACGTGGTGGTTTTGCGAAACAGCGGTTTAATTTAGTGGTTAATTCAGGCAGTAATCAAGCGCCAGAAATTATTTCTGAGTCGGTTAATTCTGCTACGGTTAATGCTTTGTATGCCTATCAAGTTGAAGCGGTTGATCCTGAAAATGAAACACTAACTTATTCACTCATTAACTCGCCGACAGGATTTTACTTAGATTCAAACTCAGGCTTAATTAGTTGGGTTCCTGGTGTCACTGGCGACTATGCCGTTAAAGTTCGAGTGAAAGATCTTCAAGGGGCTTTTGATGAACAAGCATTTTCTATTCAGGTTTCAGAGTCACCAGAAAATAATGCCCCTCAAATTATTTCACAGCCTGTTACTCAGGTAATCAATGATCAAGTTTATCAATATCAAGTAGGAGCAACCGATATTGATGGTGATGTTTTAACTTATTCTTTAGAGCATTCAGTCTATGGTTTATTGATTAATCCTGCTACTGGTTTGATTAACTGGTTAGCTGAGCGAAAAGTAGATGATTATAATTATGATGTTACTAATCAATGTGTGAGTGATATTCAAGGGGCATTTTCTCAAGCACTACCTAATGAAAAATGGACTGCGAGTGATTTAATTGTTACTGAAACTTTATTAGTTAACAATCAAATTAATATTAAAGTATTAAATCGTGGTGTAGCACGTTCTGCCGCATCTAATATTCAGATATTTGCACAAAAGCCTGACGCGCAAATATTGCCATTAACGACTCTTAATGTAGATGAAATTGATGCAGGGCAAGTAATTACTTTGCTATACGATTTTAATCCTGGTGATTTTGTTAATCATGAAGTCTATATGGTTTTAGATGAAACTAGTGCGAATGCAGAGTGTTTTGAAAATAATAATTTACATCATGCTTTGATTGTTGATGTTAATGTGATGGATACGCAGTCGGCGAGTGATAGTCAAACTTATTTATTAAATGTAGTTTCTAGTCATGCTCCTGAGGTTGTTAATGAACCTGTGGAAGTTTTATTAGGTAATCAATTGGTTCATCAAATTGTTGCTACAGATAAAGATTTAGGTGATACGCAAAGTTATCAATTGTTAACTGGTCCTGCTGGTGTTGCTGTGTCTACCAGTGGTGAATTAATCTGGACGCCAACTGTATCGGATGTTGGTGAAAAAATTATTCAAGTTCGTGTGACTGATTTATCAAGCAACCATACTGACGTTGATTTAATTGTTAATGTTGTTGATGAAAATCGTGCGCCTAAAATTATTTCTACGCCGATTGACGTTGCAACACAAGATACTTTGTATCAATACGATGTTGATGCGACAGATGAAAATCAAAATGATGTGTTGACTTATAAATTAGTTAAGCCAATGGATGGGATGACAATCAATTCAGAAACAGGTGTTATTGATTGGACGCCGACAGAAGCGGAAGCGAATTATGGTGTGTACACAGGGAAAATGTGTCGTAAGTTGGCGGTGCCGGATGAGAAGTTTGAGCCTATATTAATGTGGGAGGCAAAAATACCATCGGATGTAACTGTACCTGTTGTTGGGCCTTTAGTGGATACTAATGGTAATGGTATTTCTGATCCCGATGATATTCCGACTGTGGTTGTTTTAACTAAAATTTCAGGTGGTGGGCAGATTTATGCACTGAATGGAAAAACAGGGCAAACTTACTGGGTATATGGTACTAAAGGATTTCGAGGAGCCGCTCCTGCAATTGCAGATATTGATAATGATAAGCGAGTAGATGTTTTAACTGTTCACGGTTATTCTGTTCATGATCCGGATACTAATACTTATGAGTATTTTCTACAGCTTATTGCAATCAATAATGATGGTACGCTTAAGTGGGAAAGTGAGCCGGTAAAAGTTAATGGGTTAGGTAAACATTATCGAATTCAAATTGCTGATTTAGATGCTGATGGAAGTCCTGAATTATTTTTAGATAATCTTATTTTTGATAACCAGGGAAAATATTTGCGATTAAATGAAGGTGGGGGATATCCGTTAATTGCAGATATTGATTTAGATGGTTACCAAGAAGTAATTAGTGGACAAAAAATATCGAACCATGATGGTAGTATTCGAATGGATTTAGCCGATCAGTATCATGATGCTTATAGAGGTATGGCATCGATGAATGGTGTAATGAATATGGATGATGATCCTTATCCTGAGTTTTTTGCCGTTGGTGGTAATGTTGCAACTCACGTATTTGATCATGATGGGATATTAAGTCGGTATTTTAATCATGAGTACCCCACTTGGAAAGGTGGAGCTCCTTTTATAGGTAATGTTGATGGTAAAAAAGGATTAGAAGTAGGCTATGGTGCAGGAAATGCTTATGTTCTTCGTGATGAAAAACAAAATAAATTATGGTCTCATTTTGGAAGGTTTGGTGATGGTTCTGGATTTGCAGGATCGTCAGGGTTTGATTTTTATGGAATGGGTAAAGACAATGTCATTCATATAGATCATGAATATCTGCATCATTATGATGGTATTTATGCCTATGATCAAAGAGTTCAGCATGGTACTTATACACAAGCCGAATATCCTATTATTGTCGATGTGAATGGAGATGGACACGCTAACATAGTCGCTTATCGAAGTGGCGGCTATGTAGCCTATCAAGATAAATTTAACCGTTGGCCTGCAACTCGGAAAATATGGAATAATCATTCATATGTTGCAGAAATGATTAATGATGATGGGAGTGTTCCTCGTCGTCCAATTACCGACTGGACCAATATTAAAACTCGAGTTAATCCTGTAACAGAAGATTTAAGACAAGTTGATTTACAGATTCAATCTTATTCTATTAAAGAAGATAAGTTATCTTTTAACCTTCTGAATTCAGGAACTAGAAAATTTGTTGGTGATATATCAGTTTCAATTTATCAAAGTAACATTCTTGTTCAAACAAAAACAATTACTAACTTAAGCAAAGATGCTAGTAAAGAAGTCTTGTTTGATTTTTATGCGATTGATAAAACAAAAACGATCAGAGTGGTTGTCGATACTAATGGTACGGATGAATGTGATACAGACAATAATGAAGTCATTCTACATGCTATTGGTGTCAGTGTTGAAGATCAAAATTCTGCAACTGATTCACAGTATTACTATGTGTCTGTTTTACCTAAAACAACGGAGCCTGATTTTAGTATTGAGCTACCTACGAATATTAATCAGAATGATTTTTTAGAAGCGCAAGTTAATTTATTGACTGTTGATAAAGGTGATGAAGTTCACTACCGAATTGAAAATCCACCAGAAGGAATGAGAATAAGTCTGTTAGCTGGAACTTTAAATTGGGAAACTACTCAACTAGCAGTTGGTGATTATTCATTTAGTGTTATTACAGAAGATAGGCAAGGAAACGAAGTTAAAAAAGATTTTACAATTACTGTGGATGAGAGCTGGAATAATACTTATGTTGAAGTTGTTGGAGATCCACCAACAGTAATTAAAGCAGGAGATTTATTTCAATATGATTTTCTTCTATCCGCTTACAGAGATGAACCTCGTACCTTTGGTTTAAGATATAGTCCAGATGGCATGACTGTACATAACGAAAGAGGTAGAGCTAGAGTTGAATGGACGCCAACAATTGAACAGTTAGGTCGTCATGACTATATGTTGTGGGCGGAAGATGCGCAAGGAGCAAGAACATCTAGTACATTTGCTGTATTAGTGGTATCAGATTATGAAAATGCCAAGCCATTTATTTATTCAATACCAGAAAAATATACAACGGCTAGCGAAACTTATACTTATCAAGTCAAAGCAACCGATCCAGAAAATCATGTATTAACCTTAAGTTTGATTGATGCACCAACAGGGATGACTTTTGATACTGCTACTAATATCGTTTCATGGACACCAACAATTAATGATGTTGGACAACACACAACGACTTTACGAGTAGAAGATGAGCATGGTGCATTTGCCGAGCAGACTTATACTTTATCGGTGATGCAAGCGGGGAATTCAATTCCTGTGTTTACTTCAACACCAGTCACTAATGTTGCTATTGGTGAATCTTATCGCTATTTAGTTGAAGTCGATGATGCCGATGGTGACAGTGTCGTTTTAACTTTAAAAAATGCACCAACGAATGTGTCTTTTGCCGACAACACGATAACCTGGACGCCGTTACAATCTGAATTAGGTGTTTACCCTATTGAAATAGAAGCAAATGATGGTCGTGGTGGTTATGTGGTTCAAACATTTAATATTAATGTGAATCCCGCAGGTAATAAACCGCCAGAGATTACTTCAACGCCGAATCAATTGGTTACTGCTGGTAACGAATTTGAATATATTATTGTTGCCAATGATCCTGATAGTGATCTAATTTCTTATCAATTAGAAAATGCACCAGCAGGTATGAATATTGACGTCAATGGTTCCGTCAAATGGCAAACAAATAATAACAATGTAGGTACTCATTCCATTACTGTTAAGGTAACAGATAGTTTCGGTTTACATGCTTCACAAACATTTGATTTGGTAGTGATGGCAATTCAAATCAATCAACCACCTCAAATTACATCAATACCTGTTTATGAAGTATTACAAAACCAAACTTATCAATATCCAGTCAGTGCACAAGATGCCGATGGTGATGAATTAACTTATCAACTCGTCCAAGCACCTGCTGCAATGATAATTGATGCGCAGTCTGGTTTAATTCAGTGGCCAACCACTTCTACTGATTTAGGCTCTCACTCGGTTCATGTGAAAGTTAGTGATACTAATGCTGCTTCTGTTAGTCAAGTATTCAGTGTTGTAGTGGTTGATAACCATTTACCAATTTTTACTTCAACACCAGTGATAACAACTCAAGTTGATGCAGTTTATAACTATACAGCGCAAGCAACTGATGCTGATAACCATGTGATTACTTATTCATTAGTTCAAGCACCAACCAATATGAGCATTGATAGTTTGTCTGGCCAAGTCAGTTGGACTGCTGGTGTTGATGATGCAGGTATCCATAATGTCCAGGTCAAAGCAACCGATAGTGAAGGGGGAGAGGCAATACAAACCTATTCATTAGCTGTCCGTTATGCCGCAGAAAATAATATTCCACAAATATTAAGCCTGCCACAAACCAATGATTCATTACAGACAAGCTACTCTTATCAAGTGGTTGCGCAAGATATTGATGGGGATGTATTAACTTATCAATTAACCCAAGCGCCAACAGGCATGACGGTTGATGCAAGCGGTTTAGTGAATTGGCCCATTACTGAGACTCAAGTTGGTGAATTCCCGATTAGAATTGAAGTATCTGACGGCCAAAGCTTTGCATCACAAAGTTATACTTTAACAGTTTACGAAGAACTGTTACCACTAGAAGGAGGCATATTACTCACACCTGAATTTGCTCAAGTGAATGAAACCATTGAAGTGCAAGTTTTACCTTATGGTGGCACAGGTTATTATCAAGCAACGGCTAAAATTAATAATGTAGTGGTTGAATTAGGTGATGATTTCAAAACTCAATGGACAAGTGCGCAAAAAGGTTTATTTCCTGTAGAAGTTGAACTGACCGATGGTGAGTCAACGATTACTATTGAAAAATATATTTCAGTGGGTGATGCAGATGATACCGATGCACCAGTGATTCAAATTCACTCGCCTACACTTGATCAAGTGATTACGAAGCCTGTTCCCATTTCGGTAACAGTCCAAGATGATAATTTAGCTTATTACCGCATTGGTGTAGCTGAGCATGATTCCAATCCACAGTCGTGGGATGATGTTCATTTGATTTTAGAAAGTACCACTGCGGTGACAGAAGCGGAAGTCGCTACTTTAGATCCGACTTTGTTAATGAATGGATTACATGATGTTTATTTAGAAGCCATCGATTTAAATGGTCAAATTAATAAAGTGATCACCACTGTTTCTATAGAAGGTGAAATGAAGCTAGGGCATTTCTCCATTACGTTTGAAGAAGTGAACATTCCAGTAGCAGGTGTGCCTGTTAGAGTAACAAGAACTTATGATACCCGTCGCCGTAAACAAAATTTAGATTTTGGTAAAGGCTGGAGTGTTGATTATCAAAATGTGTTAGTGCAAGAAAACCAAGTACCGGGTTGGGGATGGAGTATTAACGAATACAACAATGCAACCTTTGGTGAATGGTGTATTGAACCAAATGGTTCTCCGATTGTGACGGTACGTTTACCTGATGGTGACATTGAAAAGTTCCGTGTTAAAGCAAAACAGGAATGCCAGATACTCATCGCGACCGAATATTTGGAATTAGGATTTGAACCGATTGAAGGAACAACATCAACATTAGAACAGTTAGATTATGGCTTGTTGCGAGTGGTTAATGGCAATGTTGTAGATCCTGGCGAAGAAGGGCCAGTGAATCCAACCAATTATAAATTAACCACTAAAGAGGGCATGGAGTATTTACTGCACCAAAAAAATGGTGTGTTGCAGGTTAAAGAGCCTAATACCAATTATCTGGATTATAGTGTTAGTGGCGTGATCCATAACACAGGAATTGGTGTGACATTTGAGCGGGATGCTGAAGGCCGAATTCGCTTTATGATACTGCCTGATGATTCTAAGTTTGAATATCAATACTCGTCCAGCGGCGATTTAAAAGCGGTGATTGATCCGGAAGGTAATACAACGCGTTACACCTACATTCAAGATCATTATTTAGAAGACATTATTGATCCGCGTGGAAAACGAGTAACTCGTAATGAATACAATGATGAAGGTCGTTTGGTGGCGACCATTGATGCGAATAATAACCGTATTGAGTTTACTCATGATGTAGAAGGCAAAGTGGAAACGATTCAAGATAGAAATGGTCATCCGCAAACCTATGTGTACGACGATAATGGTTGGATTTTAAGTGAAACGAATGCACTGAATGAAACCACTACACATACTTATAATGAGTATGGTGTTGAGTTATCTCGGACCAATCACTTAAATGAAACCCAAAGTTGGACTTATGATGACAAAGCCAATATGACATCAGAAACTGATGCTACAGGTTATACGGTTTTTTATGAGTACAACGATTTAAATCTGCCAACAAAAATTACAGATAGTGAAAGTAAAGTGTTGGCTGAAAACACATATGATATTGGTCGTAATTTATCTGCAATTAAACGGACTGATGAAAGCTGGGTTTATATGCAACATGATGTTGGTCTGGTTTCTACTGGCACAGGTTTATTAAAGAAAACGATTGATGCTGAAGGCAATGAAACTGAATATCCATTTGATTGGTTTAAAGGCATTACAACCGGTCAAATTGATGCCAATGGTGTGCGTACTGATTATGAATTTGATGCACGTTTTAATAAAACGGCAGAAGTGACTAAACGCACCTTAGCTGATGGTACAGAGGAGGTTTTGCGCACAGAATATGAGTACGATAAAAATAATCGTTTAACCAAAACCATTTATCCTGATGGTAGTACTCACAAGTCAGAATATGATGCTAGTGGTTTACTTGTGGCAACCATTGATGCTTTTGAACGTCGTACAGAAATGGAATATAACGATCGCGGTGAGTTAGTGAAAACCACTTATCCGGATCTCACTACAGAAATTTATACCTACGATAAAAATGGCAATAAATTAACCGAAACCGATCGTAATAATAATACAACCAGTTATGAATACGATGCGCTCAATCGAGTGATTAAAACGACTTATGCGGATAATAGTTTTACTCAAAACGAGTATGATGCCGCGGGGCGGGTTAAAGCCAATATTGATGCAAATGGTAACCGTACTGAGTATGAATATGACAAAGCAGGTCGCCGTACTAAAGTGATTGATGCTCTGCTGAATGAACATACTTTTATATATGATAATGAAGGTAACTTAACCAGTGAGACTGATGCACTAAATCATAAAACTACTTATACCTATGATGTACTTAGTCGTAAAGTGGCCACGGTTTATCATGACGACTCATCCATTCAAACCGAACTCGATGGTGCCGACAGAAAAACGGGCGCAATTGACCAGGCTGAGGTAAAAACGACTTATGCCTATGACAACGTGGGACGTTTGTTAAAAGTGACTGATGCGCTGTTGAATGAAACCTCGTTTACTTATGATGAACAAGGTAACAAACTCACACAAACAGATGCGGAAGGTCGAGTAACTCGTTGGACATATGACAACATGGGGCGGGTGTTAACCAGAACACTACCATTAGGTCAGGTGGAATCGTTTACTTATGATATAGCTGGTAATGTAAAAACTCGCACTGATTTTAATGGCGATGTGATGACTTATGTTTATGATAACAATAATCGTGTCTCGTCAGTTATTTATTCTAAAGATAATTCAGTTGATAGTTTTACTTACGATAATGTCGGTAATCGCTTAACGGCTACTAAAGGAGAAGAAACCTGGACTTATACTTATGACAAGCTTAATCGCTTAAGTTCAGAAACTAAACCGGATGGTAAAAAGCTGGAGTATGGTTATGATGCCCAGGGTAATAAAACGCAACTGAAAGTGACTTACGCGGTAGGCGATATTCGCATAGAAACTTTTACTTATGATGAGCTAAATCGTTTAAAAACGGTTACTGATTCTGAAGCAAATAAAACCACTTATGAATATGATGCAGTAGGTAATCGAACATCGGTGATTCACAGTAACGCTAATATCACGAGTTATGTGTATGACGAGTTGAATCGCTTAACACAAATTCAAGAGAAGCAATCTGACGATACCTTGATTGGTCAGTTTGATTATACGTTACATGCCACTGGTAGAAGAACAAAAATCACTGAATTGAATGGTCGAGTGAGTGATTATACTTATGATGATATTTATCGTTTGACCAACGAGGATATTATCGACTCAATCAATGGCAATTACACTGCTGCTTACACCTTTGATAAAGTAGGTAATCGCACTCAATCCATTATAAACGGAGTCACTACCGCTTACACTTATGATAATAATGACCGTTTAACACAAGAAGGGGGAGAGCATTATACTTATGATGATAATGGTAATACGTTAACTAAAACCATTGATAGTGATATTACCACTTATACTTATGATGCACGTCAGAAGTTGATTAGTGCTGAAATAACTGAAAGTGGTGTGACTAAAACATCAAGTTATCAGTATGATATTGATGGTATTCGAACTCAGAAAGTAGAAGAGAGTGTTACCACGAATTACTTGACCGATAGCAACCGCGACTATGCGCAAGTGATTGCGGAAATGGATTCTAATGATTCTGTAACTGCATCGTACACGTATGGTGACGACCTTCTTTCGATGATGAAATCCGGTGAGATATGGAATTATCATTATGATGGATTAGGTAGTACGCGTTCTTTGACTAATTCGAGTGGTAATGAAAGTGATACTTATGCGTATGATGCGTTTGGTAATCTTGTGAGTGAGACTGGAAGTACTGAGAATGCATATCTGTTTACTGGTGAGCAATTTGATGAATCACTTGGGCAGTATTATTTAAGAGCGAGATATTACAACCAAGGGATTGGAAGGTTTACGCAACAGGATACTTGGATGGGTAATAATCATGACCCAGTGACATTGCATAAGTATCTTTATGCGAATGCTGACCCGGTGAGTTATACGGATCCGACTGGGAATTTTTCTATTGGCGAACAGATGGCTGCTGCACAAGTTACAGGAGTTTTAACAACGATAGCTATTGGAAATATTGCATTAGACCATTTGTTCAAACGGTCTTTTAGTAGACAACTACAAAAGCAGGCCGTAGCTATACCATCAGGAAAAAGTAGGCTTTTAACAGCCATTGCTCGTAGAGCATATGAAAAGAAAGAAGATGATTTTGGTATTCCAATACTCAGTCATGGATTTGAATTGGTTGAGCATTCTACGCACATCAGTGATTCTCAAATGGGATTTGGAAGCAATAACTCTCCAACATCTGTTTTATTGAATTACGCACCAAGAACGCCTGGTGCTTGGTACAATAAATATTACCCATGTAAAAATAGAATTAAAGGAATTACTCAAACTTGTGATGAATATCCTTTTGGTTCTACTGTGGAAGGTGGTGAAACAGCTTTCCTTAGGGGAGGTGTATCATTAAGGCTTGTTAGTTTTGCAGAGCAAAGAATTCAAGCACGCTTAATTAAAAAGTTCTATAATACGGCGAAAGTTAATGCGGCTGACCCTACCTTTATTTCAGTTGCACTTCCTGGATTACCTTCTTTCTTCACAGATAGAGATGGTAAGGTTCATTCACTATAGGTATAAAAAATGAAGAATATTCTTAATGAATTGGGGCGTTTAAATAATGCGGAATTAAACTCTGTAACTGAGTCAGAAATAGTTAAGCTCAATGATGTATCACTGCCATCTGAATTAAGAGAGCTATTGTTATTACATAATGGAGATAAAGAAGGTCAGTCATTATTAGGTGATTTTAAATATTTAATGTCTTCTACAGACATTGTTAGATTTTACGATGAGTTAAGAGAAGATGCGTTAGATTTAAATGGACTAGATTGTAGTGACTACAAAAATTCAGATAAAAGAATTCATCCTTATTTATGGAGTAAGAAGTGGATTCCATTTTTGTTAGATAATGACCTTTTTTATGCAATTGACCTTGAACCAACTGATTCTGGAGTATGTGGGCAGGTTATTTTAGTTGTATGGGAAAATAATGAGAACTATTGGTGTGCTTCATCATTAAGTCAGTTTTTTGAGAAGATACTTAATGCAAAAAAAGGTGATGATGAGTGGCCTTTTTCTTTTTGATTTAATTGCCCTATCCGAATATCCACTGTGATGTTCGGATAGACTTTCAGTATGAAGTTGCTCAAGGAGTGGGCTTTAAACTTAAATTGAAGCTGGATCGATTCTTACGCCTTCTTTAGTATCAATGTTGAATTCAAATAGGTGTCTGTTGGGATGGTTATTGCAAACTCCTATTACTTCATCAGATAGTTCATTAAACTCATCATCTTCTGAATGAACTAGAGTTACCTGACCGGAACAACCTTTTACTGGACACTTAGCTTTTGCTCTTACGATATAGATTTTTCCGTCATAGTTTTTATGACAGTATTGACCATCAGTTGTTTTTTGCGCTCGAATACTTCTGATAGAAATCACATAACAAATACTCAATAGTGTAGCTAAGATTATCATTCCTAATTTCACCGGAAAGTTATCAACTGTAATTCCAAAGTTATTTACGATAGAGGATATATCTGCAAATATGCTAAGGATAGCAATAAGAATAATAATACCTAAAGTGATAGGTGTTCTATAGAAAGCCATGCTGCTTGAGTAAGTCCGTATGATGTCAATCTGATAACTTACTGTTTCATTCTGATAACCATATTGTTTTGTTACCTCTGTATGGTTATTGTTTCCTTGAATAGCAATATTGCCCGTGCCGCCAGATTGAGTTTGAATGTTTTCAGCAGTTCGAGAAACTAAAGTAATATTACATTCTGGGCAGTTTTGAAATTTAGTTGAATAAGTATTTGAACATTCCGGGCATTGATGTGCTCTTTCCATTTTTTATCCTTAAAAGTTATTAATCTTTTCCGTACACAATCTCAAAGTCATTTCTTTAAGCCGCTCAACGCACTCAGCAAGCCATTCTAGCTGTTCTTTATTGATACGATAGGTTTTGTTATATCGAGCGTTAACGTAAGCTCTACGGAGCAATTTGAACAGTGCTTTTTCTTTATCGTTAGTCAAAGGAAAAGCGGTAATAAACTCACTGTGTAGACTGTTGACTAGATGTAGATTACTTTTTTACCATCATACTTTTTACTAAATTATACGTCATACAATTTACTAAAATTTGAGCAGTTTTACCGCGCTATTGTCGTACACTATTTTAGCTTTGCCAAACTATTGTCGTACGCTGTACCAAATTGTCATCGAACACTTTGTGGATAACTTTTTTAAAACAATTTTTGCATAAAAAAAGGGCTTTCGCCCTCGGTAAAAATTTGCTCTAATGCTCGCGTAGCGAGCATTATAAAGTGCCGTTGGAAGTTCTGATTAAGAGACTTGCTGCTTGATCAATTCCTCGTGCGATCGCCAATGCGGTTGCACGAGGACGTGATTAACATGAGTAATTGTCACCAACTTTTTTGTTTCTCTCGCCGCTTCGATAAGGCTGGCTAGACACAGGTTTCTACAGAGCCGTAAGTTGCCCTCACTTGAGCGAATAATTAAGGCCATTGCAGCTTCGTCGAAAGTGTTAACGCCTAGCTTGGCACTTTCCAATTCTTTGACGATATAGCGCTCCATATCTTCATCATTAAGCGGTTTAATGCTGGCAGAGTAGGTGATTCGGCTTTTAATGTCTTTGTTTGTGCTGAGTGATAGATAGTGTAATAGTTCCGGTTGACCCAGTAGCACCAGGTTATGATTTTTAGGAAAGCGTTCGAACAATAAACGCAATTTTCTTAGCACCGATAAATCGAGTAAGTGCGCTTCATCAATCAAAATGTATAAGGTTTTACGCTCTCTCACTTGCGCGAAGGCAGCTTGAATTAAGTCGCTTTCAATCTGTTTTTCGCTGGTTTCAATTTTAAAAGATTCAGCCAGTTGCCAGAGAATTTGCCGATAAGTATGCAGGGTGCGCGAGCAGGAGACAACGGTGCATTCGCGTTCATTGTTAAGACGCTCGATGTACTCTCGCAATACGGTTTTGCCGACCCCCGGCTCACCAAGGATTACCGAAAATCCGCCTTGCTGCGCGTGAATTTTAATAATGTCGGCAATGCGTTGTTGTTGTGGTAGTAGGTTAAGTTTTTCACGTTTGAACGGTGTTTGGCTAATGCCGAAGATAGCATTGATCATTGTGAAACTCCTTGACGCGGTTGCTTAGCGTTAAAGTAAAGGTTAAGTGGCAGGGCGTCGCCCATGCGTTGGTTTTGGTAGTAGAGTACGTAACGATTTTTGTGCGAGCGATCAAAACGCACTTGAATCGTTTTACCGCGTAAATCGACAGGGCATTCGAACTTTTGCGCATGGATTGAAAATATGTTGACCGAGCTGACCTTGCGCTCTTCTTCAACAAAAAAGACTTCGTCGGCATATTCATCATCAAGTAGGTAATGAATGCGTGCATGGTCAAGGTTGAACCTGTCCAGAGGCTTCATTTGTATGCCTTGGTGAGGTTGATTATTATAGTGGCTTTCTATCCAGTCTGTGGTTTTCTGGTTGAGTTCATCAAGCGAGTTAAACGAATGATTAACGACTAAAAAGCGATCACGAAACCCTCTAAAAAAGCGTTCGATTTTACCTTTGGCGGCCCCATCGCGAACGGGAGCGTGAGAGAGACGAATGTTGAGCCTGATGCAAGCCTGGAGTATTTCCTTCGACTTGTAATTGGAACCATTATCGAAGTAAAGTCGCTCTGGTTTACCGCGTTTAAACAAGGCGCTTTTAAAGGCTTCAATCATGTTTTCGGTGTTGTCGTGGTAGAAAAACTCGGCGTGAGTAATAAGACGACTGGCATCGTCGATAAAGGCGATCAGAAAGGTTTTTTTCCATTGACCATTGGCTTGCAAAATGGCCGGTCCGTGCATGGTATCGGCCTGCCACAGCTCATTGGCGTACTGCATAGCAAAAGCGACACGGAGCTTCTCCGCGGTCTCTTTGCTCAGCAGGTTATTATCGCGAATTAAGCGATAAAAAGTTGTAGGCGCTAGTTGTTGACGACAGAAATAATTGCGCTCCAGCAAGCAGCGATAGAGGGTGCTTTTGGGGATTTGACCGACCTTGTTTTGTCGTAGCGAGGGTAATACCTCGTTAATCGCTTCAGCAAGTTGTGATAAAGAGACTTTACGCTGAGTGTTTTTGTCGGCGCGAACTTTTCGCTCAAGCGTGGTTACACCATTTTTTTTATAACGGTACAACCAGGTACTAATCGTACGCCAGGTAAAGCGATAGTGCTTGCCTGAAGTTTGCTCAAAAAAGGTTTGTGAACTAACGGCCTGGACACGTTGACGAATGCTATTGCCGGGTGCGTAGTCAACCGCGGCCAGCACTTTAAGGCGGATCTCAAGTGGTGGTCTTTTAGAATATTCAGACATAGAAATATCTCCGGTAAAAAATGGAGCGAGGAGACTAAAGTAAGCAACGAAGCGATTCGAGTGACAAAGTTTGTGGCAGTGTTGATTGACTCGCTTGAAGTCGATCAAGGCGGCAAATAAACGCGCATAAAAAGGTAAACCAATAAAACTGATTAGGCTAACAATGACATTTGTAAACGACTTTGGATGCGTTGCAAATGGGGTTGAGATGCAAACAACGCTTGAAGCGTGGGTAGTAATAACGCAAGCCGTCGACTGTTAAAGGGCGAGCAAGGTTGACAGGTTCTTTGCAGCAAGCTCCGTATGTTCGCCAACTTTGACATAAGCGAGTTAAGCCAGCGCCAAGCCTGACGAGGCTCCGTTCGATGGTGGCCCACAGCGCCATGCCATGCCTTAGATATAGGCAGACCGTCAAACAACGCGATAACAAAAGCTAGCAGAGTTTGCAGCGGATAATGCTTGTGAGGAAGTACGACGTCGAGATAAAGCTGCCGTGTGCGACCACAGCCCAAGTGGCTACCTCGATTACTACATAAAATACGCTTACCAACAATCGCTCGAAACTGATAATTCAGTTGTTTATAAACGTAACCGTGCGAAACCCACTCACAATTTTTAAGGCAAAACTGACAGGCATTACTCTGTGGAATAGATTTTAGACGATGAGAGAAAGACTCAAGCTCAAAAAGTGAAGAAAAAAACACCTGCATAAAAATTAACCGATTGTAAAAAAGTCAAAATTCTACAGAGAAATTTAATTTACCGAATTAGCGTTATAACGAAAAATTAGAGGACGACGGTAAATTGGTAAAAAAACGATGGATTGTTCGACGGTAATCTGGGAAATTACAAGGATGCAACGACAAATTCTCTTTCCTGATTCAGTTTTTCAATGTGTTCTCGAAGTACACTTTTGCCAACACCTGGCTCTCCAACAATGACAGAAAATCCTCCTTGAGACGCATGGACTTTTATCATGTCCATCATACTTTGTTGTTGTGGTAACAGGGTTGAAACTTGACGACTGAATGGTTCCTGCGTAATCCCCAAGAGCGCTTTTATCATACGTCAACCTCCCGGTAATATCGTTGACTGAATGCATTGTCATGAAGGTTAAGTACATTGGCCTCTCCCATACGTTGTTCGTTGAAAAAGACAATGACACGATGTTGACTATTGCGAGCATAACGAACCTGAATCGATTTATTTCTTAAGTCGACAGGACATTCGTATGAGATTTTATTCAGTAGACAAACAAAAACAGACACCCTAAAAATAACTGTCATCTCACAATAGTGTTAACTACAATCGATTAAAGCTGAATAAAACTCAAAATTACATTAATATTCCGGTTTGCTAGCGAGTCTTAAAGTAAAAAACTAACAGAGAAGATGAAATAATCATGAATAATTTACCTAAACACATAGGGATTGTTGGTTGTTCTGCTGAGGGGGCGGCATTGTGTTACAAAACCATATGTACTGAAAGCCCGAAGCGATTAGGGAAACACGTTCACCCTGAAGTGTCAATGCATACCCACTCATTAGCTGACTACGTTAAGTATCTGGATGATAATGACATACAGGGAGTCGGTGAGCTCATGATTTCCTCGGCACAAAAGCTTAAAATGCAGGGCGCAGAGTTTTTAATTTGCCCGGATAATACTATTCATCAAGCATTTGAATATGTTAAAGAACGTTCACCATTACCATGGCTTCATATTGCAGAGGTTGTAGTCGAAAGTGCGAAAGTTCAGGGATTTAAGAAGCTTGGTATTTTGGGAACTAAATGGTTAGTTGAAAGCAATGTTTATCCAGAAAAAATTGAATCCAAAGGGCTGACTTGGAGCCGCCCTGCGAACGAAGAAATTAATGAAATTGGACGTATCATTATGGATGAGTTGGTGTATGGGATCTTTAAACCAGAGTCTATAGTCTACTTTCAAAGTGTCATTAATAAGCTAAAGAATAACCGTTGTGATGCTGTTATCTTAGGCTGTACAGAAATACCGTTAATTATTAATGATTCAAATTCATCGTTGCCAACATTAGATTCTAATCGCTTGTTGGCTGAAGCTGCCATTAATATGGCTGTAGAGACTATCTACTAAGACCAACTAAAACCGGACACCCTGCAAATAATAATTGCTTTGCAATGTATGAATACGGCAAACCAAAACCAACCCCCCCACAACTGGCGATTGTCTTACATTATGCCAAAACAAGCGTTAAATTTCAGTTGAAGGAATGAGAATTCTTTTGTACCAATAAACCTGATAGAAGCATTGATACTGTTTGAAACCATAGCAATAAAACAGTGATTATTTTTATCCGGTTTGGTTGTTTAAGGTAGGTGTCAGCCTTCCCAATGAAGAATAGGAAAACTCGAATGCTGTATTTTGATGTTTGATTGCTATTCGTTTGAATACAACAAACGCGTTGCCTTGATACCTTTTAACCATTTTTTCTTTAATAAACGCGCCTTATTTTTAAACTGCTGAACAGAGCCAATCACATAAGTGTTGGTTCGCCCCAAATGAGTGAGTTGGTTTAGCCAATGATGGGGTTGTAAGTTCATCTGATTTAATAGACTGTTGATATGAATTGGCATGCTTGCTTTATCGGGATGGATAATAGATTGCCCTGTCCATTCAACCAATTGAATATAAGCTGTTAGAGTCATTTGAATCGGATAGGTTTTTAATGTGCCTGCAACAGATTCGATTGGTCGTGCTAATTGAGTTATATCAGCTGATAGCTCACTGATACGTTTTTGAATGGAAGTATGTAATGATGATTGCAAGTCTTCAACAATGCCTGCTCTAATAGGGTTTAAATCAACATAAGCCATACAAGATAACACGGCGGTTTCATCGAGTAGTGCAATAGAAGTAAAGCGAGATTCCCAGAATCGGCCTTTGACAAAGTCTTCTGTGTTACTTTGTTTGGCTAATGGTCCATTTAAACGGCTCATCAACCAAGACAAGCTACCTAACCGATATCGATATTTTTTGAGTTTTTCTTTGTCATTAAGAATGATTTGTTTTCTGGCTTCTCTAAACTGACTTTTGCCTGGATACGCCAATATCCACTTATCGGCGACTTGCTCATCAGTCCAATTTTGAGGAGCTTTGGGATCTATATAAAGCACCAAGTGGTAATGATTATCCATAATGGCATAGGCATAAAGTTTGACTGCGAACACTTCTGCTAATTCCAGCATTCTGTTTTCCAGCCAGATTTTTCGATGGTCACAGTTGTTACCGGTGAAAGGATCATGGCCACAGAGAAAGGCTCTTCTGACACAGCGAGAAATACAGTGATAAAAGCCAGCAGAGTGAGAGTCTACAATATGCTTACGAGGAATAGCCATTTTTCAATCCTTGAAAAAGTTAACGAAAGGGGACTTTATCAAGCTGTTTGAGTTAACGCAATGAGATATTGGATGTCGGTAACGAGGAAATTGTTAGTGTTTGGTGTAAGTGATTAGCTATAAGTGGGGTGGCTGCTTTTGTCCTGAGCACTTGGTGTGGGCTATTGGCTATAAACTTGGGGTTGAGTTTTGAGTTGTAGCTAGATTTCGTATTGCTTACATAGAGAAGACTTTTGGGTATTCCTACAAGAATCGAACAATACAAACTGAGCTAAAAACTCGCTGGCTTTGTTTATAACGGCTGAGTGATTCGATATAATGTCGCGCTTTTTGGCAAAAGTTCCAAAAGTGTTTTAACAATTGAGTGTAAATTTAAACTTAAATTAGGGTTGTAAAGTATGAGTGATAGCAATTTTTCCAATGAAATCAATAAGAGACGCACATTTGCTATCATCTCGCACCCTGATGCGGGTAAAACCACTATCACTGAAAAACTTTTGCTTTTAGGCAGAAAAATTCAGGAAGCTGGGACGGTTAAAGGCAAAAAATCTGGCAAACATGCGACTTCCGACTGGATGGAAATGGAAAAACAACGTGGTATCTCTGTAACTACCTCGGTTATGCAATTTCCTTACAATGATCGAATAGTCAACTTATTAGACACCCCAGGTCATGAAGATTTTTCTGAAGATACTTATCGAACTCTAACTGCCGTAGACTCGGCTCTAATGGTTATTGACAGCAGTAAAGGGGTTGAGGATAGAACGATTAAGCTAATGGAAGTTTGTCGATTAAGAGACACTCCGATTGTGACCTTTATGAACAAACTCGATCGTGATATCAAAGATCCAATTGAGTTAATGGATGAGGTTGAAGAAGTACTCAACATTCAGTGTGCCCCCATTACCTGGCCAATCGGTATGGGAAAACAATTTAAGGGTGTTTACCATATTTTGGAAGACAAAATTTATTTTTATTCCACGGGGCAAGGGCACCACATTCAAGATGTTGATGTGATTGAAGGGCTGAATAATCCTGAATTAGATGAACGAATTGGTAGTATGGCTCAGGATCTAAGAGAAGAGTTGGAGCTTGTTTTAGGAGCTAGCCATGAATTTGAGTTAGACGCATTTTTGAGTGGCAAAATGACGCCTGTATATTTTGGTACAGCATTGGGTAATTTTGGGGTCACTCAAATGCTCGATGGATTTGTTGAGTGGGCTCCGGCACCATTAAACCGCCAAACAGATATTAGAGAAGTTTCTTCTAATGAGGCGCTATTTAGTGGTTTTATTTTTAAAATTCAGGCTAATATGGATCCAGCACATCGTGATCGTATTGCATTTATGAGAATCGTATCCGGAAAGTATGATAAAGGCATGAAAATGAAGCATGTTCGCTTAAGTAGAGATGTGCAAATATCTAATGCGGTTACTTTTTTAGCTGGTGATCGCTCTAATTTAGATGAAGCCTTTGCGGGCGACATTATTGGGTTACATAATCATGGCACTATCCAAATAGGTGATACTTTTACTTCAGGCGAAGCACTTAAGTTTTCTGGGATCCCCAATTTTGCTCCGGAGTTGTTTCGTCGAGTCAGGCTGAAAGATCCGCTAAAAAATAAAGCATTGCTTAAAGGTTTAATTCAGTTATCTGAAGAAGGCGCTACACAGGTATTTCGACCTTTCAACTCTAATGACTTAATTTTGGGAGCTGTTGGTGTACTACAGTTCGATGTTGTCGCGCACCGTTTAAAAGAAGAATATAAGGTTAATTGTATTTTTGAATCTGTGTCGGTTAATACTGCCCGCTGGATAGAGTGTGACGATGAAAAAATGTTAGAAGAATTTAAAAATAAAGCGTCAGATAACCTATCTTTAGATGGGGGAGATAATTTATCTTATTTAGCGCCAACACGTGTTAATTTGAACTTAATGCAAGAAAGGTGGCCTGATATTAAGTTTTGTCAAACCCGTGAACATTAGTAACTGCTATTATCAATAGTATCTAACAGAGTCATATATTAGATAAATATAGGTGATAGATATATAGTATAGATAAATTATATTAGTATTTGCTAAATTGTGTGGGGCGATCTACATTAACAAAAAAGCGCATCACTATATGAGATTATTTTAGGACGTTCATGGCTGGCCAGATAAAACTGTTTGACTCACATTGTCATCTCGATTTACCTCAATTTGAAGGGAAAGTTGAAGCTTTGCTACATAAAGCAGAAGAAACTGGAATTGGTGGTATTCTGATACCTGGTGTTAAAAGGGAAGGTTGGCGGCGTATTCGCCAAATTACAGCACAGGCTGAAATTTGTCATACAGCGCTTGGGCTACATCCTATGTTCCTTGATTTCCACCAAGAAGACCATTTACATGATTTAGAAATGGCTTTGTCTGTAGGCCCTATTGCAGCTATTGGTGAAATAGGTCTCGACTATTATAAATCGGATCAGAACCGTGATGCTCAAAAACATTATTTTCAAGCCCAAATTGATATTGCCAAAGAAGCGCATTTACCGATTTTACTACATGTCAGAAAGGCTCATGATGAAGTGTTGCAAACGATTAAAAAAAGTCACTTTACTTACGGTGGGATAGTGCATGCTTTTAATGGTAGTGAAAATCAAGCAGAGCGCTATATTGATATGGGATTTAAGTTGGGGTTTGGTGGTGCTTTTACTTATCCTAGAGCCGCTAAACTACATAAACTAGCAATGAATCTACCTTTGGAGTCTATCGTTTTAGAGACTGATGCGCCAGATATGCCTCCTGTTTCGTGTAAGCTGTCTTATAATACGCCATTACATTTATTTGATAATTTTCGCAGCCTTGTATCTTTAAGAGAAGAGCCTGCTGCATTAATTGCCAAACAAACGACTGAAAATGTGATTTCTGTCCTTAATTTTGATTGATTATTCAATTACAGACAGTAGCTATTTGCTATTCAATATCAATGCGTTAGACTTTACCTTATCTGCAATTTATCAGAAGCTTTGTTTATGCAAAAAGCCGTTACGCGTAAAACTGATCTCGTTAGTATTTTAAGCCAGCTAGATAAGACTGGGTTAATCGATACCGAGCAAGCCAAGCTTGCTTTATCAAAAATACGTGAAAAGAAACCAAGTGGTCATCCATTAAACCAAATTGCTTCACTGAAGATTAAATCTAAAGCTAAACATCACAAAGTATTAACCGCTGAGCTTTTGGCTGAGTGGTTTGCCAATTTGCATCAACTTGATTATGTGCGCTTAGATCCTTTAAAAATCAATGTCGATATGGTGACATCTGTTATGTCAAAAGCATTTGCATTACGCCATGACATTTTAGCCTGTGAGGTTACTAAAGATTACGTTAGTATTGCTATTGTTGATCCTTATGAGTCTGGCTGGGAGTCGGGGTTAACTCACATATTGCGAAAACCTATTCGGCGTGTATTTGCCAACCCGGAAACTGTGCGGCGATTACAACATGAGTTTTATAACTTGAGTCGTTCAATGAAGGGGGCGTCGGGAGAGAGTTTACAAAATAATAAAGTTTCCAATTTAGAGCAGTTATTAGAAGTCGGTAAGGCTGGCGATATTGACGCGAATGATCAGCATGTTGTGCAAATTGTAGATTGGTTGTTACAGTATGCGTTTTCCGAGCGAGCAAGTGATATCCATGTTGAGCCTCGGCGAGAAACTGCTAATATTCGTTTACGAATAGATGGAGTCTTGCATAAAGTTTATGAAATGCCAGCCAACATTGCGGCTGCGGTTACTGCACGTTTTAAAATTTTAGGTCGAATGGATGTGGCCGAAAGACGCAAGCCATTAGATGGTCGAATAAAAACTAAAACACCAAATGGTTTAGAAATAGAGTTACGTTTGTCAACATTACCAACAGCTTTTGGTGAAAAATTAGTTGCTCGAATTTTTGACCCAACCGTTTTATTACGTGATTTTAGTGAGCTTGGTTTAGATGCAATGACTGAAAAGTCTTGGTTGCAAATGGCCAGACAGTCGACAGGAATTGTTTTATTAACTGGGCCAACAGGTTCAGGAAAAACAACAACGCTTTATACCACACTAAAATTGATTGCAACGCCAGAAGTTAATGTTTGTACCATTGAAGATCCAATTGAAATGGTTGAGCCTGCTTTTAATCAGATGCAGGTTCATCATGATATTGATGTTGATTTTGCTAGCGGAATTAGGGCATTACTAAGGCAAGATCCCGATATTATTATGATTGGTGAAATTCGAGATAAAGAAACCGCTGAAATGGCTATCCAAGCTTCTTTAACTGGACATCTTGTCATTTCTACTTTGCATACTAACGATGCATCTTCTGCAATTACTCGATTACAAGATATTGGTGTACCACCTTATTTGGTTAATGCAACTTTATTGGGGGTAATGGCGCAACGGTTAGTCAGAACATTATGCCCTCACTGTAAAGTGGCTATTGAGCCTGATACTGAAGGCTGGAAAGAGTTGACCGTTGGTTTTGAATTAAAACTGCCTAAGTTGATGTTTGAACCCGCAGGTTGTGATGAGTGTCGCCAATCAGGTTATTCTGGTCGAGTTGGTATTTATGAGTTATTAGAAGTCGAAAGCCAAATAAAATCATTAGTGACTGAAGCATGTGAAGTTGCTCCAATCCGACAGCAGGCATTAAAAAATGGTATGAGTTTGTTGCGGATTAGTGGAGCAAAAAAAGTCGCTGAAGGCAAAACAACAATCGCTGAAGTGATGCGCGTAGCTTCGCCTGCAATGGAAGAGTTGTAGTTTTTTTGATTAAAATAAAACACCTATTCATTAGTATTATTATGAATGAACAGGTGTTGATTTTACCAAAAATGTCTTATAAATTTCCTAGTTGTTTTTGTTGCTCTATAAGTTTATTAACCGACGTTTCAGTTTGAGCCAGCTTTTCTTTTTCTTTAGCGACAACCTCTGCTGGTGCACGATCAACAAAGTTAGCATTAGACAGTTTACCTGTTAGTCGCTGTTGCTCTTTACTCAACTTTTCTATTTCTTTATTGAGTCGGACTAGCTCTGCTTTAACATCAATTAAACCGGCTAAAGGAACGAGTATTTCTAAATTACCTGCAAGTGCTGTTGATGCCGGAGGTGCTTGTTCTCCTACTTCTTCAATGGAATTAAGTTTTGCAAGTGCTGAAACAAAGTTTCGGTATTCTACCAAGCAACGACGATCGTTTTCATCGGCATTTTTTAATAGAACATTTATGGGTTTCGCTGGTGATACATTAAGTTCTCCACGAATATTACGAATACCAACAATTAATTTTTGTAACCAGCTTAAGTCACCTAAAGCCTTCTCATCAATTAATGATTTATCATAAATTGGAAAAGGTGAAATCATGATAGAGTCGGCTGATGTATTGACCATTGGCGCCAACCTTTGCCAGATCTCTTCTGTTATAAAAGGGATCATCGGGTGAAGTAATCGCATCATGGTTTCTAGTACGTTAACTAGTGTATGGCGTGTGCCTCGTTTTTGTTGTTCACTTGAATCATCGTTATAAAGAATGGGTTTGGATAATTCTAAATACCAATCACAATAATCATTTCTGCTGAACTCATACAGGGCTTGTGTGGCTAGATCAAAACGATATTCACCAACATGTTTTTCAAAAGCAGTAATCGTATTTTGCAGGCGGCTGATAATCCAGCGATCGGCAATGCTAAGTTCAAAGTCTTGGTTATCTTTTCCGCAGTCTTCGCCTTCTGTATTCATAAGAACATAGCGAGCGGCATTCCATAATTTATTACAGTAGTTGCGATAACCTTCGACTCTTCCTAAGTCAAAGTTAATGTCTCGGCTAGTTGAAGCTAATGCACAAAAAGTGGTTCGCAAAGCATCTGTTCCGTAAGCTTCTATACCATCTTGATATTGTGCCCGCGTGCGCTTTTCTATTTTTTTTGCGTCCTTGGGATTCATCATACCGCTAGTTCTTTTAGTGACTAATGGTTCCAAGTCAATGCCGTCAATCAAATCGATTGGATCAAGGACGTTTCCTTTCGACTTCGACATTTTATCGCCATGTTCGTCTCGGATTAACCCGGTAATATAAATTTCTTTAAAAGGGACTTTATTAGTGAATTTTAGGGTCATCATTATCATGCGAGCGACCCAAAAGAAAATAATATCAAAACCAGTAACAAGCACACTCGACGGTACAAATTTTTCTAGTTCTGGTGTTTGCTCAGGCCAACCCATTGTCGCAAAAGGCCAGAGTGCCGATGAAAACCAAGTATCTAACACATCGTTGTCTTGACGAAGAACGATATCATCAGCAAGGTTATTTTTTTCACGAACTGTTTGTTCGTTTTTCCCTACATAGACTTTGCCTGATTCATCATACCAAGCTGGAATTCTGTGGCCCCACCAGAGTTGACGACTGATACACCAGTCTTGAATATTTTCCATCCAATGAAAATAGGTTTTATCCCAGTTTTCTGGTACAAACTTAATGTCACCATTTTTTACTGCGTCAATAGCAGGTTTAGCGAGTGATTCAACCGCTACATACCATTGGTCTGTTAATAGTGGTTCTATAATATCGTTACTTCGATCACCTCGGGGCACTTTAAGTGCGTGATCGTCAATTTTTTCTAATAAACCGAGTTGTTCAAATTCTTCAACAACTTGTTTACGAGCTTCAAAACGATTGAGACCACTGTACTTTTGAGGTAATGAAGTATCAATGTCATTGCGTGCCTGGCCACTGATATCAAATACTTCTGCTTGCGCAAGTATATCGGCAGTAGGGGAGAGTACATTGATCAAGGGTAAGTTATGTCGTTTACCCAACTCATAATCATTAAAGTCATGAGCAGGTGTTATTTTTACACAGCCCGTACCAAACTCTCTATCAACATAATCATCAGCAACGATTGGTATTTTTCGATTGACTAATGGTAAAACAATCGATTGACCAATTAAATCTTTATATCGTTCATCATCGGGGTGAACTGCAACCGCACTGTCGCCAAACATTGTTTCTGGCCGAGTTGTGGCAACTATTAAATAATCTTTGCTGTCACTTGTTTTGGCGCTATCGGCTAACGGGTAGCGGAAGTGCCATAAAAAGCCTTTTTCATCATGATTTTCAACTTCTAAGTCTGAAATTGCCGATTGAAATTTGGGGTCCCAGTTGACTAGCCGTTTACCACGGTAAATAATACCTTCTTCATGCAAACGAATAAAAACTTCTTGCACTGCATTTGATAAATCTTCATCCATAGTAAAAGCTTCGCGCTGCCAGTCTGGCGAATCACCTAATCGACGCATTTGTTGGGATATTGTTCCACCAGAAGTCTCTTTCCATTGCCACACTTTTTCAATAAATTCTTCACGAGTGAAATCGGTTCTTTTTTTACCTTCACGATTGAGTAATCTTTCAACAACCATTTGGGTTGCAATTCCTGCGTGATCGGTACCGCATTGCCAAAGTGTGTCATCACCTTTCATTCGATGATAACGAGTTAATAAATCCATGATAGTATGCTGAAATGCATGCCCCATATGTAGGCTGCCGGTGACATTGGGCGGCGGAATTAAAATGCAAAATGGCTCTCCTTGACCGCTCGCTTTGAAATGATTGGCGTCCTCCCAGGACTGATACCACTTTTTTTCAATGTTCTGGGGAGTATATGATTTTTCCATGGTTTAGAACTCAGTTGTTAAAGTTAATAGTTAATGATGGAATGATATCTGGGATTAAATTTTCCGGTGATTGAGTGGATAGCCTCGTTCACGATAAAAACGAAAACGACTGCGTGCCAGCTCTTTTTTTTCTTCATCACCGTATGCATATTCAAATACCCAAGCAAACTGACTAAAAAATAAAGGGACTTCTGAGGCAATATTAATAAGTACATCTGGTTTGACTGCAGGGTTTTGTCCAAAGCCAATTTCAATTGGTGGAGTCGTATCTGGATCCTCGTCAACGAGTTGATGAGGTAAAAAGCTTTTACTGTCATGAGTCCATAGCAGCTCATCGACTTTTTCGGCTTGTCTACGGTTTTCCGTATGCACAAAAACTTTTTGGCCTTTTCTGTAGGCGCGCTTTATGACTTCACAAATGTGAGCATAAGGGGCTTGTGAGTCTGTTGACTCAATCGAGTAAAATTCAACTTGTGTCATATCGTTAATCGCTTAGTTGAAGTTTAATTTTCACTACGGCTCATCAAATATTGTGTTAATAAAGGCACAGGACGACCTGTTGCTCCTTTTTGCTTGCCTGATAGCCAGGCTGTGCCAGCAATATCGAGGTGAGCCCAATGATACTTTTTAGTAAAGTGAGATAAAAAACATCCCGCAGTAATTGCTCCTCCACCTTTACCACCTAGATTAGCCAGGTCGGCGAAATTGGATTCTAGTTGTTCTTGATACTCATCCCAAAGCGGAAGTCTCCAGGCTCTGTCACCACATAATTCACCAGCATTTAATAAGTCGTGAGCTAATGGGTTATGGTTACTCATTAATCCCGATGCATGGCTGCCTAACGCGACAATACAAGCGCCAGTGAGAGTTGCTACATCAATAACCACCTCAGGCTCAAAACGTTCAACATAAGTAAGTGCATCACACAAAACTAATCTGCCTTCTGCGTCAGTATTTAATATTTCAATCGTTTTACCTGATAATGATGTGACAATATCACCTGGTCGCGCAGCTTTTCCACTGGGCATATTTTCTGCTGCTGCAATTACAGCAATTAGGTTAATTGGTAACTTCATTTCTGTCGCAGCAATGAAAGCTCCGTATACACTTGCTGCACCACCCATGTCATATTTCATTTCATCCATGCGGTCGCCTGGTTTTAAAGAAATACCACCTGTATCAAAAGTGATCCCTTTACCCACTAGCACAATTGGTTTTTGTTCTATATCGGTACCGTTATATTTAAGAATGATCATTTTAGCCGGGGTGTCGGAGCCTTGTGAAACTGCAACAAAAGCACCCATTCCCATTTCTTTTAACTCTGATTCGTCAAGTATCTCGCAATCTATTTGCTCATTCTCCATTGCTAGTAATTTTGCCTGCTCGGCTAAATAGGTAGGGTTTGCAACATTAGGAGGCAAATTAGCCCAGTCACGAGCTTTGTGTGCACCTTTAGAAATTGCTATTCCTTCTTCAATTGCTTTTTCACCCAAAGTGAGTTCTTTACGAGTGGTTACATTAAAAGTGAGTCGGCGGAGTGGACGTCTGGTTGAATCGGTTTTACTTTTAAACTCTTCAAATGTATACAATGTATCTTGCGCTGTTTCTACCGCTTGACGGACTTTCCAACGAGTGTCTCGACCTTTAACATTCAGTTCGCTTAAAAAACAAACTGCTTCCATCGAGCCAGTATCATTTAATGTGGTAATTGTTTTGGCGACTACTTTGCGATATTGCTTATCGCCAAAGTCGCGTTCTTTACCACAGCCAATAAGTAGTACTCGATCAGAAAGCGTATTAGGAACATTGTGCAATAGCAAAGCTTGTCCTAGCTTTCCTTCTAAGTCGCCACGTCTTAGAATATTACTTAGATACCCTTCACTAACAGTGTCTAGCTGTTCTCCCATTGCAGATAATTTTCTTGATTCGAAAACGCCTACTACAACACAAGCACTGCGTTGTTTTTCTGGGTTGCCACTTTTTACATTAAATTCCATTCAACTAACCTTGTTATTAACTTGTTGATCGATGTTGTCGGCAAAACTGTTTGGAAACTCACTTTATAGCCAATTTATTTTGCGCTGATGTTGGTATGCAATAAAACCAATGCTGACGCCTAACTGAAAGCTGTGGTATATTGTGCCCACTTGCAAGCTTTTGGATTGCTTTTTTGATTACAAAAGCTTAGAAAACGAGAGTCTAACTTAAAATATGCTAATTATTAAGTAAAAGTAGCACTTTTCTGAGTAAATAACTTGATCCTCAAGCGATATATCAATAATGAAATTCTAAAAACTACCAGTGCGATTTTAATTGTGCTGATATTAATCTTTATTAGTACGCGTTTTATCAAATACATACAGTTAGCTGTTGATGGGAGTATCTCTTCTGGAGCAGTGTTTAGCTTGCTGGGGCTACAAATACCGGCAGTTGCTGGTTTCTTGATACCTTTATCATTTTTCATTGCTATATTGCTGACATTTGGAAGAATGTATAGCGAAAATGAGATGGTGGTTATTCAATCTTCAGGTGTTAATGAAATACAATTAGCCCGTAATATTTTTCCAATTGCGCTCGTTTTATCAATTCTAGCCGGCTTTTTATCTTTTGCTGTGACACCTTGGTCGAGTTTTCAAACAAAAAGCTTGTTGGCCAAAGAGAAAGCTGAGGCTCGACTAGGGGCTTTTTCTCCGGGACGATTTCAAGAGAATAGTTCAAAGTCTGGTGTTGTTTATGCGCAATTGAAAGATGACAAGGGGACTATTAAAGGAATTTTTGCTGTTTCTGAAAGCCATGATAACCCGCAGAAAAAATCTGAAGCTGATATTAAAAATATACAAATTCAGGTGGCTGAAAGTGCACAGTTAATCGAAGGGGATAGTAATGATAAATCTAATTTTAACCAAAACGCTGAAACTTTTTTAGTGATGCAAAATGGTGCAACTTATTATTTTGACCCGGTATTAAAACAGTGGCAGGTTACAAAATATTCTGACTATTTTATGCGTATAAAAAATTCAGAGGCAGAAAATTTAAAGCTAAAAACAAAATCACTTTCTACAGTTAAATTACTAGAAAACCTGCAACCAGCAGAATGGGCTGAGCTTCACTGGCGGCTATCTGCACCTTTGTCTATTCTGATTCTTTGCTTTTTGGCTATTCCTTTGGCAAGAACCGAACCACGAAAAGGCAAGTTTTCTCGATTGTTTCCTGCGATTATGATTTATCTGGTTTATGCATTGTTGATGATGAATGGACGTCGTTTAATTGAAGATGAAAAAATACCAGTTGAATTAGGTTACTGGTGGATACATCTTGCAGCAGCAGCATTGGCTTACTGGTTGTTACGTGAGCGCAAAGTTAAGAAAATACTACACTTGAGTCCTAATTAATGATGAGTTTATTGGATAGATATATCGCTCGTCAGGTCATTATAACTAGCTTAATGATGTTATTTTTACTGACTAGCTTACGCTGTTTATTCAGTTTAATCGATGAGCTAGGTGACTTAGGTAAGGGGGGATATCAGTTGTCGGATGCGTTGTTGTTCGTTAGTTTGATGATTCCTGCCCGTTTATTAGAGTTTTTTCCTATGAGTGTGTTAATTGGTGCATTGTTTGGTTTAGGTACTATGGCCGCTAATAGCGAATTGACCGTTATGCGTGCTGCTGGAATGACAACCTGGCGCATAGCGGGATCAACGATTAAAGCGTCAATTATATTAATGGTGTTTGTCATTATTATAGGCGAGTGGATTTCTCCTATTGCTACAAAATCAGCACAGCAGTTAAGAACCGTGGCGATAAGTGGAGGAGAGTTGAGTTTATCTAAAACTGGGTTATGGGCTAAACAGAATAACGAAATTATACAAATTGGTAATGTGCTTTCGGATGGTAAGCTGAACGATATTACAATCTATCAATTGACACAGAGTGCCTCAACCTATACCAATAACCAATTAAAACGTTTAGTACAAGCGAAAAGCGCTACTCAACAAGGAGAAAATTGGTTGTTATCAGATGTTGATGAAACCGTTTTTGAAGAGAATCAAATAATTACTCGTTCTATTTCTACAATGATTTGGCGTGCACCTTTAAAAAATGAGCAGTTGGAGACTTTGGTATTAGAACCTGAAACTCTTAATTTGCTTGGTTTGCTAAGCTACATCCAATATTTAGCGGGTAACAATATGCAAACTGAACTATATGAATTAGCTGCATGGCGAAAAGTTATGCAACCTATAGCGGTTGGGGTCATGATGTTTTTAGCGGCATCTTTTATTTTCGGCCCAATGCGGAGTGTATCGATGGGAGCAAGAATCTTGTCGGGTGTTATGCTCGGTTTTAGCTTCCATTTAGCGAACCAATCTTTTGGACCTGCGAGCTTGGTGTTCAATTTATGGCCGTTTTGGGGGGCTGCTATCCCATTGATATTATTTGCTTCTTTAGGTTATTGGTTAATGAAGAGAAATCACTAAAATTTGATATAAACTAAGTTGGGTTCCAATGCTCGTGTTCATATTTCTGCTATACTGATTAATAATAAGAAAACCATAGGTTAATTCCAATTTATAACCAGTAAAAATCACAAGTTGGATTAGGCATGCTCAAATTAGATAGTTTTTTTGGTTTGTTAGTTGATGAAGAACGTTCCGATGTATTCCATTTCATGGAGTTAATCGACATTAATAAAGTCATTGAGTCAACCAAAGTTGTCAAAACACTGGCCAAGCAGAATGGAAAAAATGCTGCTATTGTCAATGTGGCTCGTCGTCAGCAAATACTAAAGTTAATAAAACCGTTACTGAATGAAAATATGCTTGATTATGAAGCCAGTTACTACACAAAAGAGGTTAATACATCAAGTGAGTATGATAGGCGTTATGGTTCTGAAGAACATTTATTAGAATATGCTTTATTGGTGGCGGCCTCTAAAAGTAAAAAAGTTTTAGCCGATGAGCATAAAATAATTAATGTGAAGCAGCTGCGAGATGCAGCATTTTTAGAAACTCGCTTTGATCGATGTTGGGAAATATTATCTCAAGAGTCTTTGCATATTGTTGAGGCTTATCGTAAGTCAAAATAGAAGACTTCTCATCTGTTTTACTATTCTTATTTACTGATCCTTTAATATTTAAATAAGAAGGTATATACCACAATTTTATAAATTCATTTATCTATCTATGGCTGAAAAGTGTTTAGTCTAAACTAATGATGACATTGATGAGAAATTGTTTAGTTATGACCTCAATGAAGATAAAAAAAATCCCGGATGATTGGCAGATCAGGCCGGGCTGTAGGCTCCATAACATTGGAGATAACTGAGGAATAATAAAACTGGAAACTTAAATTAACAGCAATTAAATAGACATCCGTACTCAAATAAAGTTTCACAAACACCATGCCTATTAGTTATATCGAGTAATGATATCCATATTTAACCACTTAGTTCAGTGTAGACTATTTTGTTTAATTAAAGGTTCTCGAGTGTAAAGCCGCTAATTTACTCAAAACACATGATTTAAACTAACTTATTGAGAGGTTCTGCTTCTGATATTGATTTAAGGAGAATAATAAAAAGTATAAGTATTGCTAAATATTCTATAAAACGGGCTAATTTGATGAAGAATAGTGAGAAAACGAGCTAATGATTCATGCTTGTCTATTTTTATGTTCTAACAATGTTAAAATAGCGCCCTAAATTTATGCAGGTGATGGGCCTTATCAATTATAGCGGTTCAGTTGATTATTAAGGCTTGAGTTAAATTCAATTCAATGATGTTAGAACAAATATGTTAGAAAATATTAGAGTAATACTATCACATACGACACATCCAGGTAATGTGGGAGCTGCTGCCCGTGCTATGAAAGTGATGGGGTTATCTAAACTTGGTTTAGTTAATCCCAAACGTTATCCTAGTGCTGAAGCAACAGAAAGAGCATCGAGGGCTACCGATATTCTCGCCAGTGCCCAAGTTAGCTCATCAATTGAAGAGGCTGTTGCTGATTGTCGGTTAATTGTAGGAACGAGTGCTAGAACACGAAGTTTGCCAAGCAAATTGATTACGCCAAGAGAACTGACAGAAATAATTCAGCAGAACCCAGAACGTTACCCAGTGGCACTACTTTTTGGTACTGAAAATTCGGGGCTTACTAATGAAGAGTTACACATGTGTCATTATCATGTTTGTATTCCAACCAACCCTGAGTATTCTTCGTTAAATCTGGCATCTGCCGTTCAGCTAATAGCCTATGAACTTAGACTGGCTTTTGCTGAGTTTGATGTTCCTAGTCAGCGAATAACGGAAAATGAAGTGCCCATTACTCGGGAGCAATTGAACGGTGTATTACAGCACTTTGATCAGGTTATGAGGCATACAGGTTATATTCAGCCTCAACAAGAAAAACAAATTAATATTCGAATGAATCGGTTATTAAGTAAAGCAGATATCACGCAAAGTGAAATGAATATTTTGCGTGGCTTTTTACGTTCAGTTTTAAATTATTGTGATAAACACAAAAGTAATAAATAAAAGATAACTTCAACATCTGATGGTATGTAGGCAATGAGAAAAGTCATTTATTTAGATTATGCAGCAACGACTCCTGTAGATCCCGAGGTTGCAGAAAAAATGTCAGAGTGTTTAACGCTTGATGGGGTTTTCGGAAATCCTGCATCTCGCTCTCATCGTTTTGGATGGCAAGCTGAAGAGTTAGTTGATATTGCGCGCAATCAGGTGGCTGATTTAATTGGGGCAGATCCAAGAGAAGTAATATGGACTTCTGGGGCGACTGAAGCTAATAATCTAGCTATTAAAGGGCTTGCAGAATCTCATGGAAAAGGACATATTATTACGAGTGAATTTGAGCATAAAGCCGTACTTGATACCTGTGAGTTTTTAGAAACACAAGGCTTCGAAGTGACTTATTTAAAACCTGAAAAAAGTGGTTTAATTAATCCTCAATCGGTTGCCGATGCCATTCAAAAAGATACCGTTTTAATTTCAATTATGCATGTTAATAATGAAATAGGGACGATTCAAGACATAAAAAAAATTGGAGAAATTGCTCACGAAAACAATATTCCTTTTCATGTTGATGCTGCTCAAAGTGCTGGGAAAATATCAATTGACGTCTCTGAGTTACCGGTTGATTTGATTTCTTTATGTGCACATAAAATTTATGGACCTAAAGGTATAGGTGTTCTTTACGCACGTAAAAATTTACAACCCAATATTGTTGCTCAGATTCATGGTGGCGGGCATGAGAGAGGTTTGCGTTCAGGAACTTTAGCCACTCATCAAATTGTAGGAATGGGAGCTGCTTTTGATTTGGCGAGAGTTAAACAAGAAGAGGAAAATGCAAGAGTTTTTCAGTTAAAACAAAAATTTTGGTCTGAGATTAAACAAATTGAAGAGGTTTTTGTTAACGGCGATTTAAATCAAACGGTTGCAGGTATTATTAATGTGAGGTTTGATTATGTCGATAGTGAAACCTTGCTTATGGCGTTTAAAGATATTGCTGTTTCTTCAGGATCTGCCTGTACTTCTGCAAGTGTAGAACCTTCCCATGTTTTAAAGTCACTAGGATTAAATGACTTGGCTGCTCATTCATCATTGCGTTTTTCTTTTGGGCGATTCACTTCTAATGAAGACATAGAAGAGACAATTAAAGTGGTGCGTAATGGTGTTGAAAAGTTACGCTCAATGTCTCCAGAGTGGTTAAATAAAATAGGATCGGCTGGTCCTTAGCATTTATTTAGAGAAACATTTTGACCGTTTTATTTTGGTTTAAAATGGAAGTGATAAACTTGTGATAATTTTGTGACTCTATTGAGAAGTGAGCTGATTATTCTGTAGCTTGTTTTCTTATAGAGGATTAAAAAAATGAAAGTTTCTCAACTACTGTTGGCTAGTTCTTTAGCTATCACTTCGCCTTTGGTGAGCGCTCAACAACTTGATATCACCATTTCTAATTTAACTAACGGTATTCACTTTACTCCTTTTGTGGTTGCAGGCCATGATATGAACACTCATATTTTTAAGGTGGGTCAAGCAGCGTCATCAGAGTTACAAATGTTGGCTGAAGGTGGCAATATTAGCGGAGTTGTTGGTGTATTAAATGCAGCTAATGCAGTAGTAGTAAAAAAAACAGCGGGTGGTTTATTGACTCCCGGTACTAATACACAATTGATGCTAGACACTGGAACAAACGAATATTTATCACTGAGTTCAATGTTATTACCAACTAACGATGGTTTTGCCGGAATTGATAGCTGGAAGATTCCAACTGAACCCGGTGTTTATTGGATTAATGTGAATGCCTATGATGCTGGGACAGAGGCCAATGATGAAATTATTAATGGTGGCGGTGCATCAAATGCAGCAGGTATTCCTGCTGCACCAGGAATGGATGGTGGAACTAATGGAACTGGCGTTGCAACTACTGATGCCAATCAAACTGTGCATGTTCATCGCGGAAATTTAGGAGATGATCAACCAACAGCTGGTAAAAGTGATTTGGATAATCGTATTCATCGCTGGCTAAACCCAGTATTAAGAGTTCGAGTTGAAGTACAATAGGAGGGTATGACAATGAGTTATCAATTTTCCCGTTTAATTTTACGTATTAGTATAATTACTGGTGCAATATTGCTAAATGCGTGTAGTGATAATAATAGTTATACTCCACCGCCGCCGCCAGAGCCTGAACCATTGGTTAAAATATTTTCGATTCAGGTAATTAACTTAACTCACAATCAACCACTTTCACCAATGGCAGTTATTTTACACTCTGAAGGTGCTTTTTGGCTGCTTAACCAATCAGCTTCAGTGGCATTAGAAACGATGGCAGAGTCTGGTGATAATTCCCCATTATTAGCTGAAAGCAATGTTATTGTTGGTCAATCTGGTAATGGGGTTTTAATGCCTGGAAATGATGAGACTATATTAATAGAAACAACCGAAACAGGTGATTTATATTTATCAATTGCTAGTATGTTAGTTAATACGAATGATGCTTTTACAGGGCTAAGTCGTGCTAATGTAACAAATTTACAGGTTAGTGAGTCAATACGTTATAGAGTAGGTGTTTATGATTCGGGGACAGAAGCAAACAACGAAGCTGATGGAACAATTCCTGGACCAGCTAATGGCGGAGAAGGATTTAATTCAGTAAGAGATGATGTTGATTTTGTCGCAATACATTCTGGAGTAATTAGTTTAGATGACGGTTTAAGTACTTCTATACTTAATGAGTCTCATCGATTTGATAATCCAGCAATGAGTGTTTTGATAACGCGTACTCAATAAAAGGTAATAAATCCACTAAATAATGAGGCTGAGTTTTTCAGCCTCTGGCTGATAAAAACAATGAATCAATCACAAAAAATTCTTATTGTAGAAGATGATATCGATATAGCTGAGTTGCTAAAAGTAAATTTAGAAGATTTGGCATATGAGTGCGATATTTGCCACCGTGGCGATGAGGCTGTTTCTCTTATTACTGAAAAAGCTTTTGACTTAGTTATTCTTGACTTAACTTTACCGGGTTTATGTGGTCTGGATGTTTGTAAACAGGTGAGAGAAATTAAACCTGAGCAATCTATTTTAATATTGACTGCCAAAAGTTCTGAAGTCGATCAAATTATTGGTTTAGAAGTTGGAGCCGATGACTATATGACTAAACCTTTTAGTATTCCTGCATTGCAAGCTAGAGTGAGAGCTAGAATTCGAAGAAGCCAACTTTATCATCAGGCGAAATTAAAAACGGAAATAAATAATGTTAAAGTGCGAGTGGGTGATCTGGTTTTAGATGCGGCGCAACGCAAAGCTTGTTTTGCTAAACATCCACTCGATTTAACTGCATTAGAGTTTGATCTTTTAAAATACTTTGTTTCGCATCCAGAGCAAGTTTTTTCAAGAACACAGCTTTTAGATAAGGTATGGGGATATGATCATGAAGGTTATGAACATACGGTAAATTCTCATATCAATCGCTTAAGAAATAAATTGGAACTCGCTGTTAAAGGAAAAGCTGTGATTCAAACTGTTTGGGGCGTTGGTTATCGACTCAGTTCAAAAAATTGCCAGTTGTCAAATTAGTTAATATGAAATTATCTCTTTATCAAAAGCTAGGCATTACTCTTTTAGTGGCTTTTATTATTGTTGTTGCTGCTTTTATGTTGATTGTTCAATCGCTAGACTCTATTTCAAGAGATCAAGCAGAACAAGTTTTACATCAGGATTTAGCATCACATTTAGTGAATGATAACCCTTTATTGTCAAGTAATGTATATGATTATAAAGCGCTCGAAAATTTGTTTCATTCGATGATGATATTAGGGCCTAACTTTGAATTTTATGTATTAGATCGTCAGGGTAAAATATTAACTTACTCTGCGAAGCCAGGCGAAGTGATCCGAGATAAAATAGATTTATCTCCAATTAAAGCAATTATAAACAATAAAAAAAGTTTGCCTATTTATGCTGATGATCCTAGAAGTGATCAAAAGAAAGTTTTTTCAACTTCTCCAATTTTAAAGAATGATAAACTTGAAGGTTATCTTTTTGTGATTATTGGTGGGCAGGTATATGACAGTATTTTTAGTAGTATCAGAGATAACGAAAGAATACAGTTAATTGGACTGGTTGCGGTAGCCACATTATTATTCTTGCTCTTTTTGTTACTTGCTGGCTTTCGATATTTTGTCAGTCCATTAAAAGATCTGACACAACAAGTACGTTTACTTAGTTTAACCGAAATAAATCAAAAATTACCACCTATTGTAGACGCTGCTAAAGGTGTTGAAGTGTCTGAGTTGTCACAGGCATTTAACCAACTGATAGAACAAGCCAATAACCAATTAGAAAAACTATCTATTGTTGATATAGAACGGAGAGAGTTATTAGCGCATTTATCACATGATTTACGCACGCCACTGGCTTCTTTGCAAGGCTTCTTAGAAACAATTAAATTGAAACAAGGGGCGTTATCACGAGAAGAAAATTTAAGTTATGTTAATCGTTGCCTTAAAAATGCTTATTCTCTTAAAGGTTTTGTTGATCAAATCTTTGAGTTGGCTCATCTAGAGTCTGGGCAGGTTACTGTTTCGTTAGAAAAGTTTCCGATTGCCGATTTATTATACGATATGGTTGATAAGTTCTCTTTGTCGGCACAACGAAAAAATATTGAAATAGAAGTTGAAATGAGTGAAAACGACTTAATGGTTGTGACAGATATTGCTAAGCTTGAAAGAATATTGACTAATCTCATTGAAAATGCAATTAGGCACACACCTCAGAATGGTAAAATATGTTTGGGAGCCTTTATTGGTGAACAAAGTAACGATATTAAGTTATTGATAAAAGACAGTGGAACGGGGATTAATCAAGATGAATTGCCTTATTTGTTTGATCCTCGATATCGAGGATCACAAGCAATAGATGATGAAAGCCGCCATATTGGCTTAGGCTTAACAATTACTAAAAAGCTTGTGCGATTGTTGGGTAGTGAAATAAAAGCTTGTAACAATCCGGAAGGAGGGGCTCGTTTTCAGTTTGATTTACCTTTAACAGCTTGAGTTTGTTCACTTGAATAAACTGGCTTTGTGTTAGTCTAAACAATTGAAAGTGTGGATGATAGCGACAATTCATGTGAGAAAGCTAATATTTAATAAAAAATACTTGTATTTTTTTTTAAAACCATCATAATGCGCACCGCATCGGGTCGTTAGCTCAGCCGGTAGAGCAGTTGACTTTTAATCAATTGGTCGGGCGTTCGAATCGCCCACGACCCACCATATTCAAAAGGCTATTCAGTATGAATAGCCTTTTTTATTACTTCTAAATTTTTTATAGGTTTTGAATTGCACTGGTGTCTTAGCAAAAGTATTGTTAGGATTATTCATATAATCTGTACTTTACCAGTATTCAACACCCTAGATTAATCACATCTAACTTTCTATAATATTTTAAAAATCATAAAGTTAGCGGCTTTTTTCGTTGTTAATTAAGGATAAAAACAACAGGGTTATGAATTAAGTTTAAAGTTAGTTATTATTTTTCGAACAACTAATTGACTAAATGAAGTGGTGACCGTTCGTGGATCATGATGTATCTGTTTTTCCTGCTGATGATGAGCAAATAAAGCTATTTGTCGATCACATCTGGATGCATGATGGCTTAAGCCAACACACACTAGATAGTTACAGAGCTGACCTAACGCTATTGGCTCGTTGGCTGTATTCAAAAAAGGTAACGCTATTAAATGTTTCAGATGAGTTAATTCAGCAATATATCGCTGCCCGAAGTTCAAATCGATATTCTGCACGTTCAACAGCGAGGATGATTTCATGTTTGAGGCGCTTTTATCGTTATGCGATTGAATTAGGGTTAATCGTTAAAGATCCTGTTGCCAAAGTAGCTTTGCCTAAATTAGGCAAACCTTTACCACACTCTTTATCTGAATCCGATGTAGAAAAGTTATTGGCTATGCCTGATAAAGAAACTTCTTTAGGTATTAGGGATCTTGCTATGTTGGAGCTAATGTATGCCAGTGGGCTGAGAGTTTCTGAGCTTATTGCCATTGAATTTAACCAAATTGATTTAATGCAAGGTGCCCTTAGAGTGACGGGTAAAGGCAGCAAAGAAAGACTTGTTCCGTTTGGTGAGGCGGCCATTACAGCTATAGAACGTTATTTGCGTTTTGCTCGAGCTGATTATTTAGGTAATAAGCTTTGCGATTATTTGTTTGTTTCTAAGCGAGGCAAAAAAATGACGAGACAAACTTTTTGGTATCGAATAAAACATTATGCACAATTAGCAGGTATTACCAAACACCTCTCACCACACACACTTCGACATGCTTTTGCGACTCATTTATTAGCTCATGGAGCTGACTTAAGGTCATTACAAATGCTCTTAGGGCACAGTGACTTATCAACAACTCAGATTTACACTCATATAGCGAAAGAGCGGCTTAAGTCAATTCACGCTGAACATCATCCAAGAGGCTAAAAAGCGGTCATTTATCACTGTTTTTATTCCGTTTGTCCTATAGAATTAGAATCTACTTGAGTGCTAGCGCAGTATGGGCGATATGTCAGTATGGCTAAGGTAGGTAAAACACGAAGTTCTATCTCCCTTAAGTTGTATTAATAATATTTTACCTAATAATAGCTTAACGGGTAGATGACAACGTGCTATTTTAAGGACAAGCATTTACTCACCGATTTGATTAAATAGAAAAGATTAGAATTATGTCTCTTACACAAAAATTAGGTGCCTTAGCGGCATTCGCATTACTTTCTACCTCATTTTATTTAGGGGTGTACTCACATGACTCTATTTCTACAATGGAAGAGAGCAATGAAACATCTCTTGCTGGTTTACAGAATAAAACAGAGAATATGCTCGACAAAAACTCTTCTAAAGCGATGCAGTTAAAAGCACAACTAGAACAAAAATTACCAGGGATAGAAATCTCTGATATAGAAATAAGTCCAATTAATGGATTTTATCAGGCTTTTTATTCGGGACAACTCCTTTATGTTTCCGAGGACGGTAAGTTCATTTTTACGGGGAATTTATTAGAGTTGGCTGAACAACAGCCAATTAATCATAGCCAACAAGCCATTACTAATTTTGCAACTAAAAATGCACCGATGAGAGCCAAGGCGATTGCAGCGATTGATGAGTCTGACATGGTGATTTTTAGAGCTAAAGAAGAAAAATATGTTGTGACTGTTTTTACCGATGTCGATTGTGGCTATTGTCGGAAGTTACATAAAGAGATGAAAGATTACAATAAAAAGGGGATTACTGTTCGTTATTTAGCTTACCCAAGAGCGGGAATTGGCTCAGAAGCTTATCAAAAATTAGTCTCTGTGTGGTGCGCAGATGATCCTATTAGTGCTATGGATGATGCAAAATTGAGACGCAAATTTACATCCAAATCATGTAATAATCCAATTAATAAACATTACGATTTAACTCGCAAATTTAACTTATCAGGAACTCCCGCCATTATACTTGATGATGGTGAGCTAATCGGTGGTTATGTACCTGCGGGCAAGTTGTCTACCCACTTAGTTGAAAAGGCTAAGCTTTCTCCATCTGCTTCTGTCGAAGCAAATTCTGCTAAATAAATAAGCTGATTGATTATAGAAATAAGAGCGCAACAACCTTGCGCTTTTCATAACTGAGAACTTGAAATGTGTGGCAAGCTTGGCGAGTTGCCATTGCTTCGGCGGCAATGCCCATTGAGTTAAGAGCAGATAAAATGTTAGAAGGGAAAAACAGATGTTGTTCTCCGGTTCCTATAATTAATATTTCAGTTTCTTTGCTAATAATATTTTTTAAATATCCAATCTCCAGTTTATCAAAACTGATTTCATCGCTTATTGTTGTTAGCTGGTTAGGTGTTAAAATTAACCCACAATCATATGATTGTCCTGATACGTTAATAAAACCTGGTTTATAGCCTTTTATTGATATTAAATTGCTGTCACTTTCTTTTTGTATCAACATAATCATTTGAAGACAAGTTACGGATTGTACAATTATAACGTCAATATTTACTCAACTGCACCATTTGCCTTGCTTATTTGAAGGTTAAAATTGCCTAATATGAATTAAGCTTATGACATTTTAAGTATTTCTTATGCTAAGCTGTGTCGACACTAATAATAGGCTGGTTAACCAGCATGGCTTATCATCAATCGATTTTTGTATGGTAAGGGTACGTAGCAGACTTTTTTGCAGCAAAGTGCTTTGAATAAGCGCCATTAAGTTGGGTGATAAAAAGCTTATTCAAGTGAAGAATAAACATAAAAAATATTTAATCAGTGTTAGAAATAAGGAATAGGATAGAAAAATGTCGAAAACTTTCCCTGTAAATAAAAAAGTCGCAGAAAGCGCATATGTCGATGAAAGTGAATATTTTGAAATGTACCAAGCTTCAATTGAAAATAATGAAACTTTTTGGAGCGAGCAAGGTAAAAGATTAGATTGGATTAAGCCTTACACTCAGATAAAAGACGTTTCTTATGCGAAAGATGATCTTCATATCCAGTGGTATCATGATGGCACTCTTAATGTAAGTGCTAACTGTATAGATCGTCATTTGCCTGCAAAAGCGGAGCAAACTGCAATTATCTGGGAAGGAGATAATCCAGATATTTCTAAAAAGATTAGTTATCAAGAACTTTATAATCATGTTTGTCGTTTTGCCAATGTTTTAAAAGAGCGTGGTGTTGCAAAAGGGGATCGAGTAACACTTTATATGCCAATGATACCTGAAGCGGCTTATGCAATGTTAGCTTGTGCTCGAATTGGTGCTGTTCACTCGGTGGTATTTGGCGGTTTTTCTGCTGATGCTTTAGCCGGAAGAATTATTGATTGTGAGAGCAAATTGGTGATTACAGCTGATTTCAGCAATCGTGGTGGTAAACAAATTCCACTGAAGAAAAATGTTGATGATGCGGCAAAAAAAGCTGGTGTTTCTGATTACTTAGAATCGGTATTAGTGGTTAAAAACTCTGAAACAGAAGTTGAATGGAATGATTCTTTGGATTTTTGGTATCACGAGCAAGCAGAAAAAGTTAGCGCAGAATGTCCCCCAGAAGAAATGAACGCAGAAGATCCTTTATTTATTTTATATACCTCTGGTTCAACTGGTAAACCTAAAGGTGTTTTACATACTAGTGGTGGTTATCTGGTGTATGCTTCGATCACGCATCAGTATGTTTTTGATTACCACCCTGGTGATATTTATTGGTGTACAGCAGATGTTGGTTGGATAACTGGTCACAGTTACATCGTTTATGGTCCATTAGCCAATGGCGCGACAACTTTAATGTTTGAAGGAGTGCCTAACTATCCTGATTCGAGTCGATTCTGGCAAGTTTGTGATAAGCATCAAGTGAATGTTTGCTACACTGCGCCAACGGCCATTAGAGCTTTAATGCGAGAAGGTGATGGACCGGTAAAATCGACCTCAAGACAATCGTTACGTCTTTTGGGAAGTGTTGGTGAACCAATTAATCCAGAAGCATGGCAGTGGTATTATGATGTTATTGGTGAGCAGCGTTGCCCAATCGTTGATACTTGGTGGCAGACTGAAACGGGAGGTATTTTAATATCACCTCTTCCTGGGGCTACCCCGCTAAAACCTGGTTCTGCCACTAGACCCATGTTTGGCATTCAACCTGCATTAGTTGATAGTGAGGGTCAAGAATTGAGCGGTGCCACCGATGGAAATTTAGTAATTAAAGATAGTTGGCCTGGTCAAATGAGAACAGTTTACGGTGATCACCAGCGGTTTATTGATACTTACTTTAGTACATTTGAGGGATTATATTTTACAGGTGATGGCGCTCGTCGAGATGAAGATAACTATTATTGGATTACCGGTCGGGTTGATGATGTGTTGAATATATCTGGCCATAGAATGGGAACAGCTGAAGTAGAAAGCGCATTAGTCGCTCATCCTAAGGTCGCGGAAGCTGCTGTAGTTGGTTATCCTCATGACATAAAAGGTCAAGGTATTTATACGTTTGTCACCCTTAATGCTGGCTTAGAAGGTAATGATGCTCTTGAAAAAGAGCTGGTACAGTGGGTTAGAAAAGAAATTGGTCCGATTGCTTCCCCTGACTTCATTCAGTTTGCTCCAGGGTTACCTAAAACACGTTCGGGCAAAATAATGCGTCGAATCTTAAGAAAAATAGCTGAAAATGACTTTTCAAATTTAGGTGATATTTCTACTCTGGCTGAGCCCGCCGTGGTTGATGATTTGATTTCAAATCGAAAGCAGTAATTTTATTCTTTATTGCCAAAGCTGCGATTTAATAGGTGTTAGATCGCAGTAATCAGCCTGATGAATTCGGAATAAGAGAATTCAACGAGTTGACTTATCCCTTATATTTCAAATGTTTAAACAAAATATCTTTGATTATTTACCCCGTCATTTATCTAGTATTTAGGTTAATTATGTGTTCTTCTTATCATCAATAATCACTATTTGACCTATTGGGTCACTACATTTTTCATACATTTGAGTACAGAAGCTACAGATCGTTTTGTTCATAATATAGAGTATCGATTGTATTGGATTTGCTCTAATCAATGAATTATTTGAATAGAAATTGAGACTGTTACTTTATGAAATCATTATCTACCTTATTTTTATCTACAGTGTTAGTTAGTTTAACCTCTAGCTGCCAATCTCCTTTGCCAGCTAGTAAAAATATGGTTCGCTCTAACCTGACTCATGGTCAAGTTCAACTGACACTAAAGAAAAACCAAACGACTAAAGTGCAAGTGATAGAAGCGTTTGGAGCACCTAATATCACAACGAGTGATGCTGGAGGTAGAGAAGTATGGACTTATCAAAAACATGCCAGCATTACTCAGTCTTCATCTTCATCAAGTTTTGCCACAATTATTTTATTAGGCAGTCAACAATCAGCATCAGGTTTTGAAACATCATCTCGAACAATGACTTTGATTATCAAGTTTGATGAAAACGACAAGGTTGTTGATTTTAAAAGCCGTTCATCAAGTTTTTGAGTGATATAAGATAAATTAATGTGTATTTTTGTCTGTTTTTAATTTTATCGGAGACTTTATGAGTAAAAGGGGTGGAGCAAAAAATATAAAAATCATCCAGTGGTGTAGTTTATTATTGCTACCTCTGTTTATTGCTCTTAATTTGTTGGGGTGCAGCTCGGTTGAAAAACGCCCGGCTAAGACTTCACTTGAACTGCAAGCTATTCAGTCGCATCATTTTCAAACTTCAAAGAGCGTTGTTTTTGCTGCTACCATTTCTGTCTTTCAGGATTTAGGATACATTATTAATAATGCTGATATTCAAAGCGGTTTCATTACAGCAAAAAGTGCTACCAAAGAAAAAGAGTCTGAAAGAGTTATCTTTAAGCTCGGAGACTTAAAAATAGATCTAGATGATTTGACCGGTGATTCTGATAAAAGAGCAGTTATTAAGAGCTCTCATACACAAGCTACGGCATTTATAGAAGAATTAAAGGCGAACGAAACCCAAGTCAGGCTTAATTTTGTAATGAGTTCTCTCTCGAGTAGTCACCAAGGACAAAACACGCAAAATGATCGTGTTATTGAGGATGCAGAAACCTACCGCATAGCATTTGATAAAATTGGCGATGCTATTTTTATACGTTCAACTAATTAATAACATTATATTGTTATGAGCCAGTGGGCTAGAGGCCTTATGATGTTTGAATAATTTGAAAAGTAGTCATTTAACGACTAGATTAATAGTCAGTATTCTTAAAAATAAAAATGATTACCAAGAAATGTCAATATCACGTAAGTTGCTTATTTATTTATTAGGCTCGATATCAATCTTATTGTTGATTAGTAGCTTTATTGTAGTTTCCAATCTTGCAACTGATAGTCATGAAAGTATCCGAAATGATTTAGCGAATATCGTTAAATTGGAAGGCGGCAAAATAACAGCGTTTTTCGAAGAAAAAGGACGACGATTAGAGACTTTGTTTCGCAGTCCTTTTTTAAGAAATTGGCTGGATAGTTATCAAAGCAAAGAACAAGATCTATCGAATGACAAGACCTTTGATACGATGATTGAGTTATTTACATCTGAATCCAGCAGTGATCCTACAATAAAGTCAGTCTTTTTTGGCCATCAAAAGAGCGGCGGGTATTTTTACGAAAAAGGCGCTATGTATCGTGATGGTTATGATATGGTTACTCGAACTTGGTATGCTAATGCTGCTAAAAAAAATACTTTGCATGTGGGCAATATCGATCGTGATACGCTAGATCAGTCTATTTATTGTGCTCTTTATGTCCCCGTTACGAATAAAAATGGTGAATTTATTGGCTTAGGCGGAATGGATATTTTGCTAACCACTATGGGCGATATTGTAGATAATGTTCGTTATAAAGAGCAAGGACAAGCAATACTAGCAACAAGAGATGGTAATATACTATACATGCCGCAACGCTCTGATGGTGAAGAGCTACCATTGAATGCACCATTATCTACATTGGACGAAAGAGCAGGCAATCAAGGTTTTAGTAGTTTAGCAAGTTTAGTTGCTGAAAAAAGATCAGGTAGAACTTCTTTGACTTGGAATAATGTTGAACAGGAAGTTTCATTTTATGAACTCACGAGCAAACAGCCTGAATTTTCTTGGGTTTTAGCTTTAATGGTGCCCAAAAAACTAGTTGAGGAAAAAGTTAATCAGTCTATTACAACCAGTATAATATTTATCTCGATTATTTTAGGAGCTATCACATTGGTAACCATGTTGGTTACACGCTCTATCGTTAAACCGTTGAAAAATATAGAGTCAGCAATGGCTGAAATAGCGCATGGTGATGGTGACTTAACTAAGCGTCTACAAGTTTTAACTAACGATGAAGTGGGTCATGTTGCTGCCGAATTTAATCGTTTTGTTGAGCGTATACATCAGTTAATTAAGCAGGTTTCTGGTTCAACGAATAACCTGAGTGTGACCGTTGATGATTTTTCTGAATTAAGTGTTTCTGCATCAGGTCGTTCTTCGCATGCTATGGAGCAAGCTAATCTAGCTGGAGAAACGGTATTATCCGTAGTCTCGGCGGCACAAGAAATTTTTGATAATGCTAAAGTTGCAAGAATTTCGGCTGATGAAGCTAATACAAAGGCTCTTAATGGGCAGGCAGAAGTGAAAGAGTCGGTAGAAGCAATAGAAAAAATGTTTATTGGTCTAGAGCAAGCTTCCTCAGTTATGGATAAGTTGAGAATGGATTCTGAAGGAATCGGAGAAGTTCTTAACGTTATTAAAAGTATTGCAGATCAAACCAACTTATTAGCCCTAAATGCTGCAATTGAAGCGGCTAGAGCTGGAGAGCAAGGACGAGGTTTTGCAGTTGTTGCTGATGAAGTCAGAACTCTTGCCAGCCGTACTCAAGAATCTACTAATAGTATTCAAACTATCATCGAGGGGTTACAGAGCAGCTCTAAAGAAGCCAGTACGGTAATGAATAATAGCTGTGAGCAAATGAAAATGAGTGTAGAACAGGTGACTCATATTCGCGAAATTCTAGAAGAGATCCTCGCAAGTATTGATACAGTACAACAACAAAATAATTATATAGTGACATCAACTGAAAAACAAAACCAAGCCGCTAACCAAGTTGAGAAAGTGATTGATAGTTTCCGTGAAATGGCGACCAATGGTACTAAGGCTGCAAATATAATGAAAGATCGATGTAGTACACTCAGCGAAAACTCTGAACAACTCAGTGAGGTTGTCAATCGTTTTAAAATTTAGTTTCTAATTGCTTGAAATAACGATCCACTAAAAAGTTTGTTGAGTTCTATTATCCAAAGCCTGGTTAATTGTTGTCGTACCAAAACTCTGATTTGAGCAATGTTTAAACCTCGTAATAGAATATTTGATAAAGGTTCAAATTATATAGAGTTTGGAGATATTTATAATCTTTACCGAATAAATCATGTAGTATTCAATATAATCAAATAATAACAATAGGAAACACTTTTGCGTCGCAGAAAGCTGCTTAAGGGGACTTTATTGGCGGGAGGAGCCTTCTCTTTAGCCGGGGCTGGTGCTTGGTATCATTATTTTGATGGACCTGTTCGTAATCCATGCCAGACAGATATATTTCCACAACATTTAAAAGAACATGAATTGATGCAAAAGGCATTGCAAGATATTGATTTTGCTTCTTTATGGGATTGTCATTTTCATTTAGTGGGAACTGGTTTGAGTCAAAAAGAAGTGAGCGGGATTTGGCTAAATCCTAAAATGCGTACCTGGCTTAGTCCATTACAACGACTGCAGTATGCTTTCTATTTGAGCGCTGCTTGTGTTAAATCACCGGAGTCTGCCGATGAAGATAACTTGAATGTGCTTAATCAGCTCGCATTAACTGTTCCGCCAGGTGTTAAGTTTATGCTGTTGGCCTTTGACTTTTATCATGATCATAAAGGAATCGCACAGAAAAAAGAGTCGACTATTTATACACCTAATGAGTTTGCTGCAAGAGTTGCTAAACAAAATAAGGCGTTTGAATGGATAGCATCGATTCATCCTTATCGTGAGGACTGCTTAGAAAAATTGGAATGGTGTAAAGCCCAAGGGGCAAAAGCTGTCAAGTGGCTGCCTCCAGCAATGAATATTGACCCTTCGTCAGATGCTTGCAATGCTTTTTATGACAAACTCATTGAATTAAAAATGCCTTTGCTGACTCATGCAGGTGAAGAGAAAGCGGTTCACAGTAAAAAACTACAGCGCTTATCAAACCCGCTTTTATTGCGTAAACCTTTAGAAAAAGGAGTGAAAGTTATTGTTGCTCACTGTGCGACATTAGGTGTTAGTAAAGATATAGAAGCGCGCTCAAAAAAAGAGGTTGCTAACTTTGATTTATTTAGCCGACTAATGAATGAGCAGGCCTACAATAAAAATTTATTGGCAGATATTTCTGCACTAAACCTATTTAATCGAAAAGTAAGCGATATTAAAAAGGTGGTTGAAAACCAACACTGGCACTCTCGGTTGCTCTATGCTTCTGATTATCCATTACCCGGTGTAATGCCAATTATTTCATCAAAAAACTTAGCTGCACATCAGTTGTTGGATAAATCTGTGGTTCCTTTTTTAAATGAAGTTAGGCAGTATAATGTTTGGTTGTTTGATTTTTTACAAAAACGCTTTTTACAATCTCAAGGGCAGGTTTTATCGAAGCAAGTTTTCCAAACTAAACGACATTTTGATTGACTATTTAAGGTCTAACATATAATGAAAAATTTCTGTGTATTTTTACCTCAAATTGCTCAATACCAAATTGAAGCGCTCAATATTTTTCCTAGTAAAAAAGTAGCGGTTTCACCGCTAACAGAAAATTGGCAGTCATTGTTTTGTGATTTTATTGGTTTAAGTGATAAAGATCTGCCATGGACAAGGTTACGTTTATCACAGTTTGATATTGATGAAAACGTAAAAACGGCATGTTGTTGTGATCCTGTATTAGTTCAACTAACACACCGGGGAGCTTATATGTTAGGGCCGTCGCCACTAGAGCTATCCCATAATGATGCCTTGAGAATTGTGACACAAATTAATGAAAGATTAATGAGAGAAGGGGAAAAGCTCTATTTAGTTGATAAATATTCTTGGTTATTTACCAGTGAACAAGAAATGAATCTAACCGCTTTACCCGTTAATGAGTTGATTGGCAAAGATATGTTTAATTTTCCATATATAGGAAAAGATGCTACTTATTGGCAACAGCTTGCAACTGAAATTCAAATGTTGATTAAACAAATGATTGATTACCAGGGGTTATTGGACACGCCCGTAGAAACAATGATTAATGTACATTTTTCTGGCCAAATTAACCCTTTGCAACTTGACGAAATTAAATTTATAAAAAATGAAAACTTAGTGATCATTAGTGATAATGAGTTAATAAAATCTTTTTGCTTAAATAGTATGTTATCGAATAAAACATTGTCAGAGTTAGCGGAATGTGAGGTCGATGACTATGCCTTAATTGCATTAGATGATGAGAGAGATAAATACTCTAAAATTATTGACTACTGGTTTTCTAAAACTAGTTCAAACAAATTAGTTTCTTCCATGTTAATATGCCAAGATGCGGTGTTATCCATAGCACCTGAACCTGACATAATGAATAAAGTAGTGAGCTTTTTTAAAACTCACTTTTCAATGAAAATATGATTTTACGAAAAGTATCTCGTCGAGAACAAGCGGATATTGATCCGAGTTTAAAAATATACACGCCTAAGTTGCAACAAATTTTAGCGTCTAGAGGGGTTCAAAATCACGAAGAACTTGATTATGGCTTGTCAGGATTACTTTCGCCTAATGGTTTAAAAAATATTGAGCAAGCAGCAAACCATGTATTTGACGCAGTCAAAGCAAACCAGTCAATTTTAGTGATTGGAGATTTTGATGCTGATGGTGCAACGAGCAGTGCAGTTATGCTTAAGTCTTTAAAAATGTTAGGCGCACAAAAAATTAATTTTCTAGTACCCGATCGGTTTAAGTTTGGTTACGGTTTATCTGTAAAACTGGTTGAGTACGCGCATCAATTATCTCCTGATTTAATTATTACTGTTGATAATGGAATTGCTAATGTCGAAGGGGTAGAGAGAGCAAACCAATTAGGCATTCCTGTTATTGTAACCGATCATCATTTAGCGGCAGATAAATTACCAGAGGCTTTGTCAATTGTTAATCCTAATCAACCCGGCGATAACTTTGCGAGTAAAAACCTTGCGGGTGTTGGTGTTGCTTTTTATTTAATGTTGGTCTTACGCAGTATTATGCGAACTAGCGGTTGGTTTCAACAGCAACAGATAGAAGAGCCTAACTTAGCAACTTTACTTGATATTGTTGCATTAGGCACAGTAGCTGATGTCGTTGTGCTAGATAGAAATAATCGTATTTTAGTTGAGCAAGGATTAAAACGAATTCGAAGTGGTTTGGCGTGTCCAGGCATTCAAGCGATTTTACAAGTTGCTAATCGTGATTATACTCAATGCCAAGCTTCAGATCTTGGTTTTGCAATTGGTCCTAGACTTAATGCTGCAGGTCGTTTAGATGATATGTCCATTGGTATTGAGTGTTTGCTTGCTGATTCGCTAGCTAAAGCCTTGCCGATTGCTTCACAGCTTGATCAATTAAACCGATCTAGAAAAATGATTGAAAAGGAAATGTTGGATCAAGCCAGTGTTGATTTGGAAAGTTATCTTAAAAAACATGAGCTAAATACAAACAGTGAAGTTCGTCCAGTTGCCATGTGCCTTTTTGATCCTGAGTGGCATCAGGGAGTGATTGGTATATTGGCTTCACGAATTAAAGAGAAAATTAATCGACCTGTTATTGTTTTTGCTCGTGATAATGATTCTGCCGACGCTTTAATTAAGGGATCTGCTCGTTCTGTTAAAGGTGTTCATATTCGTGATGCATTAGCTTTAGTTAACGCAAGAAACCCAGGGTTAATTGAAAAGTTTGGTGGCCATGCGATGGCTGCAGGCTTATCGTTAAAACAAAAAGATTTCCAAGTATTTGCAGAGCAATTGCATGAGTGTATTAAATTTTTATTAGCTGGAGAAATAATTAAAGATGAAGTGCTGACTGATGCTGGTCTAACCGTTAGTGAGATGAACTTAGAGTTTGCAAGCCTGTTGCGTTCATTAGGTCCATGGGGGCAAGGATTTCCTGAGCCTATTTTTGATGATGAGTTTGAAGTAGTACAAAGTCGAATTTTAGGAGGTGAACACTTGAAGCTACAAGTTATTAAGGATGGTTTAAGTGTTGATGCAATTTATTTTCGCTGTCCTGAAAACTCGATGGCTGTTGTTGGTGACAGGATCCATTTAGTTTACAAACTCGATATTAATGAATTTAGAGGGAATGTTTCTGTACAACTAATGGTTGAACAGTTAGAAATCTTGTAAGTCATCATCTGCTGGTAATATGACTGGCTTTCCTGGGATAGTATGCTTTTCATTAGCCCACTCTCCGAGATCTATCAACTGGCATCGTTTTGAACAAAAAGGCCTGTTTTCTTCACAGTCTTTCCATTTTAAGCTTTTTTTACAGGTAGGGCAGGCTATTATTAAGTTATCTGTCATGTTATTTCTCTTCAAATTTAACAGGCCAATTATCCACTAGTTAGTGAGCTATAGCAAAATTATCGCAAAGTTTTACTTCATATCTATTTTATTGGTGACTATACTAACCGCCAAAACCATTTAGTCTTAATTAATAGGAGTAAGTCATGACAACCGCAACTGCGCGACATATTTTAGTTTCTTCTGAAGAGAAATGTAATGAACTTAAATCACAAATAGCTGAAGGTGCTGATTTTTCAGAGTTAGCTAAAGAACATTCATCATGTCCATCAGGCAAAAGTGGTGGGGATTTAGGCTCATTTGGTCCTGGAATGATGGTTGCAGAGTTTGATCAGGTTTGTTTTAATGAAGCCGTTGGTGAAGTTCATGGTCCGGTTAAAACACAGTTTGGCTACCATTTAGTAGAAGTCACTAGTCGTAGCTAAAATTTAACGATTAAAAAAGAAAAAAGAGAGCTTTGGCTCTCTTTTTTATATAAAGTCCAGGAATTAATTAAGCTTGAGGACCTGCTGCTTTAATAGCATCTGATACGTCAAATTTAGCAAAATTATCCTGGAATAATTTGGCTAAGGCTTTTGCTTCTGCTGCATAAGCGTCAGGATCTGACCAAGTTTTTTTCGGCTGTAATAAATCCGTGTCGACATTTTCTACGGAAACAGGTACATCTAAGTTTAATTCATCAATGTGAACCGTTTCTGTATTAGCCAGAGCACCAGATTGAATTGCTGTGATTACCGCTCTGGTGGTTGGAATACTAAAGCGTTTTCCACCTTCGGCGTATGAACCGCCTGTCCAACCTGTGTTGACTAAATACACTTTTGAATTATTGCCTTCGATGCGTTTCATCAATAGTTCTGCATACACGCCAGCAGGACGAGGAAAGAAAGGTGCGCCAAAACAAGTTGAAAATGTTGATTCAATGGCTGCTGTTGAGCCAATTTCTGTTGAGCCGACTTTAGCTGTATAACCACTTAAGAAATGGTAAGCGGCTGCTTCTTTTGACAAGATTGAAACAGGTGGTAAAACCCCCGTTAAGTCACAGGTTAAAAATATAACCGCACTGGGTTCACCTGCTCTGTTTTCGTCAACTCGTAATTCGATATGCTCTCTAGGATAACCCGCACGTCCATTCTGACTTAAACTTGTATCTGTATAGTCAGGAATACCTTCTTTATTGAGGACAACATTTTCAATAATGGTTCCTTTTTTGATGGCGTTCCAGATTACAGGTTCGTTCTTTTGAGAAAGATCAATGGTTTTTGCATAACAACCCCCTTCAATGTTGAAGACGGTTCCTATTCCCCAACCATGTTCATCATCACCGATTAAGTAACGAGAAGGATCGGCTGATAAGGTTGTTTTACCTGTTCCTGATAAACCGAAGAATAAAGTCACATCGCCTTTTCCATCAGTATTTGCCGCACAGTGCATTGGAAGAACATCATATTTAGGTAATAAGAAATTTTGTACCGAGAACATGGCTTTTTTCATTTCTCCAGCATAACGCATACCAGCTAGGAGAACTTTTCTTTGATCAAAATTAATAATAACAACACCGTCGCTATTGGTTCCATCTCTTTCCGGATCGCATTTAAAATTTGCGCAATTTAAAATTTGCCACTGATCTTTGTTAGCCGGATTGTAGTTTTCTGGTCGGATAAATAAGTTTTGTCCAAATAGTTTTTGCCAAGCAGTTTCGGTGCGAACATTCACTGGCAAATAATGTTGTGGATCTGAACCTACATGTAGCTCTGAGGTAAAATAGGCATCTTTTTCATTTAGATAATTTTCAACACGTTCCCACAGGGCATTAAATTTGTTTTCATCAAATGGTCTATTGACATTACCCCAGTCAATATCTGCTTCAGTTGAAGCTTCTTTGACAATAAAGCGATCTTTGGGTGAGCGTCCTGTTCTTATGCCTGTTTCTACACTGAGTGCGCCATTTGCGGCAAGTGTGCCTTCTTTACGCTCTAGTGCGAAATTTATAAGCTCATCGCTTGTTAAATTGAGGTGCTGTATTGCCATATTCTCCACCGATATTTTCTATAGTATTGATACATTGAGGTTCAATGTACCGCTGGGTAAAAATTGGGTCGCATTTTATCAAATAAACTGGGTGTTAACTAGACAATTTTGGGTTTTGGTCACTAATAATATTTTTATCTTTAAGGGATGCAGGACGTTACGGTTTCAATATAAAATGAAGTCGTTATCAGGAGAAAATTATCTGTTGGATCTTCAGGTGGGTTCAGTGAATATCTGGACTGAATGTCTTGAACACCAATATTGTTATTGGTTGTTTTATAATGAGCAATCAGTTTTTACGTCCTTGTTATAACTTGCTAATTGCTTTAACTACTTCTTGCAATTGATAAATCAGCTAAATCATAAAGTGCTTTGGTAAAATAGTTGTCTGGCATTTTTTGCAATTTTTGCTTGGCTATTTCAACTTCAGCTTTTGCTTTTGACATTGTATATTCAATAGCCCCTGTTTGTTTAATCAGTTTTTGGATTTCATCTAAATGTTCAATACCACCATGTTCAATACAGGTCTTGATGAGTTGTTGACCATCAATGTCAGCCTCTTGCATAGCATAAATTAATGGTAAAGTAGGTTTTCCTTCTGCCAAATCGTCCCCAACATTTTTACCGAGTTCTTCACTGTCTGCAATATAGTCGAGTGCATCATCCATTAATTGAAAAGCTAACCCTAAGTGAAGCCCAAAGTCATGCATTGATTGAGTTAACGATTCATTTTCAGAGATGACTGCGCCAAGTTGGCAAGCTGCTGCAAATAATATTGCTGTTTTATTCCGAATCACTTCAAAATAGCTTTCTTCAGTGGCATTAGGATCGTTGCAATTCATTAATTGTAAAACTTCACCTTCTGCAATTTGATTGGTCGTGTTAGATAAAATTTGCATAACTTGCATCTTATCTAGGCCTACCATCATCTGAAATGAACGAGAATATAAGAAGTCTCCAACTAGTACACTGGCAGCATTACCAAATAAAGCATTGGCAGTTTCGCGGCCTCGTCTACGGTCACTTTCATCAACGACATCATCATGTAATAGAGTGGCGGTATGAATAAACTCAATAATTGCCGCTGTCTTGTGATGTTGATCTCCCTGATAGCCCAAAGCATTAGCAACTATTAACACAAGTAACGGGCGTAAGCGTTTTCCTCCAGCAGATACTATATAATGACCGAGTTGATTGACTAAAACTACATCGGATTTTAATTGTTCCAGAATAACCTGGTTAGTTGCATCGAAATCGTTTTTGACGAGGGTCGTTATACTATTTATGTCTGGCATATGGAAATTCGAGTCTATAATTTTTGCTGTTTGTGCTGATAATCAAAAAGTGATATTTTGAGTTTAGCATTAATGGCTCGAATGCTAGGGCCTGATTTGTTCAGGGTCAAGGAAAAACTGCCATTGGTAAAAATCTCAAGCATTTCAGACCAATATTGGACAAATTTCTCACATTTAGACTTGCGGCTGTCGGTTTAATGACTTAAAATGCGCGCCCTTAATTGCAGGATTCACGAAAAGGTCTTTGCAAATTCATATTTACAAATAAACCAGTGTGCTTTTTAATTAGCATGCTTCTAGACGGAGAGAAAGTCGCTATGTACGCGGTGATTCAAAGTGGTGGTAAACAACACCGAGTATCAGAAGGTCAAGTCGTTCGCCTTGAAAAAATTGATGCGGAAAAAGGTGCATCTATCGATTTCGATAAAATTTTGATGGTTGGTGAAGGTACTGATTTAGAACTTGGCGCACCCTATCTTGAAGGTGCTAAGGTATCTGGTGAAATTGTTGAGCATGGTCGAGGCAAAAAAGTTAAGATCGTAAAATTTAGACGTCGTAAGCACCATCGTAAGCAGATGGGCCATCGTCAATGGTTTACTGAAGTTAAAATTACTGGCATTAGTAAGTAATTTCAGTTTGGTATAATTCTGGAGAGATAAAATGGCACATAAGAAAGCTGGTGGTAGTACTCGTAATGGTCGCGATTCAGAGTCGAAACGATTAGGTGTTAAGCGTTTTGGTGGTGAAAAAGTCACTGCGGGCAGCATCATTGTTCGTCAACGTGGTACTCACTTCCATCCTGGTAGCAATATGGGAATTGGTAAAGATCACACATTATTTGCAAAAGCTGATGGTGAAGTGAAATTTGAAGTAAAAGGTTTACGTAACCGTCGCACAGTTAGCATTGTTGCTAACTAGGCTTACTAGCCTGTTGAGATAAGTCTTCTTAACTAGGCTTATCGAGATAAAATAGTATAGAATTGAAAAGCTCCGCATTGTACGGGGCTTTTTTTGTGCAAGTATGATACAGGTGTTTCCTCTATATTTATTATTTGCAGTCGCTCTAATAGAGCTAGAGAGTAAATTATGAAGTTTGTTGATGAAGTGACAATAAAAGTTAAGGCTGGCAATGGTGGCAGTGGATTATGTAGCTTCAGGCGAGAAAAATATGTTCCAAAAGGTGGGCCTGATGGCGGCGATGGCGGCGATGGCGGTAATGTTTTTTTAGTGGCTGATGGTGAACTTAATACATTAGTTGATTATCGATATGTTCGCTTTTATGGTGCAGAGAATGGTGAAAAGGGTGGGCCTAAAAATTGTACAGGAGCAAAAGGTGAAGATTTATATCTTCCTGTTCCGGTCGGTACCCGAGTTGTTAGTAAAGAAACGGATGAGCTGATTGGTGATATGCAAGCGGCCGGAGATAAACTGCTGGTTGCAAAGGGAGGCTTTCATGGGCTTGGAAATACTCGATTTAAAAGTAGTGTTAACCGAACTCCAAGACAGACTAGCCAAGGAACAGAAGGCGATTTTAGAGAGCTTAAACTTGAGCTACGAGTTTTAGCCGATGTTGGCTTACTTGGATTGCCTAATGCCGGTAAGTCTACTTTTATTCGTAGTGTTTCAGCTGCCAGACCTAAAGTAGCTGACTACCCATTTACTACTTTGATTCCTAACTTAGGGGTGGTTGCTCCCGAACCTCACCGTAGTTTTGTCGTGGCTGACATACCTGGTGTTATTGAAGGTGCTGCTGCGGGAGCTGGTTTGGGAGTCAGATTTCTGAAGCATTTATCAAGAACACGGCTTTTATTGCATTTAGTTGATCTTAAGCCTTTTGATGAGTCGGATCCTTTAGAAAACATAATGGCTATTCAGCGTGAACTTGAACGCTATTCTGAAGAATATCAAAGTGATTTGACTAACAAAGAAACTTGGTTAGTGTTTAATAAGTGTGATCTGGTTGATGATCAAGAACTTGAGACAATTAAAAAAGGTATTCTTGCTCAATTGAAATGGCAAGGGCCTTGTTATGTTATTTCTGGATTGCAGAGCGAAGGGACTAAACAGCTGTGTTTTGATATTCTTGAGCATATAGAAGCTAAGAATAATGAACTACAAGGTGATGGTAATGAGTCTGAATTTGAGTAAGGCTTTGTTGGCTAATTAAAAAGTTTAAGTAATAAAAAACCCGCATTAAAGCGGGTTTTTTCGGTATGACTTAAATAATTATGCCATTGCCTTAATTTGTGCATTGAAGCGACTCTTATGACGAGCAGCCTTATTTGCATGGATAAGACCTTTACCAGCTGCAACATCAAGTACAGAGACTGCAGTTTTGTAAGCTGATTGAGCCGTTTCTTTATCGCCAGATGCAATTGCGGCAACAACTTTTTTCATGTATGTGCGCATCATTGAACGACGACTAGCATTATGCTGGCGACGACCTTCAGCCTGACGTGCACGCTTTTTTGCGGATTTAATATTAGCCAAGGCTTTGCTCCTGAAATCTAGGCGTAAAAATAAGGTGCGGAATATACAGGTTTTTATAGCTTATAGCAAGGCCAAATTATACAAATTGGTGGGTGAGTTATTTTGATTAATGGTTAACAATTTCGCATTTTATTCAATGGTTAAAGTGTTTGCGACGTAAATAGTTCTGGATTTTCCGCCTTTTCAACAAGTTAGTTATCCAATAATTGACTGGGGTAGGTTAAGCGGCTACTCTAAGCCGGTTTTGCAAAAGCCCTATCAGATAGCTGCTTGATAACTGAGTGTTGGCTATTTGTTGTTTTAAAATTGGAGATGTAAATGTCAAAGCAGTTACTAAAGTCTGGCATTATCGTGAGTGTTATGACTTTATTATCACGTATATTAGGGCTGGTTCGTGATATTGTAATGACTTATGTGCTAGGTGCTGAATGGGCAACAGATGTTTTTTTGGTAGCCCAAAAGATCCCTAATTTTTTACGCCGGTTATTTGCTGAAGGTGCTTTTTCACAAGCATTTGTTCCTGTTTTATCTGAGTATCAAACGAATAGAACATTACTCGAAGTGAGACGTTTAATTTCGGAAACTTCAGGTACTTTAATGGCCATTTTAGTATTGGTTGCGCTCATTGGCGTAGCTGGCTCTCCTGCTTTAGTTTCAATCTTTGGACCTGGTTTTGTTGGTAAAGAGAAAGAGTTTGAATTAGCTTCGTTATTGTTGAAAATCACTTTTCCTTATATTTTGTTTATTTCTCTTACCGCATTTTGTGGGTCTATTTTAAATAGTGTTGGTCGATTTGGAGTGCCTGCTTTTACGCCAGTTTTGTTGAACATTTCTATTATTTCTGCTGCAATTATTGTATCTCCAGCGTTACCAGATAAAACGGCTATGGCGATGGCGTGGGGAGTTTTTGTTGCCGGAATTGTCCAGCTATTGTTGCAATTACCTTTCTTATGGAAAGAAGGTTTGCTTATGAAGCCTAAATGGGGTTGGCGCTCAACAGGTGTTCAGAAGATCCTAACATTAATGGGGCCAGCATTGTTTGGGGTATCGGTAGGGCAAATTAATTTACTACTTGATACCGTTTTAGCATCCTTTTTAAAAACGGGTAGTATTACCTGGCTGTATGTGTCTGATCGTATGCTTGAATTTCCATTAGGGCTCTTTGCTATTGCTATTTCCACAGTGATATTGCCCTCTTTATCGAGACAGCATTCCAGTGATGACAAAGTAGCATTTAACCAAACATTTAATTGGGGGCTAAGATTGGTTTTTCTAATCGGAGTACCTGCTGCATTAGGGTTGTTTATGATGGCTGAGCCCATTATTTTAACGGTGTTTCAAAATGGTAAGTTCACTTTAAATGATGCTCATCTTGCTTCACTCAGTTTGAAGGCGTATATCATTGGGCTTTTAGGTTTTATGTTGATCAAAGTTTTGGCAACTGGTTTTTATTCTCGGCAGGATACTAAAACACCTGTAAAGATAGGTATTATTGCGATGATTACCAATATGATATTTAATCTGATACTTTTCTACCCATTAGCCCATGTCGGCTTGGCTTTAGCCACAGCAATATCCGCTATCGTTAATGCTTCTTTACTTTTCATTAAGTTGAAGAAATATCAGGTATTTGTTTCTGATGGCCGTTGGAAAAGCTGGTTTGCCAAGCTGGTTGTTGCAAACTCTATACTTGCTGCAGCTATTGTTTTTAGTATGCCATCAATTGATATTTGGCAATCTTGGGGAACCCCTGAAAGAGCGTGGCATATGCTTTTATTGGTAGTCATTTCTATCGGTGTTTATGCTTTCAGTTTATATATGATGAAAGTAAAAATGAGTGATTTAAAGCATGCTTAATTTTTATTTTTATGGTTACTTTGTTTTTCGAATCGGTGATTCACTGAATAGCTCTATCAGACATGTCCTTAGTAGTATATAATTCTGCGTTTTTGCTGCATGGTCGTTTAAAATATTCATGGAATTAATCCGCGGGTTAATTAATCTCCAACAACAACCAACTGCATGTGTTGCAACGATTGGTAATTTTGATGGTGTCCACCTTGGACATCGGACTATTATTGATAGAGTTTTAGCGCAAGCGAAAGTTCTTGGTATACCTTCATGTGTTTTGTTGTTTGAACCACACCCTAAAGAATTTTTTATGGGTGATAATTGCCCGGCCAGGTTGACTTGTTTTCGTGAAAAATATCATCGTTTGAAAATACTCGGAATTGATCGTTTAGTGGTACTTCAGTTTAATCAGACTATGCGTGAGATGAAAGCTGAAGATTTTGTAGAGAATATTTTGATTGAGCGGCTTCAAATCAAACATTTAGTGGTAGGGGATGACTTTCATTTTGGCCACCGACGTTTAGGTAACTATCAGTTATTAGAGCAAATGGCTGTGAATCAATATACTCTAGAGCCAACCCCCTCAATATTGGTTAATAATGAGCGGGTGAGTAGTACGCTGATACGGAAAGCTTTAGCTAGCAATCAGTTAGATAAAGCGGCTGCCATGTTAGGTAGTCGATATTCAATGACTGGCAAAGTTGGATATGGTAAACAGTTAGGAAGAACTATTAATTTTCCTACAGCCAATATTGCAATAAAACGTAAAAAAGTTTGTGTTTCTGGTGTTTTTCTCGTGAAATGTCACTGGGTTGAGAAAGGCCAGAAAGTATCTGCCTGGGGAGCTGCAAATTGTGGTAAAAGGCCGACAGTTGATGGTAAAGGTGAACGGTTAGAAGTTCACCTTTTAGATGTTGAAGCTATGTTGTATGGTGTTGAGTTAGAAGTGTCTTTTTACGCTCACATACGTAATGAGCGTAAATTTGCTCATTTAGCCGAATTAAAAACTCAAATAGCCAAAGATATTAATCGTGCACGGCAACTAATAGAACAATTTTAATCATTTTAAATATTAAATTAGTAATGATTAGCAAAAGAATAATTGAAACGAATAAGTATTAACTTTTGGAAAAATTAACATGACAGATTACAAATCGACCCTTAATTTACCCGATACGGATTTTCCGATGCGTGGTAATTTGGCTCAAAATGAACCTAAGCTATTGACCAAGTGGACTAAAGACGGTTTGTATCAGAAGATTAGAGAAGCTTGTAGTGAACGTCCCAATTTTACACTACACGATGGGCCACCTTATGCTAATGGTGATATCCATATAGGCCATGCCGTTAACAAAGTATTGAAAGACTTTATCATCAAGAGCAAAACTTTGAGTGGCTACAATGCACCTTATGTTCCTGGTTGGGACTGTCATGGACTGCCTATTGAACACCGAGTCGAAAAAAAGATTGGTAAAGCTGGTGTGAAAGTGCCTTTTGGTGAATTTAGAGAAAAGTGTCGAGAGTACGCGGCTAAACAAATAGAAGGGCAAAAGAAAGACTTTATACGCCTTGGGGTATTCGGTGATTGGGATAATCCTTATCGAACAATGAATTATGAGTCAGAAGCTGAAATCATACGCTCATTGTCAAAAATAGTTGATAATGGCCATTTGCATCGTGGTTTTAAGCCTGTTTATTGGAGTGTTGTTGGCGGTTCAGCATTGGCTGAAGCGGAAATTGAGTACCATGATAAAGTATCTACCTCCATTGATGTTCGATATTTGCCGACCAATGAATCTGAGTTTTTGGCGTTGTTTGAGGCTGTTGAGGCTGATAAGGGGCAAGGACCTGTTTCAGTGGCAATTTGGACAACCACGCCTTGGACAATTCCTTCAAGCCAGGCTGTTTCAATTCATGCTGATTTGGAATACGCATTAGTTCAGTTTAACGCTGAGACTGAAGAGCAAGCGGGATTGGGTATTGGACAAGAAAGAATCGTATTAGCCGCAAAAATGGTTGATGATGTTATGAGTCGGTGGGGTGTTGAAGACTATAAAGTTGTGGGCACTGTAGTCGGACAAAAATTAGAAAATGCAAAGCTTAACCATCCGTATTTAGAAAGAGAAGTTCCGTTAATATTAGGTGAGCATGTAACTACTGATGCTGGTACAGGGCTTGTTCATACTGCGCCTGATCATGGAGCAGATGATTTCGTTGTTGGTCGAAAATATGGCATTGGTACATTAAATTTAGTGAATGCTAACGGGGTGTATTCTGAGAGTACTCCCCATCTTGCCGGTCAGCATGTTTATAAAGTTGATGATTCTATCTGCGAGTTGTTACTCGAAAATTCTCGTTTGATTCGTAAAGACAAACTGACACATAGTTATCCTCATTGCTGGCGTACTAAAACACCGCTGATATTCAGAGCAACACCACAGTGGTTCATATCAATGGAACAAAATAACTTAAGAGACATGGCTATGGATGCCATTAAACAAGTTAGTTGGGTGCCAAAATGGGGGGAAGATCGCATTAAAGGCATGATTGATGGTCGTCCTGATTGGTGTATTTCTCGCCAGCGTACTTGGGGAGTTCCACTTAGTTTAGTTGTTCATAAGGAAACTGAAGAGCTACATCCTCGTGCTTCGGAGCTTATGAAGCTCGTGGCCGATAAAGTTGAAAAAGAAGGCATGCAGGCTTGGTTTGATATGCCTTTAGAAGACTTAATCGGTGAGGAAGCTAAAGATTACCAAAAAATAGAAGATACACTTGATGTGTGGTTTGATTCTGGTGTTACTCATGCCTTTGTTTTAGGCTTAAGTGATGAACTAAAAGAACCAGCAGACCTTTATTTGGAAGGTTCTGATCAACATCGTGGATGGTTTCAATCTTCATTACTAACGGGGTTAGCCATTAATGGCCACGCACCTTATAAATCGGTATTAACTCATGGTTTTACGGTTGATGCTAAAGGTGTAAAAATGTCAAAATCTTTGGGGAATGTGGTTGCTCCATTAGATGTTATTAATAAATTAGGAGCTGACATTTTACGCCTGTGGGTGGCTTCAACTGATTACCGTACAGAAATAACAGTTTCTGATGAAATTCTTAAAAGAACGGCCGATAAATACCGTCGTATGAGAAACACCGCTCGTTTTTTTCTAGCTAACTTAAAAGGCTTTAATCCAGAAGTTGACTTACTTAAAGCTGATGAAATGTTACCGTTAGATCGCTGGGCTGTTGATAAAGCGATGCAAGCACAAAGCGAAATCATACAGGCTTTTGAAGAATATAACTTTTTAGTAGCAACCCAGGCAATGCATCATTTCTGTTCGTTTGAGATGGGGAGCTTTTACCTCGATATTATTAAAGATCGCCAATATACTGCTAAGGCAGGCTCTGTTGCTCATAAATCCTGTCAAACGGCCCTCTATCATATCGCCAATGCTGTTTGTCGTTGGTTTATGCCGGTATTATCTTTCACTGCCTATGAAATCTGGCAACAATTACCAGGGCAGGGAGGAAATTCTATTTTTTGGGAAACCTGGTATCAAGGCTTATTTGCTTCAGATGAAAGTTCAAATATTACTCAGAAAGACTGGACCATTATTGACTCAGTGAAGACTGAATGTAATAAAGTCATTGAGACTCTACGTAAAAACAGTGAAATTGGCTCATCTTTAGAAGCTGAGGTTACACTGTTTGTATCTGATGGGTTGGCTGATGTGTTAGAAAAACTTGAAGATGAATTACGTTTTGTTCTAATTACCTCTTATGCAACGGTTGTTAGGGGCAAAGGAGGGAATGAAACCGATATCGAAGGGCTTGGAATAAAAATAGTGGCATCTAAGCACACCAAATGTGAGCGCTGTTGGCATAGACGAGAAGACGTTGGACAGCATGCCGAGCACCCCGAGTTGTGTGGTCGTTGCGTAACGAATGTCTCTGGAGAGGGGGAGAGTCGCCTTTATGCCTGATTCTACTGGGATTAAACTACCAGTTTCGCAAACTGGTTTGCGTTGGTTATGGTTAACTGTAGTATTTCTAGCCATTGATCAATGGACTAAGTATTTGGCTGTAACCCATATACAACCTTATGAAACGATAGAGGTTATGCCATTTTTTAATTTGGTTATACGCTACAATCCAGGCGCAGCTTTCTCTTTTTTAGCTGATCAGGGGGGCTGGCAAGTTTTCTTTTTCAGTGGTGTCTCGATTGTTATCAGTTTAGGTATTTTGTATTGGATGTATACCATTCCAGCTAAAAACCGTTGGTTAAGTTGTGCATTAGCCCTCATATTGGCGGGTGCATTAGGTAATCTCTATGATCGATTAAGCATTGGTGAAGTTGTTGATTTTATTGATTGGTATTATGGCGATTATCATTGGCCAGCATTTAATATTGCTGATAGCGTGATTTTAGCCGGGGCATTATTATTGTTGCTAGATGGTTTCATTAACCCTGAAGAGAATAAAGCGAATGACTGAGCTTGTAAAAGAAAACAGTCGGGTATTAGCTGACGTCACTATAAAACTAAAAGACGGTAGCGTTGCAGATAGTACCAAGGTGAATGGTAAACCGAGTTGGCTTATTTTAGGGAATGGTAGCTTCAGTGATGCTTTTGAGTCATTTTTAATTGGTTCAAGTGTTAGTGATACCCTAACGTTTGAGCTGGAAGCAAAGGATGCTTTTGGAGAGTCTGAACCAGATAACATTCATTTTATGGACATTAGCCAGTTTCCACAAGACATTAAGCTTGAAAAGGGAGCTATAGTGGCATTTGAACAGCCTGGTGGGGGTGAGATTCCGGGAATTGTTCGTGAAATAGAAGCAACTTCAGTGAAGGTTGACTTTAACCATCCGCTGGCTGGTGAAACGGTGATCTTTGAAGTAGAAATTAAACAAATAGCTGCATAGTCATTAATTTAAAAGGTTAGATTGTTATGAAAATAGTACTGGCTAATCCTCGCGGTTTTTGTGCAGGAGTTGATCGTGCAATTGAAATTGTTAATCGTGCTATAGATCTTTTTGGAGCCCCCATTTATGTCAAACATGAAGTTGTACATAATAAGTTTGTTGTAGATGATTTAAAAAAGAAAGGCGCTGTTTTTATTGAAAATCTTGCCGATGTTCCTGAAGGTAGTACTTTAATTTACAGTGCACACGGAGTTTCTCAGGCCGTTAAAAATGAAGCAAAAGAAAGAGGCTTTCGAGTTTTTGATGCGACCTGTCCATTGGTGACTAAAGTTCATATGGAAGTAGTTCGAAAAAGCAAAAGTGGTGAAGAAGGCATATTGATTGGTCACAAAGGGCATCCTGAAGTTGAAGGGACTATGGGACAATATTCGAATGAGAGTGCAGGAATGTATCTGGTTGAAGATTCTGACGATATTAACTCTCTCAATGTTAAAAATCCTGACAGGTTGTTTTATGTTTCTCAAACAACTTTGTCAGTTGATGAAACTAGAGATCTAATCTCTCAATTAAAGCAAAAATTCCCTGAAATTCAAGGGCCTAAAAAAGATGATATTTGTTACGCGACACAAAATAGACAAGATGCCGTTAAGTCTCTGGCTGAAACTTCGTCGCTTATTTTAGTGGTTGGTAGCCGTAATAGTTCTAATTCAAACAGGTTGAAAGAGCTTGCTGAAAAACAAGGAAGCAAAGCTTATTTGATTGATAACGCAACAGAAATTCAAGATGATTGGTTAGTTGGTATAGAAAGCGTTGGTGTAACTGCGGGGGCATCAGCCCCTGAAATATTAGTCGAAGAAGTGCTTGATAAGTTGAAATCGCTCGGCGGGAATATGGAAGAGTTCCCCACAGAAAATACTGAAAATATGTATTTCCCTGTACCAATTGAGCTACGATAATCAAAGCTTTTAAGTTCTCTAGAGCCTTATATTATTGAGGCTTTCATGTTGCATCGATGTGAAAGTGTGATTATTTTCACATCTAATTCAATTTTTACCCCATTTATCCCCTAAAGCCATACAGCCATCGGGCATAGGTTGATATATTAGAGAAAAAATATAATAGTTTATACTAATCAAGAAGGGCAGTTTTGATTTCCTTCTATCAACGAGTAAAAATTCCGTATGAGAAAAGAGCCTGGTTTTACGTTATTTGAATTATTAATGGCGATAGTTATTATCGGTGTTTTAACTTCTTTTGCTATTCCTGCATTTAAAAGTACCGTTGCTAGTACTCAGTTAAATGCTGATAAAGAAGCGCTTAAAAGTGGGCTTAATCTTGCGAGATTAGAAGCCATATCGAGACCAACAACAACATCGTTTGAGTCAAATGCTAGTGGGGGCTGGCAGGTTCGAGATACCAGCACCGGAGAAATTATTAGAACACTCTATATTTCGGGGGTTGACTCTAGCATTACCAATTTAGCTAACCCGATTGTTTATGGCCCGACAGGATTTAGAGTTGTCGGTGGTTCAAAAGTAACCTTTCAAATCTGTAATGAAAAAGGGACGGGCAGTGAGAGTGGACGTAGAATAACGGTATCAAAAAGCGGTAGTGTTAAGACGGAGATTGTTAAATGTTAGGCCCAGCAGTTAAAAAATATAAAGTTTATAATAAACAAGCCGGGGTTTCATTAATTGAAGTATTGGTAACTACTCTAATTTTAGGCATTGGGTTGCTCGGTGTAGCTGCATTGCAAGTATCTAGCATTAGCAGTAGTCAAGAAGGTCTTTTTCAATCACAGGCTACTTCTTTAGCTGAAGACTTAGCGTCTCGCATGCGAGCTGCCAAAATACAGACTTTAATCGATCCGCCTGGTAATAACAATGATGGTACGCCTAAAACAGCAATGGCATATGAAGATTACCTGAAAGAGTTTGTGAAAAAATCCAATCCTGTTGAATGCCCTGCTAAGTCTGCTCCTCCACCGGATAAATGTCGAGCGGGTAGTGGTGGTGCACCTAATGCTTGTAATTTTATTGATATGGTGGCTTATGATTTAGCTGATGTATGTTGGAATGCAAAACAAGTATTACCTAACTCCAAATTGAGAGTTTTTCTTCCAGCTGATAGTAATCGTTTAACTATTGTTGTTGATTGGGATTCTGCAAGTGCAAGAACTGGCTCAGGACAAAAAAAGAATATTAATGCTAACTGTAAAGCGTTAACAAATAATGATGAAAGGAACTGTATTATTATGGAGATAGTGCCATGAGAAGTAAGCGTATGATCTCCTTTAAGCATATCGGTAAAAAGCATCAGAGTGGTTTTAGTGTTGTTGAGTTATTAATTGCTGGTTTGCTAGGTTTAGTTCTTATTGGTGGTGTTGTTCAGTTATTTCTTAGCTCGAATCAATCTTACCGTAGTCAAGATGATTTAGCGACCTTACAAGAGAATGGCCGTTTTGCTTTAATGTTTTTGAAAGATCAAATACAAATTGGTGGCTACATTACTGGTTTGTCATCTACTCCTGTGACACCAGTTACTTTTGGCAATGGGGCTTCAGTAGATGGCGCGTCTGGAGCACCTGATTCTATCGCTATTTCATATGAAGGTGATGTTGCTGCTGGAGAAAATATTGACTGTACAGGTATTGCTGTACTTAATGGTATTATAACCAATACTCTTTCCGTATCTAATAATCAATTAATGTGTCAAGGAAATGGTATTGGTAGTACTGCGCAACCACTTATTGATGGTGTTGAAAATTTTCAGGTCCTTTATGGCGTTGAAGATTTTGTTGCTGGTGTATTGCCAGGATGCCGAGTTGGCGTTGTTAACCGTTACTTGAATGCAACTCAGGTTATAGCTCAAGGCCTTCAAGAAAGAATTTTATCAGTCAGAGTTTCATTGCTGCTTGCAAGTGATAATGATGTTTTACCAGAAAAAGAAACTCTCGAATATCAACTACTTGATCAATCCATTGAAGCCAAAGACAGGCTAGCAAGAAGAGTCTTTCAGCAAACGATATTTATGCCGAATGCTATACATGCGGCTGCTAGTAATCCTGATGCAGTGAAAGATTGTGCTCGAGAATATACACCACCAGCGACACCACCAACACCGTGAGAAGTTTAAATGCATAACAAAATTTCAAAAATAGCAGGTTTTCAAAAACAACAAGGGGCGGCTCTTTTTGTTGCTCTGATTATGTTGATTGCATTAACAATTATAGGGTTAACCGCAACACAACGCAGTAACCTGCAAGAAAAAATGGCTGCTAATACTCATCAGCTAAATTCTACTTTCAATGCAGCAGAGAGTGCAATCGGTGCTTTTTTGACTGAAGCCAATACAGGGGACAGAGTTAATGACTCGGAGCACTTGATTGTTAAATTAAGAGCAAGCGGGGTTCTTGGGCCTTTTTGTGTTGATGAAACTGGCAATAGGGCTGCGTGTGGTACTAACGTTAAGTTAGATAATGCAAAGGCTTTAGAGTCTCGATATACCGCTCGTGTTGTTGGGCAATGTAGTGTGGCTCAATGTGGTGGACATAGTTTTGGGTTAGGCAATGGGTGTAGAGTTTTTAGGGTTGATAGTGCAGGTACTGTTGGTGGTGAATATCAGGCGGCTGGTACACAGAGCAGTGAGAGTACCTTTTGGGCGTATGAAGTCACCGCTTGTTTATAGATAGGATGTTCAACCTTTAACCTACACAAATGAAGCAGATTTTATTTAATATTGTGGTATTAACCGGATTTTTCCGAGGTAATTAATATGAAAATTTTTAAGGCCATTAAGAGTGTTGCTATTTTTGCATTGGCGTACTCATTTTTAGCATTGAATGCCGTTTATGGTGATGACACGGAGATATTTTTTGCAAAAACAGACAATGCAAATCCTATTAAGCCGAATATATTATTTATTATCGATACATCGGGAAGTATGACCAATGAGGTCGGCAATACAGGACAAAACAGAATACAAGTTGTTAAAGATGTTATGTCCGATGTGTTAACTAATATCAATGATGTGAATGTTGGTTTAATGCGTTTTAACAAAGGCAACCCTACAGGATTTAACCAGGCGAAAGGCGGTCCTATTCTTTACCCTATTACAGATATTGATAAACCTGCTGATCCTTCAATTACAAAAATTATCGATGTTGGTATCAATGATGCTAGCCAGGTAGGAGTTAGCGGTGGAGTAACGTTAGATGCTAATACATTAAAGTTTGGTGAATCAAAAGACTCGCTGGTTGCAGTCAGATTTAATGGTTTATTAGTCCCACAAGGTGCAAAGATTACCTCAGCAAAACTTGCTTTTACAGCTAGTGAAGGTGCTAATCAGGATGCATCGAGCGCATTGACAATCAGTGGACAACTTTCTGCAGATGCTCCTGAGTTAAAAGATACTGACTTCAACCTTTCAGATAGAGAAGCTAATGTAACGACGCCTGTTGATTGGAATATTAATGAGACTTGGGTAAATGGAACTGCTTATTCATCAGAAGACATATCACCTGTTGTACAAGAAATTGTTAATCAATCGGGATGGTGTGGTGGAAAGAGCATGGTGTTCTTGATTAAAGGTAGTGGTATGAAGGAGGTATACAGCTTAGAGGGAAGTGTTGCTGCCAGTAACGAAACTAATTATTATGCCGCGCCCAAATTACGTATTACTTTTGAGAACACACTTCCAGCAACGGCAACAGGGTGTTTTCAAAATCAAGTTAATGCTCAAATAGCCAATAAAAAGCATGATTGGATAAGAACTTCTAATGGTAACAATCCTAATGACTGGAATTATTTACGCTTTTACAATAGCTATTATGGTGCGAGAGCTGTTGGGATTAGTTTTAAAGGGATTAATGTTCCTGCTGGTGCAAAAATTAAAAGAGCCTATTTAAGTTTTACATCTTATGGAGATGCGACTGTCAATGGTAATGTTTCTATTAAAGGGGTCAAATTGGTTGATCCAAATTTAACCTGGTACAACACTTTAAGAAACAATGCGAGTATTGGTCCGGTCAATTGGGCAAAGAAAGTTTGGAAAGATGGAGAAATCGCAGTAACAGAAGATATATCTTCTATTATTGAACAAATAGTTAACCAATCTGGTTGGACCGCGGGAGGTTCTATGTCGTTCTACATGAAAGGCGATTCAGATATGGATGGCGTAAGAGTATATTCATACAATAAGTCCCCCTCTAAGTCTCCCAAGCTTCATATTGAATATGAAAGTAAATATCAACCAGGGTTAATAACTAAGCGAGAAGAGTTGAAAAATGCGATTGCTGAACTACCGGCAGATGGATATACGCCAATTAGTGATGTGATGGCAGAAGCAGGCTTGTATTTTAGAGGTGAAAAAGTAACCTACGGTGCTAGTCGACATAACTCAAGAACTAACCGTGTAAGCCATCCTGACTCGTGGGATCAAACGGTTGGAACAATAAAGCCAATTGCGGGTTGTGATGAAGAAAATTACAGTGCCTCGGCTTGTGCTAAAGAAGAAATATCGGGAGAGCCGAATTATGTCTCTCCTGTTAAAGAGTTATGCCAATCTAATAATATTGTATTCTTGACGGATGGTGATCCAACTAGTCACCATACAGCAACTGAGACCATTTACGCCGGCTGGTCTGGTAAGACATGTAGTAGTGGGAGCTATGGTACTGAGTGTGCTGAAGAAATAGCAAGAATACTGGCAAATCCTACGGGAGATAAAGCCAATAGCACACCTAAAGTAAAAACGTATACCATTGGGTTTGCTATTGATAAAACCTTTTTAAAGAATATGGCCGATTATGGTCGTGGTCAATATTATACGGCTAACGACAAAGCCGAATTAATTAAGCACTTTAATTCTACTTTAGATACCATTAAAAACGTGAGTACATCGTTTGTATCGACAGGTGTTTCTGTTAACCAGCTTAATCGGTTAACACACAATGAAGAAATTTATTACTCCTTGTTTTCTCCTTCGGTTAGCACTGTGTGGCCAGGTAATATCAAACGCTATAAATTGGGGGGCGATGGGACTATTTTAGATAAAAATGGTAATCCAGCGATTGATCAATCTAAGGCCAAGTTTGATGAGAATGCGCATAGTTATTGGAGTAGCAGCAAAGACGGCTCTAATGTTCCGCTTGGTGGAGTAGCTGAGAAGCTAGGCTATAAAAGAAATGTATATTCTAATATAACTGGGTCTACTAATGTTGAGTTGGCTGATGCTGGTAAAAATAATGCGGTTGATAATGCCAACACATCAATTACTCTTGCGATGTTATTAGCGGATGATAATGCTCATAGAACCGATATATTGGATTGGGCTCGGGGTGTTGATCTTGAGGCTAAAAGAGATGGCAATGATAAATCACATAATATTATTGGTGATCCACTTCACTCGAGACCAACTCTTATAGCTTATCAAGCCGATGGTAGTAAAGAGTCTAAGCTTTATGTTGGAACCAATAATGGCTTTTTAAGTTCCTTTAATACCACTGATGGAACTGAGAATTGGGCATTTATTCCTAAACAACTACTTCCTAATTTGAAAAACCTACTGAAAAACGATAATAGTGCGCACACTTATGGAATAGATGGAACTATTACTATTCATATGACCGATGAGAATAAAAATGGTTATGTCGATTATAAAGACGGTGAAAAAGCTTATCTTTATGTGGGAATGAGAAGAGGAGGGACTTCTTATTATGCTCTGGATATTTCACACCCTAATAAGCCTAAATTAATGTTTACAATTAACCCAAATACGACTGGCTACGATTTATTAGGGCAAACCTGGTCTACTCCTTTGGTGGGCAAAATCAATATTGGTGGTAAGAAAAACCAAACTGTACTGATTTTTGGTGGTGGTTATGATACCAAACAAGACGATGATTCGAAGGCTTCTATCACAGATACTGTTGGAAATCGTGTATATATTGCCGATGCGCTAACAGGTAAATTGCTTTGGAATTCTTCTCAAGCAACTTTACCTGCCGGAGCTGGTGCAACTAGTGTGACTTCAATGAATTCAGTTCCTTCGAATGTGACAGCATTTGATTTAGATGATGATGGCTTATTAGATCATATTTACGCATCGGATACTAAGGCTCAAATCTTTAGGTTCGATATTGATAATAAGAAAGAAGTCATTACAGGAGGTAGAATTGCACATTTACAAACTGCGGCGGATATTGCTAACAACAGACGCTTTTATTACCAGCCTGATGTTGCCCTAATTCGTTTGAAAAAAGAAACGTTCATTAGTATTTCTATTGGTTCTGGGTATCGAGCACATCCATTAGATGAGCAAATAACCGACTACTTTTATATGATCAAAGATAAAGGCGTTCTAGCCAAAGAGTTTGATATGGATGTTAGTATGAGTGATCTTTTAGATGTAACTGATATTGTTGGTTATGACTCCAAGGGGCAGTCAATACCTGGAGAAAAAATCAGATCGACAGGCAAAAAAGGTTGGTACATTAGCTTTTCAAGCAGTGGTGAAAAAGTTATTGAGCGCTCAATTACCTTTAGTAATACGGTTATATTTACAAGCTATATTCCTCCAGGTGTTTTAAGAAGCGGTTGTAACGCTGAAGCGGGGGGAGCACGTAAATATACATTAGATATTGCGGATGGAAACCCTTACCAAAATAATGGTGGAGATGACACGCTTGACAAGAATGATCGTTTTGTTGATTTGTTGATTGACGGTATTGCACCACCGCCTCAAATATTAATACCAACTAATGATTCAGGTAAAGTGGATCCAAAAGTGTGTGTTGGACTACAATGTGAAGATGCGCCACCTACACCTGATAGTGTTATGGGGTTAAGATGGCGTAAAGCTCAATAATGAATGAGGTAAAGTAATGAAGAAGAGTATCGTTGGGTTTACATTAGTAGAGTTAATGATTGTGGTCGCTATAATCGGCGTGCTTACCGCTTTTGCATACCCCTCGTATAGGCAATATGTTGAACGTACTAAAAGAACTGAAGCGATGGGGGTTTTAGTGAATGCGGCTCAAGCGATGGAGCGTTATAAAGCGAATAATTTCACTTATGTAACACCCAACAGGGTAATTACAGATGTCTTTACTAACAGGGTCCCCGTAGATACAGGTAGTGATGCTTATTATACGCTCTCATTAGTAGATAGTGTTTTAGGAGCTTCAACTTATACTCTTAGGGCGACACCTACTGGTTCTATGGCTGGAGATGGTAATTTAGAGTTGACTCACACTGGTGCAAAGTCATGGGGAACAAAAAATTGCTGGCCTGAAGGAAAGAATGACTGTACCGATACAACGCCTACTCCTTAATGAATTATTAAAAAAGCCGCGAATATCGCGGCTTTTTTTATTGATAATAACCTATTCAATGATCAAAGTAATATAGGCTAAATCACTATAAATTGTCACAATAAAGCCGTTATTTTTGCCGCTCTTTTCGTTGTCTGACTTGTCCATAGAGCGGCTATGCACTGCGCCAGACGCCTTAATAGTGACAAAAATCCCTGACTTTTCTCTATGCCAATTGATAGTGATTTAGCTATAAAACAACTCACTCATTGAATTTTCTTATTTTGATTTCAAGTTAATTAATACATTTTGTCTCTTTCAGCTCTTATTTTTTTTACATCAATTTTATTGGCATATTGATTAAAAAGAGTGAGCTTACCTTTATTCCAAGAGTAAATATTAGAGACTTGCTTAATCTTTGTTTCAACCAGGGCATACTGAAAAGGATAAGCACGCATTTGGTTTTCTGTTTGTACTTTGACATCTCTAACACTTGCGGCTTTGAGAAAAGTATTGAGTGGGAAAGCTTTGTATGTTTTTATTATTTGTAGTTGAAAGGCATCTCGAGTAGAAATAAAAGCAGCTAATTGATATTGGTTTTCTCGATATACTATTCCAGCCCAATCACTCTTTCCATCACTGTTAAAATCTCTTTCAACTCTCCAGGGGCAAATTAATTCATATAAATGGATATATTCTAATAAGTCGCCTCTTGGTGTTCTTTTAGGTAGAGAAATCGGTTCTTTAGATTGGCTTATTAATTGGGAGGAAAGCTTGGTGTTGCAGTCGGGTTGTTGCGCTTTGACTTCTAACGCTGGAGTACTGATAAAAATGGCTATCAATGTAACGACTAAATAATCTGAAAGTTTTTTCATAGGATATCACTTCTGGATATTAGTTTAATTATTGTACAAATTAAATTGTACGCTTATACACCATATTAAACTAAATAATGGACTAATAGAAAGTGAAAAAGTAATAGAAAATTCGCATTTTTAGCGCCAATGTTCAATTCAATCAATTGAACATTCTTAGGCACAGGTAATAAATGGGAGTTTTTTATGTCTGTCGATAGAGAAGAATTCTATAGCTTTTAAGTTTTAAGCGGATATTTGCGCTTTTTACGGTTTCTGGCACATTTTAAGCGAAGCATTCAGGTGACTAGGAATACCCTCATCTGGTAGAATTCGCGCCTATTTTTGAATTTTTCTTAATATACATGCTTAAACAAGATTTCCAATTTCAACTGCCTGAGTCACTAATTGCAAGTGAGCCTTGTAAAAACCGGACAGATAGTCGGTTAATGCTAGTTGATCCTGAGCATAATGCTAGAGAACACTATCATTTTTATGATTTAGTTAACTTCTTACAACCTGAAGATTGTTTAATCTTCAATAACACCAAAGTTATTCCTGCCAGGTTGATTGGACAGCGCGGTTCTGGTGGAAAAGTAGAGGTATTAGTTGAGCGGGTTATCCCTCATGAAGGTCAAGATCATTGTATTGCCCAACTTAAGGCGAGTAACCGTCTAAAAGAAGGGACAAAAGTGCTTATTGCTGAGGATTTCAGCTTAGAGGTCATTAATAAAGAAGGAGCTTTTTATCGTTTAAAGTCAACGAGTGACTCATCTTTGTTAACTCAGGTGGAAACATACGGAGCAATGCCGTTACCTCCTTATATTAAACGCTCGGAGCAAGCTTTAGATAAGCAGAGATATCAAACTGTGTATGCTGAACGGCAAGGTGCGGTTGCTGCGCCAACAGCTGGGTTACATTTTGATGACTTGTTAATGTCTCAAATTAAACAAAAAGGCATAGAAATAGATTTTGTTACCTTACATGTTGGTGCTGGCACTTTTTCACCAATAAGAGTTGATAACATACTAGAACATCAAATGCATTCTGAGTGGTATGAAGTGCCCGACTCGGTTGTTGAGCTAGTTAATAAAACGAGAGCTAGAGGAGGAAGGGTTATTGCTGTTGGTACAACCTCTGTTCGTTGCTTGGAATCGGCTTCATCCAGTGGACAGATAATGGCCTCTAGTGGTGAAACGGATATTTTTATTTATCCGGGTTATCAATTTATATCTGTTGATGCATTGATCACTAATTTTCATTTGTCAGAGTCGACCTTATTAATGTTGGTTTGCGCGCTTGCAGGAAAAGATTTTATGTTGCAAACCTATCAACAAGCCGTTGCATCAAAATACCGTTTTTTCAGTTATGGTGATGCCATGTTTATTCAAAATCAAATTACATCAGTTAAGGGTAATTTATGAAGTTTACGTTGAAAAGTACTGATGGAATGGCGCGTCGTGGCCAACTTGAGTTTGAGCGAGGCACAATAAATACACCAGCATTTATGCCTGTAGGCACATATGGCTCTGTTAAAGGCATGTCTCCAGAAAGAGTTAAGGCGACAGGAGCAGAAATTATACTGGGGAATACTTTCCACCTGATGCTACGTCCAGGTACGGAAATTATTAATCTACATGGCGATTTACACGATTTTATGCAATGGCAAGGGCCTATTCTAACTGATTCGGGAGGATTTCAGGTTTTTAGCTTAGGTGAGCTTCGAAAAATTACTGAAAAAGGGGTGACATTTCGCTCTCCTGTTAATGGTGATAAAGTGTTCTTAGGGCCTGAAGAATCCATGCAAGTGCAGCGAGAGTTAGGTTCCGATATTGTGATGATTTTTGATGAGTGTACGCCTTATCCTGCAACCAAAGAGCAGGCTAAAGAGTCTATGGAGTTAAGCTTGCGTTGGGCAAAACGTTCCAAGGACGCCCATGGAGATAGTCCATCTGCATTATTCGGTATTATTCAAGGCGGTATGTATCCAGAACTAAGAGACGTTTCGCTTAAAGGATTAGAATCGATTGGTTTTGATGGTTATGCTATCGGTGGTTTATCTGTGGGTGAATCTAAAGATGAAATGAAATTAGTTTTGGATCATTTGTTACCCAATATGCCACAGGAAAAACCCCGTTATTTAATGGGAGTCGGTAAGCCTGAAGATATTGTTGAAGCAGTAAGGCGCGGTGTTGATATGTTTGATTGTGTGATGCCTACCAGAAATGCAAGAAATGGCCACCTTTTTACTACAAAAGGAGTTGTAAGGTTACGTAATAGTCCCAATAAAAGGGATTCTGGGCCAATTGATGATGAATGTGGCTGTTATACTTGCCAAAATTATAGTCGAGCCTATTTACATCACTTAGATAAATGTGGAGAAATGTTTGGGGCAGAGCTAGCCACGATACATAACCTCCATTATTACCAATATTTGATGAAGAGTTTGCGTGAAGCTATAGAAACGGGTACATTGTCGAGCTTTGTCGAAAAATTTTATACGCAGCGTGGTATGCCCGTACCATTGTTGGATAATTAACTCAATTTGAATCGAGTCATTGATTAATTCAAATAATAAAGAAAAGAAGTTGATAGAGGAATAACTATGTTTATAAGTAATGCAATGGCTGCACCTGCTGGTGCTGCGGCAGGTGGCGGTTATAGCACTTTAATCATGATGCTGTTATTTGGTGTTGTGTTTTACTTTTTATTGATTCGTCCACAAAGTAAACGTGCTAAAGATCATAAAAATATGCTTGAATCTATTCAAAAGGGAGATGAAGTAGTCACAAGTGGCGGTATTTTAGGCAAAGTTAGCAAAATTACTGATAATTTTATTGTGCTAAATGTTGCTCAAGGTGTTGAAATGCAATTTCAAAAACATTCAATTACAGCAACTCTCCCTAAAGGGACTATTAAAGCTGTAAAAGAATAAGATAAAAGCTCGCAATATTTTGTGAGCTTTTTTATTAGGTAAACTATAGAGTTTTCAATTATGTTTTCAAATCAACCACAAATGCGACCTATCAATACCTTTGCTGCATGGAAATATGTCATGCTGCTAGTGTTTCTTGGTCTCGGAATTTTATTTGCTTTACCGAACATGTATGGTGAAGATCTTGCGTTACAAGTTAGCGGCGAGAAAGGTAGTCCAATTGCTCAAGATGTTTTTTTAGAGATAGAAAAAGAGCTTAAAGATAATCAAATTGAACTTAAAAAATCGAGCAACGACTCTGGAAAAGCACTTTTTCGCTTTCTTGATTCTGAATCACAATTAAAAGCTAGAGATATTGTGAGTGAATTTTTAAGAGGAAAAGGTGATTATGGTGTTGCTTTAAATTTAGCACCAGCTACGCCCGAATGGTTAAAGAGTCTTGGCGGTGAGCCATTAAAGCTTGGTTTAGATTTAAGAGGCGGTGTTCATTTCTTAATGGAAGTTGATATGGGCTCTGCCATTAATAAAAAAGAAGACCAATACGTATCCGATTTTAAAACAACTTTTCGCGAAAAGAAGTTACGTTATGCATCGGTTATTAAAGTTAAGAACGTTGGTATTTTAGCCCGCTTTCGTAAAACTGAAGATATGGAGCGTGCCGAAGGCATTATTCGTCAAAGCTTTTCTGAGTTATCAACACGAACCCGAGAAAAAGATGGGTTATTTGAAGTTGTTGTAACTATTCCTGAGGTTAAGCTAAAAGAAATAAAAGATTATGCTGTTAAGCAAAATATTGCTACTTTAAGAAATCGAATTAATGAATTAGGCGTTGCAGAACCTTTAATTCAACAGCAAGGTTCTGAGAGAATATTAGTGCAACTTCCTGGCGTTCAAGATTCTGAACGGGCGAAACGTATACTCGGTACAACCGCTATTGTTGAGTTTCGTTTAGTGAATGAGTCGGCAGGTTATAACCCTACAAAAGCGCCTTCTGGTTCTGAACTTATTTTGCAAAAAAGTAGTGGTGCTAATTACGCGATTAAAAAATCCCCAGTTGTTGATGGCTCTCATTTAACAGACGCTAGTGTTGGTTACGATGAAAATGGTATGCCACAAATCAATGTTGTGTTGGATAGTAAAGGTGGCAACAAAATGCTACTAATGACTTCTAAAAACATTAATAAGCCAATGGCTATCGTCATGATTGAAACTAAGGCGATATATGAAAGAGTCAATGAAGAACTAAAAGTTGTTGGCCAGAATGTTATAAAAAATGTGGTAAGCGCGCCTAATATTGGTGCTGCATTGGGAACGAAATTTAGAATTACAGGCCAATTCACACCAACAGAAGCGCATGATTTAGCATTAATTTTAAGATCCGGATCTTTAATTGCCCCCGTTTACTTTGTTGAAGAAAGGACGGTTGGGCCAAGTTTAGGTAAGCAGAATATTGAGTTAGGTAAAACTTCTATTTTAGTTGGTTTTATTGCAGTTCTTATTTTTATGCTGGTTTACTATAGAGTATTTGGAATTGTCGCTAATATTGCTTTAATGTCAAACTTGGTTTTTATAATTGCCATAATGTCACTAATTCCTGGAGCGACCCTTACACTACCCGGAATAGCAGGTATCGTATTAACGGTTGGTATGGCTGTAGATGCCAATGTTTTGATATTTGAAAGGATACGTGAAGAATTAAGAGAAGGCACAAAACCTGCTCAAGCAATTCATAATGGCTATGATAAAGCCTTTTCAACGATTGCTGATGCGAATGTAACAACACTTATTGCTGCACTGGTTCTTTTTGGAATTGGTACAGGTCCTGTTGCAGGTTTTGCCGTAACATTATTTATTGGAATTATTACCTCAATGTTTACTGCAATCATTGGTAGTCGTGCAATCATTAATTTAATTTATGGCGGTAAAGCCTTAAATAAAATTTCAATATAAAGATGGGAGTAGAAGAGTGAGAATTTTAAAATCTGATCTAAATATTGATTTTATTAAGTACAAAGTTATTGCAACAATAATATCTATTTTGCTAATTATAGGCTCTATATTTGCGATAGTGACTAAGGGGCTTAACTTTGGTTTAGACTTTACTGGCGGTACTTTAGTACAAGTTAGATATCAGCAAGATGCTGATTTGAACAGTATTAGAGATGTATTAAAAGCAGCTGGTTATGATAAAACCGTAGTGCAAAATTTTGGAACAGCAAAAGATATCATGATTCGCTTAGCGCCAATTGATGGCAGAAAAGCAGATGAAATTGGCAATGATGTTATTACCAAGTTGCGTCAAGCGCATAACTCTGAAGTCGAAATGAGAAAAATTGATTTTGTGAGTGCTAGTGTTGGTGAAGAGTTAACAGAACAAGGTGGGCTAGCGATATTAGTCGCTTTAATTGGGATCTTGATTTATGTGTCACTTCGCTTTGAGTGGAAGTTTGCTCTAGGTTCTGTAGCTGCGCTTGCACATGATGTTATTATTACCGTTGGCTTGTTTTCTCTTATTCAAATGGAGTTTGACTTAACTGTTTTAGCGGCTGTTTTAGCTGTTATTGGTTATTCATTAAATGATACGATTGTGGTGTTCGATCGTATTAGAGAGAACTTTTTGAAACTTCGAAAACAAGAATCATTTAAAGTGATTAATGTTTCATTAAACCAAACATTGTCTCGTACTATTATAACATCTATAACAACTTTATTAGTTTTGTTAGCTTTATTTTTCTTAGGTGGCGCAACAATACATGGTTTTGCTACTGCGCTAATTACAGGGGTTTTAATCGGAACTTATTCTTCAGTATATGTTGCGAGTAATGTTGCCCTAGCTCTAGGAATTAGCAAAGAAGATCTTATGCCTCCAGAAGTCGAAAAAGAGGGAGAAGATCAAGACGCCTTAATATAATTAATGGCAAAATCGTAGTTAAAGCTCCCTGCTACGTTGGGAGCTTTTTGTTTATCACCTTTTGTTAGTTTCTTGACTATTATTAGACCTATCAAGATCCTCAGGATATATCATGTCGCAATCAGATGACCCGACTTCTCAAGTCGAAATAAGTTTTAGCGAGCTTAATTTACCAGAAAGTTTACTTAAAGTATTAAATGAGATCGGTTATGAGAAACCATCTCCTATTCAGGCTGCAAGCATACCTGTTTTACAAAGTGGTTCTGATCTTATTGGTCAGGCACAAACCGGAACAGGTAAAACCGCTGCATTTGCATTACCTTTGATGGCTAAAATTGATTTAACAAACCGTAAGCCACAAGCATTGATCTTAACTCCTACTAGAGAGTTAGCAATTCAAGTTGCCGAAGCTTTTAAGACTTATTCTAAATATTTACCTGGTTTTCAAGTGCTACCTGTTTATGGTGGTCAATCAATGTCTCAGCAGTTACGCCAATTAAGCCGTGGTGCACATATCATTGTCGGTACACCGGGTCGAGTTATGGACCATATGAGAAGGGGAAAACTTAAGTGGAATGACATGCATACCTTAGTATTAGATGAAGCTGATGAAATGTTACGTATGGGATTTTTAGAAGATGTGGAGTGGGTGCTGGAACAAACACCACAAGACCGTCAAATTGCATTGTTTTCTGCCACTATGCCAAAAGAGATCCAACGTGTCGCCAATCGGTTTTTATCAGAGCCTAAAGAAATAAAAATTAAGACAAAAACAACAACCGCTTCGACTATTGCTCAACAATACTTAATTGTTGCTAATAATCACAAGTTAGATGCATTAACTCGTATTTTAGAGGTGGAAGAAACTGATGCGGTTATTATTTTTGTACGGACTAAAACGGCGACGACAGAATTGGCAGATAAATTAAATGCGAGAGGGTATGCAAGTGCTGCGATAAATGGAGACTTACAACAATCTGCACGAGAGCAAACCATTGAGCGGCTGAAAAGAAATAAATTAGATATTTTAGTTGCAACAGATGTAGCGGCCCGTGGTTTAGATGTACAACGTATTTCTCATGTTATCAACTATGATATATCACAAGATGTTGAGTCTTATATCCATCGTATAGGGCGTACTGGTAGAGCTGGACGTGAAGGTTCTGCCATACTATTTGTTACGCCACGTGAAAAGCGGATGTTATCTTTAATAGAACGAACAACGAGCAAGAAAATTACGCGTATTGGTCTGCCATCAACTGATGCAATTAATGACCAAAGAATTGAAAAATTTAAGTTGAAAATAACTGAAAAAATTGATTCAGGTGATTTACAGCCATACTTGGAAATATTGGAGGCGTATCAGTATGAATCCAATCATACCGGGTTAGAAGTTGCTGCTGCTTTAGCTAGCTTGGCACATGCTAATACACCTTTTCTGTTGGAAGATTTGCCTTCGCCAAGCGAAGAGAGAAGAAGTCGAAAAGGTGAGCAGGAAAATTATGGACGCGAAAGAGTTCGTAAACGTAAAAGTAAAGAGGGGGAGTCTCGCTCAGGTAAAGACTTTTCGAGAAAAGCAGAAGCCTTGAGTGATTTTCCTGATATCGAAATGGAGCGTTTTACCATTATGGTTGGTTTTCAAGATGGAATTAAGCCTGCTAACATTGTTGGTGCGATTGCGAATGAGGTTGAGCTAGAAAGCAAGTATATTGGACATATTAAAATATTTGATGATTTTACGACTGTTGATTTGCCTGGTGATATGCCGAAAGATGCATTTACACATCTTAAGAAAGTTCGCGTATGTGGTAAGCCTATGAGGCTAACTAAAGCTAAAGATTTTGATTTTGATAAACTCAATACAGGTGGTCATTCTTCTGATAAGAGTCGAGCTAAACCAGCCAAAAAGCGCTCTTCTAAAAGTAGACGCTCAAAGAAAAGTTAATTTTTTCATATAAAAAGGGAAGCATTTAGCTTCCCTCTATAGCCAAATTACAGGCTTTTATTACCAAATTTTTACTCTCTCTTCTGGCTTGCGATACATTTTATCGCCAGGCTTTATATTATAAGCTTTCATAAATTCAGGCATATTCATTAATGTTCCATTTCCTCGATAAGGCCCAGGAGAGTGTGGATCGGTTTGTAGCATATTACTCAAAGCTTCATCTCTAAATTTATAGGCCCAAACTTGTGCCCAGCCCATAAAAAACCTTTCTTCGCCAGCCAAACCATCAATAACAGGTGCAGGTTTATCTTTTAGGGATAGCATATAGGCTCTATGGGCAATTGTGAGCCCACCCAGATCCCCGATATTTTCACCTAAGGTTAGTTCCCCTTGGATATGTTCGCCTGGTAAAGGCTCAAATTGACTGAATTGTTCAGCAAGCTTACTGGTGCGTAATTTGAACTCTTCAAGATCTTTTTCTGTCCACCAGTTTCGTAAAATACCGTCGCCGTCAGATTTAGCACCTTGATCATCGAAACCATGACCCATTTCGTGACCTATTACACCACCAATAGCACCATAGTTAACTGCATCATCGGCTTCCATATAAAAAAATGGAGGCTGTAAAATAGCCGCTGGAAAAACGATTTCATTCATTGATGGGTTATAATAGGCATTAACCGTTTGTGGAGACATAAACCATTCTGTTTTATCAATAGGTTGACCTAATTTATTAATCTCACGGTTATAATTGAATTTTGCCGCTCGAAGGTAGTTTCCAACTAAATCTGAAGGTTCAATATTTAATGAGCTATAGTCACGCCATTTATCTGGGTAGCCTATTTTTGGCGTAAATTTAGCGAGTTTATCGAGAGCTTGTTTCTTAGTATCTTCACCCATCCAGTCTAACTCTATGATAGCCTGACGGTAAGCTTCTCGTAAGTTTTCCACCAAAGTAACCATTCTTGCTTTGGCTTCAGGTTTAAAATATTTTTTGACGTAAATTTTTCCGACAACTTCACCAAGTAAATTATTAACTGTACTGACTGCTCTTTTCCAGCGTTCTTCTTGTTGTGGAGTACCGTTAAGAATAGTGCCATAGAAGTTAAAGTTGGCTTTATCAAATTCTGAACTGAGCCGACTTGCATTTGCATTGATTAAAGTCCATTTAAAATAGGTTTGCCAATCTGAAACGCTGGTTGTTGCGAATAGTTTTGCAAAATTTTTGATATAAGTAGGCTGCCTGACTATAAGCGCTTTTGGATTTTTAATTCCTGTTTGGTCAAAATAAGTTGACCAATTAAAGCGGCGAGCATCATCATTTTTTAAATCAGCATTGAATTCACTTAACTGATCAAATGTATATTTTGTATAAGTTTTGTTTCTATCTCTATTATCTTTCAGACTCCAATGTATCTGGGCTATTGATGTTTCTAGTCCCATTACTTTTTGGGCTAATTCTTGGCTGTTCTTTAAACCTGCTAAATTAAAAATCTTTGCAATATGAGCGACATAGGCTTCTCTGATTTTGACTGATTTTCCCTCTGTTTTTAAATAGTATTCTCTATCGGGTAAACCGAGTCCTGATTGAGTTAGGTACATAATATATTCTGTTGGGTTTTTAGAATCATTGTTAATCCAAAAACCAAAAGGTGCATCGCTGCCAATAATTTGTGATTCAGCAAAATAGGCTGAAATATCGTCATGCGACTTTAGTGCTTCTATTTTTCGAAATTCGTCATTGAGTGGGGTAATGTGTAGCTGGTTAAGTTTTTCAACATCCATAAAGCTTCGATATAGATCACCTACTTTTTGTGCATCTGAGCCTTTGTCTACACTTTCTAGCTGAGCTGTTTCTTCAATAATTGCCTTAACATCTCGTCTTGATTTATCTCGTAAAGCGGTAAAAGAACCATAGCTAGACTTGTCTGCTGGGATTTCTGTTTTATCCAACCATGCACCATTGACGTAACGATAAAAGTCATCTTGAGGTCTGACTGTTTTGTCCATATTGGCTAATTCAATCCCTGATTTTAACGGTGTTTGTTGCTTCATGGGGTCTTTAGTGTCAGTAGAAGCTGTTGGTTTAGTTGAGCTTTCTTGCTGCCCGCATGATGTGATTAAAGCTAAGCATATCGCGCTAGCAAGTATTTGTTTTTTCATTGGAAACTTCCTTCCGGATAATTAAATTAGTATTTGTATTTCATTTTTTATAGTTTTGCCCGATACTAAAGATCGGTTTGTTATATAGAAGCATAAATATTCCATTTATTGCAAGTGCCCAGGCGATTAAAATAGTTACTGGATATATTGCACGAAGGCCAAGTTGCTAATAATTCTAACTAATTGATTTGTAGATTATTTAGTATAAAAATATTACAACTAACAAAATAGGAGTAGACACTGGTGTCTAAAGTGAGAACTTACGAAAGTATTCAGAGCGACTTGCTGGTTGCATTACCTAACCCATCTAACCAAGCGTATGAGATAAATATCAAAATTCCTGAGTTCACTTTTCTTGGAGTACAAGAACAACCTGATTTTGCCACTATCTACTTATTATTTCATCCAGATAAAAAGATTATCGAATTAAAAGCTTTAAAACAATATGTTTACCAGCTGAGAGATATTGTTGTGTCTTATGAAAGGTTGATTAATATTTTTTATGATCATTTGGTTGAAAAGTTTAAGCCTGAAAGGTTGCGAGTTGTGATGGACTGTAATCCTAGAGGTGGTATTAGTTCTAGGCTAACTATCGATTCAGATTGGAAAAGCCGTGGAGGAGAGGAAAAATACAAAGATTGGCATGATGTTAGTGAATGGAACAGACTGGATTAACATAGAAATCAATAAAAAGAGCCCCTTAAAAAGGGGCTAAAGCGAGAATCAAACTGTTAATAATTCAATGTAAAAAGATATTGAATATCAATAGCATCATCGACACCTGTCAGAATATTACATAAGCCTTACTTTACTGGCATATCATTGCCATTAGAAGTCACCACTTTCTAACAGACTGCTCTTTTTAACTGAGCAGAAAAATAAAGCTACTTTTAAGTAATTCATCATTGACGCCAATGATGTATATAAAGATACTATATATTTTTATTGTGCGCAATAAAAATATATAGGATGCAATATAAAGTTTGGTTGTGGGTTGTCGCAATTTGGACAAATAGCGTTGTTTCATGATTCAAGGCTAATATTAATGAGTTCAGGTTAAGTGGGTTGAATGTAAATCGCTGTATGGACTAAAGGAAGTTTTAGGGCAACATAAATTGGAGCTTGTTCTTTTTTGTTCTACGGAAAGTTAGAACTCTGGTTGTTTTGCCATAATACTTTATTGATATGTATTGGTTGAGTAGTCTTTAAGTCAATAATCTCTGTATTTAAGTAAATTTAGTGATGTGTATCGCTATTAATTACACTAACTCTTTGGCGTTTAAAAATGGTTTTTACTGAGGGTGGAGCAGAAACTGATATTTCAATACCGTATAAATATAACTCAGTACTCTCTAAGAGAGCTTTCATACGACTTGCTTTAAATAATGATTGCAATACAAATTTGAGTAGTTGTTTATTATTGAGCTGTCCCAAAAAGTTAGCTTCTTCTTCGGGGCTTATTTCTTTAGTTTGAGTAAACTGAGGAACTATTTTGGGAATTAAACCAATTTCTATTTCTAATTGTTCCATTAAAAAGCCTGCTTCTTCAAATAATGGGGTCTCAGCAGTTAATTCGGCTACGATTGCTTTGATTTTCTCAGTCGTTAATTGACCGATAGGAGAGCTAGGTTTATCCTCTGCTTTTTCGTTTGTGCTAAAGTCCGACGCAGTAGGCTCAAGCTTCTTTTTCAGTTGCTCGAATAGATCTTTGATCATTGGGAAGCCTTATACATAATAATTCGTAAGATTTGTGGGTGCTTGACTGAGTGTAACACATTGATTTTTAAGCGCAACTACGTCTCTTAGTGCAAATTAGGCTGAATCTAGATAAAACTTATAACAACTTGTTCTAGATTAGTATTCAATTTTAATGATGTCCAGAGTAGCATTGGTTTAATATACTAAATGATAGCGCTGTCATTTTTGGTGCGTTTACTATTTTATAGTAATAGAATGTGCAGTATTAGATGCTTTTAGTGACTTCATGTATTTCATGCTTATGTATAAACCTTAAATGCATGAATTGGGAATTGATAGCGTAATTAACTTATTTATTTTAATAGGGGTAATAAATGACTTTATATCAGTCTTCACAAGCAAAGGATAACTGCGGTTTTGGTTTAATCGCTCAGCTTGATGGTGTGCAAAGTCACCAATTGATTGATACTGCTATAACCGCATTAACCAGAATGACCCATCGTGGTGCTATAAATGCAGATGGAATAACGGGTGATGGTTGCGGTATATCGATTCAGCTAAGTGATGCTTTTTTCCGGAAAGTTGGTGAGTCTTTAGGTTATACTCTCGGGCCGCATTTTGCTGTTGGTCAGGTATTTCTCAATAGAGATGACTCAATTGCAGCACAAACTAAATCAATTCTAGAAGAAGAACTCGCTAAAGAAACTTTGACTATTTGTGGTTGGCGTAAAGTGCCCATCGATACATCTGTGTGTGGATCTGCGGCAATGAAAACATTGCCTAACATAGAACAAATATTTGTCAGCGCTCCTCCTGGTTGGGGAAAACATGATATTGAGCGAAGACTGTTTATGGCTCGCCGAAGAGCCGCAGATAGAATTAAAGATGATGTTTATTATGTCGTTTCACTGTCAAATATGATGATAGTTTACAAAGGGCTTGTTTTGCCTGAGCTGCTTAACCAATTTTATCCTGATTTAGCTGATCCTGATTTGGCTAGTGCTATTTGTCTTTTTCATCAGCGTTTTTCTACTAATACTGCACCCATTTGGAAGTATGCACAGCCTTTTCGATTTTTAGCGCACAATGGGGAAATTAATACGATTTCGGCTAATAGAAAGTGGGCAAGAGCTCGCCAGAAAAAACTCTATACTCCATTGTTACCTGATTTAGGCAATCTAGAACATTTGGTTAATCAAACAGGCTCCGATTCATCGTCACTGGATAATATGCTTGAAGTATTATTAGCTGGCGGAATGGATATTTTTAGAGCTTTGCGTTTACTTGTCCCACCGGCTTGGGCAAATAGAACCAATATGGAGCCTGGATTAAAAGCTTTTTATGAGTTTAATTCTATGCATACAGAGCCATGGGATGGACCTGCTGGAATCGTTATGTCAAATGGTCAACATATTGCCTGTACTCTTGATCGTAATGGATTAAGACCTGCACGTTATGTGATTACTAAAGACAGAATATTAACGGTTGCCTCTGAAGTAGGGGTGTGGGATTACGATGAAGCTGATGTGGTTGAAAAAGATAGGGTAGGTCCTGGTGAAATGCTTGCAGCTGATATTTCAACAGGTCAAGTGTGGCGAACGAATAAAATTGACGATATGTTAAAAAGCCGACACCCCTATTTAGAATGGTTAAGAGAAAATACAATTCGTTTACGTAGTAAACCCTGGTTGGAAAAACAAGGCGCACAAAGATACATTGAAGGGCATTTAAAAAACCTTCCTACCTTTGTTAAATTATTTGGTGTTTCTGTAGAAGAAAAAGAGCAAATTATACAAGTGATGGCAAACATGAGCCAAGAGGCGACTGGCTCAATGGGAGATGATGCGCCGATAGCTGTGCTGTCACAAAAAGAAAGAAACTTGTTTGACTATTTTAGACAACAGTTTGCGCAGGTAACAAATCCGCCGATAGATCCTTTAAGAGAAAAATCGGTAATGTCATTAGAAACTTGTTTTGGTCGAGAACATAATGTTTTTCAGGAAACTAATGGATTAGCATCTAGAGCAATTATTGGTAAGCCAATATTAAATTATGCCAAGTTAAAGCAGTTAAATGAATTAGACCAAGCGTTTTATCAACAGAGATTATTAACGCTTGTTTATGATGAAACTGATACGCTCGAAAATGCAATTTCTAGCTTATGCGATGAAGCCGTTAATTTAGTGAAAGACGGTTGCGTTATTCTACGTTTGAGTGATCGTGATATTACACCGGGAAAACTGACTATTCATGCTGCGTTAGCGACAGGCGCCGTACATAATCGCCTAATTGATGAAGGTTTAAGATGCGATACTAATATTATTGTAGAAACAGGTACAGCAAGAGATCCTCACCATTTCGCTGTATTAATTGGTGTTGGTGCAACGGCTATTTACCCTTATTTGGCATTACATATTATTAATGATTTACATACTGAGTCTAGACTGGATTTTGATTTAATTTCTGCTCGTCGGAACTATTTTAAAGGTCTTAACAAGGGCTTGTTGAAAATTATGTCAAAAATGGGCATTTCAACAGTGGCTAGTTATCGCGGAGCTCAGTTATTTGAAGCGGTTGGGTTAGATATTAGTATTATCAATAAATGTTTTCCCGGAATGAGCTCTAGAATAGGTGGAGCGACTTTTGAAGATATCCAAAGAGATTCTCAAGTAACAGCAAGAAAAGCTTGGCAAGAGCGAGTTAAAGTTCAGCGAAGTGGGCAACTAAAATACGTACATGGCGGAGAATACCATTGTTATAACCCAGATGTTGTACAGTATTTGCAAACTGCCGTTAACAGTGGAGACTATAAAGATTATTTAGTATATGCAGATAAGGTCAATAACCGTCCTATCGCAACGTTAAGAGATTTAATGAAGCTTAACCTTGCCGACAAACCATTAGATATTCACGAGGTTGAATCAAAAAGTAAAATTATGCGACGCTTTGATTCTGCAGGAATGTCAATTGGTGCATTAAGTCCCGAAGCTCATGAAGCACTAGCTGTTGCAATGAACACAATTGGAGGTCGCTCTAATAGTGGTGAAGGTGGTGAAGATGAAGCGCGTTATGGTACTGATAAAAATTCTAAAATAAAGCAAGTTGCTTCAGGGCGTTTTGGCGTGACGGCTAAGTATTTAGTGAATGCTGAAGTTTTACAAATTAAAGTTGCACAAGGTGCAAAGCCTGGTGAAGGAGGGCAGCTGCCTGGCTCAAAAGTTTCTGTAGAAATTGCTAAACTAAGAAATGCAACACCGGGGATCACTTTGATTTCTCCACCGCCTCATCATGATATTTATTCTATAGAAGATTTAGCACAGTTAATATTTGATTTAAAACAGGTTAATCCCAAAGCCCTTATTTCTGTCAAACTTGTTTCGGGACCGGGGGTTGGAACCATAGCTGCCGGTGTTGCAAAAGCTTATGCTGATATGATTACCATTGCCGGGCATGATGGGGGAACAGGAGCGAGTCCTTTAACTTCTGTTAAATATGCTGGTACACCTTGGGAGATTGGTTTGAGTGAAGCTCATCAAGCTTTGATTGAAAATGGTTTACGTGACCGAATTTGTTTACAAGTTGATGGTGGATTAAAAACCGGGTTAGATGTCATAAAAGGTGCAATTTTAGGCGCTGATAGTTTTGGGTTTGGTACAGGCCCGATGGTTGCTCTTGGTTGTAAATTTTTACGAATATGCCACCTCAATAATTGTGCTACCGGTGTTGCAACACAAAACAAAACTTTACGCTCACAACATTTTTTAGGTTTACCTGAAAGAGTGATTAACTATTTTCAGTTTATTGCTAAAGAAACTCAAGAGTGGTTGGCTAAACTTGGGGTTGCCTCATTAGATGAGTTAATTGGTCGAACCGATCTTTTACAAATTATTAGTGGAAAAACGGCAAAGCAAAACCACCTTGATTTACAAATTATTTTGGACTCTTCAAAACGTCCAGAAAACACTCCTCCACATTATCAGGGACTTCGTAATATGCCTTATGATAAAGGAGTGCTTAATCAAAAATTGTTAGAAGATTTAAAAAGCGCTGAACTGAATGCGGTTGCTTTAAATTTTTCTTATTCAATTAAAAATTACGATCGTTCTGTTGGCGCATCTGTTGCTGGTTATTTAGCACAAAATAATTCTTCTGTGCCGATTCAACTAAATTTAAACTTTAAAGGAATTGCAGGACAAAGTTTTGGTGTCTGGAATACATCAGGAATGAATTTGAATTTGGTGGGTGATGCCAATGATTATGTTGGTAAAGGAATGTCTGGCGGTTCGATTAGTATTTACCCACAAGATAATATTCAATATGTTGCTAGTCGTGGCGCAATCATCGGAAATACTTGTTTGTATGGAGCGAGCGGTGGAGCTTTATATGCGGCAGGCCAAGCTGGAGAAAGATTTGCCGTAAGAAACTCAGGGGCTATAGCTGTGGTGGAAGGGGTTGGTGATCATGGCTGTGAATATATGACTGGTGGTACTGTGGTTGTATTAGGGCCTGTTGGTGAAAATTTTGCGGCAGGTATGACAGGCGGTATTGCCATTGTATTGGATTTACGGGAAACCTTAAATAAACGAACTAATTTTGAACATGTTGAAGTGATGGGGTTATCTGAACCTGAGTGCGATATGTACCAGAGCGAATTGATTGAATTGCTAAATGAACATGTAAAAAATACACAAAGTACTTGGGCAAAAAAGGTTTTACGAAACTTACCACAGTATCTTGATTATTTTATGGTGGTTGTGCCAAAAGCGACAGGTCAGAGTATACCTGAAGAAGTGACATTATTGAGGGTGGTAAAATGAGTCAACAGCAGGGTAAAAATAATAAGCCACAAGATTTGCTCGCATTTTTAAACCAGCAAAGGGGCGAACATAATAAACGTGAAGTAACCGAAAGGGTAATTGATTTTAAAGAAATTTATGTTGCAAAAAAATCTGAAGAGTTAACTGTACAAGCTTCTCGTTGTTTAGATTGCGGCAATCCTTATTGTGAATGGAAATGCCCGCTGCACAATTACATTCCTAATTGGTTAGAGTTAGTTAGAAATGAGCAGTTTTCACAAGCTGCTGAATTAATGCATGAAACTAATCCATTGCCAGAAATTTGTGGGAGAGTTTGTCCGCAAGATCGTTTATGCGAACAGGCTTGCACTCTAAACACTGGCTTTGGTGCTGTAACAATCGGGGAAATAGAGAAGAATATTTCTGATCGAGCGATTGCCAATAAATGGCGACCAAATCTTTCTAATATTAAACAAACGGATAAAACTGTCGCTATCATCGGGGCGGGGCCTGCTGGTTTAGGGTGTGCTGAACTACTCGCAAGAAATGGAGTAAAGCCGATTGTTTATGATAAGTACCCTGAAATAGGTGGGTTACTCACATTTGGTATTCCTGGTTTTAAATTGGAAAAGAGTATAGTGCAAAAGCGCCGAGAGTTTTTACAGGATATTGGCGTTGAGTTTCGTTTGAATACCGAAGTAGGCAAACAAATATCTATTGAACAAATACAACAGGAGCATGATGCTATATTTTTAGCGATGGGATGTTATACCAGTGTGACTGGTAATTTGCCTGGGGCTGATTCTGTTGGGGTTATTAAAGCATTAGATTTTCTGATTGCTAATGTCAATCAACAACAAGATTATCAAATGAAGGGATATCCCTACCAAAGTATGCAAGGTAAAAAAGTTGTTGTTTTAGGTGGCGGAGATACAGCGATGGACTGTGTTCGTTCAGCACAAAGACAGCAAGCAGAAAAAGTCACTTGTGTTTATCGTCGAGATCGAGACTCTATGCCTGGTTCACCTCAAGAAGTTAAAAATGCCATTGAAGAAGGTGTTGAATTTTTATTTAATCGACAACCTTTATCGATTGAAAATCAACAAGGAAAGGTGTCTGGTGTATCGCTGGCTGAAACGAGTATTCACGAAACCGTTGGTAGTAATAGGAAAACGTTTGTTATTGATGAAGAAGCACAACACTTACTAGAGGCCGATATAGTGATATTGGCATTTGGTTTTAAAGCCAGTCCTGCTGATTGGTTTACTCAAGCTGGTATTACGCAAAAGGAAAATGGATTGGTTATTACTCAAACTAGTGACGATTTTGATTTACCTTACTCTCAACAGACCGAATCTAAAGGAATATTTGCTGGTGGTGATATGGTTAGAGGCGCTGATTTGGTGGTCACTGCTATTGCTGAAGGTAGACAAGCGGCTAAGGAAATTTTGGATTTTCTTGAGGTATAAATTGTACTAGTGTAAGTGCTTATATTAGGGGTATTTTTAGCTTCGGTTAAGTCAGATATTCAACTGACTATTATTTGATTTTTATGAAAAAAATATCAGTAAAGGAATATTGACAGTTTAAAAATAGACACTCAATTTTCTTGAGTGTCTATGACTCATTCCGTTTTAATTAGAATGACTTAGTGTATGATAATTGAATGGTTCGGCCGATTATACTGTGTATCGTATAATTATAACCTTCACGAACATCAGTATTAACAGGAGGTAGTTTATCTGTAACATTAGTTGATACTAACCTTACTGTACCATAGTCATCAAAGTCGTATGAAACACCAACATCAACCGTTGTAATGGCTGGGTAGTCTAACCACTCTTCACCGTTCGCTTCTTCTTCAGGTGTTTCTCCTAAGAAAGAATCAACATAACGAACATTTAAAAAGGCTTTCCAAGCACCATTTGTATAACTATTTTTTAACAACGCTCTTTTTTCTGGTCGACTATAATAACCAACATAGTCATATTCAGGATCAAGCGAAGTTGTTTGGAAGTTATATTCAGTGACAAAAGTTGTTTCAAGTACCGTTGTTAATGTTCCGGCATCACCAAAGTCAAAATTAGATGTTACTGAGAAATCAATTCCCGTCGTATCTAAACCAAGGTAGTTAGTTACCGTTGAACCAATTTCAGTAATTTCTTCACGCCAGTCATTGGTTGATAAATCACGATTTACGTATAGACCAGTATAGTTATCTAAATTACCTAAATATTCTTCATCCAAAATAGTCTGAGCAGTAATTGAAGTGATTTGATTGGTAATTTCAATGTTCCAATAGTCTAATGTAAAACTGAGATCGTTGGTGGCATTGAATGCAATGCCCGCTGATATTTGTTCTGACTCTTCGGGTAGTAAGTCAGGATTAGCGAAATTACGAACAGCTTGATTAACTGGTTTACAAAACTCAGAATCTGCGCGTTCATCTACAGGAACAGGGTTACAATATTTGGGATCTGTAAACCATTGGTAACCAACACTCTCATCGCCTGTTGTTTCGGTTAAATCACCTACGCGGAATCCTTGGCTGAAAGATGCACGTACAACAAATTTATCTGTTGGTTCATACCTGACGGAAGCACTACTTGAAGCCTGACCTTGATCTGGCAAGCTATAAGAGTCGTAACGAGTAGCTGTTGTTACCGTTAAGTTTTCTAGTACGGGAAGCTCAACTTCAATATAAGCTGCTTTATAGTTCCTATTGCCAATAGTATCACCACCATAAGCACCTAATACATTGCCAGTGTTAGATTGAGCATCCTGTTTGTCTGAAGTACTAAGTTCTCGATATTCTGCTCCCACTGCGTATCCGATGTCTCCACCTGGTAATTCTATTGTTGAAAGGCCTGCCCAGTTAATATTCACACCTTTAGAAATACTTGAGCCTACTCGATGTTGTGTATGACGGAAAGTATCTAGCACTTCTTGTGTTGCTAATGGACCACCTGCAGGGGCTAAAGGATTATATAAGCCAGCATCGACGGCTTCTTGAAATTTATCTCTGAAGTAATAGTAGTTAGATTCTTGAGTGAAAGAATCTTCACTATGAGATAAATTGACATTAAGCGTACCGGCATCTGTTTCCCAGTCGACACCTGCATTAATGTCTAATAATTGGCTTTTGAAGGTAAACTCTCTTGGAACTGAGCCTTCCATATAATGAGTGTAAGAGACATCTACGGCACCAGGGGTTCCAAATGTTGGATTATTCGGATTATCTGCTGTCATAATACCCCATGCCCACATAGGCGTAGATGAGGTAAATGTATTATCTTGTGTGTACATGATGGTATTATAGAAACTAATATCATTACTTATCTGATAGTTGAAACTGGTAAATACAGAGGTTTTATCTAACTCAGGCAAGTAATATTTGCCATCCATTACATCATAGCCGCATGTTTGTCCCCATTCGGTATCTTGAATATTTTCTTGAGGACAAAGTGAGCTAGGACGATCTACAAAATCATCACGCTGATAGTAACTACCCCAAGGCGAGTAGCGTCCACTCCAGCGTTTAGGGTTATGTTCAGCATCAAGGTGAGGGCGTTCACCTCCTTTAAGGCTACCATTACGTTGATGTTCTAAAACAACTAATAAAGAGCTTTTGTTGTTGCTAGAACCGAAGGTTAAAGAGCCTCCTGTTTGTTCTGCTCCGCCTTGAGTTGCACGAGATGCATTTAAAGAAATTTGCATACCATCATAATCATCTTTAGTAATGATATTAATTACACCGCCCATCGCGTCAGAGCCGTAAATAGATGAAGCACCATCTCTTAAAATATCAATACGTTCGACCACTTCGATTGGTATCATATTTAGGTTAACGGTAGAGCCTGCAAGTGAAGATGTACCTGCTACTCGTCGACCATTAACTAAAGTTAAGGTTCTGTTTGATCCTAACCCACGTAGGTTTGAAGCAGAAAAATTGCCTGCCGAATTGTTAGAGTGGGCTAATGAGGTGCCATTGGTGTTGAAGATACTTTGTGCGAGCACGCTTGCGATATCATTAAGACCAGAGTTTAAAATGTCTTCTTTTGTAATGATTGTTACTGGTTTTGATGACTCAAGATCTGTGCGCAGTATGCGTGAACCAGTAATTTGTATCTTGTTTTCCTTAACATTTTCTTCTTCAACATCGCTTTCAGCAGCATATGAAGTTAAAGCTGAGAGCGAAAAAGTTGATGCAATAGCTAGGCTTAATAGCGATTTGTTTAAATTAAGATTATGTTTTTGTTTCATTAAAAACCCCATTATTTATTGATAATTATATCTAACAACATCTGAAAAAAGCTTTTCATAGTCATTAACAACACAGGACATTTTTAGTCTATTGAGCTAAGTGTTAAGTACATATGCCCTATAAGGCTATTGTAAACAAAAATATGTCAATGTACACAAAAATATTTATAAAGTGTGCAAAATAAATATAATGTGTGTTTTTAATTGAAAATGGTTCTATAAATAGAGAGATTTAAGTTGGGCTTGATTTTGAGTCTGAAGGGCTACTAGTTGGAATGACTAAAACTATAGCGATTATTTTTTACAGTGACATTTGGAGGGGTTTTATGTGTTTCAAACCATTGATAACCCTCTTGTAAATTTAACCAGAAGTTATACCAGCGATGCTTTTTATATCGAGCTAAATTTTCTTCAGTTAATTTGAAGGGAAAAGCATGCACTCGAAAGTAGGGTTGACCACTTGCTAAGGCTACATTGGCAAGTGTATAAATTTCTTCTATGAGCTTATCTGTCATTGCATAACAACCAATAGAAACACAGTTACCGTGAACCATTAAAGCACTACCTGTTCTTTGTAATTGCCTTTCATATTGATTGGGGTAGCCTAAATTGAATGATAAATGAAAACGGCTCCAAGGATTTAATTGATTGGGTTTGACAAAGTAGAAACCTTCAGGGCTTTGTCTATCGCCTTCTTTTTCTTTAGGTCCTAACTTGCCCGAAAAAGTGCAAATTGGGTAGCGTTTAAAAAGCTTATAACTTTGTTCGTTAGATTGTATCCATAACTCTAATTCAGAAGATTGTTTAAATATTCGAATAAAAATTGGTGAGCCTAACTTTAGTCCAAGTTTATTGAGCTCTCTTTTTAGATGTGGTGTTACTGAATCAATCGCTTTTTGAGCACGTTGACTCGTGGGTACTGAAACTGATGGAAGAGCGTTTGTCATTGAAGTTGAAAGTAAATAAGCCGCAATAATAGTGGTTACTTGTATGAATATATAAGCCGTCTTGTGCATCAAAGTACTTTGCAACTTAACTTTATGGCGTTTTAAAAATAAAGTCTTAAAACAGTTTCCGCAACACAAGCTAACCTTTTGCTATTTTCAACTTCGATACTCACTTCATGAATTAATTCAATACTTTTTCTCATTGGCGTTAAACCAACGAGCTTACTTCTTGCTCTAACGCGAGAGCCTGATTTGACGGGAAAAGGAAAACGAACTTGATTAAGCCCATAATTAACCGCCATTTTTGCTTCTGGGTAAGGGTTATTTTTATCATCTACAGAGTCTGTTAACATTGGAAGAAGGGCAAGCGTTAAAAAACCATGGGCAATGGTTGTTTTAAATGGAGATTCTTGAGCTGCTCGTTCTGGATCGGTGTGTATCCATTGTTGATCGCCTGTGACATTAGCAAATTGGTTAATACAGTTTTGATCGACTAAAAACCACTCACCAACAAAAGTTTCTTCGCCTAGCTGATTTTCCAGCTTACGGTACATATCGGCTGCTTTTGGTAATAGGACCAGTGGATCAGTTGAGTCGGATGAGTCTTCGTGATTAAAACGAGACATCCATGGATTATTCAATGTATTAGCAATTGTTTTAGATAATAACTCAGAGAGGCTTTTGAATTGAGGCTCTATTCTTGCCCTAAATTCAGCGTTATTTTGTTGAAATCGTTGTTTCTTTTCTTTAATGAACTCAACTACATTCATTTTCATTGCTCCATTAATGATTTTTCTACTACTAGCCATCCATTACGTTGGTAGAACATGTTTAGAACTTACATTTCTGATACTGTGCTACGTACTATTATACATTAATTTAATAGGGTAGTACCAAGTAACTCTATAATGCTGTTGATGTACTTTTAAGTATATGATTTTTATATAAAAACTTAATTAAAATAGTTTATACTAAGCTTGGTATTTATAGTAGAGTTTGAATATTTCTAATTAATGACAGGAAACAGATGTTAATTGCCGTTATTGTTATTTTAGTATTGTTGCTAATATTTGGTCCGCAACTGTGGGTGAAATATATTTTGGCTAAGTATAATAAACCGCTTTCAAAAATGCCTGGTACAGGAGGCGAGTTAGCTCGGCACTTATTAGATAGTTATCAACTAGAGTCTGTTTTAATTGAGCAAACGCAAGATGGTAATGACCACTATGATCCGGAAAGTAATAAAGTCAGGTTAAGTCCACAGTATTTTTCTGGTAAATCATTAACATCTGTGGCTGTTGCTGCACATGAGGTAGGCCATGCTATACAGTTTAACCGTAACGAGCCGGTTAGCTTGCTTAGAAAGCGATATTTAGGGAGCGCCCATAAACTACAAAAAATGGGGGTCTATTGCTTAATGGCTTTACCACTTATTGGGGCTGTTATTCGAATTCCACATGCTGTTGGCCTAATGGCAATTATTGGTGTATTAACCATGTTATCGTCAGTGTTTATTTATGCGGCTATTTTACCAGAAGAGTGGGATGCTAGTTTTAATAAAGCTTTACCTATTCTCGATAAAGGAAATTATATTCCTAAACAATATTTACCTGCTATACGTCAAATACTTAAAGCTTGTGCGCTCACTTATGTTGCAGCAGCATTAGCCGATATTCTTAAGTTGTGGCGCTGGCTGGCATTATTAAAAATGTTGCGTTAAGGCGTATCAACTTGCGCAATATACTGCAAAGTTTAATAGGACAAAGCCACTGATGATGATAAAAAGTTTGTTCAGGTTAATTATTTTAACATTATTACTATTTTGTTTATTTTCTTGTGGTTCAGTTCCCTTAAGTTCAATGATGAAATTAGCTTCAATTAATGAAACAGGCTTAACACACATTAAAGCTTCTGAAGTACGAGCTAGAATAACACTCAATAGCCCCGCAGAATTACAAACACGCAATGTCAAATTAGTGCTCAAGTTCAGATTTAATGGAGAAGGAGAGCAGGCCTATTATTTTGAACTCATTCTTTTAAGTAAAAAAAGCTTCAAAGAAAAAACTAATTGGTTTTCTAAAAGTATCATTAGAAACCAATTTGAGTTCAAATTAAGTGACGCGTCAATAAGCGAATTTAAAAAATACCAGAGGGAGTTTTTGAAGTATGGCAAACCCAAAAAATACCACTGGACGGTTTATTATTATTTAAAAAAGCAACCGCCTACAGATGAAAAAATTAATTTGGATTTAGAACTTAAATTGTCACAGTTAGAAGACTTCTTCTACTTATTGAAAAATGCATCGGTTGATGTAAATGAAAGCAAATAGTAATTTATCATTTTATTTGTAATGAGAGTAATTTAAAGGGAAATTTTATTGTTAAAAAAACACCTGCCATTTAAATAATATATTAATGACAGGCGCTTATTTGTTCTTAGTCTATCATCGATAAATATCTTTTCTTCAATACATCGAGCATTAGAAAGTTGCAGCTTCCCGGTGAAACTCTTTCTTCAATACTTTGCTGAGCTGTACGAGAACTTAACTCATCATAACGTTCAGCAACCTGCTGATAGGCATCTCGAAATGGAATGCCTTTAGCACTCAGTTCAACGGCAAAGTCAGTGGCATACATTGGTGTATCAATTGCCTCAATTAACTTCTCTTGATTAAACTGAGTACCAGCAACAACACGAGGAAAAAGATGCAAAGTTTGCAAAGCTTTATTAACTGCCCGTAAAAGTGGTCCTTTGGTTAACTGAAGATCTCTTTGATAACCTGAGGGTAATGATAAAATAGATTGTAGCTCTATAACCGCTGCTTGTACTGTTGCATAACTAGCCCGCATTAATTCAATGAGATCGGGGTTACGTTTATTGGGCATTATCGAGCTACCCGTTGTCATTTCATCGGGTAGTTTGACCAGATCAAATTCTTGAGTGGTAAATAATGAAACATCCCAGCAATAACGCCTAATATCTAAAAGACATTGAGATAAAGTCGACAAAACCGCTAACTCATATTTACCTCGACTATTTTGGGTGTAAATAGGGTTTATTTGCATTCGAGAGAAAGCTAACTCTTGAGTGGTTAACTCTCTATTTAATGGCAAATTAACGCCATAACCAGCTGCTGTTCCGAGTGGATTTGAATCGATGAGCTTTAAGGTTGAATTTAAACTGAACAAGTTATCAATCATTGCTTCAGCGAATCCTGCAAACCACATTCCTGCAGATGATGGAACGGCTCTTTGCATATGAGTGTAACCGGGCATTGGTACTGATTCAGTTTTTTCTGCTTGAAATAAACACGCTTCCACTGATGCTTTAACATGCTCGATAGCTTGAGATAAAGCATGTTTTAAATATAATCTGGTTGCCACTAGTACTTGATCATTTCTGGAACGTCCAGTATGTACTTTTTTGCCGAGTTCACCGAGCTTTTCAACCAGGTAAAATTCAATAGCAGAATGACCGTCTTCAAATTGATTAGAAAGTATAAAAGTGCCTTCTTCAATTTCTTGTTGTAATGTATTGAGTTGTTTGAGAAGCTGCTGAGTTTCATCGGTATCGAGGATTTTAATAGAACTCAGACCATTAACATGCGCTTTACTCGCTTGAATATCAAAATGAATCAACTCTTGGTCGAGTATAATATCTTCTCCAGCCATAAAATCCATAATCGTTTGATCGATTGTTTCTTGTGTGTTTTTTTGCCAAATAGGGGCTGCCATTAGGTTGTCTCCAGAAATTAAATAATTTTATCAATACTAACGAGTTAACTTGTTAAGCCTATGGTTGGTTCAATACCTAGTGCCAGGTTAATGTTTTGAATCGCTTGACTCGCTGCACCTTTTAGTAAATTATCAATACAACTAATAATCGTTGCACGTTTACCATCTTTGCTGACTGTTAAGCCGCCAATGACGCAATGTGGTGTTTTAACAACCTGCTGAAGGGTTGGTATTGCTTCTTGACAGATGACTAAATCATTCATTGCATAAAAGTCATTGAATCGATTAAAAATAGATGCTTGAGTTTGTGGTTGGCTAAATTCAATTTGAATTGTCATATTGATGCCTCGAAAAAACTCTGCAACATGTGGAGAAAAGCTAATAGGGTAATCTAATTTTTCACTGACTTCTTTTTCGTGTAAGTGTTCAACTAGTTTATAACCAATTAAGTTATGTTTTAAATTATCGAGATTATTATTAGGGGTTGGAGTTGTGCCTGCTCCACTATAGCCAGAAACACCAAAACAATGAGCGTAACCTTTTAGTAAATCTTTGATTGGTGCTATCGCAAGTTGCATTGCGGTTGCATAACAGCCAGGGTTACTTATTTTTATTGGTTTATTTAATTGATAGTTTCCCTGCTTGATATTATTTAACTCTGGTATCGAGTAGAGCCAGTTTTTATCAAAACGATAATCAGCAGATAAATCAATGATAATTTGAGTGCTTTTATTTTTTTCTAAAGCATCAACATAAGGGCTGGCAAATCCATTGGGCAATGCTAATACAATTATATCAGTATTTTTTGCTGCAACTTGCTCAGGACTTAAGTTCTCTATTAATATAGATGATGAATTTTCGACTAAATTATTAAGTGGCTGACCTGTCAGTTTTCTAGAGCTGACCCAAGCTATCTCTAATTTTGGATGCTGGTTAACCAAAGCTAATAACTCTTTGCCTACATAACCTCGTACACCGATAATACCTAAGGTATAAGTTGATTGATTATTATTCATTGTTTGACTCACTCAATTTAAACTTGTAGGTTTAGCTAGTGCCGCATCAACACAAGCATTAATTTCAGAAAAACTTTCTAGACCTATCCAAAAAACGGTCCAGCTATCTTTTTTAAAACAGCCGTCAGAGTGTTTAAAATAAAAGTTATTAATCTTATTTTCAGTGCGGGAGCGCCAAAATAGTTTTGGGTTGTCTGAGGTCATGGTTGCCCAAAGTGTTTTACCTAAGCCTTCTCCTTTTGCTTCTTCTGCAACAACAAATTTATCTAAGTAGGGAATGCCACTTTCTTTTGTGACTATCGCTGCGGCTCGATAACAGTATGTTGTATAAGCTTTATATAATGAGAGTGTTTCGAAATAATTATCATCTAAAGTTTTTTTGAAGCTATTTTCCAAAATGCTTTTTATTTTTGACGTTTTTATTGTTTCAATATCACTATGTTGCATTATGGACTCACCTTTTCTAATTAATGTGCCTGAACCTTTATGAGTAAATAACTCTTTTGCTAGGTGAGAAGGTTTTGTGATTGATACTGATGCCGTCGCCGGTAGTTGACTTAAAATTTCTGCGACCTGTTTTATTTTTAACTTCATTCCTCCGTGTAACCAATCTTGACTCATCAAGTGATTATAATCGGTTATTAAGTTAACGGATGAAATGATTTTATTATTTTGATCGAGTAAGCCACCTGTTTCTGTTAAAAAAATAATTTTAAATGGTTTTAGAGCTATGGCAAGCTGGTTAGTTGCGACATCGGCATTAATGTTTAAGCTCTGGCCCGAATCGGTTTCTGCCAAAGATGATAGTATTGGTATTGCACCATTATCTAATGCTAATTGTATTGGCTCTAAGTCTATGCTATTGACTTCACCGACTAAGCCTAGCTGTTCATTAGATGTTACTTTAGCTGTAAATACGCCACTGGTAATAGAAGCTGTTTTTACTCCCATATTTTGCAATCTATTGGCTAATTTTAAATTCTGTTGTATAAAGGTTTTTTTTGCGATGGTTAATACTTTTTCTGTCGTCACTCTTTGACCATCGATAAACTCACTTTGTATACCTGCTTTTTTTAAATTGATATTTAATTGCGGGCCCGCGCCATGAACAACAATTGGAAATAAACCTATTTGTTCTAAAAAAGCCAGAGATGAACAAAGGTTTTCCAAGTCTTTGTCGAGTATTGCTCCGCCAACTTTTATGACTGCAAATTGAGATTGTCCTGCGTTAACAAAACGATTTAAATATTGATCAATTTCTTTGGGGTTAGCCAAGTTTGAGAGTAATTGAATAATAGTATCTTTAATTTTAGGATGATTATTTTGCATGATATTGTCCTATAAACTAGTATGGCTTATCAATCATTTGAATGTAAGCTTGCTCAACTTCGGCGAGCTGCTCTAAAGCAACCCATTCATTTGCAGTATGAGCTTGAGCTATATCGCCGGGCCCATAAACTAATGCGGTTAATCCTGCTTCTGAAAATAAACTCGCTTCTGTCCAGAAGTTAACCGCGTTGCCTATTGGTATTTGCTGAGTCGTTGCAAGTTGTTTGGCTTTTTGTATTGCTTGATTAAAATCCTGGTTTGCTGCTGGTAAGGTAGGGCCTTTAAAGCCGGAAAGAACTTTACATTCTTCCATTTTTATTTTTGCTTTGCTGATTGCTACTTGTTTGAGTTGCTCTAGTAAAACAGCTGAATCCTGACCCGGCAATGGTCTAAAACCTAAAGCTATTTCACAATTTGAAGCAATCATATTGGCTTTAATACCACCACTGATGGTACCTATGTTAAAGGGTAAACCTTGCAAACTATCAAACTGCTCATCTTGTTCTTTCACCCAGTCAAGTGCATGTGCACACCATTGAGTGGCTTTGTGTATAGCACTATCTTGCATGGCTCTTGCTTCAGATGCATGTCCAGAAATACCTGAAAAAACAACCTTGGCCGATTGAATTCCTCTATGAGCTAAAATAGCCTTTGCATGAGTTGGTTCTGCAACAATAACCTCTGTAAAACCGTGCTCTGTCGTTAAAAATTGTTTTATTGCGGCACTAGAGCCATGTTCTTCATCAGAAGAGAAGAGTAATGCGAGATCGCCCTGTGTTTGAGAGGCTGCTGAAAGCATACAAGCCGCCGCTCCTTTAATATCACATGCCCCTAAGCCAATAGCTGTTTGCGGGGTAACGATTAATTCTAATGGGTTGCTCTTCCAGCCTTCGGCTATTGGTACAGTATCGATATGAAAGTTAAAGAGTAGTCTAGGGTTACCTCTTTGAGCTAACAAGCTTAGACTACCTTCGCCTGCATCCAGCAGTTGAAAGTCAAAGCCCGGTAAATTTTCTTTTAAATAACAAAAGATTTCACTCTCTGCGCTAATCGCTCGGGGTGGATTTTGAGTATCAAAACTCACTAGTGCTGCCAAATGTTGTAATCGTTTATCTGATTGAACGGTTGATTGCGTCATTTTATAAACTACCTGTTAATTTCTGATTGGCTGCAAGTGTAGATGATTTGCCAAATAACTTGATAAAGCCCAAGGCCTCATCAATACTCCAGGATGCTGATTGTGCATAGACCGATTGTTTGTCTTTTAAAATATTTTCTGACTCTATTGCGACGGCATGTAACTGTCCATGACTTAGCTCTAGAGTGACCGATCCGGTTACTTGTTTTTGACTAGACTTTAAAAAAGCTTCCAAATCATATTTTAATGGTTCGTAAAAGAATCCTTCATACACTAGCTCCGTCCACTTTTCGGCCACACTTGACTTAAAACGATTTTGTGCTTTCGATAATACTGCTTGTTCTAATGCTGTATGTGCAATGGTTAGTGCATGTATCGCTGGTGCTTCAAATACAATTCTTCCCTTTAAGCCAATGGTTGTATCGCCAGTATAGATACCTCTACCAACAGAATAACTACCAACCAGTTGATTTAAATATTGCATAACGTGTTCACCAGTGTATGACTCGGAGAGCGTTTTATCATTCATAGCGACTAATTGCCCATGTTTAAATTCCATTTTTATTTTTACTGGAGATGCAGTTTTTGAGTTATCTAGCGGTGAAGGTGTTAGTACATAACTTTTTTCATCGGGCTGTTGCCACTCATCAATTTCAGAGCCTGAAATCGTTGTTCCAAGTATATTTTCATTAATAGAGTAGCTTGTGACTTTATCAGACACGGAAAAGCCTTTATCAAGCAGGTATTGTTTTTCATAATCTCTAACGTGTGATGTTGATTTTTGGATTTCCCTAATTGGAGACAAAATATTATATTCGCCTAAGCAATGAACGGCTAAATCAAATCGAACCTGATCATTTCCCATCCCTGTACAACCATGTGCAAAGTTTTTGGTATTGAGTTCATCACATAGTTTTAAACAAGCTTCGACGATTAAATATCTATCAGAACATAATAATGGGTATTGATTTTGATACCAGTGACCACTATAAATGAGTGGTACAATGACTTTTTTCCAAAGCTTATCCGCTATACTGACTTCTCTATGTTCGATTGCACCTAAGCTTAGTGCTCTTTCTTTTATTTGTTGTTTTTCTTGCGTATTAACACCGCCTGAGTCGACAAATATAGTGGTAACTTTATAACCTTTTTCAATTAAATAAGGAACACAAAAGCTGGTGTCCAATCCGCCGGAAAATGCGAGTACGACATTATTGTCTTGATGATTTTCTGTCACTTCATTCGATGATGAGTTATGGCTAGTTTGATTCATTTCTTTTTCCTAACATAAATATTAAAAAATAATTGATAATGATATTGGGTGATTTATTGCTTAATTAAATGTTCCATCATGGCTTTTTGTGCATGAAGCCTGTTTTCGGCCTCATCAATTGCTATACAGTAATCTGCATCCATAACTGCGTCGGTAGCTTTAATATTTCTTCTCAGTGGCAAACAATGTGAAAATTTTGCATTATTAGTCATTGCCATTTTTTCTTCATTGACTATGAAGTGTTTATATTGATCTCTTATTTGTTTTTCTGGTTCCCAATTACCAAAATAGGGGAGTGCTCCCCAGCTTTTAGCATATACAATTTCTGCACCCTCATAAGCTTCTTCAATATTATGAGTCACTTGAAAACTACCCCCATTTTCTTCTGCGTTTTCTTTCGCTAGTTGCATATAGCGCTGATCTAATAAGTAATTTTCATTAGGACAGAGTAATGTGACATCCATACCAAATTTGGTTGAAATGAGTAGTGATGAATTGGCTACGGCTGTATTAAGTGGTTTGGGGTGATATGTCCAGGTTAATAAATATTTTTTGTTCTTTGCTACACCAAGTTGTTCTTGAATAGTTTGCATATGAGCGAGTTCTTGGCACGGATGCGTAATGGTTTCCATATTGATGACAGGGACGCTGGCGTATTTAGCAAATGTTTTTATCACTTTATCTTGTCTATCTTCTTGCCAGTTTTCAAATTTAGGAAATGCTCGAATACAAATTAAGTCACAAAATCTGGAGAGAACTCTAGCGGCTTCTATGACATGTTCTTCAGCAATGCCATCCATTGTTGAACCGAATTCAAAATCCAATGGCCATGCAGATTTGCCTGGCTCTAAAACAACGGCATGTCCTCCCATCTGCCAGGTTCCTAACTCAAATGAAGTTCTGGTTCTTAAGCTGGGATTAAAAAATAAAAGTGCAACAGACTTATTTTTTAAAGCATTGCTTTTTTCACCTTGCTTAAATTTTTTAGCTAAATCAAGCATCTCTTGTAATGCTTGTTGGCTCCAATCTGCGGTGGTTATAAAGTGTTTCATTTTTGCTTCCTTAAAATATACTTGAATTAAAATCTTAAAATTGAGGCATAAAAAAACCCGGCGTATGGCCGGGTTTTTAGAAAGTGTTTTTTATTTTACATGTTAAACACCTACGCACCCAGCACAGTAAGTACGGCGGCGACGGCGGATAACGATAGTATTTGATAAATCAGTAGCAACAGCAAAGTAGCTAACATGAGTCGTTAGTTTTTCAGGCATTTTGTTAGCTGAGTGTTGCATGTCAGAAAATATGATTAATTTGCTTAATTGATTCTAATAGCGCATTTTTATCATGTTTATAAATAAAGCTGCAAGCAAAACATTGATAACTTTTAGGAATAAGTTACTCAGAGGAGGCAACATTTTGCTTAATCCACTGAATAATCATCTCTTGAGTTAATTTTCCACTAATGGCTAATCGTTGATGATTGCTATTATAAAAGTAGCTACGTGGCATTTCTCCATACCAGTCGGGATCGATTTGATATTTGAGCGCTTGATATTGATCTGGTGAAAAGGCCCAATTGTTGGTTTGGTCTAAACCCGATTGTTGTAGTATTTTATTGAGCTCTATTTCTGCGTTGATATCATTTGTTGCGATTAAAGCAATGTTTAATTGTGGGTATTGTTTTTTGATTTTGCTTAAGAGCGCTAACTCTGCTCTGCATGGCGTACATTCAATTGACCAGAGCACCATGATAAAGGCTTCTGATTGATAGCTTTTTTTGATATGAGATAAGCTGTTTTCAGCAAAGACTCGAAGTTTAGCCTGACTATGTAGACTAACCAATAGCGCTAATATGCCGAGAACTCGTGTGATTAACTGAGTCGCTTGCGACGATTTTATTTGCTTTTTCATTGGATTATTCTTATTAACTTTGAGTTAATGATTAATTGATTGGTAGTAAGTTTAAGCCTTCATTCGCAGTATGCCAGCTTAACCAAGCTTGTTTATCTTGTTGTAAAATATAAGGGTGATCGGATTTTCCGCGAGTTTTTGCAATTGAGATTGTCGATGTCCAATTAGCGCCTTTGGTTTTTGATTCTTTATGGTAAATATGCGTATTTTTGCCATCAAACTCTTTCCAGACGATATGTAATTTGTTACCAATATTTAAAATAAAGGGGTGAGCGGCACTACCACTTTTAGATAAGTTGAGTAGCTTTTTTACCGATTGATTTAATGGGTTATATTTGGCGTAATAAAGCCCTTTTCGTTGCTCGCTCGCAGTAAACCAGGTGAGATCAAATAAACCGCCGTCGGCTTGATCTAGTGAAGGGCCCTGGTGAGGGCAGGCATTAATTTTCCATTCATCAAAAGTGGCTCGATTAGGCTGAAGGATAACGCCTGTTTCTCCAATTACCGCGAGTGTGTGATCGCGAATATTGCCTTCATAAATGTGGCGCCAAAAAACAGCCATGTTGTTTTGACGGGTGGGTGTCATTGCTAACCGACAACAAACGCAGGTATTGTCGGCAATTTTTTGATTACTGTGGAAGCTTTTTCCTTGGTCGGTTGAGTAACTATAATAAAGAGCAGCCCCTGTATATTGGTTACCATTTTTTTTCGCTTTTTCTTGGTCGCGTTTATCAAGCCAACTAATAAAAATAGTACCATTATCTGATACTCGCAAGCTTTCAAAACGATGACTTGTGAGAAGCCCATCATCATTGATAGTAGTGATGGGGGAGAAAGTTTTTCCTTGATCTAAGGAACGAGTGAAACGGATATTTCCGGTATAGAAACCATCGGTTTTTTGGGTCCATGTAATATAAATCTCTCCCTTTTTACCCATTGCTATTTTGGGACGGTTTTCTCCATTAGTGTATATTTTTTCTGCTTTGGAATTAACCGCTATTGGTGGATTAAATTTTTCTCTTTTTTGATTTGCTTTAATATTTTTACTATAAGTGAGATATATAAAGCCGTTCTGTTCAAAAACAGCCCAAATATTATTGTTTGAATCAAATGCTAAAGAAGGGGTTTTACCACAATGAACGCTAATCACTTCTTTTGTACATTGGTCGGTCGTGTTATTGGCTTTTCCTTTAGCAAAAGAATGTGGAATAAAAACTGATAGTAACAGTATTGTCAGACTGCTGATACAGTGCCTTTGTTGTTTGGTGTTGACGAACCATTTTTTATTCATTTTTATACTCTTATAAATCTAATGAGGCTTCAATATAAGCTGTTCTTTGTGGCCAAGGATGGTGGACAAAAGTTGCTTGGTTAGTCATATTGTCAATACCTAAACTAATAGTTGTGTTTTCGTTCAACAAATAACTCGTTTTCAAATTAGCTAATGTGTAGCTATCTTGTGAACCAAAAACTTGATTGGCCGAGTCTCTATTATCTAGATCTCCATAACTATTGCTGGCATATCGAATACCACCACCAAGCCTCCATGATTCACTTAAATGAAAAGTTGCTAACCAATTGGCTCGCCACTTAGGCATTCTAGCAAACTGTTTTCCTTCTAACGAAGGGTTGGCAGTATTTTTACTAATTTTAGCGTCAGTATAACTAACATTAAAGCGAACATCTAACAACTCGCTAAATAATCCAAATTGGTTATAACTGAATTCCATACCTTTTGTATCAACAGTATCAATGGGAATAAATGTGTTGATAGAGCGGTTATCGATAATAGCGGATTGGGCAAATATGACATCATCTATTTCTTCTACAAAATAGTTGATTTGGAGATGACCATTTTCGATATTTTTGCGGAACATCAAATTTTGATGGAAACCATTTTCTGGTTCTAAATTAGCGTTGGCTAATGAAGTGCCTTGAGTACGACGCTCATTTTGAAAGAGTTCTTCTACTATTGGAAATCGAAATGCTTTAGCGGCAGAGTAACGAATTAACCAATCATTCTGAGTTTTCATTGCTAATGAAAATTTAGGAGAAAATCGACTTTCTTGCCTTTCTATATGGTTTTGTTCGTTATAAAAGCCATCGTGGCTTTCCCAGTTTTCATAGCGTCCTCCCAATATAGCATCCCAGTTTTTATTAAATTGCCAGGTTAATTGAGAGTAAAGGGCTTCTATTGATGTTTTTCCTCCGCTTCTACCTGTTAATGTTGATTTTTCAGATTGACGATAATTATTAGACGTATAGTTGTTAATTTCTAACTCATAGTTTTCGTAACGTACACCAGTAACAAAAGCTAAATTCTTTTGACTTAAGAATTGATCATTTTGTAGTTTGATTTCTGCGGTAGACCAACCTGTATTATCATATTCTCGTATTTCTCCTGCAGACGTATAGGCTGGTGATCGAAGATTTGCTAGTGATGAAAGGCTTTCATCTTTTAATACATTAAATGTTCCAATATCAGTTTCTAACCACCAACTTTTTGAAAGTTCTCCTTGCAAGCGAAAACCAAGTAATAAACTTTCTCTGGCTAACTCTCTTTCAGCAAAGTGACTTTCATTTATTTTAAATGCAATACCATCTTGTGTCACAGAACCATTCCAAATAGAAGTCCCTTGACTGGTTAAAAGGTAGTTGTTTGCTTGATTGGCTACTGAACTACGATTTTCAAAGGCAATATTAAAGAGGGCAAACCACTGATCAATTTCATAACCAATTTTAATTTTATAGTTATCGGTGGCGACATCATCAATCCCATTATCTGCATAATAAAATACCGTCTCTCCATATTCGTTAACACTGCTAATAGCACCCTGTACTTCTGTTTCTGTCCCATTGGGGAGCGAAGGTTTAGCTAGACGGTATGTTTGCGGGTGTCCTTGGTTTTCGAGACGGTTATATGAGGTATAAATCGTAAGCTCATCTAGCTTGTCAGAATAGGAAAAAAAACCTTTATAACCATTTAATGAGTCTTCAAATCCGAGTTCTTCATAATCGTGGGAAAAAATAGAACCTTCAAGATGAAAGCGTCTTTCGGTTGGAATAGCCGTTTCTATTTTTACTACGCCACCCATTGCGTTACCGCCGTATTCAGCAGAATAAGGACCATAAATAATTTCTATTTGAGCGATTTCATCGGCTGATACTAATGACCAACGAGGTGCACCTGACCAGCGAGTTTGTAATAAGTAGTGGAGCGGAATGCCGTCAGCAAAGACCATTGAACGTGAGGTTTGAAACATGTTGGAACCTCGAATTCCCATGGTTCCATTAGAGTCGCCAATAAATCGCTTGCGGATCACTAAACTCGGTTCATAGTTAACTAAATCTTCGGTGGTTGATGCGTTAATGCTAATCATATCTTCCGGTGTTAACACACTATTAGGATTTGATTGATCGGTTTTTTCTACAGGTTTGTTTTCTCCCCAGATAATCAGTTTTTCAGCACTATCATCGCTTGAAGAGTATTCAGAAGATGTTTCCGTTTCACTTGGTAATAAATGAGATGTTTCGGCTAAAGTTGAAGCGCTCAACATAATCGTTGATAAAGTGAACGCGATTTTATTTTTAATGAACATTATTTTGATTAACTAATATAAAATGAAGAGGTTAATTATCTCTAATTTTTATATAGGAATGAATGCGACAAAGTGTCGCATGAGAGTTGTTTATTTTAAATTGAGAGTGTTCAATATTGAGCAATAAATTTAAGTGAGATAAAAAATATACCAACTAATTTCGAACGAGCATCAGGTAAGCAGGTACTAGCGTATTGTCATAAGTAAGCATGTTTGCACAATTTAACTAATTCGATTTTTTCAAAAATTTAGCCACTAAAACAATTCGTGTACCATTGACTCGACCTTCAATATGTTCCGGATTAGCAGTGAGTGAAATATTTCTAACTGCTGTGCCTCGTTTGGCGGTAAAGTTCGCACCTTTTACCTCTAAATCTTTTATCAGGGTAACAGTATCACCTGCTTGTAAAACCGCTCCATTACTATCTAAAGTGGGCTCGTCATTGTCTTGCTCTGCACCGGCTTCAGCCCATTCGAGCATTGTTTCATCAAGATAAAGCATATCGAACAAATCTTGTGCCCAACTTTCACTCGATAAGCGTTTAAGTAAGCGCCATGCTGTAATTTGAACGGCAGGCACTGTGCTCCACATACTTTCATTGAGGCAACGCCAATGATTGGGGGTTAATGCTTGGCTGTTAATTTCGCTGTCACAGGTATTACAAACAAGAATGCATTTATCACTGTCAGCACTATCAACTGGTGGAACCTCATAGACCGTTAAGTTTTCAGTTGCTTTGCATAGTTCGCATTGAGAATCAGCACGGCTGAGTAAGGTTTCTTTGATTGACATAAAGGCTCTCCAGATTAATGACAGGCGCTATTATGCATAGTCAGTAAAATTATGAAAGCCTTAGTAAGTTTTTAGGGGTATTTTTCTGCTTTTTTAGTGTGATACTAGCTTGATTGAGCTATTTCATCTGTTTTAGCTGCGCAGATAAAATCATTACGATGCAAGCCTTTAATACTGTGAGACCACCAGGTAACAGTTACTTTGCCCCATTCGGTTAATAGTGCAGGGTGATGGCCTTCTGATTCTGCCATTTCTCCTACTTGATTAGTAAATGCAATAGCGGTTTTAAAGTTTTTGAATTTAAACTCACGCTCTAATTGCATAATATTATCTCTTACTTGTACCGACCAGTCTGGAATTTGTTTGATCAATTCTGCTAGTTCTTCGTCACTCACTTGAGGCGCATCTGCACGACAAGCTTCACATTGTTGTAAGTTGAGTTGAGACATTTTTTCTCCGAAAATATTTTAAAATAATACGATTGAGCAAAGTTGTATTTTAACAAGCGGCTGTTTCTTTAGGCGGATAACTTGTAGGTTTCATGCCTTTTTTTTCAGCTTGTTGAATCAGGCTAATGAGATCGACTTCAATAATTTGTTGTAGATCAGATAGCCGTTCAATAATAAAGTAATGCTTTTGTAATTCATCAATTCGATAATGGGTTCTGAATATATCTAAAATATTCATTGGTTGTCTGTTTGGTGAATGACTTTCTAAACTATAGCAAGATTCTTCTGTAGAAGAGAGGATTCCACCGCCATAAATTTTTAATCCTTGTGCTGATTTAACTAAACCAAACTCAATGGTAAACCAGTATAACCTGGCTAACATAGTTCTTTGGGCTGGTGTTGCTGACAGACCTAGTTTGCCATAATGTTGTGAAAAATCTGCATAATCTTGATTGGTGAGCAGCGGACAGTGTCCAAAAAGTTCGTGAAAGATATCTGGCTCTTTGATGTAATCTAAATCTTCTCTTCGACGAATAAAGGTTGCGGCAGGAAATTTGCGTTCGGCAAGTAGCCCAAAAAAACGCTCAAAACCTATTAGTGCTGGTACTCGTTCGACATTCCAGCCTGTTAATGCGGCTAATTTTTTATTGATATCTGGAAGTTGAGGTATTTTGTTTGTTGGCATATTAAGGGTTTGTAAACCGTCTAAAAATTCTGGACAAGCACGATTTTTTATAATTTCAAGCTGCCGAGTATAAAGGATTTCCCAAGTCTCATTTTCTTCGTGAGTATAGTCAATATAACCTTGTTCATCGGGCGTTTTTGACACATAAGGCTCGGACTGTGGAATTACTAGTGCTGCTTGTGATTTCATATTGTTAGACATGCCAAAGTTTAATCAATTAATCGTTTAGCTAGAATACACAAACTACTTAATACATTACAGATTCAAAAAAATGGTAAAAAATACAGTTCACATTTGTTATTTGTATACTGTATTGGTATATTTTATTAAAATCTGTACTGTATTTTACTGGTGAATGATGCAAATACAGACATTAATTTTTAATCTGAGACTCGAACAGTAGTGAAAACTAAGTTATATCAACAAGTTGCAGATGACTTAAGAGGCTTGATTCAGCAGGGTGCTTATTGTCCTGGTGATAAATTGCCTTCAATCAGGTTGTTGGCAACCCAAAAAAAAGTCAGCATAGCGACCATACAGCGCGCTTTAGAAGAGTTAGAAATGGTTGGGCTTATTGAAGCAAAGCCAAAATCGGGTTTTTATGTGCGTATGCCCGCTGGTGATAATATTCAATATGAAACACCGTTGCTACCGATGTTACCCAAGTCTGTTGAAATTCATGAACGAGCGAGCCATATTTTTCATCAATGTGAAGGTAAGGATATATTAAATTTAGGGACATCTTACCCAGCTGCTGCTTATAGTCCCTCTAAATTATTGCAAAAGATTGCGACCCAAGTAATTAAGCAAAATATGAAAGCAGTTGTTGAAGTTCACTTTTCTACAGGCAATCAATTATTAAGAGAAAATTTGGCTAAACGACTCGGTGAAGCGGGTTGTCGAATTAATGCCGAGGAAGTGATTATTACTAACGGTTGTCTGGAAGCCTTATCGGTTTGTTTAAGAGCGGTGGCCAAGCCTGGTGATACTATTGCTTTAGAGTCACCAGGGTTTGTTGGTTTATTTCAGTTAATTGAGTCAATGGGCTATCGTGCGATAGAGATCCCTTGTCATCCTGTAGATGGTATGAGCATTGAGGCGTTGCAACTTGCGCTAGAGCAGTGGGATATAAAAGCGGTAGCTATTGTGCCAACATTTAGTAATCCGCTTGGTTCTAATATGCCTGAAAATCATCGTCAAAAACTCGTTGAACTTTTAGCTGATAAAGAGATCCCATTGATTGAAGATGATTTATTCGGTGATCTTGCTTTTGATGGTTCGCGTATAAAACCCTGTAAAGCTTTTGATAAAAAAGGGCTGGTACTTTATTGTTCATCAGCATCTAAAACCATTGCTTCTGGGCTGCGAGTTGGTTGGATTGCGCCTGGTGCTTTTTTTAAAGAAGTTTCTTATTTCAAAACGTTCACTAATATCAGTGCGCCAAATTTTGCACAAATGGTGATTGCTGAGTTTTTAGATAGTGGACGTTATGACCGTTATTTAAGACAGCTCACGACAACATTGGCGCAGAGAATGTATTTATTTCAACGTTTAATTGAGAATTATTTTCCGGATGGCACTCAAGTTTCACATCCTCAAGGTGGTTGTGTTTTATGGGTCATGTTGCCACAAGGTTTAGATGGTTATCACTTTTTTAAACAAGCTATTAAAAATAAAATAGCGGTTATTCCTGGTGAGTTATGTAGTGCGTCCGATAAATTTAATCATTGTATTCGTCTTAATTGTGCTTGTGAGCCAGAGATTAAAGTTGAAAGTTGTATTCAGCAGTTGGGACTGATTGCTAAAAAAATGCTTAATGAAAAAATTAACTGTTAAGTATGCCAATCAAAATGGTTGATTATTAGACAGATTAAGTTGCAAATAAAAAATTGAAAAGAGGTGAGTGTGTTTCATTTAAATTCAACCGATAATCGCTATGGTGGGACTTATGTTTCTCCTCAAGATTTACCGAATAATATTGATGACTTTAAAGTACTTATAACGGTTTCGCTTGAGTTATGGAGAAAAAATCAGATAAAAGTGGTTTGGATTAATATACCGAATAAAAAATCTATTTTCTTATCGGTACTTTATGCATTAGGGTTTGAAAATCATCACTGTTCTGAATCATTTGTGATGTTGACTAAACGCTTGCAAGAAGAAGCAATTATCCCGCCTTATGCTAAACATACTATTGGGGTTGGTGGAATAGTGATTAATGATGATAACGAAGTGTTATCTATTAGAGAAAAAGATCATATCAAAACCCATCCACACAACTGGAAATTTCCTGGTGGAATGCTCGACCCGAGTGAGCACTTTTCTGAAGGCGTCATGCGAGAAGTTTTTGAAGAGACAGGGGTAAAAACTCAGTTTGGTAGTTTTATTGGGTTTAGACATCATCATCAAGGTCAGTTTTCAACATCAAATATTTATGCTATTTGCCGTTTGAAACCTTTAACTAGAAAAATTGTTATACAAGAAAGTGAAATAGCTGACGCTCGCTGGTTTCCTGTTGATGACTACTTATCCGATGAAAAGATCGGCGAGTATAATAAGCAAGTTTTAAAAAGTGCTTTAGCTTTTACTGGGCTGAGTAGCATAAAGTTACCGGGTTATATGTCTTCAGAAAATGATTATGAAGTATTCTTAACCCAGTGATTTATGATAATTATAATTTAGGTATTCAATATTAAAAGTATTAAGTGGTGCTAGTTAAAGTGACAAAAATTTTGTGTTTTGGTGACAGTATTACCTTAGGTGAAAAGGATGATAAACATGGTGGTTGGGCTAATCGATTAGCGACTCTATTGATTAGCCAATATCTTGATGCCAACCTGCAAGCTATAACTCTTTATAATTTAGGTATTGCAGGTGAAACTACTGATGGGTTAGCTCAACGCTTTAAAACTGAAGTTAGTGCAAGACGCTTTAAAAATGATAAAACATTGGTTGTTTTTTTCTATGGTGCTAATGATATTGTGATCAGAAAAGAAAAAAACACAGTACCTGTGGAATATTTTAAACGTAATTTAACTAAGTGCATAGAATATGCCGTGTCTTTAAATATTGAGGTTTTGCTGTTGAGTCCATTACCTGTTTCCGACAAAATAGATGGTAAGCTGAATCGTTATAATCAGTTGTTGTATAATCGTGACTTAGTCGAATATCAACAGCTAATAAGACAAACAAGTATTGAGTTTAATTGTCAATATTTAGATACGTATTCTTTGTTTATGCAAAATGATAAAGAGTTGCTTTTATCATCTGATGGAATTCACCCTAACTCTAATGGACATCAATTACTCTATAACGAAGTAGCTAAAAAGCTTAATTTAATGACCGTGATTCATCAAGATTTTTGTAAAAAAAGTGCCACATAAGTGGCACAAAGTTCTCATTGGCTACAAGGATACTTGCTTATACAGGCTCACTTTTTCGACTAGTTTATTTGACCAACACTGGCCTGTTTTTTATAAAATAAGCTAATATTTTGTTCTCTAGATAGTAAAAATTTGATTATCAGACGAAACTCTAATCAAACTCTCTCATTTTATTCATAATTATTCTTTCTTGTTCCTTATTATTAAATCTATATTAATAAAACTAATGTTGCTAAATTCTGTTTTTTTTATGTTAGATGTTTTTTTATTATATAAAAGTAACCTTATTACCTTTTAAAAGGTTGTTTTTGATTTATCTTTTTGTGTATCACAGAGTATCTAAGATATTTGTCTTGGATTGCTTTTCAAGGTATCATCGTTCTTTATTGTAGGCAATGCTGACAGCTAATAATTTTGATCAATAATTTAGGTTTAAGTAGGTATAAAAATTAGATAAGCAACTGTTTTACATTGTTTTTTATAGAAAAAATAATTGAAGTTTGAGCTCGGTCATTTAGGCTTTTTATAAAAAAAAATCACACTTAATGAGATATCATGGGATATTTTAATAATAAATATCAACTTTAATAATTGACTGTAACTAAAATCCTGATACATTAGTCCCATAAAATGGACCAGAACTACATAATATAGAGTATTAATTAACAACATGTCAGGATTAAAAAAAGAAGATTTAATTGTACTTAATCGAAATGGTGAGCAGCTAAAGAATGTTATACGACATTTGATCAAGGAATTCCCCCAATCTGCTTGCTCTATTTCCGGCATGTCAAAATGGTTAGGTATTAACCGCTCTAATAGTCAAAGAGTGCTTAATGCGGTTAATAAAAGTCACAATGGAAGTGATGTTATATGCATGCTACCAGGTGTCGCTGGCGTAACTGAATTTATTGAAAAATGTAAGAAAAAACAACTTTCGTCGGTGCATATTAAGGAAGGTATTAAAGCCCTTGAAACTTTCCAGAATAATATTCAAAAGTATAGCCGCTCTCATTCTGAGTTAAAGCGTTTACTACAAAATACATCAGCACACGATACAACCGATTATTCAACTGTATCGACTGAACAAAAACGTCAAAGACACTATCAAGCAATAAGTGATCTGATTGGAGAAAGTACGGATTTTTTATTTTCTGCGCACATTCTCCAAGTACACCCTAAAAATTCCAAATACTTGCAGGAAGTGGCGCTTATATCGAAGCATAATGTATTCAGAACAAATACCGCCAGGCCATTTTTTCAGTATTACTCTCATATTAATGAACCTGATTTTAAAGAACCTGAGCTTTTAAAGTTTGATGATCAAATAGATTGTGAAAACTTTACCGTAGGCATTGTTGAAGATTTCTCGAGTCCTGCTCTTGTTGAAGGTTTTTCTGGTTATTCGGAAAAGCATTCTTGTTTGGTTTTTAATAATCTTAGCTCAAAAGAATCTCCTTTTAATGCAACGTTTTTGTTTAATAACCCTGATGAAATTAATAATCCTTTAACGAGTGATACCAAAAGTAGTGCAACAGGAATTGCTATTAAAAATCCAACTAAACGATTAGTTATGATGGTTTTTATGGAAAGAAAGTTGGATATACGAAGTACCGTTAATGTTGGTTGTTATTCTGCGAATCCTATCTCTGAATCGGATTTAAGTCTTAACGATATATGGGAAGATCGGTTTCCTGAGTTTCCAGAATTAAAAATAATTAATCAAGACTCACCGATTGCGAATGAAAGCAATGGTTTTAAATATGGACACTTAACTGACTATATGTTTAAGTATGCAGGTTTAGATAAGAAAGATTTTGTTTGCTATTTGATGGAAGTTTCTTATCCTATTTGGTCTGCATGTTATCGAATATATTTTGAGCATAGCTGATTGAATTGTAACAACCTTTAAACAGGCACATATTCTCTAACTAGGCTGAATATTGCTAGAAGAAGCGACCCGAAGAACTTTGGCTTTTAATAAATTGAGTCCCTCTTATAATGATTTAATTCAACTTGTTTGAAAGTATACTGGTAGATTTATAATAGTTGTTAACTGAATTTACATACGATTTAAAATGAGGTTTGTATGAAAGAGAAGTTTCTTACAACAATGGCTCAAACTGTTGCTTGGGGAGAGATGGATGCTTTTCAGCATGTTAACAACACTGTTTACTTTAAATATTTTGAAAATATACGCATTGAATATTTTGAAAAAACAGGCATTAATCGTTTTATGAGTCAATTTAATGTTGGGCCAATTTTAGGCACAACTGAATGTAAGTATATTACCCCGCTAACTTTTCCTGATAGTATTATTTTGTCTACATGTGTGAGTTCGATAAGAAAAAAACGATTTACCATGCTTTACTCTATTTTTAGTGAGAAATATCAAAAGGTTGCTGCCGAAGGTAGTGGTGAAATCATTTATTTTGATTATACAAAGAGGGAGAGCTGTAATATTCCTGAAGAGATTATTTCTAATATTAATCGCATAGAAAAAAATATTAATGAATAGTTTTCAGTTTTTATTAATTCTTTTTAGATTTCATTTTTATGAATTATAGATTACAAGACATATTTTTTTTAAAATTTTTATTTTTACTCTTTTATGTCTGTGGAGGAGAGCTATTAGCCAATAATTATTCAGCTCACGCCAATAGTCAATATCCTTTATGGAGCCATTTAACTAAGCTCGAAATTAACTTATTAAATCAGCAAAATAGAGCGAGAAGAAGTGTTCCTGAAAACCTTTTACAACTCTATTTGGTTTCTTCCGGTGATGTTAGGGATTGGCATGAGTATGAAATTATTAAGCACAAGCTGGATAAATGGGTTGAACAATTTATTGCTGAAGGAGCATTAGATTTACCCTTACGCGAACGAGCTGAAAAGCTACATCAAAAAATGCATCGTGATTTTTTTCTTAATAAAAATGTCGATATAAACGATGATAGTGGTTATGATTTTGAGCAAAGCCAACTGAGTGAAGTCTTTCGTAGTAAAAAATATAACTGTGTTAGTTCATCTTTATTATTTTCAGTGTTAGCCAATAAAATGGGATTTCACGTGCGTGGAATAATGATGCCCTCTCATATATTTATTGAGCTTGACTTAGATAATGGTGATGTTGTTGAAGTGGAAACAACATCGGCATCTGGTTTTGGCTGGCTTCACGATGAGGATTTTTATCAGCAAGAAAATACAGATAATTGGTTTGCTAATAGAGGTTTAAGCCCGTCTACTTATGAGGATTATCTTGCACGTGAAAAGATTACACCATTTCAAATGGGGGTACAAAATATGCGTAATCAACATAACCAGCCTGGGCGAATGGATTATGTTGATCGAATGAGATTAATTGAGATTATGTCAGAATTATCTCCAGATAACTATAATTTACATATGCAACGTCTTAGCTTTTATATGAGAGAGTATGAACGATTAAAAAAGCTTGGTGATTATAAAAAACTCGATCGGATGTATGAACATATAACGCCTTATTTACAAAGAGAAATATTAAATTTTAATGGTGATTTAGAAACTCAAAATATGATGGGGTGGATTAGATATCAACAAATTATATCTGCAATTAAAAACCAAAGGCTTCAATTTGGTAACGAGCTAGCTTGGTTTACTTTAGATACTATAAATAAAGATATTGTTGACTATGAAAAAATAAAGAACAATATTTATTTTGCACTGTCTTTATCAATTAAGAAAGACTTGGCGATTAGCAACTTTATAAGAGCACGAGCGGTGTTCTCAGGAAAAGAAGGTTTATGTAAAGTAGAAAATACTTGTATGAATATATTGCGTAATATTTATTCAAGTTGGGCTAGTTTTTATTGGAATAAAAAAAACTGGCCAAAAGTTATTCAAATATATCAAGATTTTTTTGAGTTAGAAATGAGTGGTAAAGCTGCTGACGTATTTCGTTCTAATTTGCAAAGTGCTTATTTAAATTGGAGTAATAGCCTCGTTAAGAAAAATAATTGGGCTGGCGCAAGTAGTGTTTTAAAACAGTGTATTGCTGAGGCAAGTGCAACTGAGCGTTGCAATTCACGCCTTGCAAAAATTGAGAGTCACCCTGACTTACGGTAATAAAGTTACTAACATTAGCCTATTTTAGACGAGGTGAATATTTTAATTAATTCGATAAATATTTTGGTAGTCTGGAGAATGTCCAAAAATATCAAAGTAACAAGATTGACAAATTTTAACATTGGGATGTTGTTGTATAATTTCTGCTATTGAGTTACCAATTTCAACTTTTGCTTGTGTCAGGTATTGGTAGTTTTCCTGCTCAGAATCACTGGCATTGAGCATGGTTTGAAAAATTCTATGCCCTTGTAATAAATATTTTATGGCAGTATTGTATTCTGTAAGCTGCAATAAGTTATTGGCTATGTTTAAATGTGAATTAACTAGGCAATCAATACTTTCTTTTGGGGCTGACCAGCGATAATAAATAAATTTGGCCCTTTCTAACGCCTTGAGGTACAGGTGCCCAGCGGAGTGATATTGGCGCTGTTTAAATAAGCGGTGTGCATCGCTTGTTATTTTTTTCCACATATCCATAATGTTTTCTCATTACTAATTAGATTGTCTATATTTGTCGATTAGATTTAGCATAAATCAGGAGTTATTTAGGCAGGGGGTATTATTATGTATTTGTAATTTAAATGTCAATGCTAATTATTCTCATTTGCAATGGTGAGAAGGGAAATAAACGTATTTAAGTTAATAATTTCAATGCTTTTACTTCATGCAAGTTATTAAAATTTATAATTTTTTTACTTATTTTTCAGTTTTTAGACTAGACTAATATTAAGTTAAAGAGGTGATAGCTGCTTTAATTACAGTGAGCTTGAATCAGTAGAATCTTTTCTTTAACTTGTTTGCTCGGAATACCATGGAGTTTGGTTAAAGGGGAATATATTGGTGCTATATCTGTGATTGTCGTTTTACTAGAAAATACCGAAAAATATCAAATTTTATTTCAGCAGTTAGAGAAGCATCAGCTTAAAATACGTGTTTTTCGCTCTGTTATCGAGTTGCAGCGTTGGCTTGAGTTAAACCCTGCTCCCATGGGTATTGTTGTTGATTTTGCAAGTTCTGTTTTCCAGGATTTTTTGATCCGATTTTCTTTGAGATATCCTGAACTACCTATTTTGTCACTTAAAAAGCAGTCTGAAGAGCAATTACTTTTACGCTTAAGGACTTTTATTACTCGAATTCTTAAATCAACTCAAAATAAAACTTTTGGTTATATTTTGTTGGTAGATGATTCTAAAACGGTTCAATTGCAGTATCGTAAGCATTTAGAACGGGATGGTTTTGTTGTTGATGTTGCTTCTAATGCATTGGAAGGGTACGAAAAAGCACTTAAAAATAAATATGATTTAGCGATTATTGATTATTTTATGCCCGGTGATAATGGTGCTCAGTTATGTAAAACTTTGAAAGATAGTGAACAGACACATGAATTGCAGTGTGCGATTTTAACTGCCCAATACAAACAGTCTGTTGTCGATGAATGTCTTAATGCTGGTGCCCGTGAGTGTATGTTTAAAAATGAGTCAGCAGGCTTATTTTTAACAAGAGTAAGGGCTTTGATTCGTGGGGTTGAAGGAAAGCGACAAGTTGATAGTGAGCGTGCAAGACTAATTGGTTTGCTTTATTCGGTTGTAGAAGGAGTTTTTGGGGTAACGCCCGATGGACGAATTCAGTTTGTAAATCCTGGAGCTTTAAGTTTTTTAGGACAATCTGTTGTTGATTTAATTGGCTATTTTCCCCATGAGTGCATACACCCAACAGATAATCGTGGACAACTAACATCTTTTGAACATTGCTTTTTGCAACAAGCATACATGTTAGGAGATGAACTAAGAGATTGGCGAACTTTGTTTCGTCGTTCGGATGGTTCTTTATTTCCGGTTGAATGTAGTGTTACTCGGCTTGGCGATAAAGATGATAATCAAGGTGCCGTTGTTGTATTTAGAGATATTTCAGAGCAAGAAAGATTAGAAAAAAACTGGCAGTGGCGTTTAAATCATGATCACTTAACAGGGTTATTTAACCGAAATGCTTTTGAAGAGGTACTTGGTCGAGAGCTTAATCGCATACGTAGAACAAATGATACAGCCTTGTTATTATTTATTGACTTGGATAAATTTAAATTAATTAATGATGAGTTAGGGCATGCTGCTGGTGATCAATTATTAGTTGGTTTAGCTGAAAACTTATCGACACGTTCGAGAGATACTGATTATGTAGGGAGGTTAGCTGGAGATGAGTTTGTTATTTTGTTAACAGAAGTAATAGCGAATGAGTATCATGGTTTAGCTGAAAAGTATCGAACATTGTTAGAAGAGTTTTCTTTGTTTTGGAAAGATGAAGTTTATTCAGTGACAGGATCTATTGGTTTGACTGAAGTCAATGCTCAAGCTGAGTCGATTGGTGAGTTATTAGCACAGGCTGATCAGGCTTGCCAGCTAGCTAAAAGGAAAGGTAGAAATCAGTGGAACTTTTTTGATAAAGATCAAACTGAAGTAACAGAGCAAGGGAATTGGTTTAAACGTTTAAGCAACGCCATGAAATTACAAAAATTCACTTTATTGCATCAACCTATATTTAAAGCTGATGACATTAAGTGTCAAGTGGGTACTAATTGTTTATTGCGTTTAAATGAAAATAATACTTTAATTTCACCGGCTATTTTTATGTCTGATGCTAAACGTTTTGGTGTAATTAAAGAAATAGATTGTTTGGTTGTTGAAAAACTCATTGAACATTGCAAAAATAATGCTGCAATGGAAGGTGGGTGGCATAGTTTATGTTTGTCTGTTGATGCTATTTCGGATCAAAATTTTAGAAATAAAATTTTTGAGCTTTGGTATAACTCTGGTTTAACACCGCAACACTTAAGGTTCGAAATAGGCGAAGAAGATTTGTTTAAATTTTCTCAATGGAAAAAACATTTATCAAAATTAAGAAGCTATGGGTTTGGTATTGTGATTAGTCATTTTGGTATGAATACACAGTCTGTTCTTAACCTGCCTCAAATGCCTATTGATGCAATTAAACTTGATACTTCATTAACTCGTGAACTTGCTACAAGTATACCTCGCAGAAATTTAATCGATGCTATTGTTAAGACTGCTAATCAACATAATATTGAAGTTATTGCAACGCATATAGAGTCAGCTACAGAGCTTGATTTATTGCAGGCCAGAGGAATTAATCAAGTACAAGGTTTTTATTTAGGTAAACCAGAAAGTATGTGATTAAATTATTATAATTGAAATTTGAGGCTGTTAAGCTGATTTAAGTGAATCGTTCGTACTAGCTTTAATTGAGTACGAACGACTATTATTGTTCACGTTTTTATTATATTATTGATCATATCCAAGGTTAGGCGATAACCATCTTTCAGCTGTGTCAATATCCCAACCTTTACGGGCTGCATAGCTTTCAACTTGTTGTTTAGATATTTTTCCGACGCCAAAGTATTGTGAGCCTGGGTGAGCAAAATACCAACCAGAAACAGCCGCTGTTGGAAACATTGCAAAGCTTTCGGTAATATTAAGTCCTATCCGTTCATCTGGTTTGAGTAATTGCCATAATGTACCTTTTTCTGTGTGATCTGGGCATGCAGGGTAACCAGGGGCAGGCCGAATCCCTTGATACTTTTCATCTATAATTTCTTCATTAGACAGGTTCTCATTTGCAACATAACCCCAATATTCTTTGCGTACTAACTCATGCATTTTTTCTGCAAAAGCTTCGGCAAGTCGATCAGCTAATGATTTAAGTAAAATGCTGGAGTAGTCGTCGTGTGCATCTTCAAAGCGTTTAACATGCTCTTCAATACCGATACCTGCCGTTACCGCAAAGCCACCGATGAAATCAGAGACTTTACTTTCTTTAGGCGCAATAAAATCAGATAGAGCAAAATTTGCTTTTCCTTTTCTTGTCTGTTTTTGTTGTCTCAAAAAGTGCAGCTTAGTTTTGATATCTGTTCTATTTTCATCGGTATAAATTTCGACGTCATCATACTCGGAGCTATTGGCGGGATAAAAACCAATAACTGCTTTAGCTGTTAACCATTTTTGCTCAATGATTTTTGCTAACATCTCTTGAGCGTCTTGATAAAGTTTTCTAGCTGATTCGCCTACAACTTCATCCTCCAGAATTTTGGGATATTTTCCTGCTAACTCCCAGCTGCGGAAAAATGGAGTCCAATCAATGCGTTCCATAAGTTCTTCGAGCGGGTAATTGTCAAAGACTTTTTCTCCTAAAAATTGTGGTGTAGTAGGCTGGTAGTTATCCCAATTTATTTCAGCTCTAAAGCGACGAGCTTCATCTAAGTCTGTAATTTTCAATTTGGTCTGTTTGTTTTCTCTTTGTACTCTCAAGTTTTCATATTCTTCTTTTACCTGAGAAACAAAATTATCTTTATGTTCATCACTGAGTAATTGGCTGGCTGCTGAAACAACTCTGGACGCATCAATAATGTAAGTAACCGATTGCTTATAATTAGGCTCAATTTTTACCGCAGTATGAATTTTTGAAGTTGTTGCTCCACCAATTAGTAGAGGAATATTTAGATTATTACGCTGCATTTCTTTGGCTACATAGACCATTTCATCCAAGGATGGAGTGATTAAACCTGACAAACCTATAATATCGCAGTTTTCCTTTTTTGCAGTATCAATAATTTTTTCACAACTGACCATGACTCCAAGATCAACAACTTCGTAACCGTTGCATTGCAAGACAACACCCACTATATTTTTACCAATATCATGTACATCTCCTTTAACCGTGGCGAGTAGAATTTTTCCTTTGGTTGTATCGGTTAAGTTTAAATCTATTTTTTCTTGTTCCATAAATGGTTCAAGGTATGCAACCGCTTTTTTCATCACGCGTGCTGATTTTACAACTTGAGGCAAAAACATTTGACCTGAACCAAATAGATCGCCAACAACGTTCATACCATCCATTAAAGGACCTTCAATAACATGCAAAGGTCTGTCAAATTGGTGCCTTGCTTCTTCTACATCTTCTTCGATAAATTCAGTAATACCTTTTATCAAAGAGTGTTCAATTCGTTTATTAACGGGTTGTTCTCGCCAAGCAAGTCGGTTGTCTTCTTTTTCTTTTGAGCCGCCGCTGCGGAATGTTTCTGCAATATCAACTAATTTTTCTGTACCCATTGGGTCGGTATTTAATACTACTGCATCAACAGCTTCTTTTAATTTAGGATCGATTTCTGAATATACTTCAAGCTGTCCGGCGTTGACAATTCCCATATCCATACCTGCTTCAATAGCATGGTAAAGAAAAACGGCATGAATGGCTTCACGAACAGGGTTGTTACCTCTAAATGAAAATGAAACATTCGATACTCCACCTGATACCATCGCGCCAGGAAGATTTTGTTTTATCCAGCGAGTTGCTTCAATAAAGTCAACAGCATAGTTGTTGTGCTCTTCGATACCTGTTGCAATAGCAAATATATTGGGATCAAAAATAATATCTTCGGCAGGAAAATTAACTTTTTGGGTTAAAACATCATAAGCTCTTTTACATATTTCTGTTTTGCGTTCAAAAGTGTCAGCTTGTCCACTTTCGTCAAAAGCCATAACAATTACTGCCGCACCATAACGACGTGCTTTTGTTGCGTGTTCAATAAATTGCTCTTCACCTTCTTTTAAAGAAATAGAATTAACAATCCCTTTGCCTTGAATACATTGTAAACCTGCTTCGATTACTTCCCATTTAGATGAATCAAGCATAATGGGAACACGGGAAATATCTGGTTCTGCTGCAATCAGGTTAAGAAAGCGTTTCATACTTTCTACTGAATCCAACATGCCTTCATCCATGTTGATATCGATTATTTGCGCACCGTTTTCAACTTGATCGCGAGCCACATCAAGGGCTGTTTCAAAATCATTCTCTTTAATTAAACGCAGAAATTTTGCAGAACCAGTAACGTTTGTTCTTTCGCCTACGTTAATAAACAAACTTTGTTGATCAATGGTTAATGCTTCTAGTCCTGATAGGTGACATGCCTGTGGTAATTGATTAAGGCGACGTGGTGTATGTTTTTCAGCTAAAGTATTCAGAGCTCGAATATGTTCTGGCGTTGTTCCACAACATCCGCCAACAATATTTAATAAGCCTAAGTCAGCCCATTCTGATAATTCGTTGACCATGTCTTCTGGAGTTTCATCATACCCGCCAAATTCATTGGGTAACCCTGCATTTGGGTGAGCGGATACATAACAGTCTGCAATTCGAGAAAGTTCTGCAATATAAGGTCTAAGTTCTTGTGCGCCTAGTGCACAGTTTAAACCAAAGCTGATGGGTTTAGCGTGCTGTAGTGAATTATAAAAACCTTCTGTTGTTTGTCCGGTTAATGTTCTTCCTGAAGCGTCTGTTATTGTGCCTGATATCATTACTGGGCGTTTTACATTTTCATTTTCAAAATATTCTTCAACAGCATAAATTGCCGCTTTTGCATTTAAAGTATCAAATATTGTTTCAATTAAAATAATATCAGCGCCACCTTCAACTAAAGCCTTGGTTGATTCATAGTAGGCTGTTTTGAGTTCTTTAAAGTTGATCGCTCTATAGCCTGGATCATTGACATCTGGAGATAAACTACTGGTTTTGTTGGTTGGTCCAAGTACACCTGCAACAAATCGTGGCTTTTCAGGAGTAGATAATTCTTCTGCAACCTGCTTAGCAATACGTGCTGATTCAAAATTGATTTCTTTGCTGATGGCCTGCATATCATAATCAGCCATAGCAACTGTTGTCGCATTAAATGTATTCGTTTCAATAATATCGGAGCCTGCCTCTAAATAGGCTCGGTGGATTGATTTGATAGTTTCTGGCTGAGTAAGGCTTAATAGATCGTTATTGCCTTTTAGATCGCAATGCCAGTCTTTGAATCTTTCTCCTCTATAATCAGCTTCTTGGTAATCGTAAGCTTGGATCATCGTTCCCATAGCGCCATCTAATAATAAAATGCGCTGATTTAATAGTTGTTTTAATAGTTCGCTTTGATCAGTCATTGTTTTGATATCAATTTTATAATTAAGGGAAGTGTATCGGTTTATATGTGCCACATACGATGCATTGGTAAAGGGTTTTCGTTGTTCTCAATGGAATTGCTTTGTTCGGCGGTCATTTCTTTATTGATATAACCACTGAGCCATTCACGTGTAATATGTGGGGCAAATAGCTCTATAAAGCAGTACATATAGCTGCGAAGTAGTAAATTTTTATTAAAAGCTAGCCAGGTAGTGCAGCGAGGTAAAATGGATTGGGCAGAAAAACCGATTAAGTCATTATCGACTTTAGGATTGAATGCCATGCTGGCGATAATGCCAATTCCCATACCATTACGTACATAGGTTTTTATGACATCTGCATCTCTAGCTGTAAACACAATATTCGGTGTTAAATTTTCTGCTTTCATGCCTTTGACCAAGCTCGATTCACCAACGGTAGGCTCTTTGTAAGTCACTATTGGGTACTTAGCCAAATCGGTTAATGTGGGTTTGGTTAAATCACCCAAAGGATGGTCTTGGGGAAATATTACAACTCGATCCCAGTGATAGCAGGGGATCTTTATGATATCAGGCGATAAACTTGAATTATCTGATGCAATAGCAAAATCTATTTGCTTTTTTTCAAGTTGTTCATTCATTTGCTCAGCAGAGCCATGTTGGATATCTATCTGTAAACTAGGGTATCTTGCGTGAAAGCGTTTAAAAACCTCAGGTAAAACATATTTTGCCTGAGTCTGTGTAGTGGCTAAACTAAAGCTGCCTGTTTCAATTTTATTTTTATCTTCAGCTAGTCGTTTAATATTTTCAACTTCTTGAAGAGAGCGACGAGCGTGTTTGACTACATCTTCTCCTAAAGCGGTTAACCCAATCAGCTGTTTACCACTACGTTCAAAAATTTTTAAGTCCAACTCATCTTCTAATAGTTTAAGCTGTTTGCTAATTCCGGGCTGTGAGGTGTATATCTTTTCGGCAGCAGCTGTGATGTTGAAGTTGTTATCAACAATCGCAACCAAATACTTTAATTGATGTAATTTCATAGTTTATACTGCTCAAAAGATTTTGGACGTCCAGACGTACAGATGGCGCAAATGTAACATTGTTGTGATTTAATAGCAACACTTATTAATAATAGATATTAATTGGCTATTTTACTAGCCGAGGCCCTTTAGTTGAGCGGTATTACCAACAGTTATGTTCAAAGAGCAATTCTCTATTTCTGATTTTTGCAAGAAAGTGGTTTTATGGCTATCCGAATTATTTTAAGAGAATACGAGCGTGGATTACTTACCTATCACAGTACAAATGCAAGGGCGTCATTGCTTGATTGTTGGTGGTGGTGAAGTTGCCGCTAGAAAATTAAAGCACCTGCTCAAAGCAAAGAGTGTTATTTCATTAGTCAGTCTTGAGTTTTCCGAAGAAATACTAGCGTTAGCAGAACAACATCAGTTGGAACTTATTCATGGTGCGTTTACTCCCGATTTAATTAAAAATAGCTATCTGGTTGTAGCTGCTACTGATGATCGTATGGTAAATCGACAAGTGAGCATAGCCGCTCAAAAGTTGAATGTTTGGGTCAATGTCGTTGATGATTTAGAATTAAGCACATTTATAATGCCTGCTGTTATTGATCGTTCACCTTTATTAATTGCGGTTTCTAGTTCAGGTATTTCCCCCGTATTAGCACGTAAAATCAGAGAGAAGATAGAGTGGCTGCTTCCTTTGTCTCTAGGTAGCCTACTTGATAAGTTAAAGTCATTGAGACCAAAGATAAAAAAGAGCTTTACTGATTTTAAAGACAAAAGAGGTTTTTCTGAATGGTTCATTGAAACAGCTTTAAAAGACGAGAACCAGTTAAACCAGTCATCTAAAAAGTTATTTGAAAGTTATGAAAAGCAGTCGTCAAAAGCCGGAAAAGTCTATTTAATTGGCGCAGGCCCAGGAGCGGTTGACTTGTTAACGGTAAAAGGACTCAAAGTTATTCAGAAAGCGGATGTTGTGCTTTACGATGCATTAGTAAGTCAAGAGATCTTAGATAATATTAGAAAAGATGCTACTTTAGTTTACGTTGGAAAACGTTCTAGCCGACATTTTGTTAAACAAGAAAAAACTAATCAATTGTTGGTCGATTATGCTCAAAAAGGGCTTTCAGTTGTCCGTTTAAAAGGTGGAGATCCCATGGTTTTTGGCCGTGGAGGCGAAGAACTGCAATATTTAACCAAGTATGGAATTAATTATGAAGTGGTTCCTGGTATAACGGCTGCTTCTGGCTGTGCAAGTTATGCTGGTATACCGCTGACCCATAGAGATTATGCTCAATCTATTCGCTTAGTGACTGCTCATGAGCAAGATGATGAAAATAAAGTGAATTGGAGGAGCTTGGCGCAAGACAATCAGACATTAGTTTTTTATATGGGTCTGATGCAAAGTGAAAAAATTAGTCATTTATTGGTAAAAAATGGTCTAGCTTTTAATACTCCCGTTGCTGTTATTGAAAAAGGTACAACGTCTGAACAACGGGTTGTGATTGGACATTTAAATGAGTTGTCTGAAATTATTAAAGACAACAGCGTGGCTGCACCAGCGCTGATTATTGTCGGTAATGTTGTACAATTGGCTTCTGAGCTAAATTGGTATCATTCAGGTGAGCTGATTGATACTCGAACTCATTATGACCAAGTCGCCAATCAAGAATTTTAAATTTTAATTATAATAATGTAGGTAAAATATCATGAAATACGATTCGATACTTGAAACTATTGGTAATACGCCAATTATAAAAATAAACCGATTGGCTCCTAAGCATGTCAATATGTATGTGAAAGCTGAGTTTTTTAATCCATTAGCATCAGTGAAAGATCGTCTTGCTTATGCCATTATTAATGACGCTGAACAAAAAGGTACACTAAAGCCAGGTCAAACGGTTGTTGAAGCAACTTCTGGTAATACTGGTATAGCATTAGCAATGGTATGTGCAGCAAAGGGATATCCTTTTGTGGCGGTAATGACTGAAACTTTTTCTGTTGAACGAAGAAAGGTCATGAGAGCGTTAGGCGCTAAAGTTGTATTAACTCCGGCAGCAGAAAGAGGAACCGGTATGGTGAGAGTTGCAGCAGAATTAGCTGAGAAAAATGGCTGGTTTTTAGCTCGTCAATTTGAAAATGCCGCAAATCCAGAATATCACAGAAACACAACCGCTCCAGAAATTTTACGTGACTTTGCGGGAGAGCGTTTAGATTATTTTGTTAGTGGCTATGGTACTGGTGGCACTATTACTGGGGTTGGTGAAGTATTAAAAGCTGCTCGTCCAGATATTCAGATTATTGGAACGGAGCCTGAGGGAGCGGCTTTATTAAGTGGTAAAGAATGGGCTCCACATAAGATTCAAGGTTGGACTCCTGACTTTGTCGCTGATGTATTGAATCGTGACGTCATTGATCAAGTATTGCCTGTTAATGATGATTTGGCGAAAGAAACATCACTAGCATTAGCGAAGAATGAAGGTATATTCTGTGGTATTTCAGCGGGAGCTACTTTTGCAACTGCACTGAAAGTGGCAGAAAATGCCAATGAGGGAGCGACAATTTTGGCGATGTTACCCGACACTGGTGAGCGTTATTTAAGCACATTCTTGTTTGATGGCATTGCCGAAGGTTCAGATGACGATATCCTTCAAACAATAAAGTAGTCTATCTGGTTATTAATAACTGCCCGCTCTTTACCGACTGATAGTATTGGTTGGGAAAGAGCAGGGTGGTTAGCTTGTACCTAGTTTTTTCTCACGCATCATCCGTTCGGCATAATCTTCTTTGTTTTTGCATAAGTCATTATCATCTGGTAGCGGTTGACCTGTATAAGCATGCAAAAACGCTTCACAAAGAAGCTCACTATTCGTTGCGTGCCTTAGATTTGATACTTGTCGGCGAGTACGCTCATCAGTCAAAATTTTTAGCACTGAATACGGAATAGAAACGGTAATTTTCTTCACATTGTCTTTTTTCTCACCGTGTTCGACATAAGGGTTAATAAACTCCCCATCCCATTCTTTTGCCATACAAACCTCGTAAATTTAGTGATTACATGCATTTTACACTATTTTAGCCATCTAAACATCTTGACAAATTAAAAATAACAAATATACTGCTGGGTGTATAGACGTCCAAATGGCTTTACGTAAAAACGTATAATCTGCTATTTGAGTAATAAATTGAACTTTCAAAGGGGATTTACATGAGCGAAACAACGAATAAAACATCATTGGAAACTATTGCTGTACGTGCAGGTATTGAAACTGACACTCAGCATGGTGCCATTACACCGCCTCTGTATTTATCTTCTAACTATAGTTTTGCGGGATTTAATCAGCCTAGAGAGTTTGATTATACTCGCTCAGGTAACCCAACTCGGCAAATTTTAGGTCAGGCAATGGCCGATTTGGAAAATGGCTTTGGCGGGGTAATTACTTCGACCGGGATGTCTGCAATATTTTTAGTTTTACAGTTACTAAAAGCTGGTGAAAAAGTTTTAGCGCCACATGATTGTTATGGTGGAAGCTTTCGTTTATTTCGTTCATTTCGTGAACGTGGTTTAATCGATGTTGATTTTGTCGATCAAACTGATGAAAACGCATTATTAGCCGCTTTAGAGAATAACCCTAAACTGGTTTGGATTGAAACACCAAGTAATCCATTACTCCGCTTGGTTGATATTGAAAAAGTGAGTCGTTTGGCAAAAGAGAAAGGTGCTATTGTTGTTGTTGATAACACTTTTCTATCTCCAATATTACAGCAACCTTTAGAGCTTGGCGCTGACATTGTTGTTCATTCAACGACTAAATATATTAATGGTCATAGTGATGTTGTTGGTGGCGCTGTTGTTGCAAAAGATGAAGCACTTTATGAAGATTTAAAATGGTGGGCAAATTGTACCGGAATTACTGGCGCACCTTTTGATAGTTTTTTAATTTTGCGTGGCTTACGCACACTAGATGTTCGAATTAAGCGTCACAATAAAAATGCCCAGCAGGTTGCTGAATACCTTGAACAGCACCCACAAGTTGAAAAAGTTTATTATCCAGGCTTAAAAAATCATGAAGGTCATGAAATTGCTGCTCGTCAACAATCAGGTTTTGGCGCTATGATTTCTTTTGAGTTAAAAGGAGACGTAGAAGATACAGAGCGTTTTCTTAAAGGGCTAGATATTTTCTCATTAGCAGAATCTTTAGGAGGAGTCGAAAGTTTAATTTGTCATCCTTCTACCATGACCCATGCAGCCGTTGCTTTAGAAGATCAAAAGACTGCTGGAATCTCACAGAGCTTACTACGATTGTCTATTGGTATTGAAAATATCGAGGATCTGGTAGCTGATTTGGAAAATGGTTTTGCCCAGTGTCGATTGGGTGAAGTAAGAGATGTTTCAAATGGCTAATTTAATCACCAATGAACAACCTGAACGATTAACTTCAGGATGTTCAGTTATTGATGTACATAAATTTGGTGGATCAAGTCTAGCCTCGAAACAGAGGCTTTTAGGTGTTGTTAATATTATTGAACAATATACTAGCATTGAAGATATTATTGTTGTTTCTGCTAACGGAGACATGACCGATTGGTTGGTTGAGTTTTTAAATGGTAATGATACTGCCTTAGGTAATATTAGCGAGTTTTATTGTAATTTGGTAACACAACTGATTAACAATCCAACGGATTTAGTTAATGGGTTTACAGTTGCTTTATCTGAGCTAAAAGTTAAAAACTTAATTCAGGATGAAGTTCTTGCTTTTGGTGAGTTCTGGTCTGCAAAACTATTGGTTGAGCTACTTGAACAGTCCGGTGTTCCTGCACTCTTTATTGATTCTAGAGATGTATTGAAGGCTCATTCAATAGATAGTCACCAGTGCTTCGATGCTGATTATTACCGACGTGGTTTTAGAAAAAGTACTTATGGTAATTTTGGTAAGCGAGTTGTGCTAACTGGGTATGTTGCTAGTGATGAAAACGAGCAAACAATTACCTTAGGGCGGAATGGTAGTGATTATTCTGCGAGCTTAATCGCTTATTTTTCTAATGCTAAAACGGTCACTTTATGGACTGATGTCTGTGGTATTTATACTGCAGATCCCCGGTTGATAGAACACGCTTATCCCATTGAAATGCTCAGTTATCAAGAAGCCAAGTCACTAGCGTCTATTGGTACTAATGTATTACATCAAAAAACGATTAATCCTTTAATTGAGAAGAAAATAGGGTTGAGAGTTAAATCTTCGATTGAGCCGGAGCAAAACGGAACTTGTATTGGTGACTTTTATGCTGGTGAAGCGGTGAAATCAGTCGCGATTAAGCAACAACAAGTTTCACTTTATATCGGTCTTGAAAATACTCTTGAGCATAATAAAGAGTCTATTTTGAAATACTTATTTGAACAACATATCAGTTATGTTGATGTGAACTGTAGTTCAAATGATATTTTTATTTTAATTCCAAAAGATGAATTAGAAAAAGCGAAGAAAACACTAATTCAACAAAGTGTAAAATTTAAAACGAATACTGAAGTTTGTTCGGTAATATCTATTGTTGGTGAGCAATTAATTAGCAACAAAGCTTTATTAGGACAACTCAACCAATATTTAAAGAACGAAGAAACAGGTGCAGAATTGATTACTAGTCAATTCAATCAAACCGCTAGTGTAATTGTTCGAAATAATAATGTTCATCAGTTATTAAATAGTATTTATGCTATTTGCTTTGAAATTGCTAATGAGCAGTCTTCAAATATCAATAACGAAATTAACTTTAACCATTTGGCTATAGGGGCGAACTAACATGGCATTTAATCATGCTCAACAGGTCGAGGTGTTAAACCAGAATCTTTTTGATATGGCTGGCAAAGTCAATGTATCTTTCGAATTTTTTCCTCCTAACTCAGCTGATATGGAAACGACTCTTTGGAATTCAATTAAACGCTTAGAAGTTTTAGAACCAAAGTTTGTTTCGGTTACCTATGGTGCTGCAAGTTCAACGAGAGAGAGAACGCATCGAATTATTTCAAAAATACAAACTGAAACTAACCTGGTTCCAGTCCCACATTTAACTTGCATTGGTGTGAGTGAAGATGAGCTGGTAACTATTGCTGAAAAGTATTGGCAATCAGGAATAAGACATATTGTTGCCCTACGTGGAGATTTGCCCGAATCAGATAAAGCTTCTGAGAAACCTGATATTTATGCTGTCGATTTAGTCAAACTATTGAAGTCTGTTGCTGATTTTGAAATTAGTGTAGCTGCTTATCCAGAAGTTCATCCAGAGGCGCCAAATGCTCAGTTTGATCTAATTAATCTTAAACGAAAAGTTGACGCTGGAGCCACGCGAGCGATTAGTCAGTTTTTCTTTGATACAGAAACTTACTTGAGATACAGAGATAGATGCTTAGCTTCTGGTATAGATGTTGAGATAGTGCCAGGAATATTGCCTGTCACTAATTTCAAACAGTTACTCAAGTTTTCTTCAATGACAAATGTAAGTGTACCTCGTTGGATGCATCGTTTGTATCAAGGACTTGATGATGATCCTATGACGAGAAATTTAATTGCTGCTAATGTGGCAATTGAACAAGTTAAAGTACTGGCTAAAGAAGGGGTAAGAGACTTTCATTTTTACACACTTAATCGTTCTGATTTGACCTATGCGATTTGCCATTCTTTGGGGGTTCGAGACCAACATAAAGTGGAAGAGCTTATCGAAACTGAAAAAAAACGCGAAGAAAACTTAGCCTTGAGTTAGCAAAGTAAAGCCAAAATACTATCAATGCTTGATTGCGCTTAAATCTCGACTTCACTATAATCGGTAACGTCTTTTTATTGTTTTATGGGTTGGGATTCAATGCCAGGAAAAATTTTAGTCACAGGCGGTGCGGGGTATATCGGTAGTCATACAACTTTATTATTGTTAGAGGCCGGGTATCAAGTTGTTGTTGTTGATAACCTTTCAAACTCTTCCTTAGAGTCATTACGTCGTGTTGAAAACCTTACCGGAAAAGAGGTTGTTTTTTATAAAGCGGATATTCGAGAAAAAGATAAATTAATATCTATTTTTGAAGAGCACCAAATAGATGGTGTGGTTCACTTTGCTGGATTAAAGGCAGTGGGTGAGTCGACTCAGATCCCTCTTGAGTATTATGAGCAGAATGTATACGGAACAGTTAGTCTGCTCAAAGTAATGCAGCAATTTAATTGTTTACGTATTGTTTTTAGTTCCTCTGCTACAGTCTATGGAGATCCTGCTACTGTACCAATTACAGAAGATTTTCCTGTTTCTGCGACTAACCCTTATGGACGTTCCAAGCTATATATTGAAGAAATTATGCGTGATTTAGCTATATCTAATGATGCCTGGAATATTATATTGTTACGTTATTTTAACCCAATAGGAGCCCATGATAGTGGCCAAATTGGAGAAGATCCGCAAGGTATACCCAACAATTTAATGCCCTATATTAGTCAAGTGGCTGTGGGCAAGAGAGATAAATTATCAGTTTTTGGTGGTGACTATCCAACAATTGATGGAACCGGTGTACGAGATTATATTCATGTTGTTGATCTATCTGATGCACATGTCAAAGCGATTCAGAAGATTGAGTCGTTGAATGGTGTTTCTACTTTTAATTTAGGTACCGGTAAAGGTTATTCGGTATTACAGATGGTTGATGCTTTTAAGGAAGGTGCAGGTAAAGCTGTTCCCTATGAAATTGTAGAAAGAAGGCCTGGTGATATTGCTGAATGCTGGGCTGATGCTAGTCTTGCTGAAAAAATATTGGGGTGGAAGGCTTCAAGAGGATTACAAGAGATGGTTAATGACACTTGGCGTTGGCAAAGCAGTAATCCGAACGGGTATAAAAATTGAGCTATCTGATTATTCGTTAATCTAGATAATGACTTAACCTGGTCTAAGTTTAAAAAAATCTTGCGCAAAATTATCTTTCTGATAACATACGCGCCTCGTTTTAGTTGCTTGTTCAATTAAGTCATTAAAGTGACGTGCTTCAACAAATAGGAAGTGGTTCGCTTATAAATTATTCAAGCATGGTAAATATGTTATTATAGTCGCGTAGCTCAGTTGGTTAGAGCACCACCTTGACATGGTGGGGGTCGGTGGTTCGAGTCCACTCGCGACTACCATAATTAGAAAGAGTGAATCATTTTTAGTAAAGGGTTTAAATTTTAGAAATGCCTTTATTTTTTATGTAACTAAACTCTAAATAATTAATGAAATGGGTTAATAATCATCGGATGAAAGTTAAATACTCAGAATTTTTAGTTTTAAAACGCATTCCGGTATTTTTAGGATTAGCCTTCTGTTGTTTTATTTTTCCGTCTAGTCTTTTGGCTTTCACTAAGCCGTCTTCCCTTGATAATACTGCTCATTCACAAAAATTTGTTGAAGCTTACTATCGTCAAGTAATTACCTCTCTCAATAATCAAATGAGGGAAAATCAAGCAGAACTAAGCCAATCGCCTGAGAAGTTAGCAAAATTTATTGATGTTGAGTTATTGCCTCGTTGGAGCGCATCTAAGACGCTGAAAGGTTTATTGGGTAGAACTGTTTGGAATGAGTTGACAGAAGCAAACTTTAAAGATTTAGTTAAAGGGTTTAATAATACCTTACAACGATATGTCCAAGAAAGTTTTAGCCTATATGATGGACAGAAAATTGAGTTTGTAAGGGTTGAATTAAATGAAAGGGCTTCAAAGGGATTGTTAACACTTAAGGTGATTCCTCATGTTATGCCTAGCTTCAACGTTAGTTTTAGAATTTACAAAGAGAATAGTCATTGGTTCCTTTATGATGCATTAGTTCAAGGGGCAAGCTATATTGGATTAAAAAAAGACAGCTATCGAAAGTTGCATGATAAACAAGGAATTAATGGTGTTATTAGTTTGATAGAAGAAAAAAACAAAGGCTATTGGCCTTCATCATTATCAAAATAACACCATTTTTAAAACACTTAAGGCATCCATTTAAATTATGATAAGTAGCTGTACTAGTTCAGATATTCACTCTTTTACATCAGATTCTAGTTGGTATCTTGCTGCCAGCAAACCTAGGCAAGAAATGAGAGCTGTAGAAAACCTTCTAAATCAGAGTATTAAGGCTTTTACTCCCACTATTCAAGTTGAAAAAATAAGGGCAGGAAAAAGAAAGATAGAAGAAGAAGCATTATTTACTGGTTATGTATTTATTAGCCTAACTCCTGAAGATGGTTTATGGCATAAAGTCAGATCAACACGAGGGGTTCGTGACTGGGTCCGTTTTTCTGGGATGCCCGCCAAAATACCTCCCCAACTAGTAGACCGCTTTATTGCACAACAAACAGACAGTGAAGAAGCTGTGATAAAACGATGTTTTAATGCAGGAGATGCTGTTTGCATATTGTCGGGTCCATTTAAGGGATTAAAAGGTATTTATGAGTCAAGTAGCGGTGAAGAAAGAGCACTGATATTGATAGAGTTTTTAGGCAAAATTAATCGTTTAAAGTTAACGAATGACCAAATCGCCGCCGACTAATTTCGTTTTGATTATACGTACTCTGACGGATTTAACTTATTAACAGAATTTGGCTGTTTTTAACATAACCGTGGGGTATAATTCGGCCGCGAAAGTGGGTTATAAAAATATTTTAATAACTACTTGTAAAATAAAGAAAATTTACTAAAGTAAAACACTAACAAACAAATACTTGTCACTTTTAAAGTTTAGTGTCAATAAATTGGTGTTTTATCAAGTTCAAGTGCTATTGCTTGAGCAAATTATTGTTAAATTGGCGCATTGAGAGCAATAACTCAAGGGCGGTAGCGTGTCTAAATAAGTTTGCTTCTATTAATCTATGATAATAAATCGTATAAAAACTTATCAGGTAAGTCTTACTTCGGGTAAATCTATGTATTCAAAATTCAGTCTACTATTGCTTGGACTAATGACATTTTTCTCTTCATACACTGCTTCAATTGACACATCTGAAATGAAAGCACGTTGCAAGAATATTACTCCGCAACAGCGCCAAATGGCTAAAATGGCAGGCTATGATGTCGATGAGCTTTGTTCCTCGTTAGATAGTTTGGGAACTGGTAACGATAAATCCAAAAAGAATATTCAGAATGTTTTGCCAAGAGATAGTTCTGTAGAAGTGAATCGAAGAGGCGTTATTGGTAAAAGGGAAGAATTAGATGAAAAAATGCTTTATGACCGCCGTATATCAGCGGATGATTTAACCATTGAAAATGGCTTACCAAGATATGGTTATGATCTTTTTGCTGGTATCCCTACTACCTTTGCTCCTGCTACAGATATTCCTATTCCGGTTGATTATATTATGGGGCCAGGTGATCAGTTAAAGATTCAGTTACTTGGCAAAGAAAGTGAAAATTTTGAATTAATAGTCGGTCGAGATGGAATGGTTAACTTTCCTGCACTAGGACCTATTTCATTAGCGGGCATAAATTTCAATGAAGCTAAGCAGCGAATAAAAGATATTGTCAAAGAACAAATGATAGGAATTAGAGCTGTCGTTTCTTTAGGTGAACTACGCTCGATTCGAGTCTTTGTTTTAGGCGAAGCATTTAAACCTGGCTCATATACAGTCAGTTCGCTTTCAACTATGACAAATGCGCTATTTGTCAGTGGTGGGATAAAAGAAGTTGGTTCATTGAGAAATATTCAGCTGAAACGTCAGGGAAAAATTATAACAAAACTGGATTTATATGACCTGCTACAAAAAGGTGATACCAGTGGTGATGCGCGTTTGCAACCAGGGGATGTGATTTATATTCCTCCTGTAGGAAAAACTGCTGGAATAAAAGGTGAAGTTAAGCGTCCAGCTATTTATGAACTTAAAAAAGAAAGAACGCTCAAAGAGCTTGTTAAATTAGCCGGAGGTTATTCTGCGAGTGCCTTTCCCAATGTTTCACACATTACACGCAAAAGTTCAAGTGGTTTTACAACTGTCATTGATGTGGATTTAAGTAAATCTAAATCAAAAAATACACAACTAAAAAATGGTGATTTAGTCGAAATTAGTACCGTTTTAGGCGAAATGGAAGATGTTGTTTATTTGGAAGGTACTTTTCAGAGAACAAGACCCATTAAATGGCGACCAAAACTAAAGTTGGAAGATATAATTTACTCTGTGAAGCAGTTTAAGCAGAATACGGACTTGAATATTGGGCTTATTATTCGTAAATCGATGCCATTAAGACAGATATCGATACTGCATTTTTACCCTCAAAAAGTTATTGAGAAAACGGCCGAACCAATTGTATTACAACCTTTAGATAGAATATTAACCTTTCAATCTTTTGTATCAGAGCCTAAGCAGTCTCTCGAACAACAGCTGAGTGAGCTACAAAAATATAAACAGAGTATAGAAAAAATAGAAAACTATGAAACTCAAGAGAATGTAGTTCCTTTAGATTCTGCAGAGCAAAATAAAAAGCGTCGAGAGCTAGAAGAACTAGTCGAAAAAGATAATATAAGAGTCAAGACGCTGGAGTTCGTTGTAAAGAAATTGAGAGAACAAACATCAGACGGACAACTCATAAAAATTGTTGATGTCAGTGGAAATGTTCGGTTCCCAGGTGTTTATCCATTAAGCCAAGGTATGAATGTTAGAGATTTAGTTTTACTCGCAGGCGGTCTAAAAGAAGCTTCTTACTTAGGTAATGTTGAGATAACTCGCCGAGATTTATCCGATTTAGAAACAGCAACAATTAATCATATTAATGTTAATTTAGCTGAACAGTTAATGGGAGTTGAACAGTTTTCTTTACAGGCTAAAGACCAACTAGCAGTATATACAACACCTGAGTATCGAGAAAAGCTCAGTATTACTATTGAAGGTGAAGTAAGATTTCCTGGTGAATATGAATTTAGAAGAGGGGAAACCTTAACTCAAGTTATTGCTCGTGCAGGTGGTTTTACTTCTATGGCACACATACAGGCCGCAGTATTTACTCGGCGTGATCTTAAGCAACAAGAAGCTAAGCGCTTAGAAGAATTAAGAGCTCAAATGCGAGCAGATATCGCTGCTAGTGATTTAGAAGATGTAGCAGCTGGGCAGAGGGCTAATGGTTCTAGCAATGCAGAACAACTGTTGAATGCGCTTTCAGAAACAGAGGCTGTTGGTAGACTCGTTATAGCATTAGAAAAAATAGTGACCTCTAAGCATAGCGATATTCAGCTAAAAGATGGTGATATGTTGGTTATTCCAACTTATAGACAAGAAGTTTCTGTTTTAGGCGAAGTGCAACATTCCACTTCCCATTTATTTAATGAGTATTGGACGTTAGATGATTATTTAGAAAAAAGTGGTGGTCTGACTAGTCGGGCAGATGACGAAAGAGTTTATGTCGTAAAGGCTGACGGCTCTGTTTTTCTTCCAAATCAAAGCGGTTGGTTAAGTCATAGAAATAGAATGCTAAGTCCTGGTGACACAATAGTTGTTCCACTTGATACCGATCGAATTAAGTCAATGACTTTATGGACTAATGTGACACAAATCGTTTCTCAACTGACACTGGGTATTGCTGCGCTTAATAGTTTGTAAGAGTTTTTTTGCTTTTAAATGATACGAGTAAAAACAAGGTGAGGATAAAATTTGTTTTTTATTGTTTACTCGCTTTAAGTGTTGGTTTTACTAGCTGTAGACTTAACGCTGAACCATGGATCGACATTCGGGATGTTTGGTTGAGAGCTGATATAGAAGCTTTATCAGATGTTGGTATTATTAAAGTCCCAGTAAACACTTACCCGTTAATGTGGTCTGGTATAATACGCGACATTGACAGTTTGAGTATTGAAGAAGTCCCTGCTAACTACCAAGCAGCTTTTTTACGTATTAAAAGAGCTGGAAAAGATGCGATGTATTTAAACAATCGTCGAGAGATAAGAGTTAGTGTTTCGAATAATGAACAAGTATTACGCTCTTTCGGTGATGACTCAAGAGGTAAAGTCGAGTTATCTGCGCGTCGTATAGGTATGAGTAAATATTTTGCCTGGAATATTGAAGTGACCCGACAAAATAATGCTTTTGATGGTGACAGTGTACGCTACGATGGCTCTTACATTGCTGGTACCTATAAAAACTGGAATGTGAGTGTTGGTGCAATTGAAAAGTGGTGGGGGGCTGGTTGGAACTCTAGCAATCTACTCTCTAATAATGCCAGGCCTCCTTTAGCTGTCACCGTGCAACGAAATTATTCATATCCAATTGATAAACCTATTTTAAATTGGCTAGGTCCGTGGACTTTTAATAGCTTTGTAGCCCATTTAGATGATGAAAGAACTATAAAGCATGCTAAGTTAATTGGTGCTTCATTAAGTTTTAAACCTCATCAATCACTAGAAGTGGCGTTAAGAGCTGCCGCTTTGTGGGGCGGAAAGCAAGTTGTAGGGTACGATGAAGAAGGAAAGCAAACGATTCATCAAAGCCGGCCAGAATCGTTTGACAGTTTTATTGATAATATTATCGGAAATAAAGTTTGTGAGGTGGAAAGTAATACTTTATGTTCCAATGAATATTATAGTGATAGTGGTGATCGTATAGCTGGATTAGAGTTTAGGTGGAGTTTACCTGTTAATTATCCTCTTAGTGTGTATGCTAGCGCATATGGTGAGAATGAAACAGATTTTCTTCCTTCAAAAAATATGTTGCAATGGGGAATAACCTCAAGTTTTGATTTTTTTAATACAAACTGGAAATGGTTTATTGAAAAGAGTGATACAGCGCTTGATAAAAAAGAATTTAATCGAGCTTATGAGAGTTCTATTTACCAAAATGGATATCGCTATAATAGACGTGCAATAGGCTCAACTTTTGATAATGATTCTGAGGTAAGTAGTTTGGGTATTATGAGTCAACTTAATAGGCAGCATAGTATTAGGTTTGATATATCTAATATTGAACTAAACAAGAACACAAGTGATACAGCAGCAGAAAAGCATAGTATTACGAAATTAACAAAAGAATTTAAACTGCTAAAGTTAAACTGGCGTTATCAAACAAGAAACTATGGTAAATTTGTTGTTTCAGTGGAATATACTAATGCTATTTATGATCAATTTGAAAGAATAAATGACAAAGCTCGTTTATCAGTTGATTGGTTTTATAATTTATAACTTGAAGAATAAATGTCCGAAAATAATAAAGAAAACATAGAAGAAAAACTAAAAGTTTTAGAAGCTCGTAACTCACAACTTGAAGCAAATATATCTCTTCTTGCTACACGTGGCTTGTTACTAGAAACTAATTCTTCTGGTGATGAAATTGATTTACGCGAACTGTGGGCTGCTATTTGGCAAGGTAAGTGGTTAATTGTAGGCATTACCTTTCTTTTTGCTATTGCTTCTGTTTTTTATGCGCTATCTTTACCTAATGAATATAAATCAACAGCAATTTTAGCACCGGCAACACAATCAGGAGGGGCTGGAGGTTTGTCTAAACTAGCGGGACAGTTTGGTGGTTTAGCTTCGCTTGCTGGAATTAATTTAGGTAGCGGCGGAGCTGAGGATAAATCGGTTATTGCTATGGAGATTATCAAAACTTGGGGGTTTTTGGAAAAGTTTATTGAGGATAATGATATTCAAGTAGAAGTTTTTGCTGCAAAAGGGTGGAACAGAAGTACTAATGAGTTGATAATTGATTCTGATATTTATGATGTTGAGAATAATAAGTGGGTAAGGGATTTTGAGCCAAGTAAAGGACAAAAAGCTGAACCTAGTAGTTGGGAATTGTTTAAAAAATTTAAAGAGCGGATTAGCATTAATCATGATAAAAAAACAAGCTTAATTACTTTATCCGTTGAGTATTATTCACCTTTTATTGCAAAAGAGCTTGCAGATAAGCTGGTAATGGCAATCAATGCAAATATACAGGATCAGGATAGAGAAGAGGCTTTAAAAAGTATTCAATACCTTAATAACAAAATAAAAGAAACTAGTATTGCTGATATGCAGTCTGTTTTCTATCAATTAATCGAAGAGCAAACAAAAACACTTATGTTGGCTGAAGTTAGTGAAGAGTATGTCTTTAAGACGTTAAGTCCTGCAAAGATTGCTGAGGAAAAATCAAAGCCTAAAAGGGCACTAATTGTAATATTAGGGATTTTTATTGGAGGTTTTTTTTCTATCATTATAGTGTTTGTTAGATATTTTAAAAAGAGTAGTAATGTTGCTCATTAAATGATGTTAATTGAAAGAATAGGATTATGATGAAAAAATTTGCGATGATTGGAGCTGCGGGATATATAGCTCCTAGACATATGAAAGCGATTAAAGAAACGGGTAATATTTTAGTTGCTGCTTTAGATAAAAATGATTCTGTAGGTATTATTGATAGTCACTTCCCCAACGCCGATTTTTTTGTGGAGTATGAGCGTTTTGATAGGCATATCGATTTATTAAAACGAAAAGGAACACAAATAGATTATGTAAGCATTGCAACTCCAAATTATTTACACGACTCTCATATTCGCTTTGCATTACGACACGGTGCTCATGCTATATGTGAAAAGCCATTGGTATTAAATCCACATAATATAGATGCATTAAAAATTGTCCAAGATGAAACAGGTAAGCAAGTTTATAACATATTACAGCTTCGTCTCCATCCTAGTATAATTTCTTTAAAAGAATTGGTTGCTAATGAAGTTGCTAAGAATCCTAATAAAATATTTGAAGTAGATTTAACTTATTTAACAAGTCGAGGTCATTGGTATTTCACATCGTGGAAGGGAAATGATAATAAATCGGGTGGAATTGCAACAAATATAGGGGTTCACTTTTATGATATGCTTGGGTGGGTGTTTGGCAAGCTCAAAAAAAATGAAACTCATTTAAGTCAGGCGGATACGAGTGCAGGATACTTAGAGTTTGAACATGCTAAAGTACGTTGGTTTTTATCTGTTAATTATGAATACATTCCTAACAATGTTAAATCTTTGGGACAAAGAACTTTTCGTTCAATTACTGTAGATGGTCGAGAAATTGAGTTTTCTGGTGGATTTACTGATCTTCATACAGAGAGTTATAAACATATTTTAGCAGGTAAAGGCTTTGGGTTAGAAGAAGCTCGTAATAGTATCGAAATAGTAAGTGAAATTCGAAACCAAGAAATAGTAAAAAACGAATCTGACATTCACCCATTTGTAAATAAGGTCATATAATGAAGGCCGCAATTGCAGTATTTGCTTATGATTTTCCACATAGAAAAACCAATGATTTTTTATCTGCTTTATATCTTAATCAATATAAAAATGTAATTGTTTTAGCTGCTCCAAAAAAAACTCTTTCTACTCAAAATGAGAAAAACTTGATTAATCCTATATCATTAGGCTCCAAGGTATTTGATACTAAAGATTTATGCCAAAAGTATGGGTTTGAATATTTACGGGTGGAACACGATAATGTATCCGTAATACAAGAGACCGTGTTATCCAATAAAGTTGAAACAGCTATTATTTCAGGTGCAAGGATAATTAAAAAAGACATTATTAAGTTGTTTGTAAATGGAATAATAAATTTTCATCCTGGAAAAACCCCTGAAACAAGTGGTCTAGATTCATTTTATTGGATGTTAAATTCACGAACTGTTCCTGGAATAACTGTCCATTTTATTGACCATAAAGTCGATGCAGGAAAAATGATCAAATTTGATGAAATACTCGTATCAAACGACGATACACCTGCAACTATACAACTGAAAATTTATCAGCAACAAATAAGGTCTCTTTATCAATTGCTTTTAATTGAATTACCGGCAAGTGATAATTGTTCTAATATTGAACGACCTTTTAAAAATGAACCTATGATAAACATTGAAAAGAGTTATTCCTTACTAAATTTTGATAAATGGAAACAGAATATAATTTCATTACAGTCAAAAGCTAAGCTTTTTGAAGCATGTGAACTCGGCTTATGTGAGTTGATTCCGGAAATAGATTGTGGACATCATTTTATCAATTCCTCAAACGAAAAAGGTTGGTCTCCTTTGGTTATAGCTGCTTTTTATAATCAACTAACTGTAGTAAAGTATCTTATCTCAAATGGTGCTAATGTTAATCATGTTGCTAAAAAAGGTACCTCTGTTTTGATGTATGCTAAATCTAGTCAGCTTAACAAGGAAGTAAAAGATTATTCTGTTCTTGATTATTTAATTTCTGCCGGTGCAAACATAATGCACAAAGATGTTTTTTCTAAAACAGTCATTGATTATGTTGTCGAAGCCAAAGATTTCGAGCTAGTCTCGTATTTCAAATCAAAATTGGAAAAATAATGAATTTTATAGATTTAGAGGCACAATATAAATATTTAAAGTCACGTATTGATAAAAGAATACAAAGTGTACTAACACATGGATGCTATATTATGGGACCAGAGGTTCAAGAATTAGAGGAAGAGCTAGCTGCTTATGTTGGGGTTAAACATGCAATAACTTGTGCTAATGGAACAGATGCTCTAACGCTAGCACTAATGGCATTAGGCATTAAGGAGGGGGACGCAGTTTTTTGTCCAACATTTACCTTTTTTGCAACCGCTGAAGTCATCGCATTTGCTAACGCAACACCTGTTTTTGTTGATTCAAATGAGGAGACTTTTAATATTTGTGTTGTTGATTTAGAACTGCGAATTAAAAAGACTCTAGAAGAAGGTATATTAATTCCTAAGGCTATTATTGCTGTAGATTTATTTGGTTTACCTGCGAACTATCCTGAACTAGAGGAGGTAGCTAAAAAATATGGTTTGAAGCTTGTTGAGGATGCTGCACAAGGGTTCGGGGGGGAGATAGAAGGTAAGAAAGCAGGAGCTTTTGGTGATATAGCGACTACTAGTTTTTTCCCCGCCAAACCGTTGGGATGTTATGGTGATGGTGGGGCCTTATTCACAGATAATGATGAATATGCTGAGTTATTAAAATCATATCGTGTTCATGGAAAAGGAAGAGATAAGTATGATAATGTCAGAGTTGGTATGAATAGCCGTTTAGACACTATTCAAGCTGCTATATTGCTAGAAAAGTTAAAAGAGTTCCCTCAAGAGTTCGTTAAAAGAAATGAAATTGCAAATATATATACTTCATCGTTAGAAAATAAATTTAATGTACCATTGGTACCTGAAAGATTTTTATCTTCGTGGGCACAATATACATTAGTTACTGAAAGGCGTGACGAGTGGATGCAAAAACTCAGGATAGAGTCTGTACCTACCATGATTTACTATAGTACATGTATGCATCAACAATCTGCGTTTAAATCTTTGGCTAGTTATGACCTGTCATTTCCGATTGCTGAAAAATTATCCGAACAAGTTTTCAGTTTACCTATGCATCCATATTTAACATCAGAAGCTCAACAAAAAGTGCTCAACTTGTTTTCTTAACAAGGTTATATCTAGTTGTTTATTCAAAACATTCTTAAGTTAGTTACTGGAACTGTAATTGCCCAAGTATTGCCGTTTTTTGTATTACCATTTTTGACTAGAAGCATGGGGGGAGAAAAGTTTGGTGTTTATTCCTTATTTTTTACCACCATGATAATGCTTGGTACCCTATCTGCATTAAGATTTGATCATGCTATTAATGCGGCCAAAACTGCAATACATGCCAAGCTAATATTTTTTCTATGTATTGCAATAAACTTATTCGCGTTAATAATAATATTTGTTTTTATATTGGCTGCTATTCTTTTCGACTATTTATCTAATATTTGGTTTCTCTTACCGTTTACCATTTTCATAATGTCGATTAACCAATCTTATTATTTGTATGCAAATTACCTTGGAGAGTTTAGCGCTATGTCTCGCTCTCGTATTGTCAATGCGGTGGGATGCGCACTAACACAATTTTTTTTGGTAGTAGTTATTGATTTTCATGTTGGTGCTTTTGGGGGGCTGTTACTTGGTTTTGTTGTATCTACATATTATTTGTATATAAAGTTACCACTAACAATTAATCATGTAACTATTAAGCAGCTTACTTATATTTTTAAGCGTTATATCAGTTATCCAAAATTAGTTTTTCCGGGATCATTTATAAATTTTTTATCAGGTAATATGCCTATCTATGTTATTGGTTTTTTGTTTGGCGCTGCACAAGCTGGTTACTACAGTCTAGCTGAACGTGTCGCTGGAGTTCCAACATCTATGATAGGGCGTTCTATCGGCGAAGTTTATAGGAAAAGAGCCAATGAAGAATTAAGGGCTAAAGGGAATTTTCACTCTATTTTTGTTAAAGTTGCCAGTATGTCTTTTGTTATTTCTTTAGTTGGCTTCTGTATTCCCTTCATTTTTGCAAAGCCTTTGATTGAATTTGTTTTTGGTCAAGGGTGGGATGATGCTGCTTTTTATATGCAAATACTTATCCCGATTTTTATATTGCAGTTTTCAACAGCTTCAATAGCCTATTCTCTCATGTTAGTTAATTGGCAAAAACAAGAGTTCTATTGGCAAATATTTAGATTTTTATTGATGTCTAGTACTTTATTTTGTTCTTTTGTATTTTTTGAAACGATAGAATCATTTGTTATAGCATCTTCGATTTCACTAAGTATTTCATATTCGGTGTACTTTTTTCTATGTTATAAGAGTGCGAAGGGAGCTAGTTACTTAGCTAAAACTTAATCGAAAACTTATTTTTTAAAGAGAAAAACATTTATGAAAGTAGCCACTGTTGTTGGAGCTAGACCTCAATTTGTAAAAGTTGCGGCAGTATCTCGTGCATTTGCAGATTATCGAAGTGATGTTAAAGAAGTGATTATTCATACGGGACAACACTACGATAGTAATATGAGTGATATTTTTTTTGATGAATTAAAAATACCAACTCCTCAATATAATTTAGGTGTAGGTGGAGGGACGCACGGACAAAATACAGGACGAATGATAGAAAAAATAGAAGAGATACTATTATCAGAAAAGCCTGATTGGTTGTTAATATTTGGTGATACAGATTCGACCTTAGCTGGAGCTGTCGCTGCATCAAAGTTGCATATTCCGGTCGCGCATGTGGAAGCAGGATTAAGATCGTTTAACCGAGAAATGCCCGAAGAAATAAATAGGATTTTAGCGGATCATGTTAGTAGCTTATTATTAACTCCAACTGATACAGCCACAAAAAATCTGGCAATTGAAGGTATTTCAAAAGAAAAGGTGAATCAGGTTGGAGATGTTATGCAGGATGCAGCGCTATTTTATCAAAAAATGTCATATAAACCGAGTAGTATTAATATTTCAAAGGAGTTTGTTTTAGCAACTGTCCATAGGGCTGAAAATACTAATGATCCAGAGCGTTTGAAATCAATATTCACTGCTTTAAATGAAATATCATTAACAAAAACACTTATTTTACCCTTACACCCTAGAACGCAAGCTATTGTGAAGAATGCAGACATCGATATTTCTAATATTTTAATTATAGATCCAGTTGGTTATTTAGAAATGCTTTGGCTTTTAGAGCGTTGTGATTGGGTGCTAACTGATAGTGGTGGTTTGCAAAAAGAAGCATTCTTTTTTGGCAAGCCGTGTTTAACTGCTAGAGATCAGACTGAATGGGTGGAGTTGGTCGATAGCGGAGCAAATATTTTAGTTGGAGCAAATAAAAGTTTAATTTTAGAATGTGCTCAAAAAACAAGTGCTATGACTATTGATGTTAGTTCTAATATGTATGGTGGTGGTTTAGCGAGTAAGCGCATCGTTGAATTATTTTAGATTAATGTTAATTTTGAAAGCTAGTTTTATATAAGATAGAAAAATTTAGGAATAAAAAATGAAAATAGTTCACGTTACTCAGTTTTTCCATCCAGAGCGAGGTTATCAAGAAAATAAAATGGCAATTTATAATCGCAGTTGTGGCGATGAGGTTACTATTATTTGTACTGATAATATTGAGCTATGGGGAGGGGATGAGCAACAGGATAAATTTAAACTAATGGATCGAGCTTATAGTAGTGAACATGGTGTTAAAGTGATTAGGCTTCCTCGGATTACTACATTGTCCCAACGTGTTTTTGTCAAAGGGCTCGGAGAGCTTTTGTCGAAAGAAAACCCTGATTTGTTGGTACTACATGGAGTAACACTACCTATGACAATAACTGGGTTATCCTGGATAAGCAAACATAGCAGCTGTCGAGTTATTGTTGATGACCATATGGTAAAGGCCGGAATTGTCAATAAAGCAACAAAACCATTAAATTTTTTGTTTAGAGTATTTTTTAGATTATTTTTAAAGATAAAAAATATTAAGGTTGATAAGTGGGTTGGTGTTTCAAAAGAAACGGTTGACATAATTAAAAATAGCTACGGAATTCAAGATGAAGTTGAACTAGTATTGTTAGGGTATGATCATCATACTGTATTTCGAGATGTTGATTTTGGTCATAGTTGGCTAAAGGAGAATAACTTATCTTTAAATGATAAATATATACTTTATATAGGCAAAGTTGATCACTTTAAAGACCCAAGAGATGTTTTAACTGCTTTTGATTTAACAAAATCTAACAATAGTTTGCCTGAAGAATATAAGTTATTAATTGTTGGTGATATTTCAGAAAACTATAAAAATAAATTTTTTAGCCACTTATCTAATATGGCGTTTAAAGATAGTGTTCATGTTCTTAAACCAGTACCTAATGTTGAAATTCGAAAAGTATTTTCTATAGCTGAAGTGGCAATATGGCCTCATGGTTCTTCGATGGCAATGTTTGAAGCAATGGCTTGTGGTTGTCCGGTTATTGCTCCCGAAATGGAAGTAAATCAAGAGAGACTAGAAAATGGGAGAGGCTTAATTTTTGAAGAAAATAATACCGAATCATTGGCGAATAATATATTACTGTCCCTTCAAAAGGGTAAAGAAATAACAACTAAAGCGTCATCTTGGGTACTAGATTATAGTTGGACAGCGATATCTAAAGCTTTTTTCAAATTATAAAAATAAGTTTATAGTTTAGTGAGCTATTTAATTAAGCGTACTAGTTTTTTATTATCTATTTTTATATACGTATGTGTATATATCTATTCATACCAAAATATAATAGTAGTGAATTATGGATACTATGGATTTGGTGACGGTATTTATAGTGGTTATAGCATATTATGGATTTTTGTATTTGTATTTTTGCCTGCATTTTTATTACCTACATATGTTGAGAGGGGAAGTGCGTACATAATAAACATGCTTTTTTTCCTAATATATATTCCCGTTATTGTTATTATAAATGATGATGGAATGATATATAAATATCAGCCTATTACGTTATCGTTGATTTTTTGTATAGTAATGTCCATGAACATATTACAATTAAGGCTTCCGCTGAGTAATATTCGTAATATACAACTAAAATCAATTGATATTACTAAAATAATAGCTATAAGCCTTGTTCCTATAATGTTCATTTTATTTCTTAAGTTATCCTCTAACTTTTCTATCGTTGGTCTGCTCGATGTTTATGATAAAAGAGATGCTGTAGATGATATGAATTTAGGTTTTTTAGGTTATGTGATTACTTGGTTAGCTAACTTTATTGTGCCAATATTAATAGCGAAAAACTGGGTTGAAAATAAATATAAATTTGTATTAGCTTTAACCTTTATATATGTTTTTCTCTTCTTCACTTTGGGTAATAAGCTATATTTAGTATCGATATTTCATTTTGCATTATCTTATTTGTTTGTTAGATATGCTCAAAAGAAAATAAATATTCTTCCTTGGTTATTTAGTTTTTCTCTATTATTTCCATTTTTATTATATGCTGAAAGTTTAAGTGGAATTCAATATCTCTATTCGAGCTTGGTGAATATGAGAACATTCGCAATACAAGGGTTATCTACTCCTGTTTATGTTGATTTTTTTTCATCTCATCAATATACATATTTTTCTCATATTACAGGTGTAAATGCATTCATTGATTATCCGTATCAGTTTGGTATACCTATAGTTATGGAAAATTATTATGGATTAGGTAACTATAATGCACCTTACTTCATGTCCGATGGTTATTCTTCTTTGGGATATTTAGGTATGATCATTGTGGGCGTAATTGTCAGTTGTTTTTTTTATTGTTTGGATTGTTTAAGTCGTGGCTATAGTTTCAAATTTGTTGCACTTTCTTTTTCTTTTTTTACAGCGTCTTTTTTAAATGTATCTTTTGCAACGTCGATGATTACATTTGGAGGAGCTTTTTTTCTTTTGTTTTATCTATTTTATCCCATTAGTAGCTTAAGAAAAGTTATTACGCCTAATGGATAACTAGAACTTTTATTGATTAATAAAGGGTAGGGTAATGCGCATATTAGTAACAGGTGGAGCTGGTTTTATAGGTTCTGCAGTTATTCGTTTTATTATTAATAATACCGAGCATAGTGTTATTAATATTGATAAGTTAACTTATGCTGGTAATTTAGCATCACTAAAGTCCATAGAGAAGAGTAAGCGTTATGATTTTGAACAAGTAGATATCTGTGAGCAGGAATTGATAGCTAAGGTGTTTGAGCATTATCAGCCTGATTGTATTATGCATCTGGCAGCTGAAAGTCATGTAGATCGTTCTATTGATGGGCCTGCTGAGTTTATTCACACCAATATTGTTGGTACTTATACTTTACTAGAACAAGCTAGAAAGTACTGGTTAAATTTAGAACCAGCTAAGAAGTTAAGTTTTCGTTTTCATCACATTTCTACTGATGAAGTTTATGGTGATCTGCCGCATCCAGACGATAAATCAAGTTCTACTACTAATGAGGGTATTCAAGGAGTAAATATTCTTCCACTTTTTACTGAGTTAACTGCTTATGCTCCAAGCTCACCATATTCTGCATCAAAAGCGAGTTCTGATCATTTGGTCAAAGCATGGCAAAGAACTTATGGTTTACCTACTTTAGTAAGTAATTGTTCGAATAATTATGGTCCGTATCATTTCCCTGAAAAGCTAATACCATTAATAATTTTGAATGCTTTAGAAGGTAAAGAGCTTCCTGTATATGGTGAGGGTAATCAAATTCGAGATTGGCTTTATGTCGAAGATCATGCAAAAGCACTTGTTAAGGTATTGACTGAAGGAAAAGTTGGTGAAACTTATAATATCGGTGGCCATAATGAGATGAGAAATATTGATGTAGTTAAAACTATTTGTAATATTTTAGATGAGTTAAAACCAAAAGACTCAGGTGTATCTTATGTTGAACAAGTTATTCATGTTCCTGACAGACCAGGTCACGATATGCGTTACGCAATAGACGCTAGCAAAATACAAGCAGAATTAGGTTGGCAGCCTGAAGAGACCTTTGAAACGGGGATAAGAAAGACTGTGGAATGGTATTTAAAAAATAGAGATTGGTGTGAAAATGTTCAAGATGGTAGCTATCAAAGAAATCGGTTAGGAGTAGCACAATAATGAAAGGTATTATATTAGCAGGTGGTTCGGGTACCAGATTATACCCACTCACTAAAGGCGTTTCTAAACAATTATTACCTGTTTATGATAAACCAATGATTTATTATCCACTTTCAGTTTTAATGTTAGCTGGAATTCAAGAGATATTAATTATTACTACTCCTGATGATAAAGAGGGCTTTATCCGATTGTTAGGTGATGGTAGTGAGTTTGGAGTGAGTATTAGTTACGCTATTCAACCAAGACCAGAAGGTCTGGCCCAGGCATTTATTATTGGAGAAGAGTTCATTGGCGATGATAATGTATGTCTAATACTTGGTGATAATATATTTTGGGGACAAGGTTTTACTCCCATTTTACAAGATGTCGCTAAGCAAAAAGTTGGGGCAACTGTTTTCGGTTATCAGGTTAAAGATCCAGAGCGTTTCGGTGTGGTTGAGTTTGATGACAATATGAAAGCAATTAGTATTGAAGAAAAGCCTGAAAAGCCGAAATCAGATTTTGCGGTTACCGGCCTTTATTTTTATGATAATGATGTAATTGAAATGGCCAAACAGGTAAAACCATCTCGTAGAAATGAACTAGAAATCACGTCAATTAATCAAATGTATATGGAAAGAGGTGATTTGAATGTAGAATTATTGGGAAGAGGTTTTGCTTGGCTGGATACTGGAACCTATGAAAGTTTACTTGAAGCAGCGTTATTCGTTGAAACTATTGAGAAACGCCAAGGGTTTAAAATAGCTTGTTTGGAAGAGATCGCATGGAGAAATGGCTGGCTTTCAAAAGAAAGTATTATAGAAATAGCAAGAGTACTCTCAAAAAATAATTATGGTCAATATCTATTATCAATGATGGACAATAAGTGGTGATGGATATTATTTCGCATAATGTTTTAGGTGATGATAGAGGTCATTTAATAGCTATTGAGGGAGCAAGAGATATTCCTTTCAATATAGAAAGGGTTTTTTATATTTATGGTACCGACCCCCAGCTTCCTAGGGGACAACACGCTCACTATGAGACTAAACAGTATTTAATAGCTGTAAATGGACAATGTAAAGTCACTTTAGAAAATGGAAATCTATCTAAGACATTTCTTTTAGATCATCCTAGTAAAGGCCTGTTACAAGATGCAATGATATGGGGAACTATGCATGATTTTTCTAAAGATTGTGTACTATTAGTTTTTGCAGATAGAATTTATGATGCAAAGGATTATATTTTTGATTACCAAAAATTTTTAGACCTATGTGAAGGAGATGGTTGATGATCCCATTTTTAGATTTAAAAAAAATAAATTTACAATATGAGTCAGAAATTAAAGAAGTTTTTAATCGAGTTCTTCAAAACGGTTGGTTTATTTTAGGAAAGGAAGTTAAATCTTTTGAATTAAATTTTGCTGAGTATTGTGGTGTTCGACATTGTATTGGTGTAGCTAACGGTTTAGATGCGTTAACGCTAGTTTTAAAAGCTTGGAAAGAAATTGGGAAATTAAGTGACGGAGATGAAGTCATTGTTCAGGCAAATACATATATTGCATCAATTCTAGCAATTACTGAGAATAACTTAGTCCCAGTATTTGTAGAGCCGGATCCTGTTACATACAACCTTTCTCCTAGCAATATAAAAAGAGCTATCACAAATAAAACTAAAGTGATTTTACCTGTTCATTTGTATGGTTTGATATCGCCAATGGATGAAATCTTAGCTATTGCTAAGGAGCATAATTTACTTATTTTAGAAGATTGCGCGCAATCTCATGGGGCAATTATAAAAAACAAGCGATGTGGTGCTTGGGGGGATGCATCTGGATTTAGTTTTTACCCTGGGAAAAATCTAGGTGCTCTTGGCGATGGAGGCGCTGTAACAACTAACGATGAAGCTTTGGCTGATACTATTAGAGCTTTAGGTAATTATGGCTCCCATAAGAAATACTACAATGATTACCTGGGAGTCAATAGTCGATTAGATGAGGTGCAGGCTGCGATACTGAATGTAAAACTAAAATATTTGGACAAAGAAATTGATAAGCGAAGATATGTTGCGAACAAATATTTGAGGGAAATTGACAACCCTTTTATTCAATTACCTGAAATATTTGATGAAAGTTCACATGTATGGCATTTATTTGTGATTCAAACTAAAAATAGAGATTTATTACAAAAGTATTTAAATGAGAGAGGGATTCAAACGTTAGTTCACTATCCGATTCCTCCTCACAAACAAAAAGCATATTGCCAGTTTAATGAATTATCGTTACCTATAACTGAAAAAATTCATGACAAGGTATTGTCTATACCAATGAGCCCAGTAATGACAGATGAAGAAATCGAAAATGTTATTGATGCTTTGAATAATTATAATATGTAGGGATTTATGGAATTTCAACGAAAGTTTTATGAAGATGGATATAAGCGAGCTTCCAGCCGTGAAACAGTAATTTCTGAAATCGAAAGTCTTCCAGAGCATACTCGAATTTCAAGAGCTTGGAATATAATTGAGAAGTTAAATTCTAATTTTCACTCTTTGCTTGATGTTGGGTGTGGTAACGGCTCAATACTATATTATGGTAAAGAAAAGTTTCCAAATTTATACGGTATTGATATTGCAGATACTCAATTAGATAGTCTTAGATTATGGGCTTCTGAATGTGAAAATAAAGTTGAGCTAGCTAGATGTAATATTGATATTGATGAAATCACTATATGTGAGACTAATAGTATTGATGTTATTACTTGTATGGTGGTTTTGGAGTTTGTTTTATCACCTGAAACTGTAATCAAGAAAATGTATTCAGTGTTAAAGCCTGGAGGTTTATTTGTTGCAAGTGTTGGTAATATTGCTTCTTGGAAAAATAGGGGACGACTCCTCTTGGGATTAGAGCCGAGGACAACTACATTTATGGGAGCTTTAAATGGAGGGGCTCTTCATTATTTTACCAAAGATACTTTTATATCGATTGTTGAAGATAATGGTTTAATCATTGAAAATGTTAGTTGTTCCGGTAAATTTTGGCAGATAAAGGAGTTTCTTCCATCTTTACTTGCAGGTGATATTATTATTACAGCTAGAAAGCCAATTTAAAATTTTTATAGATGTTTTTATCGTTTGACTTTTAATAGAGGCTATTGCTTTTATTTGTCGATTAATAGTTGTAGTGTTCTTAACGATAATGGTTAAGTTTTTCAATTTTTAAGAAAGTGTTAATATTTAAATAGTTTCATTGTTTGGTAAGATATTATTAATTAAACTATTTTAATAAATGTAAGTTGCCGGAGTAGTTATGAGAATCTTACAAGTATGTTATAGCTATGCCCCTAATTGGGGGGATGGGGGGCCGTCAAGAGTAATGTATGACTACGCGGTACAGTTAATTAAATTAGGTCATACAGTTAGTGTTTTAGCACCTGAAAATAATAGACCTACAAAAGACAGTAACTGGGATGGTTTTTCATCAGGTATATCTATACATTATCTAAAAAAATACAACGATTGGCGTAAATCTTTTTATTTTGACTATTCATATCGAGAGTTAGAAGAGTATTTTAAGCTTCATCATAAAGAAATAGATATCATACATTTGCCTCAAACTCGAACATTACTTAATGTAGTCGCTTATAAAGCCGCTGAGAAATATGGAATACCTGTGGCATTGAGCTCTTTTGGTTCTCTTCCAAGAAGAAGTGGGCTAATTAAACTAATATACGATTCATTATTTGTTATTCCAATGGTTAAACAAGCTCGTATACTTTTTGGTCAGACAAAAAATGAGTGCTCAGTCTATAGTGGTTTTGGAGCTAATGCTAATTATATAAAGCTACTACCATTAGCTGTTGACCTTAATACTGTACCAGAGAAAAATGAAGAAAGCGCTATGAACTTTCGTCAAAATAATAATATTCCTTCTGATGCGATTTTATTTTTATTTTTAGGGCGATTAAATCCTACAAAAGGAGTTAAGTTTTTATTAGAATCATACATCAAAATAAATACTCATAATAAAAAAGTTTATCTAGCGATAGTTGGTCATGATGAAGGTATTTTGTCGCAAATTGAAGAGATAATTAAAACTTCAAATATAGAAGATCGAGTCTGTATCTGTGGCCCCTTATATGATCATGACAGGTGGCAGGCTTATAATGCGGCAGACTGTTACGTTATTACCCCAGAAATTTATGAAGAGACATCTTTGGCGTCTTTGGAAGCCTTATCTTGTGGTACCCCGGTGATTACTACCGGGCGTTCAGATATTCCATGGCTTGAGGAATATAACGCTGGTCAGGTGATTGAAGAAGGAAATCAAGAAGCCTTAATAAAAGCTATGTCTGATTTCGTAAACTTGCCAATTGAAGAACGTGTAAAAACAGGACGTAACGCAGAGCGCCTAATTAAGGAGAAGTTTGCAGTGAGTAGTGTTGCCTCTCAATTAGAGAGCTATTTTTTAGAAGCGTTATAGATATTTTCTTTTAAGTATAAAGTAATTATAAACTGAATTTTATAGATATTAGCCGAAATTAGAATATTGTCATTTTGGGAGAACTTGGTGTTTAAGAACAAAATATTATTAATAACGGGGGGAACAGGCTCATTTGGAAATGCCGTATTAAATCGCTTTTTAGATACTGATATATCAGAAATTCGGATTTTTTCACGCGATGAAAAAAAACAAGAAGATATGCGTATTGCATTTAACAATTCAAAACTTAAGTTTTATATAGGTGACGTGAGAGATTATCAGAGTGTTTTAAATGCCACTCGTGGTGTAGATTTTATTTTCCATGCTGCTGCATTAAAACAAGTTCCTTCTTGTGAGTTTCATCCTATGGAAGCTGTAAAAACTAACATAATTGGTACAGAAAATGTTCTTGAAGCAGCCATTCAAAATAGAGTGAGTAGAGTCGTATGCTTAAGTACCGATAAAGCTGCTTATCCAATCAATGCAATGGGGATTTCTAAAGCAATGATGGAAAAAGTGATGATTGCTAAATCACGATATGCTGATGACAATAATACTGTAATTTGTGGTACTCGCTACGGTAATGTTATGGGATCAAGGGGATCTGTAATCCCATTGTTTACTGAGCAAATTCAGAATGGCTTACCGCTTACTGTTACAGATCCAAATATGACTCGTTTTATGATGACTTTAGAGGATGCTGTTGATCTGGTTTTATATGCTTTTGAACATGGTAAGAACGGTGACATGTTTGTACAAAAAGCCCCCGCAGCGACAGTGGATGTATTAGTAAAAGCTTTGTTATTATTATTTGGTAGATGTGAACATCAAGTTAATGTAATAGGCACCAGACATGGTGAAAAGCTCTATGAAACTTTATTGAGCAGAGAGGAAATGGTAGCGGCACAAGATTTAGGTAACTACTATCGAGTGCCCCCAGATCTGCGAGATTTGAATTATGGAAAATTTGTTGATGAGGGGGAGGGAAAGATCACTGTTGCAGAAGATTATAATTCTCATAATACTGATAGGCTTGATATTGATGGAATGAAGCTTTTGTTATTAAAACTTGGTTTCATTAATGACTTGCTACCTGGTAACTATAAGGGGAAATAGATGTGAAGGTATTAGTGACTGGGGCAAATGGTTTTATTGGTAAAAATCTTTTAGTGCGATTAAGAGAACGAGATATTGATGTCATCACGTTCCTTCGTGGTGATGATATCACAGCCCTTGAAGAAAGAATTAAATTAAGCGACGTTATTATTCATTTAGCTGGAGTTAATAGACCTGATAGTATTGAAGAATTTAAGACGGGGAACACTGATTTAACCCAAAGTATATGCGATATATTAAAGATTAATAACCTTAGAACTCCAGTTGTTTATACTTCCTCTATACAAGCAACTAATGACAATCCTTATGGTATAAGCAAAAAAAATGCTGAAAATGCTTTAGTAGAGCTTTCAAATTTAAACGGGAACTGTGTATATAACTACAGGTTACCCAATGTATTTGGGAAGTGGTGTAAGCCAAATTATAATTCTGCCGTAGCAACTTTCTGTTATAACATCGTTAATGATTTGCCTGTTCAGATAAATGACGCTAATTCTATTATCAATTTGGTTTATATTGATGATGTTGTCAATGAGTTTCTTAGTGTGATAGAGAGTAGTAAAAATATTTCTGGAGTGTGTGAATCAGAGGTTTGCCCTGTATATCAGATATCAGTAGGACAACTAAAAGAACAACTAATAGCGTTTAAAGAAAGTAAAGTTACTTCAATAATTGAACCTGTTGGAAACGGCTTACTCAGGGCTCTTTACTCAACTTTTATTAGTTATTATACACCATCACAATTTAGTTATTCCCTCAAAAAACACGAAGATCCTCGTGGAGTTTTTGTAGAAATGTTAAAAACTAAAAGCTCAGGTCAATTTTCTTTCTTTTCAGCTTACCCTGGTATTACTCGAGGCGGTCATTACCATCACAGTAAAAATGAAAAGTTTCTTGTTATTAAAGGTGAAGCTAAATTTGCTTTTAGGAATATTGTGACTGATGAACAATATGAGCTTTTTGTCTCTGGAAATGAACCTCAAGTAGTTCAAACTGTACCAGGTTGGTCGCATGATATTACAAATGTTGGTAGTAATGATATGTTTGTAATGTTATGGGCAAATGAAATATTTGATCCTGAAAATCCTGATACCATTAATTATAAGGTATAAGTTGTGAAAAAATTAAAAGTTATGACTATTTTAGGTACTCGGCCTGAAATAATTCGTCTTGCTTCAGTCATGAAAACATTAGAGCAGTTTACTGAACATAAATTAGTCCATACTGGGCAAAATTATGATTATGAATTAAATCAAGTATTTTTTGATGAACTTGGAGTGAGAGAGCCTGATTACTTTTTTAATATAGACACTTCCTCATTAGGTAGGGTTTTAGGAGAAATATTAATTAAAACAGAAGAAGTTATTTTGAAAGAAAAACCTGATGCTGTTTTAGTTTTAGGTGATACTAATAGTGCAATCGCAGTTATGATGGCAAAGAGAATGAAAGTCCCAACGTATCATATGGAAGCGGGTAATCGTAGTTTTGACGCAAATGTACCAGAAGAAATTAACCGAAAACTTGTGGATCACTTAGCCGACTTTAATTTGGTTTACACCGAAAATGCTAGAAGGCATTTGATTAGTGAAGGATTGTCTCATCGATTTATTTATGTGACGGGTTCTCCTATGTTAGAAGTGTTAAATTCAAAAAAACAACAAATTGAAAGTAGTAATATTTTAGATAAATTGTCACTTAAATCGGGTAAATATTTTATCATTAGTGTACATCGAGAAGAAAATGTCGATAGTAAAGATAGTTTAAACAAAGTGGTAGACTGTTTAAATTGTCTTTACGACAAATATCAGTATCCTATTATCGTATCTACTCATCCGCGTACTAAAAATAGGTTGGATAAAATAGGTGTGAATTTGGAGATGCGTGACATTCGATTCTTAAAGCCTTTTGGCTTTTTTGATTATAACAAGTTACAAAAGGAAGCTTATTGTGCGATTTCAGATAGTGGAACTATTAGTGAAGAATCTGCTATGTTGGAATTTCCAGCTGTCACGCTTAGAAATTCGATTGAAAGGCCAGAAGCTTTGGATGCTGGATCTATTGTCATTTCTGGTCTAAATAAAGATATACTTTTATCGTCAGTAGCTCTTGTTACTCAAGAAAGAATGATTTTCCCCAGAAGAGAGATACCATCTGAATATCAGGTCGAAAATACGTCATTAAGAGTAACAAAATTAATTTTGGGCACAGCAAAACTAACAAATAAATGGCGAAATTTAGAAGAGTTTTCTAGGTACGATTGGTAAAGGTAGAATTAATGGCCATTGTTGTGATATCTGAATATATTTATTCGGAACAAAATAGTACTGGATATTATTGGTCGAGGATAATATCTAATTTAATAAAAAACTATGAGCAGGTATTAGTTATAACAACAGATGAGCCTGAATTAGAGAAAAGGTCTGATTTTTCGACTAGGATTCAGCTGAAAACGATCCAAAAACCGAAGTTAACAAATAAGGGGACAGTAAGCAAAATAATCTACCAACTACTCGTCACGCTAAAACTTATAAAGTTGATTCTGCAAAGAGTCAGTAAGAATGATGTCGTACTATCTGGTACTAATCCCCCGACTCTACTTTTAGCAATTGCATTGCTAAAAAAATTTAAGAGGTTCAAGTGGCAACTGTTAGTCCATGATATTTTTCCAGAGAATTTTGTCCCTGCCGGCATAGTAAAGCGGAGTTCTTTTGTTTTTCGGGTATTAAAATACGTTTTTGATAAGGCTTATTCTTCAGCAGATGCTATTTCGGTGATTGGTCGAGATATGAAGCAATTGTTAAGTGACAAAATAAATTCATCAGATACTATTTCATACATACCGAATTGGATTAATACTGAAGAAATAGTCCCCGTTAACTGTAATGAATCAAAGTATCTTCCTGAAGATATGTCAGATGAAAATATTGTGTTTCAATTTTTTGGTAACATCGGTAGGTTGCAAGGTGTTGACAATCTATTTGAAGCTATAAAATTAGTTAAAAATAGTCGAGCAAGGTTCAGTTTTTTAGGGCGCGGGCCGTATGTTAATAAGTTAAAGTTATTTATATCTAAGCATCCCGAACTCCAAATCGAATATAAAGGGGAAGTTAGTGTGTTGGAAAGAAATTTGGCATTATCTTCATGTCATATTGCGCTCGTAACGCTTGAAGAGGGAATGTATGGTTTGGGGGTTCCAAGTAAGTCGTATTTTTCCATGGCTGCTGCTAAGCCACTGTTAGTGGTTTCTGATGTTGGTTCAGAAATAGCAATAATGGTAAATGAATTTGATATCGGGTGGAATTGTGAAGCAGGAAATCCAGTTAAACTTGCTGAGTGTATAGAAAAAATATGTGATAAAAAGCTGCACCAAACAGTGAACTCTCCTAGAAAAGTTCTAATTGAAAATTATTCAGAAGAGCTTTGCTTAGGTAAGTTTTTTGAGCTGACAAAACAGCTAACCATTTCATGATTATAAAGCAATCAAGAGTTTTTATTACTGGCGTGAGTGGGTTCATTGGTAGAGCGCTAGTTAATCATATGCTTGAGTTAGGCGTCACAGTACGAGGTAGTGTTAGAAAGTCTGTTCAAAAACCTTATGAATTGCAGTTGCCTGATTTATCGACAGGTGCTGACTGGAGTGATGCCTTAAGAGGTGTTGATGTACTTATTCACACAGCAGGACGAGCCCATATTTTGAACGATCATGTTGAAAAACCTTTAGACGAGTTCCGGAAGGTAAATGTTATCGGAACGTTAAATTTAGCAAAGCAAGCAATCAGTGTCGGTGTAAAACGATTTGTTTTTGTAAGTTCTATTGGCGTTCATGGTAGTGATAGCGGCGAAACCTCTTTTTCAGAGAGTGATACTCCAAACCCTAAACTTGACTATGCAATTTCAAAATTGGAGGCCGAGTATTCACTAAAACAGTTGTTTGACAATAGTAAAAGCGAGTTGGTTATTGTAAGGCCTGCACTCGTTTTTTCTGCTGATGCTCCTGGGAATTTTAGAACTCTTCTTGGTATTGCTAATAAGAAAATATTACTTCCTTTTAAAAGTATTAAAAATCGAAGGTCTATTATTTCAATTGAAAATCTAACTGAATTTCTAACCACTTGTTGCTATGAAGTAAATGCCGGTGGAGAAGATTTTGTGATAGCTGATGAGGAAGTATTGTCCACGTACGAAATTATTGATTGCCTTGCTCGGGGAATGCACGAGAAGTCACTATGCTTTAGTATGCCTAAAAGTATCGTCAAATTGATTTTTAGTCTAATGGGAAAGGGCGCGACTTTCAGTAAGGTTTTTGGGAATTTAGAAATAAACGCCAGCAAAGCAAAAAAATTATTAAATTGGAGTCCTAGGTATTCTAGTCAGGAGTTGTTGATTAAAGCTGGTTTTAATTATAGAGCTTCATTAGGAAAAAGTAATGCAAAAGTCTGACACTCAAAATGTGGATAATTTCAAAATAAATTTAGTTGTGGTCGCTCATCCTGATGATGAAATTTTGGGCTTTGGCGCAACAGGTGCTAAGTTAGTAAGACGTGGTGAAATAGTTCAGCCGATTATTTTATGTGGAAATGTCGATGTTCGACAAAATAGACCGACGGACATTGAGCTTTTTGAAGATATGATCGCTGCTAATAGCAAAGTTGGCTTTAAAACTCCCATACTAGGAAGCTTTCCAAATATTAGAATGAACAATGTCGATCATTTGGATATTGTACAGTTTATAGAAAAGCAAATTTTAGAATTTAAACCACATAGAATATTCACTCACCACCCTTCAGATCTTAACGATGATCATTGCCAAATATCTCGTGGATGTTTGGCTGCAAGTCGTTATTACCAGCGTAGAAATGATATTCCACCTTTAAGATCATTGCATTTTATGGAAATTCAATCTGCTACTGATTGGGCTTATGAAACTAATACGATAGGATTTAAACCTAATTTGTTTGTGGAAATTGAAAAAGAGATAGATCTTAAACTGGAAGCTCTGTCTTGTTATAGAAAAGTAATGAGAGACTATCCTCACCCTAGAAGTAAAGAGGCAATTAAAGGATTAGCTGCTTTTAGAGGTGGACAAAATGGTCAAAAGTACTCAGAAGCATTTCAAACCATATATCAAAGAGAGCTTGTATGATATATAGAGTAGTAGGTAAAAGGTGCTTAGATATTATAATAGTATTTATTTCTGTGTTATTACTTAGTCCGATAATGATTTTAATTGCCTTGTTAATTAAGTTCTTCGACCCTGGGCCTATCTTTTTTAAGCAACAAAGGGTGGGACGTAATGGAGTAAATTTTTGCTTTTATAAATTTAGAAGTATGCCTGTTAATACTGGAAATATTCCTTCAGATAAAATAGGAAAAATAAAATTAACTTGGATTGGTAGGGTGATTCGTCGAACAAATTTAGATGAACTACCTCAGCTATTAAATATATTAAAAGGTGATATGAGTATCGTTGGCCCCAGGCCACCAATTCCGAATCAGCTTAATCTAATCGAGCTTCGAAAAAGTAACGGTGCTATAAAGCTTAGACCGGGATTGACAGGGCTAGCTCAAATAAAAGCGTTTGATGGCATGTCTGTATGTGAGAAAGCTGATTATGATGAACAATACGTAAAAGAACTCTGTTTCTCTATCGATATAAAAATTATCTTAGGTACTTTTACATATCTTTTAAAACCACCTCCTGTCTATTAGGTATTATTAATCATGAAATTTGGTTTCGTAACTTGTGTTCAACTTGGTCTATCCTGCATGGAAGCTATTTATGAAATTGGCGGAAAATTAGATTTGGTTATCACATTGGAAGATGAGCAGGCTAAAGAAAAATCTGGAAGAGTTTATTTAGATTCCTTTTGCAATGAAAAGAGAATCAAGTTACATAAATCAAGCCATATAAATAACGAAGATTGCACTCGGTTAATTAGAGAGCTTAAAATAGATTGGTTATTTATAATTGGTTGGTCACAGATAGCTAGTAAAAGCGTTTTAGAGCAACCTAGAAAAGGAGTTTTAGGAATTCACCCGACGTTATTACCTATTGGGAGAGGAAGGGCTGCCATTCCTTGGGCTATTTTAAAGAATTTAGATAAGACTGGAGTTACCCTCATTAAGTTAAATGAGGGGGTTGATACAGGGGATATTATTGCACAAGCGGAAATAGCGCTTAATCGTAAAACAAATGCAACCTCACTTTACAAAGAAGTTAACAAAGCTCACATAACCCTAATCAAAAATGTTTTTCATGAGTTGAAAAGTGATAATGTTTCAGTCACGGCACAAGACGATAGCATCGCTACTGAATGGCCAGGTAGAAAGCCTGAGGATGGCCTTATCAATTTAAATGGCAGTATAGAAGATGCAGAGAGGTTAGTTAGAGCTGTTACGAAACCATATCCTGGAGCGTTTTACTATGAAGGAGATAAAAAAATAATTGTTTGGTCTGCAGCTATTAGAGAAAATACAGACTGTGTAGATTTTCTTTTATTTAAGGACGGAGTTTTAGAGCTTATAGAGTATGAGGAAATTTAATAATGAAGTCTTTATTAATTATTGGTGCTGGTGGACATGGGAGAGCTATTGCGGAAACTGCTTTGCTATCAGGTCAATGGCATAAAATTGCTTTTATTGATGATAAGTACCCAGCTCAAACGACAGCAGGAGTTTGGCCTATTGTAGGGAATTGGAGCGATATTGAGGAAGTTTCTAGCAAGTTTAATGAAGTGTTTGTGGCTATTGGTAATAACAGTATTAGAAAAGAAAAGCTAGGTTTTTTAAGTATGCTAAATGTTTTGATTCCTACTATAGTACATCCAGGCGCATTTGTGAGTATGACTTCACAAATAGGGTGTGGGTGTGCTGTTATGGCTGGCGCTGTTGTTGGCGCTAGTGCTGTGTTGGGAGTAGGTTGTATTGTTAACAGTAATGCGACTGTTGATCACGATGCGAAGTTAGATAAATATAGCCATTTAGGGGTGGGAACGCATATTGCAGGCGGTGTTAAATTGGAGGAAGGAGTTTGGATGAAAGCTGGAGCGAGTGCAAGTTATGGGGTTGTAATCAAGGAATGGACAAATATTCCACCTGGAGTAGGGCTTGATGAGTAGCCATTTCATACTTTGTTAAATATTTATAATGTTAACACTCTAAAAATAGTGTTAAAAGTTGTAAGTCTTGTAGAAAGACTTGTCACTTCCCCTTTAAAGATTATTGATAATCCTATAAAATTCTGCAAAATCTTGAATCAAGGACTAAAATTAGCTCATCTAAGTAAGTAGATGGGGTTGAAAAGAAGAAGATAATCTACTTGATTTATTTATAGATAGAAGGAAATAACTACGTGGATAGTAGAAACAAGATGATATCTTTATTTATTGAGTCATCCAGGCCTGTCAAAAGATTCGTTTCTTTAGGTTTTGATTCAATTGCGATCATATTTAGTATTTTTCTGTCCTTAGACATATCAATAAGCTCTTTTGAACCTTTTAAGGTAAGTTATTCGTATTTTGTTATTACTTTATTGGTTAGCCTCAGTGTTTTCGCAAGAATAGGTTTTTATAGAGCCATTTTGCGTTACATGGGCTTAAAGGCTGTTTTTACTATAGCTGCTGGCATTGCTATTTCTACTTTAGCATTTGGTACAAGTTGCGCGTATTATAATGTTCCGATAGATGCTATTAGTATTTTACTTTACTGGTCTTTTTCCTTGGTAACGATAGGCGGAGCTCGGTTATTAATAATTGCCCTTATTCGTTCATCAACAAGCCGTTCGTTAAATGTAGTTGCAATATATGGCGCAGGGGCGGCAGGTAGGCAGCTGGCCCGCGCATTAGGTCAAAGTAACCAGTATAAAATTGCTGCTTATATTGATGATGAGCCAACGATGTTCGGAACAGAGATTGATGGCGTTAAGGTTTATTCGCCAATTTCCTTGGAAAAAATAACTGAAAAACATCTTGTTTCACAAGTGCTACTCGCAATGCCATCGACTAGTCATGCTCGCCGCTCTGAAATCCTTTCTCGATTAGAGCCTTTTCCTGTTAAAGTTAAAACGATTGCCTCTATGGACGAAATTGTGAGCGGTAAAGTCCAAATTGAACAATTGAAAGAAATTGAAATTGAGGACTTACTTGGAAGAGATTCAGTTGCTCCTAATAAAGAACTGTTGCATTCATGTATTACTAATAAAGTAGTGATGGTTACAGGAGCCGGTGGTTCTATCGGTTCTGAATTATGTAGGCAGATTGTGGCATTAAAGCCTAGTTCGATAGTTTTATATGAATTATCTGAGTTTGCTTTGTATTCTATTGAAAAACAATTAAGAAAATTAAGTAGAAAGCTTGAAGCTGATTTAACCATCATTCCGTTACTCGGTTCTGTTCAGCATAAGAATAGGCTGATTCGTGCGATGCAGCATTATAATGTGCAAACTGTATATCATGCTGCAGCCTATAAACATGTGCCAATAGTTGAACATAATGTAGTCGAAGGAGTTAGAAATAACGTTTTTGGAACTTGGTATGCCGCGGAGGCCGCAGCTGAAGTTGGTATTGAAAGGTTTGTACTTGTTTCGACTGATAAGGCTGTACGCCCAACAAATGTAATGGGGGCTTCTAAGCGACTTGCTGAATTGGTGTTGCAAGCGATTAGTACTAGAGGTCAAAAGACTATTTTTACGATGGTTCGGTTTGGCAATGTTTTAGGATCTTCCGGTTCTGTGGTTCCTTTGTTTAGAGAGCAAATTAAGGCTGGCGGACCAGTAACTGTGACTCACAAAGATATTATCCGTTATTTTATGACTATTCCAGAAGCTGCACAATTAGTCATTCAAGCAGGTGCAATGGGTAAAGGTGGAGATGTTTTCGTTTTAGATATGGGGGAGCAAGTTAAGATCTCTGAACTAGCAGAGCGAATGATCCACCTTATGGGGTTAAGTGTAAAGAATTCATCCAACCCACAAGGCGATATCGAAATTAAGTATTCTGGACTAAGACCAGGAGAGAAACTATATGAAGAATTATTGATTGGTGAGAATGTTGTAGGCACCTCACATTCTAAGATTATGACTGCTCACGAGGAGTTCTTACCTTGGTTAGATATGCATAGAACTTTGATTCTTTTAAATGAGCTGTGTGAAAAAATGGACTGTGAAGGAATAGTACAACTTTTACTCAAAATTCCTACTGGATATAACCCTCAACATGCTGTTTGTGATTTATTATGGAATGAAGATCAAGAGCAAAATAATGTTGTTAGACTTAAGACATTGTCATAGCGCTTCTTCTTTTTTGCATAGTTACCATATAAAAGCCAAGAAAAAGTTTCCCTAAATAATCGTTTATTAATGATTAACTATCAAAATGTTTAATTATTCTTTAATATGGATAGTGAAATAATACTGATTTTGAATAGAGATAATATAAAGTGACTAATATTAGCAAAGCCGTTATACCTGTTGCTGGTCTAGGTACCAGAATGCTTCCCGCGACAAAAGCCATACCCAAAGAAATGCTCCCAATAGTTGATAAACCACTCATTCAATACATTGTTAATGAGTGTGTTGAGGCAGGAGTCAAAGAAATTGTATTAGTCACCCACTCTTCAAAAAATGCAATCGAAAACCATTTTGATAAATCTTTCGAGCTAGAAACAACTTTAGAAAAACGTGTGAAAAGGCAATTATTAGAAGAAATTCAAGCGATTTGCCCTAAAGACGTTACTATTATGCACGTTAGGCAAGGTGAGGCAAAAGGGCTAGGTCATGCTGTCTCTATCGCTAGACCTTTAGTGGGGGATAATCCTTTTGTTGTTATTTTGCCTGATGTTCTTATTGATGATGCAAGCTCTAATTTGAAGGTTGAAAATTTAGCTGCGATGATAAGGCAATTTGAAAGTAGTGCTGCTAGCCAAATAATGGTAGAACCGGTTCCAAATGAGCAAGTTTCTAGTTATGGCGTTGTTGACTGTGGTGGTATCGAGTTAAAGCCTGGTGAGTCTGTTAAGATGACTCGAGTGGTGGAGAAGCCTTCGGTTGATGAAGCTCCTTCGAATATGGCTGTTGTTGGGCGATATGTTTTATCGGTAAAAATTTGGGATTTACTCGAAAAAACAGTGCCTGGTGCTGGCGATGAAATTCAGTTAACAGACGCAATTGATAGTTTAATGCAAATAGAAACAGTGGAAGCCTTTCATATGACAGGAAAATCCCATGATTGCGGTTCTAAAATTGGTTATATGATGGCTAACGTTGAGTATGGAATGAGACACAGTGAAATCGGAGAGGTGTTTTCGGATTATATAAGAAATTTGAAAGATTAGTTAATGAGTAGCGAGTTGCGAGCTTCTAGTGTTAGAAAAAAATACTAAAGACTCAAAAAATTGTTAATTTTAAAAGGACAGTTAGTAGAACAAGGAGATAGTTATGAGATATAGAAATTTGGCTATATGGAAGAGAAGCAGAGGCTTGTCGATAAGTGTTTACAAGTATTCATTGAAAATCAGAGATTTTGGATTCAAAGATCAATTAACTCGAAGTGCATTATCTGTGCCATCAAATATAGCTGAAGGCTTTGAAAAGAATTATACAAAAGAGAAAACTCGATTCTTATCAATATCAAAAGGCTCGTTAGGTGAGTTTGCTACTCAGGTTGATATTGGAGTTGAGGTTGGCTTTATAGAGAAAAGCATCGGTAATAAGTGGATGCAAGAAGCTGAGGAGTTGTCAAAAATGATAGGTAAATTAATACAAATAATTAAAAGCTGATATATAATTTTTCGAAACTCGAAACTCGAAACTCGAAACTCGAAACTCGAAACTCGAAACTCGCAGAGTAAAATACTAAATATATGATCAATAATTCCCCTCAATGGAAATCTCTTTTAAATCATTCTGAAAATGACTTAAAAGATTCCAATATTTCTGATTTATTTTCTGAAAGCGATCGTTTTCAAAAACTTTCTTTCGCTTTTGATCAACTATTAGTTGATTTTTCAAAACAAAAGCTAACAACTGACACGTTAGATAAATTAGTTGATTTAGCTAATTTTGTTGATTTAAAAAAATCGATAAGTCAGCTACTTAACGGAGAAGCTGTTAATACAACTGAAGAAAGGCCAGCCCTGCATACTGCTTTAAGGGCAAAGATTGAAGATTGTTTAGAGTTAGATGGTGTTAATATTAACTTATTGATACAAGAACAATTAACTATTATGGCTAATATGATTGAAGCAATTACACTTGGTCATTGGAGAGGTTATAGTGGTAAACCGATTACAGATGTTGTTAACCTTGGGGTTGGCGGATCTGATTTAGGTCCTTTATTGGTTTGTGAGGCGTTGCATGAGTTTAAAAAAGAATATGTAAACCCTGTTAATGTTCACTTTGCTTCAACAATGGATGGCTCACAAGTATCATCTTTATTTGAACGCTTAAACCCTGAAACAACTGTTTTTGTATTAGTTTCAAAATCCTTCACTACTATCGATACCCTATCCAATGCTGCTTCAGCAAAGGCATGGTTGATGAATCATTGTGAATCAGAAGCTATTGTCAATAAGCAACACTTTATTGGAATTTCGACTAGCGAAGAAAAAATGTCCGAGTGGGGAATTGCTCCTTCCCATCAATTAAAATTATGGGATTGGGTCGGTGGGCGGTTTTCGTTATGGTCAACTGTCGGTTTGACTATTGCTCTAAAAATTGGAATGGAAAATTTTAGGGCTCTATTAAACGGTGCCAATGCACTGGATGAACATTTTCGAACAGCAGAGTTTAAAGATAATATCCCTGTTTTATTGGGACTAGTAGGGGTTTGGAATACTAATTTTCTAGACATTTCGGCGCAGGCTATTTTGCCATATGATGCTCGGTTGAAGTACTTTCCTAATTATTTAACTCAGTTAGAAATGGAAAGTAATGGAAAATCTGTGACTCAAGATGGTAATCAGTTTAATTATGATACTTGCCCTGTCCTTTGGGGAGAGGTAGGTCCTAATGCGCAACATGCTTTTTATCAGTTATTACACCAGGGTACTCGAAAAGTTGCTTGTGATTTTATTGCACCTATCAAAAGGTTTACTCAAGTAGAGACTGAACACGATAAAGCGCTTCGCGAACAGCATGCTCTCACACTCGCTAATTGTTTTGCTCAGTCTAGGGCATTAATGGTTGGTAGTAAAAATGAAAAAACTAATAATGAGAGCATCAATAATGTAGAAGAACCTTCACATAAGTTTTACCCTGGCAATCAACCTTCGACGACAATTTTGTTAAAGGAATTAACACCTTATAGTTTAGGCCAATTAATCGCTTTATATGAGCATAAAGTTTTTGTTATGGCGAGTATATGGGGAATTAATCCGTTTGATCAATGGGGAGTTGAATTAGGTAAGACTATGGCAAAACAAGCATTGGAAGAGTTGAAGTCGCCGTCTGAAACTAATTGTTTTGATGGTTCAAGCAATGGCTTAATGAACTATATCAAGGAAGTTAAGTTAGCGAGTAGCGAGTAGCGAGAATGCTATTGGTTGGCAATATAATATATGCATGTCTTTATACTTTTCTCGAAACTCGAAACTCGAAACTCGAAACTCGAAACTCGAAACTCGAAACTCAACTTAGAGAATAGAGAATTTTTATGAAAATAGCTGTTTTTGGAAATGGTTTACAATCTCATGTTGTAGCGGCTTTGTTTGCTTCTGTGGGCAATTTAGTTGATTTTTTTGGAAAAGAAAACTCAAATAGTTTGCAGGAGCCGGGATTATTTTCTTTGTATCAAGCTCAACAAGATGCTAAAAGGTTAGCCAACTTATCGGCAGGTTCGCAGGTTAATAAAGTTTACGACTTTATCGTTATTTCTGACATTTCACCAATTCAAGTTGTTAATACATTTAAAAAAATTATAGAAAAATCAATTAAACAAGGGACTACTTTTATTATTTTTACGCCTTCCGAAATAGGTGAAGTCGATCAATTTTCAAACATGTTAGAGAGTAAGAGCCTGTCCACTTTTGTATGTAGTATCCCTTTGTTAGTCCGTGAAGGTAGAGCTATTCAAGATTTCTCTCGTCCTGATAATATTATTATTGGTTGTGATAATAAGGAAGCACTGCCAAAAATCAAATCGCTCTTTTATCCTTTTAACCGAGTAAAAAATGTCATCAAAGAAGTGTCGACTCGAGAGGCTGAGTTTTCTTGTTTTGCAGGGAACGCAATGTTGGCGACTCGCTTAAGTTTTATGAACGAGATGGCTAATTTAGCAGAAAAAAGCCAGGTAGATATTGATGTCGTTCGAGAGTGTATTGGTAGTGATCCTAGAATTGGACGTGATTATCTTTATCCAGGTTGTGGCTATGGCGGACAAGCTTTAGATCAAAATGTAGAAAAAATTGCTTCTAAACTGCGTTCACGCGAGGATAATTTAGGTCTGTTAGATGTAGTTGCAAAAATAAATGAGAGACAAAAAGATTTATTATTTCGCAAGATTTGGACATTTTTTGAGACTGATTTAAAAGGTAAAAATATCGCAATTTGGGGAGCTTCTTTTAAACCCGGAAGTTCTAACATAGAAGGTGCCCCTGCCGTTAAGTTGATTGATGCGTTATTAGCTCAGGGCGCAACTGTCAGTGTATATGACCCTTTAGCATTAGATAAAATCCGGTTACTTTTTCATAATTCTGTAAATTTACATTTGGTAGAATCGTGCTACGATGCTCTGGAAGGAGCTGATGTATTAGCGATTTGCACTGAATGGAAAGAATTCTGGAGCCCTGATTTGAATAAGCTTTATAAAAAGCTTCAATTTAGAGCGATCTTTGATGGAAGAAATATTTTAGATCCAGTCCAAGTAAAAACGGTTGGACTTAAATATTTTGGTATCGGTCGCGGAGAATCTTTTGAATATCAGTGTAATTAACCTCAGGTTAAATAGTACACAATATTTTATCGGAAGAGTTCTATGAATGTTACGGTTTTTGGTATTGGTTATGTTGGGTTAGTCCAGGGAACCGTGTTAGCCTCTGTAGGACACCAAGTGGTTTGTGTTGATGTAGACGGAGATAAAGTCAATGCATTAAAGCAAGGTATTAGTCCGCTATTTGAGCCTGGGTTGACACCAATGATTGAAGAGAATTATGCTTCAGGGCGTTTACAATTTACAACGGATATGGAAATAGCTGTTGAGCATGGCGAGCTTCAATTTATTGCAGTGGGTACGCCACCAGACGAAGATGGTACGGCAGATTTAAAGCATGTTTTATCCGTTGCAGAAACAATTGCTACTTACATGCAATCTTCAAAAGTCGTTGTCAATAAGTCTACTGTGCCTGTCGGAACGGCAGATAAAGTAAAACAAGTTATTGCCGCAAAGTTGTCTGAGAGAAATAAACAGCTTCCTTTTCAAGTAGTTTCTAATCCTGAATTTTTAAAAGAAGGTGCAGCTGTAAATGATTGTCTGCGTCCAGATCGAATTATTATTGGTACTGAAGACAGTGAAGCAGAAGAATTAATGCGAGAGCTGTATGCACCATTTAATCGTAATCATGACAAGATTATCATTATGGATGTTCGTTCCGCGGAGCTAACTAAATATGCAGCTAATTGCATGTTAGCAACTAAAATATCTTTTATGAATGAAATGGCTAACTTAGCTGAGCAATTAGGTGCGGATATTGAGTCGGTTAGACATGGTATTGGCTCCGATCCTCGAATCGGTTATCAATTTATCTATCCTGGATGTGGGTATGGTGGTTCATGCTTTCCAAAAGATATACAAGCACTAGTTCGTACTGCAAATAATGTTGGTTATCAGCCTTCATTACTAGAGGCTGTAGAGAAGGTTAATTATCAACAAAAGCATAAGTTATTTGAGTATCTTAGTTCCCACTTTGAAGGAGAACTTAAGGGTAAAGTTATTGCTATTTGGGGGCTAAGCTTTAAACCGAATACTGATGATATGCGAGAAGCATCAAGTAGAGTTTTAATGGAATCTCTTTGGGAATCAGGTGCAATTATACAAGCCTATGATCCAGAAGCCATGGATGAATGTCAGCGAATTTATGGTCAGAGGGACGATTTAGTATTGACCGGTACTAAAGAAATTGCACTAAAAGGTGCTGATGCGTTGGTAATTTGTACCGAATGGAGCCAATTTCGGGCCCCAGACTTTGAATTAATTATTCGTTCTTTGAGTGAGAAGCTGATTATTGATGGTCGAAACATGTATAACCCTAAAATAATGGAAAAGAAAGGGATTATCTATTATGGGGTGGGGCGTGGGCGTTCAATTAGAGAACCCAATTAGTTATTTTATTAAAACAGTTAGGTAGTTCCGAAAAATAATAAATATGTTATTATTCTCCGATTGCAAAATTAGAAAATCAATGTTTTAACAGGAATACATATTGATGGATAGAAAAATATCAGTAATAGGCTTAGGTTATGTTGGATTACCTGTTGCCGTCGCTTTTGGAAAGTCGCACCAGGTAGTTGGGTTTGATTTGAGCCAGCTTCGCATCGAGGAGCTCAAGAAAGGACATGATCGAACTTTAGAAGTCACTGATGAAGAATTGGTTGCCTCAGATATTTTATTTACAGCAGATCCTAAGGATTTGAAGCAGGCTGATTTTCATATTGTGGCCGTTCCTACTCCTATAAATCATGCAAATCAACCAGATTTAACACCGATGCTTTCTGCTTCTAGAACTATCGGTGGGCAATTGAAGAAAGGTGATATAGTGGTTTTTGAATCCACAGTCTATCCAGGGGCTACAGAAGAAGACTGTGTGCCTATTCTAGAAGCTGAATCAGGCCTGAAGTGCGGAGAAGACTTTACTGTTGGTTATTCTCCTGAAAGAATCAATCCAGGTGATAAAGAGCATACTTTCACTAAAATTACTAAGGTCGTATCTGGACAAGATCAAGCTACGTTAGATATTGTTGCTGAAGTTTACTCGAGTGTGGTAACTGCTGGTGTTCATAAAGCTGCGACCATTAAAGTCGCTGAAGCTGCTAAAGTTATCGAAAATACCCAACGAGATTTAAATATTGCGTTAATGAATGAATTAGCTGTTATATTTGAGAGAATGGGAATAGATACGCTTGATGTGTTAGAGGCGGCTGGAACTAAATGGAATTTCTTGCCTTTTCGCCCAGGTTTGGTCGGAGGGCACTGTATAGGTGTTGATCCATATTATCTTACCTATAAAGCTGAACAGGTTGGATATAGGCCAGAAGTTATTCAGGCCGGTCGACGAATTAACGATACAATGGCCCGTTTGATTGTTGAAAGGTGCGTTAAGAAGCTCATTTTACAAGATCGTAAAGTTAAAGGAGCTAAGGTTGCTATCTTAGGTTTAACATTCAAAGAGGACTGTCCAGATTTACGAAACTCTAAAGTTGAGGATTTAATTGCTGAGTTCAGAGGTTATGGTGTTGAACCTATAGTCCATGATGCAATGGCTGACTCGGGCGAAGCAAAATCGATTTATGGTGTAGAATTATCGAGTTTGGATTCCATTAAAGATTGTGAATTGGTGTTAGTAGCTGTTGCTCATAAAGAATATAAAGCTCTGTCAGCAAAAGAATTTGCTGGTATGCTTAGCCCTAGTGGAAGTCTATTTGATATAAAAGGCATTTTACCTCGAACTGATTTAAAAGCCTTAGGTGTTAATGTTTGGAGAATTTAACTTTTTCCGGTTGAGTCTGTTAAGCTAAAAAACGCGATATCAGGTCTATTGAAACGTTTTTAAATTTAGAATTTTTTTGGAGTAATCATTTGAATATTTTAGTCACCGGAGCTGCTGGTTTTATCGGTTTTCATGTATCCAAGTATTTAATGGACCGTGGTGATACGGTTGTTGGTATCGATAATATTAACGATTATTACGATCCAAAAATCAAAATGTCACGTCTTGAAATATTAGAAAAATATGATGGTTTTTCTTTTATAAAAATGGATATTGCAGATAAAGAAGCGATGGAAACTTTATTTGCGCAAAATCAGTTTGATGGTGTTATTAATTTAGCTGCGCAAGCGGGAGTACGTTATTCATTAGAAAACCCCCATGTTTATATGGAAAGTAATATTATTGGCTTTTTAAATATTTTGGAAGGTGTCCGTCACAACAAAATTAATCACTTAGTCTATGCGTCTTCAAGTTCTGTTTATGGTGCTAATACACTTCAGCCATTTTCAGAGCATCATAATATTGATCACCCTGTTTCTTTATATGCGGCAAGTAAAAAATCAAATGAGCTTATGGCGCATAGTTATAGTCATTTATATGGAATGAAGACTACCGGTCTACGCTTTTTCACTGTCTATGGTCCTTGGGGACGTCCTGATATGGCTTTATTCTTGTTTGCTAAAGGTATATTAGAAGATGAACCCATCAATATTTTTAATAATGGTGATATGATCCGTGATTTTACTTATATTGATGATATTGTTGAGGGAGTTGTAAGAGTCTTAGATAATCCGCCCGAAGGAAATACTGAATGGGATGGTGATAAACCTGATCCTGCAACAAGTTATACCAACTATCGTGTGTTTAATATTGGTAATAATAGTCCAGTCAAATTAATGGATTTTGTTGAAGCCATTGAAAATGCTGTTGGTAAAAAAGCGATTAAAAACTTTATGCCACTGCAAGCGGGGGATGTGCCATCGACTTGTGCTGATGTTTCTGAGTTGGAGTCAGCTGTTGGTTTTAAGCCTAATACTTCTATTCAGCAAGGGATTAATAATTTTGTCGAATGGTACAGAGAATACTTTAATCAATAATTGTTTGATAAAGTTAATTATTATTAACTTATAAAATCCCTCGAAGTTTATAAACTTCGAGGGATTTTTTTTGCACATTGTTATTGTGCATTCGACATAGGCGGTTTCGCTTATTTCTTGTGCTGGTAACAGTTGTTTTACTATTCTAAAATTAGCTAATACTAATTTTATTTTATATGTCTTATATTTGGTGATTGTATGATTTTACCTGTAATAATAGCTGGTGGTTCTGGAGCTAGGTTGTGGCCAATGTCGAGAGCATTACACCCTAAGCAATTTCTCAAAATACATGGTGACAATACATTATTACAAGATACTATACTCAGACTAAGTAATATGGAGTTAGCCGATCCTTTAGTCATATGCAATGATGAACATCGCTTTCTAGTGGCAGAGCAAATGCGAGAAATTCAAAGACGCTGTCAGATTATTCTAGAACCTGAAGGCAAAAATACCGCCCCTGCAATTGCACTGGCAGCGCTCAAAGCTTTAGAAAAGGGACAGGATCCAATCTTGCTTGTTTTGGCGGCTGATCATGTAATAAGTGACACTTTTGCATTTGAAAGCTCAGTAAACTTAGCGGCTGAACTAGCACTTATTGATCAGTTAGTTACTTTTGGTATTGTGCCTACTACAGCTGAAACTGGCTATGGTTATATCAAAAAAGGAGGTGCTCTAAAAGGTGGGTTTAAAGTTGATAAGTTTGTTGAAAAACCAGATCAGAAGACTGCCGAGGAATATCTCGATTCAGGTGAATACTTTTGGAATAGTGGTATGTTTATGTTTAAAGCCAGTTGCTATTTAAAAGAGCTGAAAAAGCATAACTCTAAGATGCTTGATATATGCCGAGAGAGTTTAAAAACGGCTGCTAATGATATTGACTTTATCCGTATTGATGTATCTATCTTTTCTAAATGCCCAGCTAATTCTATCGACTATGCTGTAATGGAGCAGACAGATTCGGCTGCAATGGTTTCAATGGACGCAGGTTGGAGCGATATTGGTTCATGGTCTGCAATTTGGGAGTTAGCCAATAAAGATAAATCAAATAATAGCATAATAGGCAATGTTATCGTTGAGAGTTCTCGTAACTGCTTAGTTTTAGCTGAAGAGCGCCTAGTTTCGATATTGGGGCTAGAAAATATAGTGGTTGTTGATACTAAAGATGCAATTTTAGTTGCAACGAAAAGAGATGTGCAAAAAGTTAAAAATATCGTTGAAAGTTTAAAAAATAATAATCAAAACGAGTGGAAAGTTCATCGAGAGGTTTGTCGGCCTTGGGGAAAGTTTGATTCGATTGATATTGGGCAGAGATATCAAGTTAAACGTATAACAGTCAACCCAGGGGCTAAAATTAGTGTACAAATGCATCATCATCGTGCCGAACATTGGGTTGTGGTTTCTGGTACTGCCCAAGTCAGAAAAGGGAACACTTCCTTTTTAGTGTCTGAAAATGAGTCGACTTATATTCCTATTGGAGAAATACACTCACTGGAAAATCCTGGAAAGCTACCATTAGAACTAATAGAGGTTCAAACAGGCTCATACCTGGGAGAAGATGATATCATTCGACTGGAAGATGACTATGGAAGAGTGTGAAAAGCAGGCGAGCAAGCTGAGTCTAGTCATGCGTAAATAAAGCCTGGCTCGTTGCTCAAATATTCGCTACTTGAATACTGTTTTTATTGCCAACTATATTTGATGCTAAAGCGGGCAAAGTCTTTTCCAAAACTATCATTACCTAAGTAAAGCTCATAACGCCATATGCTGGCACTTTCAATTTGGTTTAATCCAATTGTCCATTCATTTGCGCGTTGATATTTTGATTCATCATTATAACCCTCGTCACTGAGGTTCATATTTTTAATCGCCGCATATTTTAAGTCAACATGGTAATCACTACTGAACTCGTGGTTATATCTTAATGTTAAAATCCTTGCGCCAATTCCATCATCAAATAGTTTTTCATCGCCCCACCAATGACCCATACTATATTTATCATTGCGGTAGCCTTCCGCATATATATGATGTACATACCAACCATTTTCAATATGTTGATATTCTAGAAGTAATGATGATTTTTCTGTTAAATAAGGTAGAAAAAAACCTAAGTTATAAGCTTTGTTACCCAACTTATAGGCTTTAAAGTCATTCGTATCTTCTCCGGCCAGTTCGACATAGAGACTCATAGGTTGGCCCCAAGTAAAGTCAAACTTGCTTGATAATGAGGCTTGTTGGTTGCCAAACTCTTCGTCACAGTCCTGAAGCTCAGATTCTCCCCCGCAATTATCACTATTGATAGGGTCAATAATTGCATCCCATACGTCACCTAAAGTGACATTTCTTTCGCCACCTCCAAACATCATGGTTCTTGACACACCTATTGTCCACCAATCAAATGGTTGTGCGCTAAAATGCATAGCAAGAAAGCCTGGCTCTCCTGTATGTTGCTTGTCACCAAAACTTATACCATCCATTTCTTCTAGTTTTCCAAACGAAATATCATAACGCAATTGATAGTCGGTCCACGGAGTAGGGCTGCTGATTGCAAAGCGAGCTATTGGCTTGGCTTGAGTGGAAAGTAACATCGCACTTTCTTGTAGAGGAGAAAACCAAACCTCTTTGTAACCTAAGTCAACTTGAAAGTACTCATTGTAATATGATAGATAAGAGTGGTTAGGAATAGCGCCTCCACTACCATTATAAATAGTACCTCCTAATGATAAATTGAAATTTTCACTAAACTGCCAGTAGCCTGCAACTTCCCCTTTAATTTCACTGTCTGAAGTGCGTCCTCTTTGGTTAGGCAGGTTTTTCGTATCTACATTACTGTAACTGACTTCTGTACCTAAATATGTCAAATTCATTTCTCGACGATATCGTTTGATATATTGATTGATACGTTGGAACAACACAGGGTGTGTTTCTTGTATTTTAGTTAAGTAAAGTTGCACTGTGGCTAAATGGTAAGGTTTTGCTAATAGCGGCATTTGAGCAACACTAGCTAGTTTTTCCAATTCTAATTCTATAAGCGGATCTGTCTTTATGGGCAAATAATGGTTATTTGATATGGCTATTGTTTGAGTACTGATAAATAATGTGATTACCCAGAGAATAATCAAGTTTTTATTTTTATTAAACAAGATAAAAAAACCTTTAATTGAATCAATTTTTACTGAAGGTATAATACTTGAAAGAATTACTATAGCAAGTAAGAAAGTGTAGAGGGGTTATCTGTTTTTGTTTGAACTTTGTTTTTTTACTATTGCTCTTGAGATAATTATACCGACAATGACACCAATAAAGTCTGCAAGCATATCGGCAATACTAAAGCCACGGTTTGGAACATATATTTGTACAACTTCAATTGCTATTCCCAATAATATTGAAACCAGTAATATATACCAGTAACTTATTTTTGAAAATGCAATACCAAATACAAAGGTAAATCCACCAAATGCAGCAAAGTGGTAAAGTTTGTCAATATTATGAAAACTAATTGGTTGAGGTGGTTTTGGTGTTAAAGTTAAATACAATAAGGCAGCTAGAATAATCCAGAATAAAAGTTTCCAATAGGATTGATAAGTTTCTGAGGTGAAAATACTTTTTAGCATAAAAAGGTAAATAATATGTTAAAGCTATTAGAGGCTGAATATTACATCATTCGTTTAGTTATAACTACATTCCGACAAATTATCTTTGCAAAGCGAAGTTACCTGATAGTATTCAGTACTAGTTAGTCAACATTGATTTTGTTAAATCGGGAATGAAAAAATGCAAACAGAATATCAGGCTCATGGTGGTGAGTTAAAACAACTTTATCTGAACGATGAGTTGGTTGAAAAGGAAAAAGAACAAGCTAAAAAGCTTGCTTCTTGGGATTTAACCCATCGTCAAATTTGTGATATTGAGCTGTTACTTAATGGTGGTTTTTCTCCTTTAGAAGGCTTTATGACAGAGAAAGATTATGATTCTGTCGTCAATGGAATGAGATTGGTTAATGGCGTACTTTGGCCAATGCCTGTAACTTTAGATGTTGACCAATCATTTGCAGAGAAAATTAGCCTGGGTGATGAAATTGCTTTGCGAGATGAAGAAGGCGTTATTATTGCTATAATGCAAGTGTCTGACCGTTGGACACCAGATAAAAACTTGGAAGCCGAAAAAGTTTTTGGGGCAAATGATCACACTCATCCAGCCGTCAGTTATTTGTTTAATCAAGCTGGTGAAGTTTATCTTGGCGGTAAATTGAAAGGGTTAAGTAGACCTAGCCACTATGATTTTAAAATGCTACGTGATACACCGGCAGAACTTCAAGATAAATTTAAAAAATGGGGGTGGAGTAAAGTTGTTGCTTTTCAAACAAGAAATCCTATGCATCGAGCACACCAAGAATTAACTTTTCGTGCCGCTAAACAGGTTGAGGCTAACTTGCTGATTCAACCAGTGGTTGGTATGACCAAGCCGGGTGATATCGATCATTTTAGTCGAGTTCGCTGTTATGAGCATTTGGTCAAAAACTATCCTGAACAGACGACTACTTTAAGTCTATTACCATTGGCTATGCGCATGGGTGGACCAAGAGAAGCTGTTTGGCATGCAATCATTCGCAAAAATTATGGCTGTACGCATTTTATCGTCGGTCGTGACCACGCTGGGCCGGGTAAAAACTCTCAAGGAGAAGATTTTTACGGACCATATGATGCTCAGAACCTGATGAATGAATTTAAAGAAGAACTAGGTATTGAAATGGTACCTTTTCAAATGATGGTTTATGTTGAAGAAAAAGCAGAGTATCAACCTGTCGATGAAATTAAAGAAGGTGAAACTGTTTTAAATATTTCAGGTACAGAGTTTAGACTAAGACTGGCAGAAGGTTTGGATATTCCTGATTGGTTCTCTTATCCTGAAGTGGTTAAAGAGTTGAGAAAACGTTATCCTGCAAGGCATAAGCAGGGCTTAACGATCTTTTTTACTGGTTTATCCGGCTCTGGTAAATCGACAATTGCGAATGCCTTACTGAACAAATTGATGGAAATGGGGGACCGTTCTATCTCTCTACTAGATGGCGATGTCGTTAGAAAACACTTATCCAGTGAGCTAGGTTTTTCGAAGGAACATAGAAATTTAAATATTCAGCGTATTGGTTATGTGGCAAGTGAGATTACTAAACATGGCGGGATTGCCATTTGTGCGCCAATTGCACCTTATCGTTCAACTCGGCGAGAAGTAAGAGAAATGATAACTCCACTAGGAGGTTTTATTGAAATTCATGTTGCAACAAGTCTTGAAGTTTGTGAGCAGAGAGATAGAAAAGGCCTATACGCTATGGCACGTGAAGGAATCATCAAAGAGTTTACTGGTATAAGTGATCCCTATGAAGTGCCTGAGAAACCTGAATTATCGATTGATACGGTGAACTGTACTCCTGATGAAGCCGCTCAAAGGATTATTCTAAAGCTGGAAGGTATGGGCTACATCAAGTGATTTGTAATTAGCCATCTTTCTCTTAATCATGGGGATTTAATAATCACCATAGTTTCTATGATGTCCCACTCCTCAGATAAGGCGAAAGTTTCATATCTATTTGAACTGAAAGGTAATTTTCTTTGCTTTATGTTGACATATTAGATATTATCCGCCTAATTTATAATATTTGTATTAGAAACCTATTCTAAAGCACCTTCCAAGGTGCTTTTCTTGCTTTTTTAGGGGTGAGATTTAGATTGTTTCAGGTCAAATTTTTCGTTAATTTACGGAACAAGGTTTAATAAAGTACTATGCCTGTAATTACACTTCCAGATGGTAGTCAAAGAGAATTTGAGAATTCTGTGACTGTTTTTCAAGTTGCCGCTGATATTGGGCCAGGGTTAGCTAAAGCAGCTTTAGCTGGAAAAGTTGATGGTCAAATGGTTGATACCAGCTATATCATCGATAAAGATGTCAAATTATCGCTTGTGACAGAGCGAGATGAAGAAGGCCTTGAAGTGATCCGTCATTCTTGCGCACATTTATTAGCTCAAGCAACTCAAGCTTTATTTCCTAAAGCTCAGGTAACAATTGGCCCTGTGATTGACAATGGTTTTTATTATGACTTTGCTTTTTCTAGGCCTTTTACACCAGATGATTTAGTCGCTATTGAAGCTAAAATGGAAGAGATCGCTAAAAAGGATCTTCCTGTTGAAAGAACGACAATGCTACGAGAGGATGCGATTGTATTTTTTAAAAATATGGGAGAAGAATACAAAGCTGAAATTATTGAAAGCATTCCAGCTGGCGAAGAAATATCCCTCTATCGACAAGGCGATTTTATTGACTTATGTCGAGGTCCTCATGTTCCCAGTACAGGGAAAATTAAAGCATTTAAACTGATGAAGTTGGCCGGTGCCTATTGGCGAGGAGACTCAAATAATGAAATGCTTCAGCGTGTATATGGTACTGCTTGGTCAAATAAGAAAGAACTAAAAAAATATTTACATCGTTTAGAAGAAGCCGAAAAACGCGACCACCGCAAAATTGGTAAAGCGATGGAATTGTTTCACTTTCAGGAAGATGCCCCTGGCATGGTGTTTTGGCATCATAATGGGTGGACTATTTTTAAAGAATTAGAAGCTTATATTAGGAATGTACTTAAAGAGACATCTTATCAAGAAGTAAAAGCACCTCAAATTATGGATCGCAGTTTATGGGAAAAGTCTGGTCATTGGGAAAAATATCATGATGATATGTTTACGACTGAATCAGAAAGTCGAACTTACGCTGTTAAGCCTATGAATTGTCCTGGTCATGTCCAAATTTTTAATCAAGGTTTAAAGTCATACCGAGACTTACCACTAAGAATGGCCGAGTTTGGATCATGTCACCGCAATGAGCCTTCGGGCGCCTTGCATGGGTTAATGCGAGTCAGAGCTTTTACTCAAGATGATGCTCATGTGTTTTGTACTGAAGCACAAGTACAACAGGAAGTGACAGCATTAATTGATGTTATTTATCAAGTTTACGCTGATTTTGGGTTTGATCAAATAGAAATAAAGCTCTCTACTCGTCCAGAAAAGCGCGTTGGATCTGATGCCGTTTGGGATCAATCTGAACAAGCATTATCTGATGCTTTGAAATCTAAAGGAATCGAGTTTGAACTTCAGCCGGGTGAAGGGGCTTTTTATGGGCCTAAAATAGAGTTTTCTCTGCGTGACTGTTTAGACAGAGTGTGGCAGTGTGGTACTGTTCAACTTGATTTTTCAATGCCTGAAAGATTAGGGGCTGAATATGTTGATGAAGATGGTACTAAGAAAATACCAGTAATGATCCATCGTGCAATTCTGGGTTCTTTAGAACGATTCATCGGCATTTTAATAGAACAATATGCAGGAAAATTTCCACCCTGGTTGGCGCCAAATCAGGCGGTATTGTTAAATATTACCGATAAACAGAGTGATTATGTTCAAAAATGTACAAAATATTTGAATTCTCAGGGGTTTAGAGTCAATTCGGACTTGAGAAACGAGAAGATCGGCTTTAAAATTCGCCAGCATACTTTGCAGCGTGTGCCTTATTTGCTCGTCGTCGGAGATAAAGAGGTTGAGACTGGTACTGTTTCGGTTCGTTCACGTGCAGGTAAAGATTTAGGAAGTTTATCATTAGAGGCATTTGCAGAACTCTTGTCAGCAGATGTCGCTTTAAAGGGACGTTATCAAGATTAATTGCTAGAATTAGGCTATGTTTATGAAAGTTAATTTTTGATAGACGTGTATTACAAATTATAGAGGATTAAAAACATTAAAAAACCAAGACCAAAAGCGGGTACAAAAGAGCAACGCGCTAATATAAATGATGATATTACAGCACCAGAAGTTCGATTGATTGGCCCCGATGGAAGTGCAATGGGAGTTGTTTCTAACAGAGATGCTCAACAGGCTGCTGATGATGCAAAGTTGGACTTAGTAGAAATATCACCTGGAGCAGAGCCTCCTGTATGTAAAATCATGGATTATGGAAAATTTGTTTTTGAACAAAAGAAAGCTAAGGCTGCTGCAAAGAAAAAACAAACCATTGTTCATGTTAAGGAAATAAAGTTTCGTCCCGGAACAGACATTGGCGATTACAATGTAAAGCTGCGTAAATTACAAGAGTTTCTCAGTGATGGTGATAAAACTAAAATTACTGTGAGATTTAGGGGCCGAGAAATGGCTCATAAAGAACTTGGAATGGAACTGTTAAGCCGAGTCGAAAAAGATTTAGCTGAGTTTGGTGAGGTAGAAGCCAGACCAAAACTCGAAGGGCGTCAAATGATTATGGTGATAGCCCCTAAAAAGAAAAAGTAGCCTCAATATTGGCTATTTTGCTCGTACAAGGTTTTTGGCAACCCTGTATGAGCTGGTGAGGAGGTGTGTTTCTTTAAGAACTGCGCCTTCTTTTTCGTAAGCACTGTTAGGTAACAAACGGTATAGTTAATAATTTTTATTATTTTCAAAATACGACCTACAGATGATAATTGGAGTAAAAAAGCAATGCCAAAAATTAAATCCGATAGTGGCGCTGCAAAGCGTTTCAGAAAAACCGGTAAAGGTGGTTTCAAGCATGCTCAATCGCATCGTCGCCACATTCTTACTAAGAAGAGTTCTAAGCGAAAGCGTCATTTGCGTGGTATGGAAATGGTCGCTCCGGCTGATGTAGAACAATTGAATCGTCAGATTCCTTACGCTTAAGAATGGGAGAATAGAAAATGCCTAGAGTAAAACGTGGTGTAACTGCCCATAAGCGTCACAAGAAAGTCTTAAAAGCAGCTAAAGGTTATTATGGAGCTCGCAGTCGTGTATATCGCGTTGCAAAGCAAGCCGTAACTAAGGCCGCTCAATATGCTTACCGTGATCGCCGTCAACGCAAACGTCAGTTCCGTGCTTTATGGATCCAACGTATTAATGCTGAAGCTAGAGTTAATGGTTTATCGTATAGCAAGTTTATTAATGGTCTTAAAAAAGCATCAATTGCAATCGATCGTAAAATCCTTGCTGATATTGCTGTTTTCGATAAAGCGGCATTTGGTGCTTTAGTTGAGAAAGCAAAAGCGGCTCTTGCTTAAGCACTAACTAAGTTTAGAGACTATTTTAGTCAACTAGATTTAGCCGATTAAAGGGGAGGGCAAGAGTCCTTCCCTTTTTTTATAGTTAATCAAAAAAACATCGTCGTTGTTTGAGCAATACCACAAATGACTATGATAGATTGAATGAAAAATTATTGAAATTTTACCAGCACACATTTGGATTGAATAAATATCTGTGGATAGGTTGGCTGGTTTAATAAAGTGAACGATTAATATAATTTATTTTTTCGAGTATAGAAAAAATAATTTCAGTGGAATAATTTAAATGCCTAGTATGATTGATGAACTTCTTGAACGAGGGTTGGAAGCCGTTTCCAAAGCAACTAATTTGCAAGAACTTGAGCAAGTTAAAGTTGATTTTTTAGGAAAGAAAGGAGAACTTACTCAGCAACTAAAATCTTTGGGACAATTGCCTGCTGAGGAGAGGCCTCTTCGTGGAGCGGAAATTAATAAAGCTAAAAAAATGATTCAAACAAAAATAGATAATCATAAAGTGCTTTTTGAGCAGGCCGTAATTAACACTCAGCTTAAAGAAGAGTCACTTGATGTGACTTTAGCTGGAAGAAACGCTCAGATTGGAGGGATCCATCCAGTCAACAGAACTTTAGAGCGAATAGTTAATTATTTTGCACAAATTGGTTTTGGAGTTGAAGAAGGCCCAGAAGTAGAAGATGATTTTCATAACTTTGAAGCATTAAATATTCCTGGTCATCATCCAGCTAGAGCGATGCATGACACTTTTTATTTTGGAAATGGAAATTTATTGAGAACACATACTTCTCCTGTGCAAATAAGAACAATGGAAAAAACTCAGCCTCCAGTTAGAATTATTGCGCCTGGTCGGGTTTATCGATGTGATTCTGATTTGACTCACACACCGATGTTTCATCAAGTCGAAGGACTACTTGTTGATAAAACAACCTCTTTTGCTGACTTAAAAGGTGTGCTTGATGAATTTTTAAAACACTTTTTTGAAAATGAAAAATTAGCCGTTCGTTTTCGCCCTTCTTATTTTCCATTTACAGAGCCATCTGCGGAAGTCGATATAGAGTGCGTTATGTGTTCGGGCAAAGGTTGTCGAGTATGTAGTCAGACTGGCTGGTTAGAAATTTTAGGCTCAGGTATGGTGCATCCTAAAGTACTTGAGTCGGTTGGTATCGATGGAGAAGAGTATACAGGGTATGCGTTCGGTATGGGCGTTGAGCGTATGACTATGCTACGTTATGGCGTTAATGACTTACGCTTGTTTTTTGAAAATGATTTACGTTTTTTAAAACAGTTTAATTAATAATTTAACAACTTAAATTGTAAGTTGTTGTGGAAGTAAATAGCGAGTTTTATACGAAAATATCATTTCGTAATTAAAAGTATTGGATACCGGGTAATGAAAATTAGCGAAAATTGGTTAAGAACTTGGGTTAACCCTGACATATCAACAGATGAACTAGTCAGTGTTTTAACAATGGCTGGTCTTGAGGTCGATGCTGTTGAAGCAATGGGTGCTGAACTTGAAGGAATTGTGGTTGGTCTTATTGAAAAAGCTGAGCAACACCCTGAAGCAGATAAGCTTCAGGTATGCACTGTTAATATTGGACAGCAAGAAAATCTACAAATTATTTGTGGCGCTCCTAATGCTAGGGAAGGAATTAAAGTGGCTGTCGCTACGATTGGTTGTGTTTTACCGGGTGACTTTAAAATTAAAAAAGCTAAACTTCGCGGTGTTCATTCTTATGGAATGCTTTGCTCTGGCAAAGAACTTCAATTATCAGATGAGCATGATGGCATTATGGAATTGCCTGAGAATGCTAAAATTGGTAGCCAATTAGTTGATTGTTTAGGATTGAAAGATAATGCTATAGACATCGATTTAACACCTAACCGTGGTGATTGTTTAGGACTAAAAGGTATTGCTTTTGAGGTTGGTGTGTTAACCCAGACACCAGTGAAACCTATAGAGGTAGTTCCTGCTCCAGTTACAATAGAAGATAAAGTTGAAATTAAACTCAATGCCCCTGAAGCTAACCCGAGATTTGTTGCAAGAGTTATTAAAGGAGTCAATATCAATGCTGAAACACCAAAGTGGATGAAAGCGCGATTATTAGCCTCAGATATTAGAAGTATTGATCCTATCGTAGACGTTACTAATTATGTCATGCTTGAGTTAGGGCATCCAATGCATGCATTTGACTTAAATAACCTTGATGGTGCTATCACTGTTCGATATGCAAACAAAGATGAAAAGCTAACTTTACTTAATGAGCAAGAACTTAATTTAAAACCTGAAACTTTAGTGGTTGCAGATGATAGAAAGGCACTTTCAATTGCAGGAATAATGGGAGGGAAGTTTTCGGGAATTAATGAGGACACTAAAGATTTATTACTCGAAGCCGCCCATTGGGATCCGATACATATTGCTGGCAAGGCTCGAAATTATGGTTTACACACAGATGCATCACACCGCTTTGAAAGAGGTGTTGACTATAATTTATGTGCCGAAACTATTGAACGGGCGACTGAACTATTATTAGATATTGTTGGTGGCCAAGCAGGTCCATTAGTGGATCAAATTGAAGATTCCTATTTTCCTAAAGGTAAAACCGTTAAATTAAGGCGTGCTCGTATTGAGCGATTACTCGGCGTGGTTATTTCTGATAAGCAAGTTGAAGATATTTTAACCAGACTTGATATGAAGCTGAGCAGAGAACCTGATGGCTGGCTTATTGATGTCCCAAGTAGACGCTTTGATATCTCTATTGAAGCTGATTTAATAGAAGAGCTAGTAAGGATATATGGCTACAATAAAGTTCCGAGTAGAAAGCCGGTTAGTGAAATGTCTATGATTCGTCAACCTGAGAATCGACTGCAAAAACTTCAATTGGCAAAAGTATTGGCTAATAGAGGTTATCAAGAATGTATTACTTACTCATTTATTGATAAAGAATCACAACAGTTAATTGATTCCGAACTTGAACCTTTGCCTCTGGTTAATCCAATATCATCAGAGTTGGGTGTGATGAGAACTTCGATTTGGCCTGGCTTACTAAAAGCCGTTGAATATAACCAAAAACGTCAACATAACAGTATTCGCTTATTTGAGTCTGGTTTAAAGTTTGTTCCTGGTGAAAGTGGGCTACAGCAGATCCCTGTAATAGCAGGTGCCATTACAGGTAGGCGCTTTGTTGAAAACTGGGAGGCGGTAAATGAAAACGTCGACTTTTTTGATTTAAAAGGCGATGTTGAGTCATTATTAGAGCTTACTGCTGCCAAAGAGCAGTTTGAGTTTGTTGCTGCTCAGCGAGATGGCTTACATCCTGGACAGACTGCTGAAATATTAAGAAATGGCGTTGTCTGTGGTGTTATCGGTAAATTACACCCGCAAACTCAGCGTGAGTTTGATTTGGAAGAATCAACTTATGTTTTTGAGCTAAACTTAAAAAAGGTATTATCAAGAAAGTTGCCAACCTTTAACCCTTTATCAAAATTCCCGTCCATTCGTCGAGATATTGCGATTTTGGTTAAAGAAAACGTGACTTCTTCGCAAATTATTGATTTAATTGGACAAACAGCTAAAAATTGGCTAAATAATATAGTAATATTTGATATTTATCGGGGCAAGGGAATTGAGCCTGGTTACAAAAGTATAGGCATAGGCTTTACTTTACAGCGAACTGACCGAACTTTTAAAGAGGCAGAGATAGCAAAAACAATGGATAGAGTTATTTCAGTACTAACAGAAAAACTAGACGCAGTTTTGAGGGATTAGCAATGGCACTAACGAAAGCAGACATGGCGGAACGTTTATTTGAAGATTTGGGTCTTAATAAAAGGGAAGCTAAAGAGATGGTTGAAGGGTTTTATGAAGAAATTCGAGATTCTTTGGCTAGTAATCAACAAGTGAAATTGTCAGGCTTTGGCAATTTTGACTTAAGAGATAAAAAGCAGCGTCCAGGTCGAAATCCAAAAACTGGTGAAGAGATCCCTATTAGTGCAAGACGTGTAGTTACATTTCGGCCCGGTCAAAAATTAAAAGCCAGAGTAGAAGCCTATGCTGGAAGCAAGTAATAATAACGAACTTTTACCGATTCCTGACAAAAGGTATTTTACTATTGGTGAAGTAAGCGAGCTTTGCTTGGTAAAGCCTCATGTGTTGAGGTATTGGGAGCAAGAGTTTCCGCAGTTAAAGCCAGTTAAAAGGCGCGGTAATAGACGTTACTACCAACGTGAAGATGTATTGGTTATTCGTGAAATTCGTGAGCTTCTTTATGATCAAGGTTTTACTATTGGTGGGGCAAGACAACAGTTAGAAGCGGTTGAAACTGAAACGGATCCACAAATTATACAAGTCATTATTAATGAACTTGAAGATGTTTTAAAAATTTTAAAACATTAAGATAAATAATAATTCGAATAATAACTTTAAGTATCACTTGCAATGTCATTTAAATAAGGTAATATTCCGGCCACTAAAAGTTGGGTTTATCACTTTTTCGGAGCGTGGCGCAGCCTGGTAGCGCACTTGCATGGGGTGCAAGTGGTCGGAGGTTCAAATCCTCTCGCTCCGACCAATTTCATATTCAGCTATTCATTAAACCATAATGCCTTCAAGCTAGGTGATTTTAATTTTATAATGCGTTGCTGATCTTTCATTAAATAATATAAAATATTTTTAACCAAGTATTAATTTTCTTGACGCAATTTTCTTGAACCTGTATACCTAAATAATAGAATAAAAATGTATACTAAGAGTTTGCTAAACGAGGTAAATAACAGGAAGTTTATTTTTGCCAATTTTTCGAAAAATTATACTAATTTATTTATTCCTGAGTCTGGGAAATATCGCCTTTGCTAGTGCCTCTAGTAATATTGCTGTATTTTTTCCTGATGCCAAAGAACCTTATCGCTCAATTTATCAAGAAATTATTTCTGGAATTAAAAGTGACGTTCCAGAAAACCGTATAAAACAATATGTATTAACTAAAGAGTTTGATACTAATTTAATTATTGATCGTTTAAAAAAAAATAATATTAATAAAGTAATTGTATTAGGTCGATTAGGTTTAAAATTAGCCAAACAACTCCCAGATGATATTCACGTCATATCGGGGGCTCTTCCTATTTCACCTAATGGTCTGTCTGGAATTAGTTTAATTTCGGATCCTGCTTATCTGTTTGGTTATTTAGTGGATGTTGCTCCTACTATTAAAACTATCCACGTTGCTTATAGCCATAAAAGTCAATGGATGATTGAACTTGCTATGACAGCAGCCAAAAAACAAGGTTTAAAGCTAAATGCTAGACAGGTAGCTAATACCGCAGAGGCAATTGAGTTTTATAATTACTTATTTAGTTCATCAATTAACAAAACCGATGCCATTTGGTTACCTCTGGACAGAGTTTCATCACACGATAAAGTGATCTTACCCATTATATTAGAAAAAGCTTGGTCTAAAGAAATCGTTGTCTTTTCTAGCAAGCCCTCACACGCTAAGCGAGGCGCCTTATTTTCTACTTACCCAGATAATTACAAGTTAGGCAACCAGCTTTATAAAATGATTATGGATATAGCTGAAGCGCCTGATAAAACAAAATTTGCAGTGTTGAAGTCTCTTCAACTAGCCGTTAATTTGAGAACTGCTGCGCACTTAGGCTTGAAATACAGCTCTGAGCAAAAAAAGCAGTTTAAATTAACTTTTCCCGAGTAGAGGTTTAAATAATGGCGACTAATTTATTTGGAACTCAATCAACACTTAAACGTCAACTACTGGGATTTTTATTAGTAAGTGTTATTTTTGTTGCCCTAACAACTTCTATAATAACTGCTTGGCAAACGAGTGAAAAGGTTAAAAATTCTACAATTGAAACAGGTTTACAAGTTACACGTAACTTTTCAGATCAAACAGTTTTAGCCTTATTAACAGGTAGTGAAGAAAATGCACAAGAAGCGGTTAATCGTGCTATAGGTTTTGAATCTGTCAATGGCGTCGCTATTTTTGATTCTAAAGGGGTTGTATTAGTAACCTCAGCCAAAAGTATGGTTGATCAATTTTTCTTCGATATGACTAAACTTTCTGAGTCTCCGATATTAATTGAAGAATCAGAAAGCTCGTGGACTTTTGGGGCGCCTGTCTACTTTGAAGATGATGATTTTGATTCAGATACAGTTGAACCTGATGAAGAAGCGATTAATCGACAAATTATTGGTCATGTTTTAGTCAAATATAATAAGCGTGAATTACGTGAAATACAGCATTCTATTTTTATCAGTAACATTATAACTAGCATAATTATTACTGTTATTTTAGCTGTTTTTATAAGCATAGGACTTAATCGTTTAATCAGACCATTGACCGGTTTATCTCGCACGATGGAAACTGCAGGAAAGTATGGAGAATATTTAAGAGCTGAAGTCGATGGTGCAACAGAAATTCGTCAAATGGCTAGCACTTATAATCAAATGATGCATCGATTAGAACAAGCTAATACAGAGTTGGAAAAACATCGTGATACTCTGGAGTCTGAAGTGGAAATTCGTACTCAGGAATTAAAAGTTGCTAGAGATACTGCATTAACTGCTAACCGTCATAAATCTGAATTTTTAGCTAATATTAGTCATGAATTGAGAACGCCATTGCAGGCTATTATTGGCTATACTGATTTAGTTAAGGAAGAGCTTGAATTTGAATGTATGGACTCACAAGCAAGTGATTTAAATAAAGCGATACGTAGCGCGCATCACTTATTAGGTTTGATTAATAATATTCTCGATTTAGCAAAAATTGAAGCTGGTCGAATGGATTTATATTTACAATCTGTTGATATGGAATATTTGATCAATGATACATTAGAAACGATTCAACCTATGGCTGAAGCTAATGGTAATGAACTGCAATTAATTCGAGGTGAGTTATCAAAAAGTTTATTGCTTGATAGACAAAAAATGTTGCAAGTTTTTCTCAATTTATTGAGCAATGCTTGTAAGTTTACTAAACAAGGCAAAGTGATTTTTGAAATTTATAATGATCCTTATAATTTATATTTTTCAGTTAAAGACACTGGTATTGGAATTGCGCAAGAGCAATTAGAATATATTTTTGAAGAGTTCACTCAAGTTGATGGTGCACAAACGAGAAAATTTGAGGGTACTGGTCTTGGAATGGCAATAACAAAAAGCTTTTGCGATTTAATGAATGGACAAATAACGGTTAACAGTGAACTGTCTGTTGGTACAACATTTAGTGTGAAAATGCCGATAGTTAAAAAGCTGTAATTGAGAGTTCAGTAATACATTTCTTGTGAAAATATAATATTAAGCTAGAATTATATACTTGAGGTTGTTGTAGCAAAATATATTAAAAATAACAGGCGCTTTATATGACGTTCAAACTCCGGCTAATCGTTTTAATTCTAATTATCCATCCCTTATTTTTTGCTGGTTATCTTTTTTCTGAAGATTTTACTGAAAGTGAATATGATTTAGCTGATTTTTATGGTGACGAAGATTTTGTTAGTATTGCTACTGGGACCAAAAAAGCGATTACTAAAGCACCAGCTGTCGCTTCCGTTATTACCGCTGCTGATATTAAAAATATTGGGGCTAGGAATCTAGCTGAAGTTTTAGAAATAGTGCCTGGTTTGCATGTATCAAAAAGCGGACAAAACTTTACTCCAGAGTTTTGGTTTCGTGGTATTACATCTACATTTAACCCTCAAACTCTGATTATGATTAACGGAGTATCTACTAAAAGTGTTGTTAGAGGAGACAATCATACCGTATGGGGAGAGTTTCCTGTTCATGGTATTGAAAGAATTGAAATAATACGTGGGCCTGGCTCTGCTCTTTATGGTGCTGATGCTTTTTCCGGTGTTATTAATATTATTACTAAACAAGGAGGGGACAACTTTGAAAATGAAGTTGGAGGAATGCTTGGAAGCTTTAATACAACAAATTTTTGGGTTAACAATCAAGTTGAAATTGCAGATTGGAAAATCGCTGTAAATGTTGAATTTTTAAAAAGTGATGGTCAAAAAGAAATTGTTCAAGCCGATACACAAACGATTATTGATGCTGCGGCATCTGGTTTAGGTGTACCGGCTGCTTCTTTGGCCCCAGGCCATTTGTCAACTGGTTTTGAGTCGATTGATTTGTGGATGTCAGCTGAAAATACGCTCCTTGGTTTACAAATAGGAACACAACGACGAAGCAATGTTGGCACTGGTCAAGGTGGGACTGAAGCTTTGGATAACTTTGGCCGTTTGGGAAATTATAAAAATATCATAAAAGCTTTTATTAAAAATAGAGAGATCTTATCTAACTTGTTTGTTGAGGGGAGCTTAACTTATTATGGTTCTAGTCAAGAAATAGAAAAAAATATGGTTTTATTTCCTCCAGGTTCCTTTTTTGGCACTTTTCCCGAAGGTTTTATTGGTAACCCTGGTTGGGAAGAAGAGAAAACGAACTTTCAATTATCTGCTAGGTATAAAAAGTTTCAGAATACCGATTTTTCATTTGGCGTAGGGTATGATAGACAAAATTTGTATAAAGTCGTTGAAACAAAAAACTTTTATGCTGATTTTTCCCCGCGGTTGACTGGAATTGAGGATGTATCGGATACATCAGAAGTTTATATGCCCGAAGCTGATCGAGAAAGTAGCTATGCGTATATTCAAGTAATAAGGCAATTAGCACCTGATTGGGAGTTAACTGCTGGTGCTCGCTATGATAACTATACTGACTTTGGAGCTACATTAAACCCTCGTATAGCTTTGGTTTGGTCATCTAGTCTTAATTTAACAACCAAGTTATTATATGGTAAGGCGTTTCGTGCTCCTGCTTTTGCAGAGTCATTAGTTGTTAACAACCCTATAGCGCTCGGTAACTCTGATTTAGATCCTGAAACTATAGATACTTTTGAGCTGGCCTTTAATTATAATTATTCTGAAGATACATCAATAGATTTTAATGTTTTTAATTATGAAATTGATGATTTTATCACATTTGTACCTGACCAAGATGGGGTAACTGCAAAAGCACAAAATGTTGGTAAACGTTCTGGTCGAGGCTTGGAAACAAGTATTGAGTATAAAGCAATTAAAGATTTTAAGTTGGTTGCTAATGCTGCTTATGTAAAAGCAGAAGATAAGCTTGTCAATGAAAATGTTGGCGAGTATCCAAACTTACAGTTTTATGTGAGAGGGGAGTGGTCAATTAACTCTGACTGGCAATTAAATAGCCAATTAATTCATATTGGTAAGCGTGATCGTGTGCCAGGTGATCAGCGAGAAAAGTTAGATGGTTACACTCAACTAAATATATCAACAGCTTACTCAATTCCAAAGAAAAATATTCGTATTGAGTTACTTGCTTCTAATTTATTGGATGAAGATATTCGAGAGCCTAGTTCTGCTGGAATGACTATGGGAGTTGTTAACATTCCTGACGATTTGCCTCAAGCTGGAAGGGCTGTTTATTTGCGTATTAGTACGACTTACTAATAGATATAAAGCTTAGTTTGACCACTTTTTTGATGGTTTTCCTGTATATTTCACATCATCACACTTTATCGGTAATATAGAGCCTGGAGGCTTTTCTAATGTGTCTAAGTAACATGGGGGCATTCCTGCAACGACAAGTAGGGATACAAATAAATTCATTTCCACTTCATTGAAACCTAAGTCTGCGCAAACTGCTGCATAAAGTGCAGCAATATTCATTTGAATATTTTTTTTTCGTTTTAAAAAATCTTCTATTTTAAAAGCTAATTTAAAGAAATACCCTGTATCTTTTTTCATAGAGTTCAGAAATAAAACTAGATGTGGGACTCGTTCATCAATAGAAGATATAGGTCTACCAAAACCATAAATGGTTTCATTATTATCAAGCCTTTTTTGTAGTTCTGCATCTAGTTCTTCGTTGTCGTCTAGCCTTTTTTTCAGTTGTAGATACATAGATAGGCAACTGACTAATGGTTTAGCCACAAAAAGTTCGGCATCACATGATGATATTCCACCAACAAGGGACATGATAGGCGTACTTCTAGCACTACTAGCTAAAGCCGCAATTCTATTTGGCCAAATTCGAATATCTGAGTAACTGGTGCTTAACCAAATATAATTTAATATTTTTAGCTCTATGGCTGAATATCTTCTTCCAGTAATACCAAACAGATTAAGTTCAAACCAAGATAAGTGATTAAGATCATCATGTAAATTTTTCCCTCTAAAAATAGAACGTTCACTTAGATAAGCTAAACCAGAATTAGTAGGGTAACACTGATGTAAGGTTTGTAAATCGTTAATGCTCATTTTATATATTGCTGAACTAGGTGTTGTATATCAGGAAGCTTTTTAGGCTCTGGTTCTGATTCTAGCTGAACAGACTCTGAAAAAAAAGGGAAGTTTCGCCAGCCAAGTTGCCTTTGCTCCATAGCATGAGCCGCGGCTCCTGGTAATCTTAGAATTAAATATAAATACTCGCTTTGTTCTTCTGTGATTTTTAAATCACAAAATGCTGCTGCAACTACAGAGCTTAGAGAGATGGGACTACTAGCTAGCTTTTCTAGTTGACTTTTATTAGTATAAAGCCAATTAAGATATCCATCAGTTATAGTTTCTTTAAATTGGTCTAAGCTAGTGATAACAACAGCTGATGTTACTGTCCCATGAGGATCAAAACCAGGAATATGATCAAGTTCTGGCCAAATATCTTTTTCAGCTTTTTCTTGAGTTAACAAAACAAATTTTTCCTGATTAAAGTTTTTTTTCCATAGCTTCATTGTTAATGCTATTTCTCTTGAGCCCATATATTGCCCAGCTCCAACATTTAGAGCTGAAGTTAATACTGAGGCTGGTGGTGCTTTACCAACACCTGAATTCATTGCTGCGCGAACACTTAAATCTCTGATGCCTGGATTGGCAATAATAATTGAAATTTTTTCCAAAAGTATTTTTTCTATTTGGTTAGCTCTTCGTCCAGAAATTAGTAGGAATAAATAATCAATCCAAGAAGAATTTTTAACTAAGTCATTAACTAAATCATAGCCGTGGCAAAAAACTTGCTCGGCTTGGAATGGGTTATCAGGGTGAGCAACTTCTTGCCATATAGCAGTTTGAATTTTATGTGAACTCACTTTACCCCCCCGGCGTAGCCGAACTGTCACCAAGCCCCTTCACCCTTTGCCCCATTGGCGGGACTTCATTGGGATCAATAATTAGATTTATAAGTGTTGGAGCATTACGTTTTCCGAGTTCTCTCCAATCTATATTATTTAACTCGGCTGGTGTTGCGACTGTAATTCCCATAATGCCCATTGCTTCTGCCATTTTTGCATAATTAATTTCCGGGAGTTCAAAACCAACTTCTTCAGCATTACCAAGTTTTTGCCCATGCTTAACCATGCCAAGTGCTCCATCATTGAGTACCACAAAAATGACTGGTAACTGATGTTGTAATGCAACGGTGATTTCTTGGCCCGCCATTAAATAGCTACCATCACCCGTAATGCATACCGCTGGTTGTTTGCTGCCAAAGCTGTTGCCTATAGATGCCCCAATGGCCCAGCCCATAGAGCCAAATCCCATAGCTATATGATAATGACCTTTTGCGCTAGAGCGGTGAAAGTAATGGGTAAACCAGGCCCAGGCATTACCGGCATCTATGTGGACACGAAACTCAGAAGGAATTTTTTTGGCAAACTTAGTCACTACTTTTTGCGGTTTCAATGGTACTTGATTGGAATAGCAAGAAGCTGGATCATTCAGTCTTATTTGGTAGCCATGATCATTACTTGGAATATGATGAGCAAGGTAGTTTTGTTTTACTGGATCTGGGGCATTCCACTTTCGACCCCATTTTAATCCTAATATAATATCTGCATTGAGCTGCTCAAAAACTGATTTGATATCACCACAAACATGTAAACGAGCCATTGGTGAACGTGAAAAATGTTCAATGGCAGAATCGATATGGACTAACTTTTCGTTGAGCAAGTGAGATTGCCAACCACCTGTGCCTAGCTCAGTAATGGGAGTTCCAATGGCTAACAGAAGGTCAATGGTTTTATCTTTGATCGTTTCCTCGGCACTTTTGTGCCCTGCAAAACCGAATACCCCACGGTATAAAGGATGAAATCCGTTTATCCATCTTTTTCCTGCTGGCCCCGTAATAATTGGTGAGCGTGTTAATTCTGCAAATTCCATAATTGGCTCAATGGCTGAGCCACAGCCTTTGCCAAGAAATAGGGCTACACGTTTTGTTTTTTTTAGTATATCCATAAGTTTATGGACAGCGGCATTATCTGTTAATGCAAAATCGTGTACTAACTTGTCGGCCTGTGTTAATTCGCTAGTACTTGATGAAGCGCGTAAAATATCAGAAGGTATGCTTATATGGCTAGGGCCTGCGGGTACTCTAAATGCGGCCATTATGGCTGAAATTAATTTAGCATTTAATTGCTCTGTATGTGATACAAGCGTGTTATATCTTGTACAATGCCTGAATATACCAACAGTATCGATGGCTGTGCACGATGACTCTTGAAGGGCATTGCGGCCAAATTTAGGCAGTGGTGTTTGTGCTGTTATTACAAGCATTGGAATATTGTCGACATAAGCTGATGCAACACCTGTTAATAAGTTGGTTGCTCCAGGGCCTGTTGTTGCGCAGCACACTCCGAGCTTGCCTGTTTCTCGTGCGTAACCCTCAGCCATAAAAGCTGCGCCAGCTTCATGCCTTGCGACAATAATTTTAGGACCTTTACCTTGATAACGAGAGAGTGCATTATACATTGGCTCTATTGCACCTCCGGGAACGCCAAAAACATATTCAACCTCTAGAAGATTGAGGTACTCAATGATTAGATCGGCGTTGTCCCATGAATTTTTTATTAGCTGTTTATTTGGATTGTTCTTTTTGGAGACTAGAGATAACTTCATACTTCTACCCTGTCAAATTGTTAGCTACCAGATATAGATGGTAGGTACGAAGTACAAGTGTAGGATATTATTTAAACAGCTGTAATTAATTTTTTAATTTATTCTGGTATATATATAATTTTATGCGATATATATCTCTGTGGTGTATATATTAAAGTGTTTTTTATTTAAACAAATGTTCTATGGGTTTGGGTTTGCCCAAATGGTAACCCTGTGCATAAGTAACACCTATTTCTTTTAGTAATAAAAATGTTTCTTCTGTTTCTACAAATTCGGCAACTGTTTTTTTATCTAATGCAGTGGCGACTTCATAGATTGCTTTAACCAATGCAAGATCGACATGATTAGTAGTTAAATCGACAATAAAGGAGCCATCTATTTTGACTGATTGTGCAGGAAGCTGTTTGATGTAATTAAATGTACTAAAGCCTGTTCCAAAGTCATCAATAGAAAACTCGCAACCTAGTTCACCAATGGCAGAAACAATTTTTCTAGTGGCGGTAATGTTACTTAAACTAGCACTTTCTGTGAGCTCAAAAATAATACGGTTAGCATCAACCTGATGTTGTTCAATGGTATTTTTTATTAATGGCACTAAGCGTTCATCACTAAAGCCTTGAGCTGACAAGTTGATCGATATTTTCTTTAATTGAGGGTATAAGTTAAGGTATTTGATTGCTTTATTAATTACTTGATGATCGAGTAAACTCATGTCACCTTCGCGTTCTAAAGCAGGTATGAACTCGCCAGGAGATACTATACGTCCTTCAATATCAAGTCTGACTAGTGCCTCATAATAGACGACTTGACGAGTTTTAATGTTGATAATAGGTTGAAAGTAGATGAGAAAGCTATCTTGTGCAACTGCTTGATGGAGTTTTCTAGCCCAGTCTAAACTGGCTTGTAAATCATTGCTGTGAGCATCGTTTTTATCATATATATGAGCAAGGTTTCTACCTTGCTTTTTGGCTGCGTACAATGCAATATCCGCTTGTTTCATATATTCATTAGCACTAGGTTCTCTACCATTGATCTCTGATATTCCAATTGAGCAATTTACTTTAAATGTCTGTTCTTCCAAATTACAAGGGTATTCACTTAACAGTTTACAGATGTCATCGGCGATCATTAAAGCTGTCTGTTGGTTGGTGTTAGGTAGTAGCAACGCAAACTCATCGCCACCAATTCTAGCTAGAGTATCTGATTCACGTAAACGGGTTGATATGAGCGAAGAAATATTTTTAAGGACAATATCACCTTGATGGTGGCCAAGAGTATCATTAATGACTTTAAAGTGATCGAGATCTAAGTAGAGTAGGGCATGAGGGCCATTGCCTCTGCATGCTGTCGCAGCAAATTGTCTGAGCTCTGTTTCAAAAAAGTGACGATTAAATAACCCTGTTAAGCCATCGTGCATTGCCATATATTCAAGATCTCGTTGGGCTTTTTTACGAGCTGTGACATTATCAATGGTTCCTGATATTGTTCTGTTTTTATGTTCTTGATTGATGGATATTTCAAACCTCGCTTCTACCCATAACTCTTCACTTCGTTTATTCTTTAATTGAAATTCAAAACGGTGAGAACTGACTTTTCCAGATAAAACAGTGAATAACTCATTTGAAATGTAGTTGCTTGATATTTCAGATTTTTCCATAAATTCAAGTAATGGACGTTGTTGACTTTCACTAACAGAATATCCGGTTAATTTCTCCCATGCTTGATTAAGAAAACAAATATCGCCTTCACTATTCAGTTCAATTACAACGCTACCTAACTGGTCAAGTAAGTGTTGGTGTGCCTCTGATAAGCGTTTATATTCGGCACGACTTTGGTTAAGAGATTTTACTTTAGAAGCAAATTGAAGGTTGCTTACCATAAAGTCTTCGCGTCTTGCTGCACTTTCGCAAGCTCTTCTAAGTTCTTCTGCTCTAAATGGTTTGGTAATGAAGTCAGCAGCACCTGCCAACATCAATTCTTCAGCAAGCTCTATTGTATGATTGGCTGTCATTATGACAACAGACTGGGTTGGTGTTTCGCTTAAAATTTCTTTTAGTACTTGATTGCCTGACATACCGGGCAGCATGACGTCTAATAAGACTAATGAGTATGATTTTTGACGCCATAAGTTAAGTCCTGCTTCACCATTTTCAGCTGTGTCTACAATAAACCGATGACTGAGTATTCTACTGACAAGATGTCTTGTGTCAGGGTTGTCTTCAATCACTAAAAGCGGTGCTTTAGCAACTTGTTCGAGTTTAGTCATTTGCTGCTGATTAATAATATCGAGTAGCTCATGACGCTGCTCAAATGCTATTAATTGGTTGATGCCAAATTCTCGGGCTGTTGTATTGGCAATGTGTTCACACCAAGTGTTAGCAACAATAATAAATGGAGTGTCTTTGGCACATCTCAGTATGCCAGAGCGAACTAAGCGGGCTAACCGCCAACCGTCCAAATCACCTAATTGAATATTACTAATAATTAACTGAATATCTTTTGTACGTAAAATTTCAATCGCACTCGTAGCATCTCTAGCTGAAACAATCTGAAAACTGGTTTTCCCAGATAATAGCAACTCTAACGCCTTGAGACGTTCGCTATTAGAGTTGACTAGCAAAAGTTGTTTAGTCGAAACTTGATCGGACATGCTACCTCTTTTTACTATATTCCCTAAATTGGGCTGGGCGATTATTATTAGTTTTATCTAGAGTATAACTCATAATCGAATCAAATCGCGGAGTTTTAGTCCAATATGGAATTATGTAAAATTATCACATTATTTCTGTTATATGAAATTTAATAGTTATTGTCATATAAGAAAAAAATTGAATTCTTTTATGAAAAATAGGCGATTTATTGGTAGAATCTTGCTTAACTTGAAATAAATGAACCTCTGGAGTAAGAGATGCGGGAATTGTTGGTTATTGCTGATAGAAAAGGTGGGAATGAGTCGGCTTTTCATCATGCGCTAGAAATAGCTAGGAATACAGGTGCAGTAATAGAATATGTTGGCTTTGTGCATGCACCAGGCGTTGATAGTTCAGAAATACTGTCTCATGAGGATAAGAGAAAAGTACATCGTAAATATACCGATGAAAAACAGGCACAAATGGATGCTTTTTTAGAAACTGTTGATGTCACTGATATAAAAATTAAAACCGATGTAGTTTGGGAGCGCTCATTTGAACGTTGGGTTATAGCACGCTGTAAGCAAAAGTCATTTGATATGGTTTTTAAATCGGGCCATCGTTCAGAAACCTTTTTATACACACCATCTGATTGGCAGCTAATGAGACATTGTCCAGAAGCGGTTATGATTGTTGGTAAAAAAGAATGGAAAGAGGGTGGTGTATTATTAGCTGCGCTTGATTTAGGTTCAAACAATAAAAGAACTTTACAGCTGAATGAAGATATTTTAAACCAAACAATTAAATTGGCTGAAGCCACAAAAAGTGAAGTTCATGCATGTTACTCAATTGCTGTACCTAAGGCATTAGCGGACTTGGATTTGATTGATCCTAAAGAATATGAAAGCAAAATGAAAGCTTCGTTAGATCCTGTGATACGAAAGTTAGTTGATGATGCAGGCTTAAACCGTAAGCGTTTGCATTTAGTTTCAGGTAAACCTGCTAAAGAAATCTGTCGTATTTCACAAAAAATTGATGCAGATGTTGTGATCATTGGTAATAAAACCCGTACAAGTTTAAGAGGGCGTATGATGGGTAATACTGCAGAAAGTGTATTGCATAAGGTTTCTGCTGATGTGGTTGTTATTAAGTAAAGCTAGATTACTTTAAAGATAAAGCGGGAGTTTTTACTCCCGTTTTTTGTTTTTGGAAAGAGGTTGCAATGAATAAAAAAGAGTCAACAAATAAAAATGCAGCACAACACTCTTCTTCTGAAGATATAATTGGTTTGACTGTTCATGCATATAACAATTTTTTATCTGGTATCATGGGGTTTACTGAGCTAGCTTTGCTAGACTGTCAACAGGAAACAGTTAAATCGCAATTAGATGCATCATTAGAGTCTAGTAATCAGGCTGTTCATTTTGGTAAGCAGTTATTATCTTCAGTTGCTCGTTTGCAGGTAGGTCTGAAACTTTATGATTTAGATACTCTATTAACAAAGATAAACAAGCCAAACCGTGATTTAGTGTTAATGGATAAAGAGTGCGGATCCTTGTTAATAAAAACTAACGAAGAGTGGTTTTTATATTGTATTAATTTATTAATCCAATTTTGTGACGATTTTAGTGGAAATATAGAATCTCAAGTCGAAGTTAGCACTCAAGCTAATAATATTAAAATTATAGTATTCAATAAAGGTTTGGTTTTAAATAACGAGCAACAAAAAAAATTGTTTAATCCATTTTTTTCTAGTCGAGAGTTATTAGGAAGTAAAGATGTTGGCTTGGCTGTTGTTAAAGGCTTTTTAACACAAATGAGTGGTTCTATTCACTTCCAAAATGATCAAAAATTTGTTTTAAAAATTCCTTATGCCAAAGAGGCTTAAAGTTAATTAAGAAAAGTATTGCTAACTATAGGCGTAGCTAACAAGCAATCTAATGAGCTGCTTTGCCCAGTTCATTCAACCGGGCGTTGCATATTAAGTTGTATACCAATGGTTATCTATATTTTATTAACATTCAATAATGTTAACGGCTAAACCGCCACGTGCAGTTTCCTTATACTTAGTTTTCATGTCTGCTCCGGTTTCACGCATAGTTTTTATTACTTTATCGAGCGAAACCTTTTGCTCACCGTCTCCTTGTAAAGCCAGGCGAGAAGCGTTGATCGCTTTAATTGAACCCATTGCATTACGTTCAATACAAGGGACTTGAACTAACCCTCCAACAGGGTCACAAGTTAAGCCTAAATTGTGTTCCATTCCTATTTCGGCTGCACATTCTACTTGCTTAGCGGTTCCACCTAAAGCTTCAGTCAGGCCTGCGGCGGCCATTGAGCAAGCGACTCCCACTTCACCTTGGCAGCCGACTTCTGCACCAGAAATTGAAGCATTTAGTTTATATAAAATTCCAATTGCAGCGGAGGCAAGTAGAAATCGCCTAATATTATCCCTGCCTTCTGGTTTATAAAAATGGACATAATATTTGATTACTGCGGGTATAATTCCTGCTGCGCCATTGGTTGGAGCTGTTACCACTCGACCACCAGCTGCATTTTCTTCATTAACCGATAATGCAAATAAGTTGACCCAGTCCATCGCCGATAAAGGATCAATATTTCCGCTATTGCTTGCTGATAGCTTACGATGTAAAGATACCGCACGTCGTTTCACTTTATAGCCGCCCGGTAATACGCCTTCAGTTTTCATTCCTTTTTCAATACAAGCATTCATTGTGTCCCAAATAGTATCAAGGCCAGCGTAAATTTCTTCTTCAGTGCGCCATTGCTTTTCATTTGCTAGCATTATGCTACTAATACTCATCCCCGTTTCTTTGGCGATTTTGAGCATTTCATCACCCGACTGAAAATCATAAGGAAGTTTTAGATGGGCATCTTTGATTGGTTGGGGATCGGCATCATCGCTGATCACAAAACCTCCACCGACAGAGTAGTATTTTTTTTCTAATAAAATATTGCCACTTTCATCAAAAGCGGTGAATTTCATTCCATTTGCATGACCGGGAAGTGTTTTTTTGCGATGAAAAATAAGATCTTCTTTGTCATTATAATCAATGACAGTCTGTTGATTTAAATTGAGCTTACCATCTCTACGAATTGCTTCTAATCGTGAGGGAACAGAGTCTGTGTCTACTAAATTAGGTTTTTCGCCTTCTAAGCCCAGTAAAACAGCCACATCACTACCATGTCCTTTTCCTGTATGACCAAGTGAGCCATAAAGTTCAGATAATACACGATAAACAGGGGTGTCTAATTCAAGAACTTGCATAATAAACTTGCGTGCAGCACGCATTGGACCAACGGTATGTGAGCTTGAAGGGCCTATGCCTACAGTAAAAAGATCAAAAACTGAAACTGCCAATGTCCACCTCTGAAAAATAAATGTTAAGAATTCGATTTAAGTGACGTCAATGATTTGGTACGACGTGCAAAATTGACCAGAATTTTAGCAGTTGCGCCCCAAATATTATAATGCTTATATCGTATAACGTAGTAGTTATATTGTTTATCATTTGCATTCTTTTTAACTAATTGTTGATTCGACTCGTTAGTTAAAAAGCTGAGAGGGACGGTAAAAATTTCTTCAACTTCGTTAGGATCTGCAATAGCACGATAATCAGCGTCAATAACACCAACATAAGGAGTGATTTCATATTGAGATACCGTGTGTTGTTGTGGAAGACGGCCAATTAGTTTAACTTTATCAGGATGAATACCAATTTCTTCATGTGTTTCTCTCAATGCTGTATAACTTAGGTTCGGATCACTATTTTCATATCTGCCGCCAGGAAAACTGATTTGTCCTGGATGGTGTTTTAAGTGTTCTGCGCGCCGTGTCAATATTACCTGCCATTCATTATTGGGCTGTTTAACTAGAGGCATTAACACAGCTGCAGACTTTAAAGCCACTTGCAATTTAGCGGGTTCAGTTAATGGTAGCAGCTGGTTTTGCAGTTCAGTTAGGTACATTTTGTTGTGAATACTCATTTAAAACAGGTAGTATTTTAGCTAATTTATCAAAAGTTTCCTGGTATTCGATATCAACTTTTGAATCTGAGACCAATCCACCGCCTGCCCAGCAATAAATATGATCATTTTTAGCAATGAGTGTTCTAATGCAAATATTAGTATCCATATTACCTTGAAAGTCGATATAACCTATCACTCCGCAATATAAGTTGCGTTTTATTGGTTCTAATTCTTCAATAATTTCCATTGCTCTAATTTTGGGGGCTCCGGTGATGGAGCCACCTGGCAATGTGGTTTTTAGTAAGTCAAAATTATCATATTGTGGAGCTAATCGAGATTCGATGGTAGAAATTAAGTGATGTACTGATTCAAATTGATAATGTTGGTAGAGCTCACTAACTATTACACTGGCTTTATCGGCAGTTCGACTGAGATCATTTCTGAGTAGGTCAACAATCATTAAATTTTCAGTTTTATCTTTTTCACTATGCTTAAGTTCATTGGCTAGAGCTTGATCGGTCACTAAGTCAGGATGTCTTGGTCTTGTCCCTTTGATGGGTTGTGTGATGATCTTGCCTTGCTCACTTTTTATAAATCGTTCAGGGGACAGACTTAGTATTTGATGGTCTTCAAAATTTAAATAAGCAGAAAAAGGTGCCTGGTTGGCTTTAGAGAGAACTTGATAGGCAGAATAGATTGAACCAGTATATTGAGCTGAAAAGCGTTGTGCATAGTTAACTTGATAGCAGTCTCCAGCAAGTATATAAGCTTGAATTGTATTAAAAGCGTTTTCGTAATCTTGTCTATTTGTATTGTTTTTCCATTGACTGAGTAATTGGAAAGGTTGTTTGGAGGATGATTTTTTATCTGTTTTAAGCGTATCTGCTTGAGTTAATTGTTTGAAATATTGGCAAAGTTTGTTCCATTGCTGTGCATCCACCCCAAAGTTGAATAATCGAGTCCATTGTTCTTGGTGGTTGGTGATTAGGGCCCAGCGGTATAAACCCATTTGGATACGGGGTAATTGTATATCATCAACTGTATCTTCTGGGAGTATTTCTAAGTTTCGTGCAAAATCATAGCTGATATAACCCATCCACCCACCCATAAAGGGTTGTATTTCTTTCGGTTTATTGGAAGGTTTAAAATGATTAAGCAGTTGACGCAAGCAGTCAATAGGATCAGAAAGCACCAGTTCTGGCAGTTGGTGTGGTGAGTCAATTTGTGAGTGATGCCCATCGAAGCTTAAAGTAACATCTGGTTGGTAGGTAAAAATATCATACTGGCTGAATTGTATATTATTTTCTCCTGCACTATCGAGTAATATTGCCCAGGGATTTTTTATCAGATCGGATAAAACCGTTAGTTTTCTTTGTTTGTCTAGATAGGGGAGTCGGATCGAGTTCATTCGGTACAGCTTTGGTTTTTTATTAACGGTGAAGTTGATTGATATATCTATTCTACTTGAAGATGCATTTTTCAGCTATTCAATCAATATAGCATTTGAGTTAAGTCTCCTAAAGTACTATTTATTAACCAGTATTTTTAGATAGAATAAATACATTACAGTTCAATTAGCGATATTATTCAAGTGAATTGACTGATACTTGGAAAGACCTTATAACTTTATTTATCTTTAATACCAAATCCAGTAGCATTGCGCACCATGTTGCATGTACTTCTACATTTTCTTATTCCGCTGCTGATCGCGAAAAGTTTTTATCCTACAGCTTGGCAAAAAGCATGGTTTTTGATGAGTTTAACCATGTTGGTTGATGTCGATCATTTACTGGCAACGCCTATCTATGTGGCTGAGCGATGTAGTATCAATTTTCATCCGTTACATACTAGTTGGGCTATTGGTATTTATGTGCTTTTACTCATTCCCAATAAAACTCGACTAATCGGCATAGGACTGTTGACGCATATGTTATTAGATTGGCAAGAGTGTTGGGTCAATTTGAAGTTTTGGTTTGAAGGCTGATATCGTTGAATATTCAATCAGTTAATTGAATTAACTTAATAAAAAATAATTATATACTCAAAAGTCAATTTACTTTGTTCATGTAAGCAGTTAAATTTGAACTACAAAAAATTTATCCTCTCAAAGTCCTCGTGAATATACAAATTATCTCTACTGGTAAAATTGATGCCAGTGTTACCTTACCGGGTAGTAAATATATTGCTAATCGGCTATTACCTATGTGCGCATTAGCTCGGTCAGAATCTAAACTGACTAATGTGGTAGAAAACCATGATATTGTGACTTCTACTAATGGTTTACGACAACTTGGTTATTTATTTAGCCGTGAAAGTAACTGTTTAATAGTCAAGCCGCGGGTGAGGTTACCTGAAAATGCGGTTGAAATTTTTACTGCACACAGTGGCACTTTTTCTCGTTTTATTACAGCCGTTGCGGCGCTTGAAAGTGTTCCTGTGGCAATTACTTGCTCAGATAAAATGGCGACTAGACCAATGCTTGAATTATTTGATGCTTTAAAAAGCTTATCCGTCAAAATAGATAGCCCAAATGATTGTTTGCCTGCAATCATTCATGGACCGATAAAGCAAAATCACTGTGCCCTCGATTCAAGTCGGAGTAGTCAGTACCTTAGTGCATTGCTGATCATAGCCCCTCTACTTGAAGCGGGCTTGGAAGTTCAACTGATTGGAGAACAAGTTTCTAGAGCCTATGTAGATATGACAATAAGACTTATGGCTAAAATGGGCGTTAAAGTTGAAGAATTAGAGAATGGCTTTCGGGTTAAGTCAGGGCAGGTTTATCATGGCATTGAATATGCGATACCTGGAGATACTGTTTCGGCGACCTATTTTATGGGAGCCGCTGCTATTAGTGGAGGAAGGGTTACAATTACGAGTTTTGACTTTGATTCTGTTCAAGGTGAAGCAAAATTTTATCAGGTACTTGAAAAAATGGGCGTTAATGTTACTCGTTCAGGTGATGATCTTGTGATTCAAGGAAGTCGAGAACTTAATGCTATAGAAGTTGATATGGGAGAAATGCCCGATGCTGTGCAAACTTTAGCTGCAGTCGCTTGTTTTGCTAATGGAGCGACTAAAATTACTAATATTGCGCACCTTGCCTATAAAGAATCTAATCGAATTGAAGATACCGCGAATGAAATTCGTAAAACAGGAATTCAAGTCGAATCAGGAGAAGACTATTTAGTAATACATGGAGGACATCCAAAAGCAGCTGAATTTTCTACTCATGAAGATCATCGCATGGCTATGAGTTTGGCACTGATAGGAATTAAAACCGAAGGAATAAAGATAAAAGACGCGAATGTCGTTGAAAAATCTTTTCCCACATATTGGGATTTTCTTGAGGCAATAGGTATTAAGTGTGAGCAATATTAGGAACAGCCAGCCATTGAATAAAAAGTTGGATATTGAAGAGCTTTCTCTTGAAGAGATAGAACAATATATTGCGAGATTATCAAAGCGTCGAGATGAACTAGTGAGCGAACCGCTTACTGACGATAATACGACTGCGTTATATCAGTGTACTAAGCAAGGTAATCGAAAAGTTGTTATTGTGGGGGGGAATGGGCAACTGGGGCGAATATTTGTACGCTTGTTTTCTTTGTCAAAATATTCGGTACAAATTTTAGAAGCAACCGAGTGGCATCAAGCAGATAAGATATTACAAAATGCAGCACTAGTTGTTGTGGCTGTTCCCATTGATGTTACCGAACAAGTGATTCAACAATTACCACCATTACCTCCAGATTGTGTGTTAACCGATTTAACTAGTATTAAAGCCAAGCCAATCGACAATATGTTAAATGTCCATTCTGGAAGTGTTGTTGGTTTGCATCCTATGTTCGGGCCAGATGTTAAAGATATTCAAGGCCAAACGGTTGTGATCTGTCATGGCAGAGGTAAATCAAACTATCAATGGTTAGAACAGCAAATACAAGTTTGGCAAGCTAAAACTTATTCGGTGACCGCCGAAAAACATGATCAGACAATGGCTTTTGTACAGGTATTACGCCACTTTTCAACTGCTGTCTATGGGGTACATTTGGCTAAAGAAGATGTGTGTTTAGATGATATATTGGCAATGAGTTCGCCTATTTATCGTTTAGAGTTAGCAATGGTTGGGCGTTTATTTGCTCAAGAACCAGATTTATATACCGAGATTATTTTTGCTAATCAGGATAATATAGAGATGATGGAGCGCTATATAAAAAGGTTTGAGCAATTATTGATGACTTTAAAGCAAAATGACAAAAGTTCGTTTAAGGCTGCATTTTTACAAACCCGAGATTGGTTTGGTTGTTTTGCTCAAGAATGTTTAATTGAAAGTGGCTTAATGCTGAGTGCGGCGAATAAAGTAAAAAGTGAACAGAGTAAATAACCCTATTGATAAAACACTGAACAGGCTGTTTATTGTTATAGGCTGTTAAAATAATTTAACCAAGAGTAAATTGTAGAATGTCTGGAGATAGTTTAGGTAAGTTGTTTAAAGTGACTAACTGGGGCGAGTCGCATGGCCCCGCAATTGGCTGTGTGGTAGAAGGATGTCCTGCAGGCTTAAGTTTGACTGAGGCAGATATACAGCCTTTTTTAGACAAACGTCGGCCAGGTCAAAGCCAAATAGTGACACAACGTAATGAAGCCGATCAAGTGACAATATTGTCTGGCGTGGTTGATGGCAAAACAACGGGGACTGCAATTAGTTTAATGATTAAAAACAGTAACTCTCGTTCAAAGGATTATGATGAGTTTGCAACATTATTTCGCCCGAGCCATGCCGATTTTACTTATCAGAAAAAGTATGGAATTAGAGATGCATCCGGTGGCGGAAGAAGCTCTGCTCGAACAACCGCAGCTAATGTGGCGGCGGGGGCTATTGCTTTGAAAGTTCTTGCGAGTGAAAAAATAGAAATACTTTCCTGGGTGGACTCTGTGGGTAGTATTCGAGCTAATATCGAAGCTGATGTTGTGACGACTGATTTGATTGAAAGCAATCCTGTCCGTTGCCCAGATATTGAAGCGGCAAAAGTGATGGAAGAAAAGATTCTTGAAATTCGCAAACAAGGCGACACCATTGGTGGTATTGTTAAATGTGTGATTAAAAATACGCCTATTGGTTTAGGTGAACCACTGTTTGATAAGCTAGAAGCTGACTTAGCAAAAGCCATGCTCTCAATTAATGCTAGTAAAGGTTTTGAGTTTGGTTCTGGTTTTGCTGGAACCGAAATGACTGGCAGCGAACACAACGATATTTTTTATAAAGATGAATTTGATTCAATAAAAACACATTCCAATTTTTCTGGTGGCATACAAGGCGGTATTTCTAATGGTATGGATATTAATTTTAGAGTCGCTTTTAAGCCAGTTGCTACTTTAATGCAGAAACAAAAAACCGTTGATTTACAAGGAAACTCGTTAGAGTATCAGGGAAGAGGGCGCCACGATCCTTGTGTTTTGCCAAGGGCTGTTCCTATTGTTGATGCTATGGCTGCTTTAGTGCTCTGCGATCATTGGTTACGTTACAGAGCTTATCAGGCTTAGTAAGGTTATTTATTTTGGGGCAACTGTCATGAGGAATTGATCAAACAGCAAGTGTCATAACTGATAAGAAAATAATACGGTTCGAGAGAAAGCCAAAATCATCATAACGATGATTTTGGCTTTTTAACATCCGAAGTTATGATGGTAAATATGATGCTGTTTGGTAAAACGTTCGATTTTAATTGGGTAAACGGAAAAAAAGTGATGATGAGAGTGTGGTAAAACGGTCATCAGATCATGGGATCTTATGACCGATAATTTGGTATAGCTGGATCAGTTTATTTTGTCATATAGACAGTCCTCCTGAAATAGCTCATCAACGGAACATCTTTTTTTTCGTCTGATAGCTTTAGCTTGCGCCCACTTTTTTTCAATCGGATTTAAGTCAGGGCTATAAGGAGGTAACCATTGCAAAATACATCCCTTTTTCTCAATAGCTTCACAGATGTCTTTACGCTTATGAAAGCTGGCATTATCCATCACAATCACCGCATTAGAGGGAACTTTAGGTAACAAATCTTGTGTTACCCAAGCATGAAAAACATCCGCATTAATACTTCCGGCAAACAAACTTAAAGTCACAAAGGTATTTCGGATAATTGCCCCAATAGCATTAATACGACCTTTGGCATGCCAATCATGAACACCATAACAGCGTTGACCTTTGTCCGAATAACCATGAGTACGAGGTGAGGATTGAGCAAATCCACTTTCATCCAAATAAACGACAGGCTTTCCTAACTGCTCGTACCGACTAAGTTGTTGTTGAAACCTCGCCCGCTTTAATTCATCTGCTTTGGGGTGGCACAGTGTTTTTTTTATAGCTCTTATTTAACCGTTTGAGAGCATCGTGAATACTCGGTTGCGAAACACCAAAGCGCTTGGCTCGTTCCCATTGATAATCATCAGGGAAATCTTCGACATCTTTTTTCAGTGTCTCCATGCAAAGCTTGATGCTGGGTCTATTTTTTTTCGCACAAGGCTCAATGTTTTTATTCCAACGAAGAAGGCTTCGCATGGATATATCAAAGTGCTCTCCGGTTTCTTCAAAGGTTAAACCGTGTTTCTGTTTATAAGCCAAGACGTGTTGGCGAAATGCTATCGGATAAGTCATGTGAGTATTATGCCATAATAAACCTATTTAGCTATAAATTATACGATAGCAATTCGGACGGCTACATAGAATTGTAAAAAGCGCACCAAGATGAGAGCTCATCATAAAGTCACAAAATATTATGATGAATAACTTGATAAAAATCATGGTTTTAATTTGGGCAACAATAGGTAATCACTCTAACTCATATTTTCATTAAACAGACTTTGTTGATTTTAGCCCTTTGAGTGAAAACAAAAACAAATTAAAGTGAATAATGTAACTTACAATCCACATACCACCGGCTAATACAAAGAAAAACACTTTTGTTTCAGTATAACTCCACCCCATAATAAACTGACACAATACAGCAGCAGCAAACATACCTAATATGTAATATAGTGGATAAATGATTAAATATCTTATCAGCTCAAAAATATAGTTTTTTCTAGTCACTTAAACTCACGTCTAAAATTATTTTGTAATTATTGTTATTGCGTTATCAATATAAACTAATAGGCTTGAGAGCGCTAAGTAATAGTATATAAATAATGGCCTATTGTTGGTGAGATTATCAAAAATCATCAAATCTCAATTGGGTTACAGGCTTGTAATCTGTATTTATACTCATTAAAAACTTGCCTTCAACTGAAGGCAAGTTTGAGAACTACTTGTTATTTTGTATACTATTGTAAATATCAGTAGAAGTAGACCAATAAACTTCAAGATCTACTAGCTCAATGTTATCTACTGAATCTTCCCCTCCTAGGAAAGGCGATATTTTGTATCCAAAACACTTGCTAGTCGTAACCCTCACATCTTGCCTAGCAATACACTCATCATAAAAACCTGAAGATAACGATTCATCACTATATTCAACGAATTCTATATCATGTAAGTCTACAAATGTGCATGGAATAACCATTGCCTCGCCAAACCCTGGATCTAAAGAAAGTACTTTTTTCTTATTATAGTCCCAAGCAAATACACGACCTAACCAGTCAATGGCGAAGCAATCAATGTTCCCACTAAATTGACTAAAAATTCCTACTACCAATTTATTCCACTTATAAACTTCATCAAAAGGAATAATTCTGTATAAACCATCTCCAAACGATGCTCCTGGATATTCTGTAAGAAAATCAGAAGCTCCTTCTATAGTTTTCATGCGCTCAGGAATTTTAATTTCATCAGCTATTTCCAGTGTTTTTTCAACTGCATATTTATTTAAAAAGGAATTAAACATTTATTTATCCATCACAAATTTTTACACTACAAACTTTGGTTCCGGCAGGTTGCTTTTTTATTTAGTAACTTATAAACTTGTTGTTACTCAGGCTTTCTATTTCTAAAAAAATATATTAAGCCACCACCAAGCATCATGCACAAAAAGAAAAATAATGAGTAAAAGGATTCTTTAATAGTTATAACTTCCATGTAAAAGTAAGATTCTACAAAGCTATATATCGCTAAAATGAAAACTGATTTAAGTTCACCATTCTTACAAATAAAAGCAACTAAGCAAGCTGATATAAAATCAAATATGCCGCTTAAAAGTGAAAACTTAAATGATTCCATAGAAATGCTGTAAAACATTTTTAAAACTAGCCAATATATTGATGATGATATATCAACCAAAAAGTACCCTAAGATAACTCCAATTATCAATCGAAGAATTGATATACGTTTATCTTTGTCTCCTTCTATATTTGAAGAAGGTGTTGCATAAATGTTGTTTGGATCCATTCTTTTACAAAGCGAACACTAATTATATTTAATATTTATTTTTGAGAAAACCTAAAACAAACCATTTTAATGACGTATTGAAGAGTCATATGCAGCAAGTATTTCAACTTTTTCGGCATTGCCTATTATATTATCAACGTCATTAATCGAAATTTTTTCAGGAATATTAATGGTATAATAATTATTTAGAACTCCACCTTCAAAACCACACCCCAAACTATGAAGTTGATTTAGTATATTTAATCCCTTTTCTTCATCATTTAATGTTACCCAAATGGTACTATTCCCCGATTTCTCAATTATTTTTTCAATCTCATAATTACCACTATTTTTCTTCGAAATAGAAACAAGATCTTCGATTGACAAGTTATCAATGAAGAAAGGGATATTTATTAATCTATAAAAGTCTCCTTCTTTCAGAAACCACAGGCTTTCGGTAGAGACAGGCAAGCCCTCACTTTGCTCTGGTGTAAGCTCTATGGTTATCTGGGTTTTTCTTTCATTGCTCATTAACTCAAACTCACCTAAGTATTCATACTAGTATAAATCGCTGTGCATTTAGCCATAACAAGTATCTGTTATGGCTGTTCGAATAACTAGAATAACAATGTAAATATTTAAAGTGACGTGCAAATAAATACAGTTGTTTTTGATTTTAATTCCTGTTTTTTACAGTTGAATGCTCGTTTTAATCTGTTGGGTTACGCATTTGGCTAACCCAGCCTACCGAGCTGCAAGTCATCAAAAACAAAACGCACCAATTGGTGCGTTTGAAACAGTGGATGTCCTGCCCTCTGCTTTAAAATTCAAGCATAACACTTCGGCTTTGCTTGTATTCGGGGCTGGATATCACCAATTTGTATTGGCTCTTTTCTAAAGTAAAATGAGAGCTATTCTGAGGAAACGCATCTATCTCATCGACTGACAGAGTACTTTGCGCAGTTATCTCATTACTCCCCTCACACAATTTTATTCGACCAATTCGCACAGCCGTCTCACTTTTGGGTCTCATTGACCAAACAACTTGATCGCTTTGATCAAAAACTTCTACAACACCCAACTTTAATGTGTACTCTCCCAACTTTAAAAGACTTACATTCCAACACCCTTCGATAAATTCTGTTTTTAACGGTAATTTACTACATGATGCCAAGATTAAAAACGAGCAACAAAAAATCAATTTTCTATACATAACTTCAACCTTAATTACTTTGTTCTGTTAAGCCACTTTTTAAAGCTTCCAATTTAGAGGCGCTTGAAACTTGTCCTGTTGTGCTAGTATTCGTTACCACTTGTGTGCCTGCTGAGTCGTACCTTGGAATACATTCAATTCGCCAATTACTTTTAGTCACTCGCCGATATTTAATTTTGTCGCCAGGTTCTTCCATTAACACATCGAAGGGTTCAAGTAATTTATCATTTGCCACGCCAGGAATATTCAGTGAATCCCCATTCCAATATTGGTAGCTATCCATTAAATTGCCACGGAAAGTCGTAGGCCCTGGATTTAACGGACCTGAGCATTCTTTATTCTCTCCCCAAGAACCCGTCATACCAAAACCTTTTCGATAGAGTGAAGTATGAATATGAGGAATATCCAATTGCCAATCGCCTAATTCTGCTTTGTTCATATACACATATTGTGCGCCTCGAAAAACACGTCGTAAGGCAACTTCTAAATTGGAATTACCGGGGATTGAAATGTCGGTTTGATGAAAACTGATTGAGCCCGAATTCATGTCAATTCGTTCACCTAACAAATCAATCGTATGCGGGGTAATCTCTTCCGATACTTTTAATCGTGCCAATATATTTTTATCGGCCGTTTTATCAAACTCTTCGACGGGGTCATCGGGAGCAGCGGTGAGTGAAGCCACCGTCGCCAAAAGACCCAAACCTATTGAGACATTCATTAATTTCCTAATTCGCATAAAAACTCCTGTTTAATACCAAACCACCCAAAGGCTTGGTTGTTTACTTAGTGAAAAGTTCAGTTGGTTTAACCAATCCATCATCTTAATGATTGACTGTCTCAAATGATGAGGCTAAACCGACTTTAGATTGTTCAATATTCAGTTCACCACGAACATGACTTAAAGAATCATTTCTTCCAGTCGAACCCTGTTGTTTTGAGAATATATATTGAGTGAAAAATTAGTGAGTATGAGTGAAACCATTGATTGGATATCTTTCATCAGCTCCCTCTGTTAAATAAAGTTTTATAATAAAAATAATTGACGGTTATTTTATATAGCTCCAATAAAAATGCTTTTAAAAATCAGACAATCAATAGCAATATTCGGCCAAACTCCTGAAAAACAGCTATTTTGAGTAGATTAATCGCTCTAACTTGATATCGACTCAATATTAGGTTGACAGTCAATTGTTCTGCATATTATTTTTTGAGATTTTATTCGCAGAGTTAATAAAGCGCATTTGAAGTCAGGTTTTTTTGTAGATTTGAAACCTATTAGTTAACGATTTTTTGGCAACTGGAGTCCTAGTTGCTCACCTCGCCACTTTGCGTAATACATTCCCGCAAATAAAAATAAGCTGGAAAAAATTAACTCTAATAAAATAGCACTCAATTCATCAGGGTTTGTTAATAACGAAGTTAAACCATGACAAATATAGATAACAGCGATAAAGCCTGACCAAGCATGTGTGTATGCTTTGCCTTTGAGTAGACCGACTGCTGGAAATAGGAGTGGTAATAACCACAAGCCTGTTAATACTTCATTATTAAATGAGGCTGACGGAAACCATAGCAAGTTCCAGATAGGGACGAGCAAAATCAATCCAAAGTAGCCCAGTAATGTTAACCGATGGGCTATTAGCATTTGTGAAGTTAAGGGTTTTGTACTCATAACGTCGGTTCTGATTTTAATTTTTGTGCTAAAACGGCAACCCTTTGACCTTGAGCTAGTGCAAGCTTTTTTTCATGCTCACTAATAGGGTTGTCATTATTATGCCCCGACCAGTGGCTACTGCCGTATGGTGTTCCACCGGTTTGTGTGTGCAACAGAGCGGTTTCACTATAAGGTAGTCCGCAAATCAGCATACCATGATGCAAAAAGGGCAGCATCATTGATAGTAGAGTGGATTCTTGGCCACCATGTAGGCTACTTGTTGAAGTAAAGAAGCTAACAGGTTTACCTGCTAGTTGGCTATTCATCCATAACTCACTGGTACTATCGATAAAATGCTTTAATGAAGCGGCCATGTTTCCGAAGCGGGTAGGACTACCAACAATTAGTCCGTCACAATCGATTAAATCTTGAGTAGAGGCATATATGTCGCCATTAGCAGGAACACTACTTTGTGGTGTATCTATATTATTAGAAACAGTCGGTACGGTTCGAATAACCGCTTCTGCGTTTTGTTTTACCACACCACGGGCGATCAAGTTAGCTAGTTGTTGGGTTTTTCCACCAGAGGAATAATACAAAATCAGTACTTTTGTCATGTTTATCGAAGGCTCTTTTAAAAGAGTTTTAAAACATTTTCAGGCGGTCTGCCAACAACTGCCTTTTTTCCTTTGACAACAATAGGGCGTTCAATGACTTTTGGAAATGCGACCATCAACTTGATTTGTTCTTCTTCTGATAAGTCAGTGTTGTTTAATCCTGACTCTTTATACTCTGCTTCTTTTTTACGCATGACTTCCTGTGGAGAAAGCTTAAGTGCGCTGAGTACATTGGTTAACTCTTCAACAGTTGGAGGGTTTTTTAAATATTCAACGATTTCGACATCTGCGCCATTGTCATTGAGGAGTTCTAATGTTTGGCGTGATTTAGAGCATCTTGGATTATGGTAAATGGTAAACTTAGCCATTTGTTATCACCTTATTTGTTCGGTAGTATTGTTCAACATAGAGGGTGGTTATTTTAGGGCTAAGTTGTGATAGAAGAAAGGATTAAATACCTGTTTGCTTTTATATCGTATGTATTTCAGCGATATTCTCAAAATCGATGCTCATCAATTGCCGCAGAATTAACGGTTACTAGTTTACTAGCCTTGGTTCCATTAACTGCTGTTGTGCTGGCTTTGCTGGCTTTTATTCCAAGCTTTCAAAATTTAGGTGAACAGCTACAAAGCATACTTTATCAATACTTTGTTCCCAGCACAGGAGAAACGGTACAAAGTTACATCAAAGAGTTTGTTGGTAAGGCGAGAGGGTTATCGGGACTGGGAAGCGTAATGCTAATTGTTACTGCGCTAGCTTTAATGCGAACAATTGACCAAAGTTTTAACAAAATATGGCATGTGAAATCAACCAAGTCATTAGTTCGAACTTTGCTGGTTTATTGGGCTGTATTGACTTTAGGGCCTATTTTTTTAGGCTCTAGCTTGGTTATTACTTCTTATATTAAGTCACTACCTATTATATCCGATGTAGTAGGTGAGCATGGTCAGTGGTTTACCTTGTGGTTGCCTTTTTTGATGGCTGGGATGGCATTTAGTGTTATGTTTTATGTGATCCCTAATCGTAAAATATTCTTTTGGCATGCAGCACTTTCTGGACTTATCACAACTGCTTTATTTGAAATTGCTAAGTTTGCTTTTGGTTTATTTGTCTCGAGTGTATCAACTTATCAGTTAATTTTTGGAGCCTTAGCGGCGGTTCCATTATTTTTAATTTGGATTTATTTAAGTTGGGGGATTGTTTTATTAGGGGCTGAAATTTGTCATGCATTAGCTGCATTTGAGCTGGAAGAGCAAAGTATTAATCAACATCCATTTATCGAAGTTGTTGAAATACTACTTCATTTTGCCGAGGCCCAGAAAAATGGCGAACTGGTTGATGATACGCAACTTAAGCAATTAGGCATGCAGAAAAATAAACAGAAATTAAATGTAGGATGGATACAAACCTTGATTGATTCACAAGTTATTGCTCGAACTCAAGAACAAACCTATTGTTTAATTTCAAATGCAAGCAAGCTTGATTATCAAATGATTTTTAATTTAGTGGGCCGTCAATTTCCTGTTTTGGAACAAATTAATCAGAGTAATTTACCTGAAAAAAATAAACAGGAGGTAATAGCGATTATTACCTCTACCCAATCACAGCTTAAAGATCACCAGGTAATCTAAGGTCATCAAGGCTGTTGGGTTTGTTATTGTCGATATCAAATTCATCATTGATATTGCCTTTTTCATGAGGAATAGCTGTCCACGGAATAACATCAGAAACTTCATCTTGGACTTCTTCGGCAAGCTCATCTCTCAGTTCATAAGTTTGAAAGAAAAAGCGTTCCACACAAGGAGTAACTTCAACTTTTAACCTCGGACGAACTTCTACTGGTTTATCCATGCCTAGCATGGCGTAAACGCGGTTATCTCTATGTGAACCTCTCGAAGTAATAATTGTTGATGAGTTACTTCCCTCTACAACGGCGTCGGAGACAACAATACCTGGCTGACCACCTTTTTCATTTTTACCTTGATACAGTATCAGTCTGACAGGATGGTATCGACCTTCGATGTATTTTAGACCCAACATAGTTCCATTATTTTTATCACCTGTGTGCCAGCGACAAACGGCTAAGCGCCAGTGAGGAGCCGGGCTGCCATCCATATACTCACGAATAAAAGCCAGATTGCCAAGTTTGATATGTGGGATCATGTATTGTCGTGAACAAAGACCTATTCCACCACTACTTACATTGATTGCGTCCCATGATAGTTCTTCTTGAGATTTAATTTCGGTTAAAGCTGATATTTCGTCAAAAGTCAGTGGTTTACGTCCATTTTGTTCTGTTCGACCAAGTACCCTCGTTATATCATCAATTCCCCAAATAACATCAACTTTAGTGACTATAGGGTAACGTCTGGAGTTGCGCTCGATTCTATGTCGCCAATGCTTAGATAAATGTTCCCAAAGATATTTAGCAGAAGTGAATGTAATTGAACGATGAAACGTTTTTTCTGGAAGTTTATTTTTTTCTTCAAAAGTTTCTAAATCAAAGTTAACTTGGCGTAGCAAGTCGAATGTCAATAAGAGTCTTATTTTAGGATCTTCTGGATCATCTAACTCACTGGTTACAAAATTAGGTTTGTTTTCAGAGGTGACGTCAATAATAAAGCACTCTTCTTTTCTAAAATCATCAGGATCTTCAGATATACGGGCTAAATGTCCCCAATTTTGTAAATAATAAAAAATTTGCCAATGTTCACCTTTATCTAAGTGATAAGGATCAGAGAGAGCTATCAAACAGTTACGAATATAGTTGCGTTCGATAGTAGGTAAACAAAGAGAACTACCTGTATCAAGTTCAATATGCTCTATATTGTCTCGTCCTGCACTCGCAAAAAGCGCATTGATTTCTCGCCAAAGGTAAATGGGCACAGGCGTATAAACTTCATACTGCTCGATGAGCATTATGCCTAAGTAAAAAATAGCAAATGCTGTTGCTTTGATTTTAAATTTATTTTTACCCCATAACTGTCTTTTATGCTGACAGTCATTAACAATAATTTTATGGGCGAAAGCCATTTCTCGTGAAAAGTTGTGTAGCTTTTCAACATTTTCTATTTCTAATTGACTGGCTTTACTGGTCGCTGAAAATTTAGGACGGTATCTATCATGTATAAGTCGATAGCTAGAGTCAAAAAGCTCAACAAGTTCAGCTCTTTGTTTATAAGGCATTTCTGTACGATTTAAACTTGATATTGCACGAGTGATTTCAGGCAATGTTTTAGACATGTCAGCCAAGGGTAAAGAAAGCAACCATTCGGATAACTTTGCTTTGTCAGTCTCAACCAGAATATGTTGTCCTTCTTGTTGAGATGGAATGGTTAATCTAAGGCTATCCATGATACTACTTGTCAGTCTCCAATAATGAATTAGTTAACAAAACTTTAATACAAGGTTGTCGTGCCTTTCGCCTTGCTGTGTATTATTATGAGTGAAAAGCGATATATTAAAGACAAATGGATAAAATTTGTTTATTTGTCATTCGCTTAAGTCCAAACAATTACACCTAATTTTCATAATAGATGATTTAAACAAACTGTTGTGGTGGCGTATTGTTTGTTTTTTAAACGATTATGAATATTAATTTTCTAGAATTGTACTATTAAAAATTATTCAAAATCAATACGATATCACAAGGCAAATCACCGGAACTTATGAAAACTATAGCATATTTTTTTAGTAGAATTCTAATCACTCTCTGTTTTATTGTGACTGGATGTAGCCAAAATGGTCAGTTTACACTTTTGGATGGCCAAACACATACTTTAGATGATTTTTCTGGTCAATGGGTTGTTATTAACTTTTGGGCAGAATGGTGTGCGCCTTGTTTGGAAGAAGTTCCTGCTTTAAATCAGTTGTCTAGTGCTGGAAATGAGCTCAATGTAAAGGTGATAGGAGTTAGCTATGATCCACTATCGCTTGAGCAATTACGTCATGTTGTAACTAAGTGGAAGATTGGTTACCCGGTTATAGCAACAGAGCCTGTGCCAATACTGCCATTTGATTTACCTCCCACTTTACCAACCAATTATTTGTTAAACCCTGATGGTGAAGTTGTCAAAACGTTAGTTGGTAAACAGGACTATGAATCTTTAAGTTATGCCATCCATTTAGCCAAAAAACCAATAAAAAACTAAATTTAACTGATTTCAATAGGTTGGTCAGGTGTAAAATGAGGACTGGTATTGATTATTTCATTTGTTAATGCGATAAAATTTTTACGCGTTATGACATTGATAAGTAAAAAAGTTTGATATTTTAATTGATCTCACTATTCACAGTGGGTATCTTGAATTCAGAATAAAGTTAAAAACATTACTGGCGTTCATTGGTGTTATTCGCTATTAATGTTGATTGATATCTTACTATTGATAGCTTATCGAAAATATACTGGTGTTAGAGAGAGTGCATTTTTTCATTATTTGCCAGTAATCAATATAGGTAATAAAAGTAGATTAAATTATGCAAAACTGTTGTATACGAATGAAAACTATTATCAGTATCTTAGTCATTATTGCTGGCGCATTTGCTCATTTCTCCTGTTCGGCAGAAGAAGAGCAAACAACAGCTGCCAAGTTAGAGTCTCTAAAGAAAGAAGTACTCAGCGTTAATAGAGATCTGTTTATTTTAGAAGAAGACCTGTTGTTTCCTGCTTCAACTCAGGTAGCGGTTTATCTTTCTGTTGATATTGGGCATTTTTTTGCATTAGATAATGTGAAATTAAAAATAGATGATAAAGATGTTGTGCACTATTTATATACAGAAAATGATATTGATGCGCTACATCGAGGGGCAATTCAAAAGGTTTATTTAGGTAACTTAAGCACAGGCGATCACCAAGTTGTTGCCATTGTTATTGGGAAGGGCCCACACAACAGAGAATATCGTAGAGCGATTGCATTTGATTTCAAAAAAGGCAGTGAAGCTAAAGCTTTAGAAATACAGTTGAGAGACGACACTACTAAGCAGCAGCCTAGCCTCAACATTGTTGAATGGTAAGAAAAATTTGATGTCTACCAAGTTGTTTATTCGTCTAATGTTGGCTTTGAATTTAAAAACATGCATCAGCATTGCTGTTGTTTTCATGTTGCTTGCGGGCGCAAGAGTCGAAGCCGCCACTATTTTGTCTGAAGCTGAATTATCAGAACAAAACCCCACTACAAGTCCCTCTAAGCAAAAAGAGATAAAAGGGCGTACTTCTTCAGTAAAAAAAGAAGATATTAAGAAGCCTGTTATTATTGAGGATTTAGCTTATGGGAATATTTTATTTGATTATTATCGTGGTGAACCAATTAAAGCACTAAATGGTATTTTGGTTGCAGAGAAAAAAAATGGTTTACCCAATCATTCACAGAGTGCCCGATTACTATCAGGCGTTATTTATTTAGATTTAGGAATGCTAACCTATGCTCAAAGAATTTTTAATGAGTTGCTGACGGAAGAAGATTTAAAAACGGGCTTATTTTCAAAAATTGAGTTTTATCTTGGCAAGTTGCATTACAGACAAGGAGATTTTAAACAAGCTGAGTTTAGACTTTCTCGTATTGTTGATTTATTAGACATTGAACTTAAAGATGAATGTCTAATAATGCTAAGCAATTTAGCTTTATATTTGGGGGATAAAGAAAAAGCAAGAAGTTGGTTGGGAAAAATAAGTCAAGACTCACAGTTGGCTTCAATGAGTCGGTTTAATCTTGGTATTCTTTGGTTAAGAGAAAAAAATCTTGAGCAAGCTTTGCTTCAATTAACGAACATACATCCGAGTTATACTGAAGATAAAGTCGTAAAAAGTTTGCAAGATAAAGCAAATGTAGCCCTTGGATATTATCATTTATCACATAAGTCTTTTGAAAAAGCGCGTCTTTATTTACAACAAGTTCGGTTGACTTCTCCATCATCAAATAAAGCGCTATTAGGAATGGGGTGGAGTTATGGCGAGCAAGGTAATTTTAAAAAAGCACTAGCACATTGGACCGAATTAAGTAAAAGAGATATTCGTGACATTGCTGTACAAGAAGTTCTGCTTGCAATTCCATATGCCTATCAAAAGTTGAACTCAATGCAGCTATCTTTAGATAACTATGCTGCTGCATCAGATGTATTTCAACAACAAATCGTTCTTATTGACAGCTTATTATTGAAAATACAACAAGAAGATTTGATTGAGTCTTTTGTGAGTAAAATTGTCAGTAATGCCCCATCGTTGATTAATGATGATGGAATACAAGACTCTGCTTTATTTGGTGATAAGTATGACTATTATTTGTACGAATTAGTTTCTCAACATCAATTTAATGAAGGATTTCGTAGTTATCAAAAGTTAGGCAAACTGTCACAAATATTGTCTTATTGGGAAAGTCAGCTACCTGCATTTAGTGATATATTGAAAGCGAATGAGCTGCGTTTCGAAGAAAAAATTCCTTTAGTTGATCGTTATTTAATGGAAGGCTCTTTTGTTCAATATGAACAAAAATTAGCTGAGTTAGACGAGGATATTAAACAATTAAAGAATAACCAGAAATTACATTTATTGGCAAACAGTAAGCAGCTAAAAATTCACAATAGAGTTCAATCGATGTTTGATAAACTTGCCATCATACCAGATGAATTATTAACAAATGATCAAAGAATAAAAGCTAACCGGGCTAAAGGTGTATTGCAGTGGCAGTTAGAAGAAGGTAAAACGGCTAAAATATGGAGATTGGAAAAAGCGGCTAATCAGATAAAAGTTATTATTGAAGAGATGCGTACAAGAAAAGTATCTTTAGCTAATGCAAGAGCTAATGCGGAAATACGGTTTAATGGTTATCAAGATAAAGTTGATGCTGCAACGGCTCAATTATTAGGGTTACGTGATAAAATAAAAGTCCAAATTGAATTGCAGGCAGAAGAATTAAAGTCTCAAATAATAGCGGTATTAAACAAACGAAAAGCGACGCTTGATTATTACTTATTACAATCGGATCTTTCTGTGGCTCGGCTACATGAACAAGCCGTTAAAATTCCGGAGTTAGATTAAGAATATGTCAACTCTGATTTCATTAAATACTCGATTGGACTGGCGTGATTTAGCGAAAGTTTATCGCTTAATATTTTTGACAGTGTTGCTAATTATAATTACTGCTTGTGCAAATATTAAGCGTATAGTGCCAATCAATGAATTAAAACCTGTTGATGTTGATCCAAGAGTTAAATTTATTGATACAAATAACATTGTTGAAGTTGAAACATCTGCAATAGAGTCGATAGAGCCAGAAGTTGTTATTGAAAGTTATCAACGACTTTTAACTCGCGGAAACCCTGAAATTCGTAAAGAAGCACTGCATCGATTAGCCGACTTAACGATGCGTTTAGCTGAAGCAAAGATGGGACGTGAAGAAGAAGGTGAACAAACTAATTTAACGCCTGCAGTAGCTAATGCAAGCTTTTCAAAAGCCATTTCTTTATATGAAGAATTGGTCAAGGAGTTTCCAGAATATTCTTCTATAGATGAAGTTAAATATCAATTGGCGAGAGCTTACTCTCTCAATAGTGAGCCCGAATCTTCGCTGCAAATACTCGATCAAATTGCCGTAACTCATGTGGAATCTTTATCTTATCTTGAAAGCCAGTTTAGAAGGGGTGAAGCTTATTTTGTGCGTAAAGATTACCGTGTAGCAGAACAAGCTTATGGAGATGTTGTTGAGAAAGGTGTGAACACTGAGTATTACGATAAAGCGCTTTATAAGAGAGGTTGGTCTTTCTTTAAACAAAGTTTGTTTACTGAAGCACAAAAAGATTTTTTTACTTTGTATGAGCGACTATTACATCAACAAAAAGTTGGAAATAGCCAAAATAAATTACTCAATGATTTAGTCAACGATACCCGCCGAGTAATTAGTCTGTCATTTTATAACCAAGATGGCGCAGCTTCTATTCGTGAGTATTTTAAGGTTAATGGTGCACAGACTTTTGAAGATCAAATATATGATGCTTTAGCTAATTTATATATTGAACAAGAGCGATTTCAAGATGCCGCAGACACCTATCTTGGTTTTATTAAACAACATCCTGTATCGCTATCTGCACCTGAATTTCATACTAAAGTTATTGATATCTATAAGAAAGGTGGTTTTCCTAGTTTAATTCTACCTGCAAAAGAAAGCTTTGTCGTAACCTATGGTCGAAATAGTGCCTTTTGGAATAAATATAAAGGTAAAGTTATTGAAGATCTTAAAGTTTTATTGAGAGTTCATTTAGATGACATTTCTAAGTTTTACCATGCCAATGCTCAAAAAACTAAAAAGTCTACAGATTATTTGGTCGCAGCTAAATGGTATCGTGAAATATTACTGACGTTTAGTGATCCACAAATTGATTCGCAATATCGGTTTGCGTTAGCTGAAGCTTTATTTGATGGAGGTCAACTTGAACAAGCTGCAAAGGAATTTGAAACAGTAGGCTATGTTAATGTTAAAAGTCAGTACTCAAGAGATGCTGGTTATCGAGCATTATTAGCATATCAGGCAATTAAATATCCAAAAACTGCAACTCAATTAGAAAAGCTTTTACCATCAATTCAAAGTGGTACTAAGTTTAGTGAGTCATTTCCCAAAGATCCCAAAGCGGCCGAAATATTAGCCAGGGTTGCCGAGCAGCAGTTAATGATTAGTGATGTCCAGGGCGCTATAAACTCCAGCAATAAGCTTTTACTGTTACCAGCAAAATTAACGCGCAAACAACGCGAAAGAGCGTATATCATTATTGCAAATGGCTTGTTTGATTTAAAACAATATGCAAAAGCAGAGGTAGCTATAAGTGAGCTGTTAACGAAGGTTAAGTTAACAAAACAACAACAGCTCAATTTTAGAAATCGCCGTGTTGAGGCGATTTATCAGTTAGCTGATTCAGCCAGAAAAGAAAAACGAACTAATGAAGCTATTGAGCTTTTCTTAAAAGTGAAACGACTCGAACCTAATCTAAAGGTAGCGATAAATGCACATTTTGATGCGGCTACATTATTACTACAAATAGAAAAGTGGTCTGAAGCTGCTAGCCTATTAGAGTCTTTTAGAAGAGGATATCCAAAACACCCTCTAAGCCAGTCAATACCTGAAAAATTAGCTTTAGTTTATGAGAAACAAAAAAATTGGAATAAAGCAGCATCAGAATATACCCGGCTAGCTGCTGGGCAAAAAGATCCTGAGTTAGCAAGAGAGGGCTTTTGGCGAGTAGCCGATCTTTATTTAAAAGCGGGTAACAAGACTAAAGCGATTGAGGCATTTAAAAACTATGTTTGGAAATATCCGTCACCTTATTTACTCGCTCAAGAGGGACGTTACCATCTAGTTGGGCTTTATGAATCTTCTGGAGATAAACAAAAACGCGATTTTTGGCGTCAGAAAATAGTTGAGTTTTATGCTAAAGATAAAAAGCAAAATAACACCAGAACGGCTTTTTTAGCTGCCGAATCAAAGTATCACTTAAGTGAAAATTTATTTATTCAATATCAACGAATTAAGCTGAAATTACCTCTAGCGCCTAACCTTAAGAAAAAACGAGCTGCGATGAAAAAAGCTTTGGCTGCTTATAATGCTATTGCGAAGTATGAAGTTGCAAAGTTTACGACTGCAAGCACGCATAAAGTAGCAAGAATTTACCAAATATTATCGGATGACTTAATGGCTTCACAAAAGCCTAAAGGGTTAAATGAAGATGAACTCGAGGAATATGGTTATCTACTTGAAGATCAAGCGTTACCATTTGAAGATAAAGCAATAAATTATTATGAAGTAAATGCACAAAGGACAACTAATAACATCTATGATGAATCGGTTAAGGCGAGTATTGATGCACTTCGCAAATTAAAACCGGTTCAGTATGATAAACGAGAAAGATTGGAGGCTTTTAATGCTGTTACCTTCTAAGAAAATTTCGTTTTTTACGACTGTCTTTTTAATAAGTGTACTTTCAGCTTGTTCTACTTTAGATAAAAAGCCGTTACCTGAACAGGCCAAAAAAGCAGAGCAAGCAGAAATTAATGATAAAACTCAGTCTTCTAAACCGGATGGTAAAGTTAATGAGTCAATTAACGATCCGATGAAACGAGAAATACCGTTAGAGTTAGTTAAAGGATACGATGAAGTAGTCAGCGCACTTAAGTCTAGTCAGGCAAAAGCAATTGCAAAACTAATACAACTGAACACTAAATTTCCTAAACAATCGGGACCAAGCTATCGTTTAGCAAAAATTTATTATGAGACTAAAGAGTATGATAAAGCATTGTCTTCACTCGAAAACTGTTTAAAGATAGAGCAAAATAACTATTATGCTCTAAATTTAAAAGGAATGGTTTTGCGAGAAAAAGGAGATTTTGCTAAAGCCAAAGAGGCTTATTTAAGTTCGATAAAGATTTATCCTAACCATCCTGATACGCATATTAATTTAGGCATTTTAGCCGATATTTATTTATATGATTTATCTTTGGCGCAGGTTCATTATCAAAAATATCTCGACTTACTCAAAGACGAAGATAAAAAAGTAGCAGGTTGGTTGATTGATTTAAAGCGTCGAGCTGGTAACTAATTAAGAGGGGTGAAAAATGAAGCACTATTCAAAATTTTTACTTATTATAGGATTGTTAAATATTTTTGGTGGGTTTGGTTCCGTTGTTAGTGCAGCAGAAAAGATTGAAGAAACAGTATTAGGAATGAATGTTACAGGTACAAAAGATCTACCTAATGTTTTATACATTATTCCTTGGAAAGGCAATAAAACACAAGTAGCACCACCTGAAATTACACGTTTAGTTGATGAAATATATTCACCCGTTGACCCAGAAGTTTTTACTAAGCAGGTCAAGTTTTATTATCAATTAACAACAAAAAGTATTGAACCAACAGCAAATGCTGGACAGGTTCAATAGCAACTATGGATTATGTAAACTATTACAGCTATTATGGTGTAAAAAATAGCTATACTGGAATATGGGCATCAACTCGTAGCTCCACAATTTTTAATTTATCTTAATAAATATTATTAACCAGCCTTCTAGGGGACTAACATGGCTCAAGATCAAACTGCCAACGCTAACCAACTGCTGTCTGCTGCCGGGCAATCAGATCCTGGTTTATTTTCAGTTATTATAAGTTTTTTCCAAGATGGTGGGGCTTTCATGTATCCAATCATGATTGTTTTCATCTTTGGTTTGGCTATTGCTGTAGAACGCTTCATTTTTCTTAATATGATAAAAGTTAAAAACCAACTAGCGTGGAAAAGATTATTACCTATTTTAAACCAAGGTAACTTCCGTCAAGCTTTAGATGTAGCTTCAAACTCTAAGTCGGCAATAGGTCGAATATTAGCTTATGGTCTTTCAAAGGTAGGAAAAGGAAGGCGTCATGATGATTTAGAAATGGCAATGGAAGAGGGGTTAATGGAAATATTACCACGCTTAGAAAAGAGAACTCCTTATCTAGCTACTTTTGCCAATATCGCAACGTTATTAGGTTTATTAGGAACTATTTTAGGCTTAATAAAAGCATTTACTGCTGTTGCTAATGTCGATCCTGCAGAAAAGGCCAATATATTATCTGCCAGTATCTCTATAGCGATGAATACCACTGCTTTCGGCTTGATGGCTGCAATTCCGTTATTACTGGCTTTTACTTTTTTGCAAACCAAAACCACTGAAATAGTGGATAGCATAGAAATGGCTTCGGTTAAATTTGTGAATTTAATTCGTGATGCTAGACCAAATGAACCAGCAAAAACCAAGGCACCGGTTAGAAATGGTTAATCAAGTCGTTTGACTCAATTTTAAAGTTTATTTACGGGTGTCTTCATGTTTCGACGCAAATCGAAAAGACTAAGAGAAAACAACGCAGAGTTAAATATTACTGCTTTCATGAATTTGATGGTAGTGCTTGTCCCTTTTTTATTAATAACGGCAGTTTTTTCTCAGGTTTCTATTTTAAATTTAAACTTACCTACTGGTGTGAGTGAAGAAATACCGAATGAAGAAGAGCCACCAAAAGCTTTAGAAGTGGTTATTAGAAAAGATAAATTTGATGTTTTAGAAAGAAACTCTGGTTTGTTAAAGCGAATTGAGAGTACGGCAGATGGTTATGATTATGTTGGGCTTAATGAGTTTTTACAACAAGTGAAAGCCAATCCTGAGTTTAATACCGATACGGGCGTTACATTACTGATGGAAATGGACACCGAGTATGACACGCTAGTACAAACGATGGATGCTGTTCGTTTGATTGTTAGGGAAGAGAGAGAATTAGACGAATATGGGAATGTTATTCAAGGAGAGTTGTTCCCTAATATATCAATGGGCGATGCGCCGCCGGAAACTCCTTCTTCTAAGCAAGGAGGTAAACAATGAAAAAATCTTATCGTGCGGCTCGAATGGAACGGCATCATAAGCGGTTTGGAACCGGTGGATTAAACCTGGTTTCATTAATGGATATTTTTACTATTCTGGTTTTTTTCTTGCTGGTTAATTCTTCTAATGTACAACAGTTGCCAAGTAGTAAAGCGATTCAATTGCCCGAATCTACAGCCCAACAACTACCTAAAGAAACAGTTATTGTTTTGGTGAACAATCAGCAAATTCTAGTTCAAGGCCGAGTGATAGCGTCAGTGAGTTCTGTTATGGCTGATGATAAGACTGTTATTCCTGCATTACTCAAAGAAATGGCTCTGCAGTCTCAAAATAGTTGGCAACAAACTCAGGCTGAAGATGGACTGGATGTAACTGTTATGGGGGACAAACAGATACCTTATAAACTGTTGCGAAAAATATTATCGACGTTGAGTCAGGCTAATTATACCAATATATCGATGGCGGTTATGAAACGAGCTGACTCTAAAAATGATAATTCAGGAACAAGGTGACAGGTAAAATATGGCGAGTTATTTATTAAGATCGGCTGTTACACCAATATTACCTTGGGAATCAGATCCTGAGGAATCGCGGCGCTTTAAGCGGATTTTGGTGAGTTTGTTAGTTACCTGTTTGTTGCTAAGCATCATTATTCCCTTTATTCCGATTGAAAAGCCCAGAAATATACAAACAACTATACCGCCCAGATTGGTAAAAATGGTGCTAGAACAGAAAAAAGTCGTTAAGCCGCCTCCGCCTCCAGAGGTAAAGAAAGAAGAAGAAAAAAAGCCAGAGGAAGAAAAAAAAGAGCCTGAGAAAAAAGAAGAGAAGAAACCTGAGGAAAAAAAGCCCGAGGAAAAGAAACCTGAGGTAAAGAAAACTGCCAAAGAAGTGGCTAAAAAACATATTGCTGTTTTTGATGCGCTTGCGGATCTGCGGGATCCCGATGATATGCAAGACTTAAGGAAAAACCAGAGTTTATCCAATGATACTGGTCAAGCGGCCACTGTTACTCGTCCTATTATTACAAAAAAAGCCACACAGGGTAGTGGGGGAATTAAAGTAGCTACAGCCAGCCGATCATCTGGTACTGGTACTTTGGCTGGACAAAATACCACTAAAGTCAAAAGTGAAATAGGCAACGCTGTCGAAAATACTAAGCGTAAAACCCGTTCGGGTAATGCCGTTAGAAGTTCAGAAAACATTCAACTAGGATTTGAAAAACACAAACAAGCCATTTTTGCTTTATACCATCGAGCACTTAGAAAAGACCCAGGGTTGCAAGGCCGAGTCAACTTTAGACTCACCATATTGCCCAATGGTACAGTCTCCAAATGTTCCATTGAGTCGAGTGAATTGAATAACCCGGCATTAGAGAAAAGGTTGGTTGCTAGAATAAAACGAATTAAATTTGGGGCTATGGATGTTACCGTTTGGAATAGCACTTATTTGATTAACTTCTTGCCTAATAGCTAAAACAGCTGTGTTCATTGTTTCTCACTAATCTTTATAATCGTTTTAAGATTAGGTGATTACAGTTAAACACTCAGTACGACTAATGTGAGTAATATTGATTTTTAGGTGGAAACTTTGAACGTTAAAATAATATTTCAAATGATGCTTTTGTCAGCGTTGTTTTATGTGATACCGGCAAAAGCAGATTGGTATCAACATTCTTTTGAAGTCATGGGCACTCAAGCTAAAGTTGAGTTTGAGTGGAATGATAAGCATCAAGCGCAATTACTTATTCAAGCTGTTGTTGATGAAATGAATCGAATTGACCGTTTGATGAGTCCCTACAAGCCTAAAAGTGAAATATCTCAATTAAATAATAGTGCTTGGAGTAAACCAATTAAGGTTTCAAAAGAGTTCTATGATTTATTAGTTCGTTCCCAACACTTCTCAAATCTGACTAAAGGGGCATTTGATATCAGTTTTTCAAGCGTTGGCTATTTATATGACTATAGACAGAATAAGAAGCCTACTGCAAAGCAAATAGCAGAGCTAAAAGAAGCCATCAACTATCAAAAAATTGTGCTTAACGAAAAGGATAATAGTGTATTTTTTACTGATAAAAGAGTAAAAATTGACCTAGGTGGGATAGCAAAAGGTCATGCTGTTGATCAAAGTATTCATATTTTGCAAAAAGCAGGTATTGTTAATGCCTATGTTAATGCCGGGGGTGATAGTCGTATTATTGGTAAGAAAAATGATCGCCTCTGGTATATTGGCATAAAACATCCTCGAAATGAGAAAAAGTTGTTGGCTAATTTACCTCTAGAAGCTGCTGCAATTTCTACTTCTGGTGATTATGAGCGATATTTTGAAGAAGGTGGTGTTCGTTACCATCACATTATTAACCCTGAAACAGGTGATTCTGTCAGAGATATTCGCAGCGCAACAATTATTGCTGACGATTCGACCACCGCTGATGCTCTTTCCACTAGTATATTTGTTTTAGGTATTAAGCCTGGCATGGATTTGATTAATGCAATGCCTAATGTTTCAGCAATAATGGTAGATAAACACGGAAAGTTGTTTGTATCAAAGGATTTAGCATCTGTAGAGTAAGAACATACGCTAGAAAATTATTTGAAAATCTCAAATCGAGAATGTTGCATAAGGATGAGTAGTATTCTTTAGTGAGATGGGTATATCTACTTATTAAACATTCCTTATCTGTTAATGTCTCAATAGTCAGAAGCAAAATAAGTTAGTCATCGGCTATTGGTTCTATATGCGAGTTAGATTATCATTAGCATCCAATTATAAAGTGGGAAGTGCATGAATAGATTATTGGGTAAAATTACATCAGCTTTAGCTATATTCGCCTGTTTAGCATTTTGCTATTCATCTCAAGCGGTTGAGGTCGAAGGTCTTTATGAAGTCCATGTAGAGGTGAAAAATCAATCATCCAGCGTTCGTTGGAAAGCGACTCTAGAAGGTTTTAAAGAAGTACTTGTACGTAAAAGTGGTAGTGAACAGGTATTGAGTGCTTATGAAGTTCAGCAAGCTTATAGTAAGGTTACGTCTTACCTACAAAGGTATGAATATGCATCAAACACTTCTAGCAAGGAGCTGCCATTTGTACTGTATTTGAACTTTGCTCCTAGACTTGTTGATGAATTAATCCAAGAAGCTGGTATGCCCATTTGGGGAAGTAACCGACCAATTAGCATATTATGGTTGGCAATAGAAGAAAACTTTAAGCGTGAGATTATTAAACAAGATCTTCAAGAAGGCAGCTTTTCTGACCTATTAACCAGGCATACAAAACGCAGAGGTATACCCGTTATTTTGCCATTAATGGATTTAGAGGATCAGATTAATGTTAATATCAGTGATATATGGGGAAGATTTAACAACCCTATAGTAGAAGCAAGCGAACGTTACCAGGCCGACTCTATTGTTGCCGGAAGGGTGACTCGATTGGGGGAGCAATGGCAAGTAAAGCTATCATACATTAATCAGGGAAATGAAAAAGTATTATCTTTTTCTGAGTCAACTTTAGAAATGCTAGTGGCTACTTTATCTAATCGTTTAGCAGAACTTTTGTGTGAAAAGTATTGTGTGGTTGAAGCGGCAGAAAGCCATAAAATCAGTTTACAAATATCCAATATTAGAAACTTTAACCACTTTAAAAGAGTTCAGCATTACTTGGAAAATTTATCATCAATTAGAAAAGTTGAAGTTGATGAGTTGGTTTCAACCGTTGTTCGTTTTAATGTTTCGCTATTGGGTGATATTCAAAGTGTTAAGGATGGCATAGAGCTTGGTAAAAAACTTATTGAAGAGCCTGAGCCTAATTATAACTTATTTGCCCGTACTGCAAATCAGGATGTTGCAAATCAGAATGTCGCAAATCAGGACAACCGAGTTAAAACAGAAGTGAGTTCAAGTGAAAAATTAAAAGAGAATCACCAAGGCGCTTTGCTAGAAAATAATACAGCTACAGACTTAGAAAATAATGCTAATGACTCTTTGTCTGAGCCCATAAAACCAACATTGGAATCTGATAGTACAGAGCCTGTTATTTTGTATTATCGGTGGGTTGAATGAATTTAAGCTTTTTACCCAACTTAATAACATTAATGCGAGTAGTACTACTTGTACCTCTGACTTTATTTTTGTTAAGTGAGCAATACTTTATTGCTTTAGTTTTATTTGTTGTTGCAGGATTTTCTGATGCATTAGATGGGTTTCTTGCAAAACAATTTTCATGGGTTAGTCGATTTGGTGCAATTTTAGACCCTTTAGCTGACAAAGCTTTACTGGTTATTACGATTACAATACTTGCATACAACCAGAAGCTGAGTTGGACTTTATTATCGATTGTTCTTATCAGAGATATATACATTGTTGCTGGTGCTTATTATTTTCATTACCGCTTAGGCCCCTATGATATGCAGCCAAGTAATTTGTCTAAGCTCAATACTTTTGTGCAACTACTTTTAGTTACAGTGTTGTTAGTTTCACTAGGCTATTATTCATTACCAGATATGCTTATAAAAAGTTTAATTCTTCTAACTTATGTAACAACAATTACTAGTGGTATTCATTATGGTTGGGTGTGGGGCAATAAATTTTCTCAAGCAATAAAAGAGAAAGCGCTTTTATCAAAAAAAGAGTCTGAGCATCATGATGAAAAACCAACAAACTAACTAAAGAAAGTTATATTGTTTAATGTTACAACTACCACTAAATATTCAGCTTGATGATTCTGCTAAATTTGATAATTATTTTGAAAAAAATAATTTGCAGCTAGTTAGTCGTTTAAAGCAATTAGTTAATAATCAAGGTGATTTTATTTTTGTTTGGGGTAATGCTGAAACGGGTAAAACTCATTTAGCAAATGCTATTTGCCACAGCTTTAATCAGCATGAACTTTCTGCCGCTTATTTTCCGCTCGATAATAAAGCTCTAACACCTGATGTTTTGCAAGGCATGGCGGTTATGGATTTTGTATGTATCGATAACTTTGAAAGTATTGTTGGGCAAAACCAGTGGGAAGTTGGTTTGTTTGATTTATACAATAATCTAAAGTCTGAAAAGAAAACACTCGTTGTTTTTGCTGACGCTTCTCCTTCTGCACTTTCAATTAATTTAGCTGATTTAAAATCACGCTTAGGTGCGATGGAAATATATAAGTTAGAAGGTTTGAATGATGAACAGAAAGCGGATTTTTTTAAAAATAGAGCCGCTAACCGAGGTTTAGATATATCTTCAGATGTTGCTCGCTTTATTTTAACTCGATATAGTCGCTCGGTAAAAGAGCTAATTAATATATTAGATAAGCTCGATCGTTCCAGCATTGTTTTAAAAAGAAAAATTACTATTCCTTTAGTTAAAGAAATTCTGGATTAATTGAATTAATCCAGCTCAAACTCATCGCACTGCAACGCTCCAACGCCACTCATTATTAAGCTCTTATGAGTTTGTGTTCTCGGTAATAATCGTTCAAAGTAAAACCGGAGAGTTTGTTTTTTACTTCGCTTAAATGTATCAGTTTGTTGACTTTGTTCAACACAACTTGCTTGCTGTAAAAGAATATAAGCAACACTAATGTACCCTGAGTACATTAAAAAATCATATGCTGCAGCACCAATTTCATTAGCATCTTCCTGTACTTTTTCTTCAACGGTTTTTGTTAAATTTAACCATTCATCGCAAAGTTCAGATAAATCATTTGCATAAATAGCTAAGTTAGCGGGTGCTAGACTCGTTGTTTGTTGAATATCTTCTATCCATAGTTTTAATGTTTGTTGGTTATCTCTTAATACTTTTCTAGCAAGCAGGTCTATCGCTTGAATGCCATTAGTCCCTTCATAAATAGAAGCAATTCTAGAGTCTCTAACTTGTTGTTCCATTTCAGATTCTGTTATGTATCCGTGGCCTCCAAATACCTGAAGCCCAAGGTTGCAAGATTCAAAACCCGCTTCAGACATAAAGGCTTTACAAATAGGTGTTAATAAACTTAAACGCTTTTCATATTTAAGGTCAGGATCATTATTTGACTCAACTTTATCAACTAGAGTCGCGGCATAAAAAGCTAATCCTCTACATCCTTCAACCAGTGCTTTTTGAATAAACAGCATACGTTTAACATCTGGGTGTACAATAATTGGATCGGCAGGTAAGTCAGGACTATGAGCGCCAGACAAAGCCCTCATTTGAACGCGTTCTTTGGCATATTGTAATGATGCCTGACGAGAAAGTTCAGCAATAGCATAGCCTTGTATGCCTGTTGCTAGTCTAGCTTTGTTCATCATGGTGAACATGCAGCTTAAACCTTTATTGATTTCACCAATTAAATAGCCTTTTGATTGATCAAAATTAATCACGCAAGTAGCCGATGCCTTAATGCCCATTTTGTGCTCAATAGAACTACAAGTGACTTGATTATCTGTGAGTTGTTCTGGGCATGGTTTAAGCATTTTGGGTACTAAAAACAATGAAATGCCGGCTGTACCTGCTGGAGAGCCCTTTAAGCGAGCAAGCACTAAGTGAATAATATTGTCTGACATATCATGTTCACCAGCAGAAATAAAAATTTTACTGCCAGAAATAAGGTAATCCCCATTTTTATCTGCAACCGCACTCGTTTTGATTAAACCTAGATCGGAACCACAATGTGCCTCAGTTAAGCACATGGTTCCTGTCCACTCCCCAGAAATTAACTTGGGCAAAAAAGCTTTTTTTAAACTTTCACCGGCATGATGTTCTAAAGCGCTAATTGCACCATGAGTTAGTCCGGGATACATTCCCCAAGCGCTGTTAGCTGAAGAAACCATTTCTGAAAGTGCACTCGAAAGAGAGTAGGGAAGACCTTGTCCACCATATTCAGTTGAACAAGCTAATGAAGCCCAGCCAGATTCGCAATATTGTTGATAAGCTTCAGTAAAACCGTTGGGCGTACCTACTTGGCCATCAGAAATCGTACAACCTTGCTGATCGCCTTTGTAATTTAGGGGAGAAATCACTTCTTCAGTAAAACGGGCTGATTCTGTCAGTATTGCATTAATCAAGGATCGATCGGCAGCATCTTCGGCTCCAATTTCTTGGTAATGTTGAGTGATATTTAACCAGTCATGTAATATAAACTGAAATTCGTTAATTGGCGCGCTGTACTGAGGCATAAAAAGTCTCCTTAGTGATATAAACTAACCTGATGAACTCAGGCTAAAATAATTTAACTGGTCAGATGAGGTAGGTCAAGTAGAAAAATAAATCGAAATATTTCTTTCATTAAACGGTCTACGTTTTGAAAGTGATATAATCATCCTATAAAGAGTTTAGAGCAAGTAGTTTGAATAAGTTGATGCAAGAAACAGAAAAACTAAGATTTGGTGGCACTCAGCGTTTATATGGTCAAAGAGGCTTAGAGCATTTACGCAATGCTAAAGTTAGTGTTGTGGGAATTGGTGGTGTTGGTAGTTGGGCCGCTGAGGCTTTGGCCAGAACTGGAGTTGGGCATATTAACTTAATTGACTTAGACGATATTTGTGTGACCAATACCAATCGACAAATACACGCGAATATCAATTCTGTCGGGCAGTTAAAAGTTATGTCTATTGCTGAGCGAATTCAAGCGATCAACCCGCTTTGTAAGGTCAATCCAATAGCAGACTTTATCAGTGCTGATAATCAAGCCGAGCTATTATCTGATAACCCTGACTATGTTATTGATGCTATTGATAGTGTGCCAGCAAAGGTTGCTTTAATTGCCTATTGCCGTAGAAATAAAATTAAAATCATCACTACTGGGGGAGCAGGCGGTCAGGTTGACCCATTAAAAATTGACGTTGCGGATTTGAGTCGAACTTATCAAGATCCGTTAGCTGCTAAGGTTCGCAGTGAGTTGCGTAGAAAGCATCATTTTTCTAAAAATACTAAACGCAAATTTGGTGTTGAATGTGTTTATTCTACAGAACAGCTGACCTATCCAACACCTGATGGAGGACTTTGCAAACAAAAACAGTTCGTTGATGGTAGTGTCAAGTTAGATTGTAGTGGAGGTTTAGGAGCTAGTGTAGTCGTGACCGCAACTTTTGGTATGGTTGCCGCATCAAGGGTAATCAATAGAATTATAAAAAAACAAAAATCTCAATAAAAGATAAAATATTTCATTGAGATTTTTTGCTTGTAAAAATGGTTAACTGTATATCGCTTATTTATTCAATTTTTCGAAAATTGACTTAATTGATTTAATCTTCTGATATAGAGTATTAACTCATTCTCTGCTTCGATTTGAGTATGAAAAGGTCCTTCTTCTGACTTTTCTCTAGTGAGAAACCACCAGCCATCATTGGTGTGGTAATAACGATCAGATCTAAACCAAGGACGAGATTTTTCACCTGCTCTTAACCTCATTAGCTTATTCCTCTTCCGCAAAATTCTGATTAAAACACCATTTAAGTGTAGCTTAAGTTATAGGCAATAGGTTAATAAGGAATTTTACTTAAAGATGCTTGCTTGATAAGCAAATGCTATTACGATGATATTAGGAAATGCCACTCATTCATCAATAGAGCAACACATCTTGGCTATTTTAGGCTAAAATTAAGATTCTTATTGAGAGATATTTCACTACATCTATTGTAGATGTTAATATTGAATAACGTTTTATTTTTAAAGCACTTATTTTAATGACAATCTATTGGTAAAAACGATCAATTGGGTTAGAGCAAATAATAAAAATATAGTTAATTGGAGTTATAGTCAGTGAGTGCCATTGAAATACCAGGCTACAAAATTATCAGAACTCTCGGTGTGGGAGGGCAGGCAACTGTCTATTTAGCGATTCAGCAAGGTTTTGATCGAGAGGTTGCCTTAAAAGTTATGTCGCCAGCCTTGGCTGCGGATCCTACTTTTGGTGAACGTTTCATTCGCGAAGCTAAAATTGTCGCTAAGCTATCGCATAAAAGTATTGTCACTGTTTATGATGTCGGAGAAAGTGGCAACTTTTATTATTTAGCAATGGAATATATGCCTGGTGAAGATCTCAAAACACGCATTGCAAAAGGCATGAAAACGCGTGATTGCTTAAGCATCATTAGTAAGTTAGCTAAAGCACTACATTTTGCTCATGACAAAGGTTATATTCACCGAGATGTAAAGTCTGAAAATATTTTATTTGATAGTGATGGTGAACCAGTACTAACTGATTTTGGAATAGCTAAAGCTTCAAATTCATCGACCCAAATGACACAAACCGGTAAGCTTATTGGCACACCTGAATACATGAGCCCTGAACAATGTCGAGGAAAAACGGTTGATGGACGTTCAGATCTTTACAGTTTAGGTATTATTTTATTTGAGATGTTAACTCGCAGCGTGCCTTACACAGGCGAAGACTCTGTGGCCGTTTGCATTAAGCATGTTACTAAACCAATGCCTACCTTGCCGGCTCGTTTGAATCATTATCAATGGCTGTTAGAGCTTTTATTATCTAAAGATCCTAAAAAGCGTTTTCAAACTGGTAACGAACTAGCAAAGGCTATTCAGGCATTTGAGAAAACGGGCAAAAGTCAAAAAAGAAAAACGACAACAACAATAGAAGCTGAAGCGGTTGCTCAGCAAAGTCAACATAGCGAATTGATCATTGATGATCATGACGAGTCCGAAGCTTTCGACGATCTACATACAGAAAATAGATATCAAACACTGGAAGTCAACAGCAAAAGTAAATTGCCTTTAATTGTAGGAGTTATATCTGTTGTTGTTATTGGTGCTGGTGCTTTTACGACTAAAGATAGATGGTATCCTCAAGTTAGTCAGCTGATACTGGGAGAGCAACCTGTTGTTACTGCATCCAATGATATTTTGGCAAGCAAAGATGGTAATAAAGTTAATACTAAGCAAGTCCTGGAAACTGAAAAGGCTCAACCATTAGCCAATAGTAATGCGCAAAATGATGCTCCAAATGCTGGCAAGTTATTACAAGAAGCTGACGCATTAGTGCAGTTTTTACCACACAATATTAACGATATGAAAAAAGCTTTAAAGCTTATTTCGGCTGTTAATGCGATAGAACCGAATAATAAAAATGCTCAATTAATTTATCAAAATATTTTAAGCACTAGTTTAATGGAAGCAACAGCACAGGCTGAAAAAAATAATTTTGAGGTAGCCAATGAGTGGATTGCATTAGTAAAATTTGAAGAACCTGAATATGCTTTGCTTGGGGCTACAGCAACAAATGTTGAAAATTTAAAAGCGCAATATGATACTGCGCAAAGTGATAGAAGCAAAAAAGAAAATAGAGTGAATGAGCTATTGAAAAAAGGGGAATTGGCGTTAGCAGAAAAAAGACTTTCCTCTCCACAAGGTGATAATGCAATTAGCTATTTTGAACAAGTTTTGCAGTTAGAACCTGATAATCAAAAAGCAAAAGACAAACTGGTTTCTGTCGCTAATGCATACGAAAAATTAATTGAAGAATCAATATCGGAAAGAGCTTTTTCTAAAGCTAAAACGTTACTTACTCGTTACAACAGTTTGTCTGACGATCAGTTAAAGAAAAATCAGATTAGACAGAATATTAGTGAAAAAGAAAAGGTGTATTTAGTTGAACTTGAAGCGAGAAAGAAAAAAGCAGCACTTGCTGAAAAAGCCAGACAAGAAGAGCTTGCCAGGCAAGAAAAGTTAAATGACCCAATGGTTCAAATGCAACTGCTGGGTAGTTTAGATTCAGCGAGAAACTTAGAAAAACAAGGTGTTTTAGTAATGCCTGAAGGCAATAATGCTGTTGCAAAGTATCGTATGGTTCTAGCATTAGATCATACCAATCAAGAAGCAAGTGTTGGTTTAAAAAGAATAGAAGAAAAAATCAAGTCAAATCTAAGCCAGTTTATTATACAAAGTGATAAGAGAAATGCGAACTTGTGGTTAACAAAATTAAAACTATTTCAAGATGAACATCCGGAATATATGGTTTTTTATGAACAGGTGACCCAGCTTCCTGATGAAATAATTGATGATAAAGTTAATGAATCTGAGCCTGTTAAAGTTGAAAATAAACCAGAAGTTGAAGATAAACCAGTAGAACAAAAAAGTGAAACCAACATAGATAATAAATTGGAAAAAGTAGAAACTTCAGAAAAGCTAGAAGAAAAAAGTAAGCAGAAAGATATTATTAATCATTAATTATATAATAAAAAACATTCATTAATGTCGATATAAAAGGGCGTATGATTATGCAGGAAAGACTGAATCAAATATTAGCCAGTGTATTACTAATTACACTTATTGCTTGTGGAGGGCCTAATAAAGCACTTATTTCTAGTGCAGAAATAGATGCTGCACAAAGGTCAGGCAATTTGCAGAACTTATATCAAAAAGTCTCTGGTATTATTAATGAAAGTAGTGGTAGTACAAAAAAAGAAGCGGTTGCAACACGCTCTAAAATAGCTCAACTATTAGTAAAAGATAAAAGTAATAAAGTTGATCAGCTATTAACACAATTTAATCAGAATAATAACTCTGTCAGTCGCCAGCAATTATTAGCGCTTCAAGCATCTATTGCGCCTATGAATGAGTGGTCAGCAACCGATTACGCAAGAATTTCACCAAAAATAGAGCAAGCAATCAAACAGCTCAATCAAATGATTAATGCTGCCGTTTCTGAATCTAAGGAAGAGGGCAAGGATAGAGTGGCTAGTGTTATGGCTTTAAAACGAGCGGCTAATTTAGCGGGTGAGTCGCAGCCTGAATATGCAAGCTACCAAGAAGCTAACGAGAAGCTTCTTACTGTGTTGCAAAGTGAGGGAAATGAAGGGTTGGCAAACCGCATGTTTAACACTGCCATTGTTTCTGCAAAAGGTGGTCTCATGTTAGATCCTGGTAATATTCAGTTTGAATCAATGCTGTCGCAAGCGCAAGCAGGACAGTTTGAGAAAGATTTTCGGTTTGCATTAGAAAGTGGTAAGCCCGAGTCTGCTTATCAAGCGATGATGAATGTTGCAGATAAACCTATTTTTTTGCAGCTAAAAAAATCAATGCATAACAGTATTATATTGCTTGCTAATTATTTTGCAGCTAGCGCCCAAAAAGCGTATAAAAATGGTAATTTATTAACTGCGTATAACAATTTCGTTAAAGGTCGAGATATACAAGATAAGCTCGGTATTTCTGAAAAAGGTTTTATTCAAGAAAAGAAGTATCTTGATTTACTGATGACCAAGTTTAAAAAGGAAAACCTGGGGTTGGGTAATAAACAAATTTTACTTAGAACTATTTCCGAGTTTGATAGTAATTACCCAGGTTTAAAAACCGAGCTACGGAAGATAAATGAATCTGTTAAAGATAGAGCAATGACAAAGTTATCGGTTGCTGATTTTAAAGAAATTCCTTCTCAAAACACTGTTGTTGCTTCTATGGGACGGAGGATTGGAAGAAAATTAGAAAAAATACTGTTTGAAAAGCTTGGTAATGAGTTGTTAATTGTTACTGAAGTAAAGGGAACAGAAGCTAATGCCTATGATGGTTTGATTTTACAAATTGATGGAGAAATACTTCAAGCGGCAATTGAAACTTCGCAAAATACAGGAAAAAGAAGTCAAAATGTTCAAGTTGGCGTTAATCGAGTCGAAACAGAAGACTACCAAAAATGGTCAAAAAGAAAAAGAGGAGAAGCGCCTAAGCAATATTTAGAAACACCAATTAATGAAGATGTTGTACTGTCGGTTGAGCATATTAGTAAACAAGCTATTGCTGAAGTTGCTTTTAGAATTATTGAGCCTGCAAACGGGAGTATTTTATTAACTGACAATTTTGTTAAAGAAAATGAATTTAGCGGTGAATCTATCAATGAGCTTCAAAAAGGCGATTTTCATCAGCCATATGTTAAAGCTGACTTACCATCTGATATTAAAATTATGGATGAATTAGCTTCTGTGCTTGCCAGTAATTTGGGCGATAAATTAGCTGAATATTTGCAAAATCCAGAACAGGTCTTTTATCAAAAATCGCTAGAAGTTAATGCACAAGGTAATAAAAGTTCTTCTGTAGAACTTTTGGCTAATGCAATTGTAATCGCTGAGGGAAAGGGGCGAGATGTGAAAGCTTGGTATGAGCTAGCAAAGTCACAAGTACTAGAGTAAAGGGAGTTACAATCATCTTATGCTAATGCATCTTATGCGTCGCGAGGAAGCATGTTTGTAACGCAGTTGATTAATTTTTGTGTTTTATTATTTAAATTCAATGTTGTTTTTTGACGTGATATTAATTGGGCTATGGCCCAATTAATATGCTCTAATACCATTTCATTGGCTTCAGTTTTTTTACTTTCTAATGCCATTACCGCTTCTTGAGAGTATTCACCATTGCCAATTGCCACGGCTAAATTTCTTAACCAACTATTGTAACCTATTCGACGTATTGGATTACCAGAGAGTTTGTTTTCAAATTCTGATTGTGTCCACTGCCATAATTCGAGCAAGCTTATATCATTTAAATTATGTCGAGGTTGAAAATCTTTATCAAGTGTCGTTTGGGCATAACGATTCCAAGGGCATGCCAATTGGCAGTCATCGCAGCCATAAATTCGATTGCCAATTTGAGGGCGTAACTCAATAGGAATTGCTTGTTTGTTTTCTATCGTTAAATAAGAGATACAACGTGTAGCGTCAACTTTATTCGGTTTTACTATTGCGTTAGTTGGGCACAAATTGATACAAGCGTTACAGCTACCACATTGAGCTTCTACTTTTGCGTCGATAGGTAGCGGCAAGTTAATAAATATTTCCCCTAGAAAAAACCAAGAGCCAGCATCTTGATTAATAATTAAGGTATGTTTTCCCTTCCAACCTAGTCCAGATTTTTCTGCAAAACAACTTTCCATAACTGGCGCACTATCAACAAATACTCTGTAATCTAATTGCTCTTCTATTTGAAAGTGTTCACTTAAAGCTTTGCATAAACGATCTAATTTTTTACGCATAAGCTTGTGGTAATCTCTACCTAAAGCATAACGAGAAATATTAGCCAGATTAGCGTTTTTTAATGGAGTAGAAAAGCTGGCTTTTTCAGGTAGGTAATCATAACGTAAGGATATGACTCTGATTGTACCGGGATGTAATTCCGCAGGATTTTTTCTTAAGTTTTGGTTTCTTTCAAAAAATGACATGTCGCCATGTAATTTTTCTTCAAGCCAAGACTCTAGTTTTTCATAATAGCCCTGAGTTGAAATATCACTAATACGAGCATCTTGAAAACCATATTCTTTAGCTAAAAGCTGGATATGTTGTTTGATATTTTCAAGTTGATCAACTGGTATATTCATGAATTGGTTTAACTATTTTAAGAATTTTTGAGAATAGTAAGTTGTGATTATACTCCTAGCTTAACTTGTCGAGTAGCGTTGAAATAATAAAATAAAAGGAATTTGTTCGAAATTTAGCCAAGTGATGATTGTTGAGGCGTATTTAGCGGTTTTAGTAATAATTTATTGTAAAATAACTTGAGTCTTAGGGGCCATTCAGTTAGATTAGCGGCTTAATAATCCGCGCCATTAGCTCAGCTGGATAGAGCATCAGGCTTCGAACCTGAGGGTCGGGCGTTCGAGTCGCTCATGGCGCGCCATATTGTAAACGGGTTGGTGATAGCAGTTACTAACCCTTTTTCATTTTCCCACAAATTTTCCTACAAAAAATGCATTATTTAGTGCTCTCAGTCCGTTTTGTTTTACGCAAATAGATTGCTTTTGCTTTCTCTGATTTATAATTTTTATGATCACTAGAACTTTGGGCTATCAATTAGGTGAATAGAAAAAGTTAAAGCTAAGATTATTCTTTTTACAGGTTTTAATCAATTGCTCTAAACTGAGTCAGTTTTAAAATATTCAAGATGTTCGTGCAAATGACAAATGTTATAAAAATAATTCAGATTAAATTCGAATTTAACTTATGGTGATTAATTACTGGCATTAAACGATGATAGTAGTCGATGTCACTTGGTTTTTTGAAGATTAATACAATTCCGGCTTTTTTGTTAGTTTGGAAAGCGTAGTAGAGAGATTGGCCCACAGCCTCCGCCCATTTTTTTGCAAAGTCGAATTCAATTGCATGAATATCCGTTAAGCAGTCAACGCGTGTGTTGTCGGGCAAAGCAACTTCAACTTGATATATGCACAAGTTGCTTTCTGATAATCTCTTTCATACTTTAAATTAGAGTCGTTTAGAATGATAAACATGCCTTCGCAAATGCTCGCTGGACACTCTTCATTGTTTACATAAGCAATGTTAGAAATCAGTAGCAATATTAAATAAGTAGTGTTTTTCACTGAACCATCCTTGAAGAATTGAGATGTTTTCTGAATTTGCCGACTTTTCGATATTCTATCACTCGCATCCTGCGATATGATATAGATGTTCAGAAGAAGTTTAAAAGACAAGGATTTTACATGTTACCGGTCGCAACTAATATTTTACTTAAGATTTTTGACGAGGTTCAAAATAGCAATTCAGTAGTTCTGGTTGGTGGGCAATGCTTATTGATTTGGGCTGTCCATTATGAAAGTCAGGGGCATAATAATTTACAGGTAGCTACTGAAGATGTAGATATTTTAGGTACTAAAAAAACAGTGCAAAAATTAGAAAAGCTACTTAATACGCGCGCCGCTATTCCTGGTTGGGGCGATATGACACCTGAAGTCGGTGTTTTTAAGGTTCCTGTTGCCGGTGGCAAAAAGCTGACTATTGATGTTCTTAGTACTGTTGCAGGACTAAACAAAATGGAAGTAGAGAAATACTCCGCTGAACTTGAACTAGGCAGCACTACAATTAAAGTTCTAAATCCGGTTGGCATGTTAAAGACTCGAATAGCCAATGTGATCACATTAAGGCGAAGAGATAAACACAGCATGGACCAATTAAAAGCTTGTGTGAAGATTACAGGCCACTTTATTGAATCCTTATTAAGTGGGGGAGGTTATCGGTTTGCCAGCAAGGAAATTGCCGACATTTTATATATGGCTGAAAACAGGGATGGTATACAGATATTTAGCCAATTCGGCATAGATATACTCGATTCTATTCCAAAATCTCATATAAACTACCCTGAAAGCTTTAAAAGTAGACATCTGGCCGCATGTATGACTAGAATAGAAAGAAAGCGTCAAGCTAGAGTTAAAGCATGAGTATTGAAGAATTTCGCAAAGAGAAAGAACTCGAACGCGAAGAAATATCAAAAAAATTTGAAAACGGGCAATCATTCGAAGAGCACGTAGAGGAGAAGAGTGCCTTCGATTTAGGCTTGCTACGCAAAGCTAAAATAGTTGTTAAATCACAAGACGGTGAAAAAATAGTCTTGGAACCAAAGAAAAAACCTTAATATCAGCTGTCTTTTTCACTCTTAAAATCGAATGATGGGTTAACTGCTGTTTGTCTCAATGAATCTGCAAGCATGAATTTACGCTCTTTAAATACAATTGTTGGTAATATAAAAGTGAAGTGAGTTTCTACTTTGCAGCTTGAGCAACGGTGTAAGAACTGCTTAGGATTAGTATGAGTAACCGGTGCAGAATGTACCAGGCGCATAACACCGGCTTTGCACTCATCGCAAATATACTCTAATTTCTCAGCTTGAATTTCCGTTCTTTTTATCATGTTAACTACTCAAATGAGTAGTATAGTACTAAATATCTCTTTTTATTATCTCAGATTGGTTATTGAATGAGCTACGCGCGTGAACTATTCTTAGATCCCAACAAATCATAACTTATGAGATTTTGGAGTTAAAATCATGAATGATGATAGAGAACGAGTGCTGTTTGGCAGAGATGGAAATCCAGTTAGAGGGAGATGGGGAGCAGCAGCACCAGCAGCACCAGCAGCAGCTCCAGCATTGAGAGTAGCAACAGCGCATGTATTTCAAGCACCTCCAGATGCTGGCGGTTATGCACTCGTACGACCTGTGTTAGCTGATATGCGTTCTTCTACAATAAATACAGTTCATACTGAGGTTCGTTTTGGTCCCTCCAGTCTTCATCCAGGTGACAAGGAAAATTGATTCATATATAACGCATTAATCAGCCTTAATAATTTCAGAGTCCCCAATCTGAATACTGGGGTCTTTCTTATCAACTGGCGTTACTCGTAAATCAAAGCGTATTTTTGACTCTAAAGTGGGTAGCCAATAGTCAGGATTATGAAAGCTATCATCAAGCCAGGGCTCAATTTCATCTTTGAGCAGCATCAAAGGTAGTGACTTTTCATGTATGTGCTTAAGCTTTGAATGTCCTGGTAAAGTAATCACTGAGCATGAATAGTGCGGATTTGCCGGGTCTTCTGTCTTCCATGTTTTATATAAGCCACCAAAAGCGATAGCATCATCAATTGGCTCTATTTTGTATCGGTTACCTTTCCACTCATAAAAGCAGCTAGCAGGTATCACACAGCGATGATGAGTGAAATCTTTCTTTCTATTAGTGAAAAGCTTAGCTTTAGTTGTATTAAAGCTCTTATAGCGTTTATCGTATGTGTAGCCATTCTCTGTCCTGGTCTGGAATAGCCACCAATTTGCATTAACACCAACCGGTCCACCATCACGGCCAATCGATATAGGAATCGAGGCATTAGGACGAATATTATAGTCAGTACTCGAGTCGAGCCTGATATTAAGAATATCCATTAACCCTCTAACAAAAGGGTTATCTATTACTCTGCCAATTGCACCGCACATACTTCACACTTCCAACATTGAGATATTAGAAGTTTAGCAGAGAATCTATTTTGCGTATTAAATACATTGTGTTTAGAATTACTGCTCGTTGTTAATAATCGATTTAGGTTGTGGCGAATTTTGCTATAGCTAAATAGGTTTATTATGGCATAATACTCACATGACTTATCCGATAGCATTTCGCCAACACGTCTTGGCTTATAAACAGAAACACGGTTTAACCTTTGAAGAAACCGGAGAGCACTTTGATATATCCATGCGAAGCCTTCTTCGTTGGAATAAAAACATTGAGCCTTGTGCGAAAAAAAATAGACCCAGCATCAAGCTTTGCATGGAGACACTGAAAAAAGATGTCGAAGATTTCCCTGATGATTATCAATGGGAACGAGCCAAGCGCTTTGGTGTTTCGCAACCGAGTATTCACGATGCTCTCAAACGGTTAAATAAGAGCTATAAAAAAAACACTGTGCCACCCCAAAGCAGATGAATTAAAGCGGGCGAGGTTTCAACAACAACTTAGTCGGTACGAGCAGTTAGGAAAGCCTGTCGTTTATTTGGATGAAAGTGGATTTGCTCAATCCTCACCTCGTACTCA